>NZ_JBFREW010000005.1:0-401993 GCF_052114505.1 Labrys sp. KB_33_2 | reverse complement strand
TTCAGCGAACACTCCGCTACCCCCGCCAATCGGCCGGTTAAGCCAGAGCTCCTTGTCCGTGAAGCGACACGTCAGCGCCGCCGCTCAATCCGCGGCAACGCCGTCCGTCGATGGCCGCTGTATAGAGGCCACAAGACGCCTATGTCAACACTGGAAACATCACTTTTTTGCAGAACCGTCATGCAAGCTTTGCACCCCCGTAAAGCTTGACTCGAATCGTGTTTCTACGCTCGCGCGAGCGCGGTTATTTCACGCCGGAACGGCAGGGCGTCACCGATATCGGGCTCGTCCAATTCGCGCGCAAAGCGATGTCCGGCATAGGTCGCCCAGGCGATCGGGCCCGGCGCCTCGGCATCGCCGATCACCTTGATGCTGCGGATGCCGCTATCGGCCCATTCGCCCTGCTGCGCCGTGAGAGCCTGCCACAGCCCATCCTCCTGCTGGCGAGCGGTGACGAGCACGACCGCATCGGCCGCCAGCTCGGCTTCGGCCCCGGTATAGCTGCAGGCCGTGACCACGCAGCCGGCGCCGATGCGCGCCACCGTCCGGTTGAGCACGATCTCGACCCCGTGCTCGGCAAGCCTGCGATGAATGGCGCCCTGCTCCAGCGTATTGCGGGTCCAATCGGAGACATAGGCGGAAGGGGTCACCAGCGTCACCCGCGCGCCCTGGCGCGACAGGAGTTCGGCGAGCACACCGCCCATGTAATAGTGATCGTCGTCGAACAGCACGATCCTGCCGGCAGGCAGCCTGCCCTCCATCACATCATCGGGCGTGAAAACCGGCATCGCGACATCGATCGCCATCGGCACGACATGGGCACGCGCCACGCCGTCCCGGCGCCAGGTCGAGCCGGTGGCGAGCGCGACATGTTCGAAACCGAATCCGAGAATGTCGTCGACCGACATAAGACTGTCGAAATAGATATCGACATTCGGCATCTGGCTGAGCTGGTACTGGCGATAATCGCGCACGCGACCCCAGGCCGACAGGCCCGGCAATCTGCATTCCCGCGCCACGCGGCCGCCGAGTTCAGTGCCGGCCTCTGCAAGCACGACCTTGTAACCCCGCATCCCCAAGGCGCGCGCCGCCTCCAGCCCGGCCGGGCCCGCGCCGACGATCAGCACGCTCTCGCTGGCTCCCTTGGCCTGCATGCGCTCGGGATGCCAGCCCTTGCGCCATTCCTCCATGAAGGTGGGGTTCTGGGTGCAGCGCGAGATCGACATCGTCATGTCGCCGGTAACGCAGATGTTGCAGCCGATGCATTCGCGGATGTCCTCGATCCGGCCCTCCTCGATCTTCCTGGGCAGGAAGGGGTCGGCGATGGAAGGCCGGGCACAGCCGATGAAATCGAGCGTGCCGGACCTGATCATCCGCGCCATCACGTCCGGCGAAGTGAAGCGGCCGACACCGACGACGGGCTTGGAGGTCAGTTTCTTGATGCCGGCGACCAAGCTTTCCTGCGCCGCCTCCTCCTTGAAGCGCGAAGGGCCGGAGCAATCCTCCCAGGCGCCATGGGCGAGGTCCCACAGGTCGGGCAGGTCGGCATGCATCTCGATCATGTCGCGGACCTCGGCATTGCCGAAACCGAGCTCGCCGATCATCTCGTCGAGCGAGATGCGCAAGGTCAGACCGCAGCTGTCGCCGATGGCATCGCGTCCCTCCTCGATCAACTCGCGCATCAGCCGAGAGCGGTTTTCCAGCGAGCCGCCATATTCGTCCGTTCTGTGATTGGTGGCCGTCGACAGGAAATGCTGGATGATGCCAAAGCCATGTGCGCCATAGAGGCAGACCAGATCGAAGCCCGCCTGCTTGGCCCGCCTGAAGGCGTTGCGGTGCCAGCGCCTGAGATCGCGGATATCCTGCCGGTCCATGGCGCGGGCCTGGACCGGATCATTGGTGAAGGTGCGAATCGGCAGAGCCGAGGGCCCACGCGGGACTTCCTTGGTATAGAGATTGGGGCCATTGATACCGGAATAGGCGAGCTGGATGCCGGCGAGGGCGCCATGCTCATGCATGGCCTCGGCCATCCTGGCCAAGGCGGGGATATCGGCGTCGTCCCACAGACGCAATTCGATGAAAGGCGTGATCTCCGAGGTGTGATGCATCTCGGTCTGCTCGGTGAAGATGACGCCCCAGCCTCCTTCCGACTTGATCCGCCGCATTTCGGCGGCAGCAGACGGATCGCGATAGCCGCCGCCATTGCAATGGGGGACCTGGTAGAACCGATTCTTGGCCGTCACCGGGCCGATCTTCATCGGCTCGAACAGAATATCGTAGCGTGGATCGCGCATGAAATTCCCCAAAAGCGTTTTGCGATTTGACGGAGGCGGCAAGAATCGCAAAGACGCGTCGAAACAGAGAGCTGAAGCAAACGAGCGTTCAGCCATGAACGCGCTTTGCTCCAGTTGGCCGCGATCACACCACCCGGCAGATGCGAGGGCCGCGATGCCTCCCAAGGCGCTTTGCCCTGGAACATCGTCGCTCAGTTTCGGGGAGCCCGCAGCGGCGGCAAATTAGAGTTTTCCGATGCAATGGATCAGCTGGGCCGAAGCAGGCCGCCCGCGAGGCACCCGGCCCCGCCGTCACCGCGCGCGCTGCTGAAGCGCCTGGCGCAGCATCACCGCGGCGGCCCCGAGCGTCTCCACAGGATGGGCCTTGCAATATTCACCGATCCAGCGGCGAATCGAGGTGCCGTCCTCGTCGATCAGCCAATCCTCCGCCCGCTCGGCCAGATTCGCCCCACTCAAGAAACCGGCAACCCAGGCCGCATAGGCTGTGCCTTGGGTCGAATTGGCGCTCGCCGTCCATCGGTCGCAGGTCACGTCCATATAGCCGACGGCCGAGCGTCTCACTTCCTGGGCCAGAGCCATGCCTGAATGCATCATGGCCGACAATGCGATCGCTCCAATGACACCTCGCATGCCGTCAGCCCGGAAGATTCGTGATGGCGGACATGGCGTGATCCTTTTCCAGCCGGGCCTGGAGGAAGGCGGTCAAATGCTGGTGCCCGTCCGCCTGATTTGCCACCGCGAAACAAGACTTTCGCAAAACGGCAAGTTTCGCCCGCAGTTGTCGGCGAACAGCCCTCAAGCTGTCAACCATCCCGCGCGACCGCTCCCGTGCCTGATCTCGCCACAGCTCAAAAGCAATCTCATGCCGGCGCATCCGATCGAATGTCTGCCCATCAAAACAAGGCCACGCCCTGCCGGAAGAGCTTTCCCCATTTTCGGGGTTGCCATTCCCTTGTTCGCCTTGTGCACCGGGCACCCATCCATCCTTCATCCAGCACCATATCCGCTTCAATTCACGAAGCGGTCCCTGTTCCTTCTGCAATTGATGCGAAGGCCCCTCGATCATGATCGGGCCAACGCTGATCGACGACCGGGTCTATGCGCTAAAGGGCCTTTTCGGCTTTCCGATGACCAAGCAAGTCTCGACCCTGTACTGACTTATGCCGTCGATCACCGGAAAGTGTTCCACGGGGGCCCACCGCCCTGTCGCCAATGATGTGAAACCGGATATGGGCGAAAACAAGGATCGGCAGGCAGACAGGCCGGCCCAGGCCCTGGTTTGGGTCCCTTTCGGGACATGCCGGGGGGACGAAATGAAGCTGACAGGGCATCGTTTGTGACGCCGAAACCCTGGCCCGCGCGGCAGATCTCATCGCGGGTAGCAGATCCCGGAGCCAGATCAGAGGGCGAGCCGGCCAAAAGGGCCGGCCACTATTTTGCGGATGGGACATCCCCATCCCCCTCATGGGCTTTCTCAGTAATAGGCCGTGCAAACCCGGTTGCCGTAGGAATCATAGCCGACCTGGGCGCATTGGCGCTGACCGCCGCCATAGCCGTCATAACCCGGCTCGGGCTCACGGCTCGGGGTGGTGGCCGCGCCGACGGCAGCGCCACCCGCCGCGCCGATGGCGCCGCCGATGAGGGCACCACGCCCCTTGTTCTTCGAGACACCGGCGCCAATGGCCGCACCGGCCACGCCGCCCAGCACGCCGCCACCAACCGCCCGGTCGCCGGGATTGTCCGACGCACATCCAGCCACCGACATAGCGACGGCGCCCGCCAAAACTGTGATCAGAATTTTGTTCATAGATCGGTCTCCGTTTGCCAGATTACCGCTAAGTAATGATTCGGTCGCAATCATGGCGAGCGTATTGCATAGGTCTATTTTAACCCTGATCGGCGTTTGTCGATGGCTCCCGTCAATCTGATTTCTGACATTTCAATCGCCGCAAAATCGATCAACTTTCCCTGCGGCACGATCGACTATCGGTACCGTTACTCATTTGATGGAAAAACGTTATCTGAGCTCTTATCCCGCCTCGGAGGATCCCAAGGTCGCCGCAAGATCGCGCGTGAACTGACGTGCCACTTCGGTCGGTTCGGGCTGCACGCGCAAAGCGATATAAAATTGCGATCGCCAGACCAGGCCGGGCCCGTCGAGAGCCCGCATCTCGTCCCGTTCGACCCATTTGCGGGCGAAATGAACCGGCAGGAAACCGAGGAAGCAGCCGCTGCGGATCAGCACGGCCTGCGCCTCCATGTTCGAGACCGAAGCCGTGATCAGGGGATCCTGCAGGGCGGCGAGTTCGGCCCGATGCAAATAGGGGCGGACGGTCATCGGGTGGCGGGCGATCACGGCGGGCGTGATTTCGGCCGCATCGCCGGCAAAGAGCGGATGGGTGTGTCCGCAATAGAGGGCGTGTTCCTCCACATAGACGGGCGCGTAATCGATATTGGCCTGGCGGTTTGGAAAGGGGCCGATGGCGACATGGATGTCCCCGTTCTGCAGCCCCTTGCTCAGCGCCTCGGGCGTGCCAACCTCCAGGCTCAGCCGAACCTGCTGCTCGCGCTCGAAAAAACGCTGCACCGCCCGATGCACCGGCAGATCGGGATTATCGGCCTCGCTGTCGACGATACCCACCCGCAAATGGCCGGTGAGGATCTTGCGCAGCACGCCGAGATTGGCCTCGCAGGTCTCGAGCGACCCCAGCATACGCTTGGCTTCATGATAGACCGCCTCGCCCTTCGGAGTCAGCGAGAAGCCGCCGCGCCCACGCTGGCACAGCGTAAAGCCTAGAGCGAGTTCGAGATCCTTGAGATGGGTGGAGATCACCGACTGGCCCGCGCCTAGAACGGCCTGGGCCCCGCCAAAGCCGCCATGCTCCACCACCGCGCAAAAGGTGCGCAGGTTCCGCACCATGTAATCGCTGATCCGCATCGTCCTCGCACGCCGGCCAATGTTCGACAGGGGTAAATTACATCAAATTTTCCGATGTAAGAATTAGAAAGTTTCGAAATACGAATGCTTCCGGTTGCGGCATGGTCCCGGGCCAATCGTCCGGCCGCCATCACGCCCGCAGAAGGCAGCAACACCGACACCGGCCAGGACGACAGCTTGATGACCGAGATTCATCCAAGAGGGGAAACGTCCGCATGAGCAATCCGCACCCGGCCGCCGCGCCATCGGCCATATTGGAGGCCGGCCAGCAGCCGGCCGCATCGAACACGATCCTGCGCCGCGCCGCCTTTGCCAGCTTCATCGGCACTTTCGTCGAATGGTTCGACTACGCGGTCTATGGCTTCCTGGCGACGGTGATCGCCGTGGTGTTCTTCCCGGCGACCGACACGCGCAGCGCCCTGATGGCCACCTATGGCGTCTTCGCCCTGTCCTTCATCGTCCGCCCGATCGGCGGTGTGATCTGGGGCCATTTCGGCGACAAGTTCGGCCGTAAATCGACCCTGACGCTGTCGATCTTCATCATGTCGTCAGCCACCTTCGTCATCGCCTTTCTGCCGTCCTACCAGACGGCCGGCCTGGCCGCACCGGTGCTGCTCCTGCTCACCCGCCTCGTGCAGGGCTTCGCCGCCTCGGGCGAATATGCCGGAGCCGCCTCGTTTCTCGCCGAGCACGCGCCGGACCGCAAGCGCGGCATCTATACCTGCCTGGTGCCGGCCGGCGAGGCGGCGGGCCTGCTTGCCGCCTCCCTCTTCGTCGCCCTGCTCCACGCGCTGCTGACCACCGAGCAATTGCAGGAATGGGGCTGGCGCCTGCCCTTTCTCTTGGCCCTGCCCTTCGGCTATGTCGGCGTCTTCATCCGCCGCCGGCTCGAGGAGACGCGACACTTCAAGTCCCTGGAGGCCGCCCATCACGTGCCGCCGGCACCGGTGCTCGAGCTCCTCGGCAAGCACCGCCGCCAAGTGCTGATCGCCTTCGGCGGCACGCTGCTCAACGCCGTCGGCTTCTATCTCGTGCTCAGCTACATGCCGACCTATCTGGCGACCGAGCTCGGCATCAGCGAAACCGCCGCCTTTCTCGGCTCGACCATCGCGCTGACGGTCTATCTCGCCTCGATCTTCGTGATGGGCGCCCTGTCGGACCGCCTCGGCCGCAAGGCGGTCCTGATCGCCTGCTCGCTGCTCTTCGCCGTCCTCACCGTGCCACTGTTCATGGTGCTGTCATCCGTCGCCTTCACCGGCCTTGGCAGCGGCGGCTTCCTGGCCATTCTGGGCATCTGGTCCCTGTTCGGCGCGCTGCTCGCCATGAATGGCGGCACGCTGCCGACCCTGTTGTGCGAATTGTTCCCCACACGCGTGCGCTATTCGGGCTTCGCCCTCAGCTTCAACGCGGCGAACGCCCTGTTCGGCGGCACCGCTCCCCTGATCGCCACCTGGCTGATCGGGGCGAGCGGCAGCAAGCTCGCGCCGGCCTGGTTCCTGGTGGCCGCCGCCTTGGTGACCCTCGCCGCCATCGCCATGACGACGGCCGGCCGCGCCGGCTCCACCCTCGACGACGATTAGAGGCAGCGCGGCGCAGCCCATCCCATCACCTGAACACTGCAAGGATCGATAATGAGCGAACACTCCTACGAAGCCGGGCGGCTGAACCTGCCCTTCGTCGGCATCTCCACCTTCGCAAAGCGCCCCTATATCGCCGATTGGCGCCACATCGACGCCGACGTCGCCATTCTCGGCGCCCCCTTCGACTTCGGCACCCAGTTCCGTGCCGGTGCGCGCTTCGGGCCCCGAGCGGTGCGCGAAGCCTCCACCCTATTCAGCTTCGGCCATGCCGGTGCCTATGACCACGAGGACGACCGCATTTATCTGCCCGCCTCGGTGAGGATGGTCGATATCGGCGATGCCGATATCGTTCACACCGACACGCAAAGGAGCCATGCCAACATCAAGGCTGGCGTCGGCGCCATCCTCGATGCGGGGGCACTTCCGGTGGTGATCGGCGGCGACCACTCCGTCAACATTCCCTGCATCGACGCCTTCGCGGGTCGCGGCAACATCCACATTCTCCAGATCGACGCCCATCTCGACTTCGTCGACGAGCGCCACGGCGTGCGCTACGGCCATGGCAATCCCATGCGCCGTGCCGCCGAGAAGGCCTATGTCAGCGGCCTCACCCAGGTCGGCATCCGCAACGTCTCTTCCACCGCCAAGGAGGGCTATGACGACGCCCGCCGCATGGGCTCGGACATCTTGTCGGTGCGCCAGATGCGTGCACTCGGCGCCAAGGGCGTGATCGATCGGATCCCGGCGGGCGCGCGCGTCTATGTCACCCTCGACATTGACGGCTTCTGCCCCTCCATCGCCCCGGGAACCGGCACGCCTTCGCATGGCGGCTTCCTCTATTACGAGGTGCTGGAAATGCTGCAGGCGCTGGCGCGCCGCAACGAGGTGGTGGGGATGGACCTGGTCGAAGTCGCACCCGATTACGACCATACCGGGGGCACCGCGATCCTGGCGGCACAGATCCTGCTGAATTTCCTCGGCTTCGTGTTCGAGGCTCGCATGGCCAAGGCCGCAGCCTGACGTCCGCCGCCATCGGCCGTTACAGCACGAAGCTCACCGGCCCCCCGCTCTCGGGATGGGGTATCACGCCCATCTCGATGCCATAGATGGACTTGAGGCAGGCGGGCGTCATGATCTCGGCAGGCGTGCCGCGGGCGATCAGGCGGCCGCCATGCAGCGCGACCAGCTCGTCGCAATAGCGCGCGGCCATGTTGACGTCGTGCAGCACCACGATGACGCCGATGCCACGCTCCCGCGACAGGCGCTGGACCAGGGCCAGCACATCGACCTGATGGGCGATGTCCAGCGCCGAGATCGGCTCGTCGAGCAGCAGGCAGCGCGTATCCTGCGCCATCAGCATGGACAGCCAGACGCGCTGGCGTTCGCCCCCCGACAGGGTATCGACGAGGCGGTCGGCGAAGGGGCCGACATCGGCCAGCTTCATGGCCTCGGCGACCTTCTCGGAGTCGGTCTTGCCGAAGCGCCCGAACGGTCCGTGCCAGGGATAGCGCCCGAGGGCGACGAGTTCCTTGGACAGCAGGCTGGTCGCCGGCGGAATATGCTGCGGCAGATAGGCGACCTGGCGCGCAAAGGCCCGCTCGCCCCAGTCGGAGAGCGGTGTCCCGCCAAACCGCACGGAACCCGAGGTCGGCGCCTGCTGGCGCGCCAGAATCTTGACCAAAGTCGACTTGCCCGAGCCGTTATGGCCGACCAGCCCGATCACCCGGCCCGGTGCCAGCGACAGGGTCAGGGGCTGCAGCAGGACGCGTCCAGGGATGGCGAAGCTGACCTCTTCGAGCGCGAACAGCGGTGTATCTGGCAGAACCGGTACCGGAACCGGTGTGTTCTCGTGCGGAGCGGTCATATGCATCGGCATGCGTCACTCGAATGTAATGGGTAAGGTGGGAGTTTTCGCACCGCCCGGCGGCGGCGGCAGCGAGCCAAGCCGGCGAATAGCGCTGAGGCCGCCGGCATCGACACTTGGATTGCCGCTCGAGCTGACAACACGGGGAGAAGAAACCTGCCCGCTTGCGCTGACTGAGAAGGCTACGCGGACTTTACCTTTCCCGTTCACGGATATGGAGTTGGCTGCCCGCTTCACTCGCGCATTCACAGCGCTCACCCAAGCCGCGAGCTCGTCGCCCGTTGCCGAACCCGGCTGGCGCGGCGCTGTGGCCTGAGCCGCCTGCTGGCGGGGCGCGACGATGGCCGGCCTGGGCTGCACGACCTCGCGCTGCCGCTCCGGTTGTTTACGGGGCGCCGGCTTCTTCTCTTTCTTCGACTTGGGCTGTGGCTTGGGCTCGGCCGGCAGGATCACCTCGGCCTTATCCTTCGTCGGCAAGTCAGGCACCACCTCCGGTACAGGCTCCGGCGGCGTGATGGGTTCCACCGTTTCCGGCTGTACCGGCTCGAGCTCGGGCGGCGTCTGCACCGGAACATCCTGAGGCTCCACCGGCGCGGGTTCGACCGGCTGGGTCTGCGGCTCGACGGGCTCGGGCTCGGGCGGCTGGACGGTGTCGGGCAGCGTGTCCTGCGCCTGATCGGGCACGATCTCTTTCACGGCCTCCTGGGGTGGCGCTTCAGGCAAGGTGGTGGGCGGGGTCAGATCGAACTCGATGGCCGGCTCGGGATTACCGACGGGAGGCGGCCCGATCGGGTGCCAGTCGCGGGCCACCCAGATGCCAGCGCCATGCACGAGCAGCATCACGGCCGCCGCTGCCGTCCACAAGGCGACGTTGGGCAGGGACAAGGCCTTGCTGGCCAACCTGGTGAAACGCGCCTGCTCGTTCATTGCGGGGGCACGGCGACCGTATTCGTGGCCTGGCCGGTATCTTCGAGACCGACCAGGGCGATCTTGAGATAGCCGGCATTGCGCAGGAGATTCATCACGCCCATGATGTCGCGATAGGCGACACCCCCGTCGGCGCGCAGGAACACACGCTGCTCGCGGTCCGCCCCTGTGAGCTGGTCGATGGCGGGCTGAATCTGCTCGCGCGGCACACTGTTTTCACCGAGTGCCAGGCTCAGATCCTTCTTCACGGTGAGGAAGACCGGCTTGTCCGGGCGCGGCTGCACCTTGGCGTTGGAGACGGGCAGGTCGACGGCGACATCGACGGTGGAGAGCGGGGCCGCCACCATGAAGATGATCAGCAGCACCAGGATGACGTCGATGAACGGCGTGACATTGATGTCGGAGACTTCCGACAGGTCGCCGTCCTGTGGATCCTTGAGGGAGACACCCATCCCGTCAGCCCGCCGTCTGCGTCCGCGCGGATGCCAGCGCTCGGACYGGGGCGGCATTGCCATCCCGCTCCAAACGCTCCAGATCGCGCGAGACATGCTGCAGCACCTCGCCCGAGGCGTCCGAAAGCAAGGCACGGTAGCCGGCAATGGCGCGGGCGAAGACGTTGTAGATGATCACGGCCGGAATGGCGGCGACAAGACCGATGGCGGTGGCGAGCAAGGCTTCGGCAATACCGGGGGCCACCACCGCCAGGTTGGTGGTGTGCGACTGCGAGATGCCGATGAAGGAGTTCATGATACCCCAGACCGTGCCGAACAGGCCTACGAACGGAGCTGTTGCGCCGATGGTGGCGAGCAGGCCGGTGCCGCGCGTCATCGAACGGCCGGCGCGCGCCTCGATGCGGGCGAGTGCGATCGCCAGTCGCTCCTTGATGCCCTCGGCCGGCAAATCGTCCGAGCGCAACAATTCGCGGTTGGCGGCCGTCACGAGGTCGGCGACAGCGCCCTTCCCGGACTGGCGGGCGCCGATGGACTGGGACGCGGCCTCCAGGCTCTCGGCGGTTTCGAGCAAACGCGCCGCCGCCTGCGCCCGGCGCTTGGCCGCGAGCAGCTCGATGCCCTTGGCCAGCCAGATCGTCCAGGTCACCAGGGAGGCGAAGGCGAGGCCGATCATCACGCCCTTCACCACCACGTCGGCCTGCATGAACATGCCCCAGGGCGACAGGTCATGCGGCAGAATGCTGGCCGCGGTAGCGGCTACATCGCCGCCGGCCGGCGGGGTCGCCGCCGCCGGCTGAGCATCCTGGGCGAAGGCTTGGGCCGGTGCCAGCAGGGCAAACGAAATCATGGCCATCAGCGGCCCGTTGCGGCGGAGATCTACCATGTGTAGCTGGCCTTCAAGGTTGCGACGCGGCCCGCGCCGTAGTTGCAGCTATAGATGCCGGAACAGCCTGCAACGTAACGCTTGTTGAAGACATTGTTCACGTTGAGGGCGAAGTCCCATGCCTTGTATTTGTAGTGCATGCCGAGATCGACAAGGGTGACGGCCGGCACCTTGTAGAGGTTCTGGTTGTCGGCATAGGACGAGCCGATATAGCGAATGCCGCCCTGCAAGCCGAGATTCTGCAGCAGCCCCTCCTGGAAGGTGTAGTCGGCCCACAGCGAGGCAGTGGTTTCCGGCACCACGTTCGGCCGTTTTCCGACCACGGTTGCATCCGTGTCCTTCTCGATGCGGATCTGCGAGGCGCTGAAGGCAGCCGTCATCTTGAGGGCATCGGTGACGTTGGCCTGCACCTCGACTTCGACGCCGCGCGAGCGCACCTCGCCGAGCTGGTTGCTGAAGAAGGGATGCGCCGTATCCGGCGTCACCACATTCTGCTTGGTGAGGTCGTAATAAGCCGCGGTGATCAGGCCGTCGAAGAAGGTCGGTCGATATTTCACGCCGGCTTCATATTGGACGCCGGTCTCCGCCTTGAAGGGACTGCCCGCAAAATTCGATCCGATCACCGGGTTGAAGCCGCGGGCAACCGAGACATAGGGCGTGATGCCGTTGGCGAAGGCGTAGGAAAGGCCGGCGCGGCCGCTGAAGGCACCCTCGACGCCATTGAAATTGGCCTTGCCGACCGAGGCGGTACTATCAGTCCAGACTCGGTCATAGCGCCCGTTCAGGGTCAGCAGCCAATTGTCGGCGAAACTGATCTGGTCCTGCAAATAGGCGCCAAGCTGATGCATGGTGTATTTCTGGCGCAGATAGGGCGTGACGACCCCGCCCTGCGGCGTGCCATAGACCGGATCGGTGGGACTGATGGGCGTGGCGTTGAACAATCCCTGCATCTGGTTGATGGCATAGTATTTGTAATCGAGGCCAAACAGCAGGTCATGCGCCAGCGGCCCGGTATCGAACCGGCCTTCGAGCTGATTGTCGGCCGAGAAGGTGTTGACCGTGGTGTGGTGCGCAAAGCCGGTGCGGTAAAGCTCATTGCCGGGGGTCAGCGGAAGCGGGTTTCCTCCGCCATAGTCGGCATCGGGATTGTAGTAGCCATAGGGGTAGGCATAGCGCTCGCGCGTATCGAGATAGGCGTAGCGCACGTTCTGGCTAAAGGTCCACGCATCGTTGAAATCATGCTTGAACTCGTAACCGATCATCGCCTGCGAACGACGATACAGGTCCTCCGAGGGTTCGGCGGAATAGAAATCGCGAGGGATGCGCCCGAAGCGCGTCGGCTTCACCGTGCCGTAATAGGGCAGGAAGCCGCCCGTATGGTCGAGATCCATATTGGTGTAGTTGGCCAGCAGTGTGAGGCTGGTCGCATCATTGGGCTTGTAGGTCAGGGCCGGGGCGATGAAGCCCTGGAATCCCTTGGCCTTGTCGGTTTCATAACGCCCGCCCGCGATCCGGCCCGTCAGGCGATAGGTCCACACGCCGGCCTCGTCGATCTTGCCGCCGAAATCGAAGCCCGTGCTGGCCTGGCCCCAGCTGTTGATGCCCGCCTCGATCCGGTGCAGCGGCTCATCGGTCGGCCGCTTGGAGACAAGGTTGAGAATACCGCCGAGATTGCCCCCGCCATAGAGCGTCGAGGAAGGGCCACGCAGCACTTCCACACGCTCCAGAGCATAGGGGTCGACATAAAAACTGCCAAAGGCATATTGGTAGAGCGGTAGGCCGTCGAGGAAGATGCCGGTCTGGCTGGCATCGAAACCACGGATGAACACCCAATTGGTGCGAGGGTCGTAGCCATAGGGCGCACCCGTCACGCCGGGGGTGTAGTAGAAGACTTCGTCAAGTTTCTGGGGCTGCCGGGCCTCCAGCTGGTCGCGGCCGATCACGGTCACCGATTGCGGAATCTTTTCGATCGGCGTGTCGGTCTTGGAGCCGGCCGTGGTCTTCTTCGCGACATAGCCCGTCACCGGCCCCGTGCCGGTTCCGCCGCTGACGACGACGGGATCGAGCGCGATCGTTCCACCATTGCTCCCCACCTGTGCCCACGCGGCCGTCGCCGCGGCCAGCATCAACAGGCCCGATGCCGTCCCCATGGACAGCCTGACGCAAACTCCAACCCGCCGGTTCATCACCTCTGCCATCCCATGAAAAATAATATCGCGCAGCGTCAACCGCCCGCAACGCCATTGCGCAGACGTTTAGACCAACGGACTTTGCCATGTAAACAAACTTATAATAGCATTACTCAGATATATATTCATTTATACTTGTTATTGACTGCACAAATTATAAAAATTCTAAACTGCACGGGCAATGGAATGTTCTTTGTTGCAATAGATATACTTCAGGTGCCATAAGCCACCGCGATCAAAATTGAGTTCCTTTCATTGCGATGGACGCTCTCGTCCGATCACGGTTCGCCAATACATCAGTTCCTTCTGCGCGCGGAGGCGCCGTGAAATCGCTTGCCGCCTTTCAGCGGACGGCCCGGCGCCTCGGTGTCGCCATCCTCACAAGCCTGGTGTTCGCCGGGGGAGTTGCACGGGCCCAATCTGCCTCATGCCCCGAGCGCCTCGTGGTCCTGGACTGGACGGCGACAGCCATGGTGAGGTCATTGGGCATCAATCCCATCGGCGTGGGCGATGCCGATCTCTATCGCATCTGGGTGGGTGAACCGGCTCTGCCGCGGGGAACGCCGGATGTCGGCCTTCGCGATACACCCAGCCTGGAGACCATCGCAGCCCTCAAGCCGGACCTCATCATCGTCAGCCCGCTCGGCGCTGCCGCGCGCCCCTCGCTGCAACGCATCGCACCGACCCGGGAGGTGGCCGTCTACTCCGGAACGGGCGATCCCCTTCGCCATGCCGAAGCCGAGCTCGAAGCGCTGGCCAAGATAGTGGGGCGGGAGGCACAGGGGCGGGCTGTCATCACGCAGGCCGAAACCGAGTTTGCGAGCCTGCGCCAACGTCTCACGGGTACGGCCATGCCCCGCCTGCTCGTCATCCAGTTTCTCGACAAGCGCTTCGTGCGCGTCTACGGCCCCGCCAGCCTGTTCGGTGGTGCGCTGCAACGGCTCGGCCTCACCAATGCCTGGAGCGCGCCGACCAATGGCTGGGGCTTTGCCCTGGTGGGCGTGGAGAGGCTCGCCGCCTTTGCCGATGCCGAGATCGTGGTGGTCGATCCATTGCCCTCCGAAGCAAGCCTCGCGCCCAATACGGACAGCCTGTGGGGCAATCTGCCTGCGGTAAGGCAGGGCCGCGTAAAGCGTCTCGCCGCGACCTGGCCCTTCGGCGATCTCACGGCAGCGCAGCGCTTTGCCCATCTTCTGGTCGATGCCTTCAGCAAAAACAGCGCGGCGGATGGCGGCAATGCCCGGTTCTGACGCGCGCCGCCCCCTGTTTGCCTACGCGGTCCTGGGCCTGCTGGCCGTCATGCTGACCGCCTGGTGCTGGACGACGCAATTGCCGGCCCTGCAATGGTGGGGCGCCGCGCTCCATCCCCGGCTCGACGATCCGCAGCAGCTCGTCTTTCATTTCTCCGCCCTGCCCCGCGCACTCACCGCGCTGCTGGCCGGTGCGGGGCTGGGCCTGGCCGGCCTCCTGCTGCAACAGACCCTGCGCAATCCGCTGGCCTCGCCCACCACGCTGGGCCTGGAAGCCGGTTCGCAGCTCGCCTTGACCGTCGTCCTCGTCGCGGCCCCCGGCCTGCTCGTGCTCGGACGCCCGACGATCGCCCTGGCCGGCACGCTGCTGGCCCTGGGCTTCGTGATGGTTTGTGCGGCGCGTAACCACTTCTCGTCCGTCGCCCTGGTGCTGGCCGGCCTGGTGGCGGGCTTGTTCTGCGGTGCCCTCACCATCGCGTTGCGCCTTCTCAACCAGGAATATGTCGCCATCCTCTTCCTGTGGGGCGGCGGCTCGCTGGCGCAGCAGGACTGGATGGCGCCGGCGGCGCTCGCGCCCGCCATCGGCCTGCTCTATCTCCTGGCCGCTCTGTTGGGCCGCCCCTTCGAACTGCTCGCCCTGGATGAGGAAAATGCCCGTGCCCTGGGCGTACCGCTCAGCCTGGTGCGCGGCGCCGGCCTCCTCATCGCCGCCCTGCTCACGGCCGTGATCACGGCCCATGTCGGGGTGATCGGCTTCGTCGGGCTGGCGGCACCGCAGATCGCACGCCTGTCGGGGGCCCGCCGTTTCACCGCCCGGCTGATCCTGGCGCCGTTGACCGGTGCCCTGCTTGTGCTGGCTGTCGACGCCATCGTCGGACTGCTGGAAGCCGCAGGCATCATCGACCTGCCAACGGGCGCGGCAACTGCCCTGCTGGGGGCACCGCTCCTGCTCTGGCTTCTGCCGCGGCTGCGCCGCACCGAGCCGCCCTCCACGCAGCGTTCCCTGGCCACGGGCACGCACGATCGGACCCGGCTCCTGCCCATCCTTGCCGTGCTGTTCGTCCTTGCAGCGATCGGCGCCCTGCTGATCGGCCATGGCAGCGCCGGTTGGCGGCTGATCTCGCCCGCCGACTTCGCCATGGTCGAGCCCTGGCGGGCGCCACGCGCCGCGATCGCCGCGCTGGCCGGCGCCATGCTCGCCACCGCGGGCCTGCTGCTGCAGCGGATATCGGGCAATCCGCTGGCCGCGCCCGAGGTTCTCGGTATCGGTACCGGCGTTGCCTTCGGCATGGCCCTTGCGATGATGCTCGGCCAGACGACCGGCTTGGCTGCTCATACGGCTGCCGGTGCAGCCGGCGGCTTCCTCGCGCTCTTCCTGGTGCTGACGGTCGGCCGGCGCAGCGGCTTTGCCCCCGACCAGGTCCTGCTCACCGGCCTCGCCCTCTCAGCGCTGCTCGACGTCATCATCGTCGCCTTTCTCGCTCTGGGCGATCCCCGTGCGCCGCAAGTCCTCGCCTGGATGGCCGGATCGACCTATTATGCCGATTGGACCAAAGTGCTGACGACAGCGGCCTTTGCCGCCCTGATGCTGCCGGCCGCCCTGGCGCTGACGCGATGGCTCGACATCGTGCCGATGGGTCCTGTCACGGCCAGGGCTCTCGGACTGCCGGTCCACACCAGCCGGCTGTCGATACTGGGCATGGCCGCGCTGCTGACTTCGGTCGCGGTCATGGCCACGGGTCCGCTCACCTTCGTCGGCCTGGCCGGGCCCCATATGGCGCGCCTGCTCGGCTTGCGCCGGGCCTGGTCGCAAATCCTCGGTTCAGTGCTGATCGGTGCGCTGGTCATGGTCGTCGCCGATGCCCTGGCGCGCACAGTGATCGCGCCCCGTGAATTGCCGACCGGCATCGTGGCGGCCCTGATCGGGCTGCCCTATCTGATCTGGCAGCTCGGGCGCAGGGCTCATTGAAGGGTTGAAGACGATGAACAGCCCAATGGTGGCGATGGCCCCTCCCTGGCACGAGGTGTATATGCTGCCAAAGCATTTTGCGATTTGACGGAACCACCTAGAATTGCAAAGACGCTCGGGCCAATCCGTTGGATTGGCTTGGAAACAAAGAGCCGGAGCAAAGTACGTTCAGCTAGGAATGCACTTTGCTCTGGCTGCTTGATATGTTCTTGCCTTGCGAGGAGAGCCCCGGCGGCCTTCTCGACGTCCATTCATTCGTTGTTGCTTGATCACCATGGCCTTACTGAAACGCTTTGCCGCCTATTATTTGCCCCATCGCGGCCTGTTCCTGCTGGACTTTTCCTGCGCGATCGCTTCCGGCTTGTTCGAACTCGGCTTTCCCGTCGCGATCAAGATCTTCATCGATACGCTGCTGCCATCCGGCCAGTGGCATCTGATCACCCTGGCCTGTGTCGGCCTTCTGGCCGTCTACATCGTCAATACCGGCCTGATGGCGATCGTGACCTATTGGGGCCACATGCTCGGCATCAACATCGAGACCGAGCTGCGACGCAAGGCGTTCGACCATCTGCAGAAACTGTCCTTCGGGTTCTTCGACAACAACAAGACCGGCCATCTCGTCGCGCGGCTCACCAAGGATCTCGAGGAGATTGGCGAGATCGCCCATCACGGGCCGGAGGATCTGTTCATCGCGGTGATGACGCTGGCCGGCGCTTTCCTCCTGATGTTCTCTCTGCATGTCGAGCTCACCCTCATCACGGCCATGGTCGTGCCCGTGACGGCCTGGGTGACACTGCGCTACGGCGGCCGCATGACCAAGAACTGGGGTGCTCTCTACGACAGCGTGGGCAGCTTCAACACCCGCATCGAAGAAAATGTCGGCGGCATCCGGGTGGTGCAGGCTTTCGCCAATGAGGACCACGAGCGGGCCCTGTTCTCGCGCGACAATCACGATTATCGCCGCACCAAGCTGCAGGCCTATTGGCTGATGGCCGCCTCCAACTCGCTGAGCTATCTGAGCATGCGGCTCACCCAGCTCGCCGTGATGATCGCCGGCAGCTATTTCGTGCTGACCGGCCAGCTCAGCCATGGCGGCTTCGTCGGCTTCCTCCTGATGATCGGCGTGTTCTTCCGTCCCATCGAGAAGATCAATGCGGTGATCGAGACCTATCCCAAGGGCATTGCCGGCTTCCGCCGCTATCTCGACTTTCTCGACACCCGGCCTGATATCACCGATCGCCCCGATGCCCGGCCGGCCCCGATGCTCACCGGCGCCATCCGTTACGAAAAGGTCGGCTTCGGCTACACACCCGACCGGCAGATCCTCTCCCATCTCGATTTGTCGATCGCGGCCGGCGAGACGGTGGCCTTCGTCGGGCCGTCGGGCGCCGGCAAGACCACGATCTGCTCGCTCCTGCCCCGCTTCTACGATGTCACCCAGGGCGCCATCACCATCGACGGCATCGACATCCGCGACCTGACGCTACGCTCCCTGCGCAGCCAGATCGGCATCGTGCAGCAGGACGTCTTCCTGTTCGGGGGCACCATCCGCGAGAACATTGCCTATGGCCGCCTTGAAGCGGGTGAGGACGAGATCCTCGAGGCAGCCCGCCGCGCCCGCCTCGACGGCGTGATCGCCGCGCTGCCCAAGGGCCTCGACACCCTCATCGGCGAACGCGGCGTCAAACTGTCGGGTGGCCAGAAGCAGCGCCTCGCCATTGCCCGCATGTTCCTGAAGAACCCGCCGATCCTGATCCTCGACGAGGCAACCTCGGCGCTCGATACCGAAACGGAGCTCGCCATCCAGCAGGCTCTCGCCGAGCTTTCGAAGGGGCGCACGACCCTGGTGATCGCGCATCGCCTGGCGACGATCAAGAATGCCGATCGCATCCTCGTCGTGGACGGCGGGGGCATCGTCGAACAGGGACGCCATAGCGATCTGCTGGACAAGTCCGGAATCTATGGGCGGCTGCACCGGGCGCAATTTGCCTGAAGCAGCCTTTGCGTCCTTGCGATTTGCCGCAATCGACGGAAATCGCAAGGACGCGCCAGAACGGCGAACCAAAGCAAACAAACGTTTCCGTCTAAATGCGTGTTTCTGCAGGCCGACATGGCCGAGTACCAGCGGGATGAGCGCCCGCCATCGTGCTCGCACCAGAAAACAGTGTAAAATTACTATATTTTTCGATATTTTCTTAATAAATACTAATTCTTATATTTATATCATTCTAACAATTTGTACAAATTAGAATAGATATAAATCATTTTCATTGAGTATCGCTGCTTTTCTGGATAATGCTTGGCCACTTGCCCGGTCATCGCCGCCTGCCCACAGAATTCGCCCCATGAACAGCCGCAGCCACGACATCGAAACTCTTTATGCCGCGGAGCGGCCTCGCCTGGAGCGGACGCTCCGGCGCAAAGTCAGGAGCCGGGATGCGGCGCTCGATCTCATCCAGGACATGTTCCTGCGGATCTGGGAGCGCACCAGCGACACGACCGGCAACGCTTCAGCCTTCCTGACCCGTTGCGCACGGAATGCGGCGATCGATCATTTGAGGTCGGAATCCAGGCGCGAGCGGCTGCAGGAAGACACGCTGTCGACCCAGTATGCGGCCTCCCCCGCAACGCCGTTCGAAATCCTGTCGGCCCGCCAGAACCTGCAATCCCTTCAGGATACGATCGCGGCGCTTCCCCGGCAGACACGGCACATTTTCCTGCTGAACCGTATTCACGGACATAGTTTCGTGGAGATCGCCACGACCCTGGGCATATCGGAGCGCACGGTGGCAAAGCACATGGCGCGAGCGCTCGCCGCATGCACACCAACCGATGGCGGATCCGCGCAAGGAGCCTGAGGCCACCACCGCCCATCCCCCCAAAGACGCTCGTCCCCGGCGAACGTGCCGGCGGGCATCGTGTGGCAGGCACGCCCGGCGCAGTCGGGTTATAGTGTGCCGATTCTCTATCGCACGGTGCCATAGACGAAAAAGCGGTTTTCGAGGCCACAGATCATGGCGCCCCCCCAATCCTCCCCAGCGGATGTCGAACAGGAGGCCAGAGACTGGTTCGTTCGACGCCTCGGCGGGTTGTCGCGGGCCGAGCAGGCAGCGTTCGAGAGCTGGCTTGGCGCCAATCCCGCTCATGCCGACGCCCTTCGCAGGATGGAGCAAGTCTGGAGCGCCGCCGAGCAGCCCGCTCGCCAACTTGCCACTCGCGAAAATGAAGCGCTCGCGCCCTATCTTCACGCCGTCGACAGGAGTCGGCGCCAGCACCGCAACTTCCGGCGGCTATCGGCGGCGACCCTGGTGCTGGCCCTCGGCCTGGGCGGCGTCCTCTGGCTGCAGAACCCCCATTTGCTGCAGAAACTGATGGCCGATCACAGTACCGGCCGTGGCGAACGGCGCACCGTCACGCTGTCCGATGGCTCGAAAGTGCTTCTCGACGCCGACAGTGCGCTCGACGAAGCTTTCGACAAGACCGAAAGACAGGTGAGGCTCGTGCGCGGCACCGCTTCCTTCGACGTCGCGCCCGGCAAGGCTCCTTTCGTCGTGCGCGTGCCGGATGGCGACATCAGGGACATCGGCACCCGGTTCGACGTCAATCTCGGGGACGACGGCACTGTCGTCACGCTCGAGAGCGGCAAGGTGGCCGTCAAGGCCGAGCATCTCGGCGAAGCCCTGCTGGACGCGCCGGGCCAGCGCCTTCGTTTCGACAGGCAAGGGCTTGGAGAGATCGAACAGGTCGATCTCAAGGATGCGCTGGCCTGGCGCAAGGGACGCTATGTCTTCTACCGGGCCAGGCTGTCCGAAGTCATCGAGGAAATCGCGCGTTATCGCCAGGGAAGGATCGTCGTCACCGGTGCGGGCCTGGGCGACCAGCTCGTCACCGGCAGCTTCAGCCTGGCCGACACGGACGCGGCGCTGCAGTCCCTGCAGACCAGCGTCGGCTTTCAGATGACTACCCTTCCCGGCGGCCTCGTCGTGTTCATCCGGCCGTGAGGACGTGGTCTGCTATTGCGACGACAAGTGCACCGAAGTCTGATTTGCGCCCATCAAGTTTCCGGCATATACATGGCATATGCATGAGGATCCTGGTATGGCGCATCCGCTCACCTCACCACCGTCGAAGCAGGTCAAACTCTTTCGCAACAACCGCAGCCAGGCTGTACGGATCCCGGCTGAGTTCGCGCTGCCCGGGGATCGCGTGCGGATCACCCGCGATGGCGACAGGCTGATTCTCGAGCCGGTCCCGACAGATGGCAATGACCTGCTGACATTGCTCTCTGGCTGGGTCAAAGAGCCGCCTTTGGGCAAGGAGGACGACTTTCCCGATGTGGACAAGGGCTTGTTGCCCCTCAAGGATATCGAGCTTTGAGCAATGCGCGCTACATGCTCGACACCAATATCGTATCCGATCTCATTCGCCATCCGGATGGGAAAGCCGCCCGGCACATCGCCGGGATCGGTGATCACGGCCTCGCCGTCAGTATCATAACCGCCTGCGAGCTGCGGTTTGGAGCCGTCAAGCGCGGCTCGGGTAGGTTGCAGGAACGTGTCGAAGCCATCCTGCAACGATTGACGATCCTGGCCTTCGATGTGCCGGCCGACGGTAAATATGCCGATATTCGAGCTGCCCTCGAACGGGCAGGCACCCCGATTGGTCCCAATGATTTGTTGATCGCCGCCCATGCCTCCGCGGCGGGAATACCTCTGGTCACGGCCAATATCGACGAGTTCGCACGCATTCCCCACCTCGTCCTTGAGAATTGGTTGGCGTAGCGCACCTTAATAGAAGCGACGCCTGTCCCGATCGACTTCGGTTCCAGATCTCCTGCGGCAACAAAAATCTTCGCCAAGGGGTTCAGTGAGCCCCTCCCTCGAACGTGAAGACCATGGAGGCTGGTAATCCGCAGGTGCCGAGACCGCGGTTTGCCGGTGATCGATGATCGAGGGGACAGGTTGCGATGAGTAGGCATGGCGTGAGGCGTGTGGCCGGGAGTATGGCGGCCGCCATGCTGTTGGCTGCGACGGCGGCAAGCGTGGGAGTGTCCACGGCTCGGGCTGAACAGCCCGCGGGACAGCGTTTCAGCTTCAACATTCCGGCGCGGCCGATCCCCCAGGCACTGAACGAGATCGGGCGCATCTCGGGTCTTTCCGTGGTCTTCCGCGAGAACAATCCCATCAGAGCGCTCGGTCGCCCGGTTCGCGGTTCGCTGACGGTGCAGCAGGCGCTTGCCAGGCTGCTGGCGGGGTCCGGCCTGAACTATCGCTTCAGCAATGCCACCACCGTCACCGTCCTTTCCGCCGACATCACCGCAAGCATCGGCGGGGCCGAGAACGCCAATGCCATCGAACTCGATCCGGTGACCGTCTACGGCCAATCAGCCTGGGCCCCGGTGCAGGGCTATGTCGCCCGCCAGAGCGCGTCGGGCACCAAGACCGATACGCCGATCATCGAGACGCCCCAGTCCATCACCGTCGTGACCAAGGACCAGATGGTGGACCAGAAGGTCACCTCCCTTTCCGACGTCCTGACTTACACCCCGGGAGTCGGCATGCAGTCGCAGGCCTTCAGCCGGATGACGGATGACGTCATGCTGCGCGGCTTCGATGTCGCGACCGGCAATGGCGGCATGCTGCGTGACGGCATGAAGCTGCAGTCCAATGTCTATGACAGCTCCCAGGAGCCCTACGGCCTGGAGAGGGTCGAGGTCTTGCGCGGCGCCTCCTCGGTGCTCTACGGCCAATTGGCGCCGGGCGGGGTCATCAACGCCATCTCCAAACGCCCAACGCCGACGCCCCTGCACGAGATCAATCTCGAATATGGCAGCTATGACCGCAAGCAGGCGTCCTTCGATTTCTCCGATGCCCTGACTGCCGACGGAACCCTGCGCTACCGCCTGACCGGCCTGGTCCGGGACGCCGATACCTGGGTCAAGCACATACCGGACGACAAGGTCTATATCGCGCCCGCCATCACCTGGCAGCCGAACGAAGCGACGTCCCTCACGCTGCTGGCGAGCTACCAGCACGTGAATACGCGCTTCATCACGCCGCTCTACTGGAGCGATGTCGCGACCGGTCGCATCCCGCGCAAGCTGTTCCTGGGTGAGGAATCCTTCGATCGTTTCGTCGGCGATGCCTATACGATCGGCTATGCCTTCGAGCATCGTTTCGACGAGACGCTGAAGCTGCGCCAGAATGCCCGCTACTACTATTCCGACGTGCGCTGGGACTACATGCAGGCAGGTCTCCTGCCGGTTACCAACGGCCAGCTCGCGCGGCGGGCCAGCGCCCGAACCGAGCGCTCCTACGGTATTACCGCCGATACCTCGATCGAAAAGAGCTTCGAGACCGGCCCGCTCAGCCACACGCTCCTGGCCGGCTTCGACTATTACCGCCGCAGCTACGACTCGCACCGCTATCGCGGCTCGATCGTCCCGCTCAATATCGACAACCCCGTCTATTCCGGTTACCCGGTCATCAACTATGCCGTCGATCGCGGCAGCGACAATCTCAGCGACCAGTTCGGCATCTATCTGCAGGACCAGATTCGTCTGGGCAACCTGACCGTATTGCTCGGCGGGCGCCATGACTGGAGCCGTGCAACGGTTCTGAACTACCAGACCGGCGCCAAGACGAACCAGGACGACAGCGCCTTCACCGGCCGCGCCGGGCTGGTCTACCGCTTCGACAACGGCATCGCGCCCTATGTCAGCGTCAGCCAGTCCTTCGCACCGCAACTCGGCCTGGATTCACGCAGCGGCACGGTGCTCAAGCCCAACAAGGGCCTGCAATATGAGGCGGGCGTGCGCTACCAGCCGCAGGATAGCAACCTGCTGCTCAGCGCCGCCGTCTACGAGCTCACCCAGCAGAATGTCAGCAGCTTCGACGCTTTCGGCGATGTCTACCAGGTCGGCAAGGTCCGCTCGCGTGGCATCGAGCTGGAAGCCCATTCCTCCTTCGGCAATCTCGACCTCGTCGCCAGCTACGCCTTCACCGACAGCAAGACCCTGCAGAGCGCGGTTCCTTCCACGGTGGGCCGTCCTGTGGACTTGGTGCCCCGGCATTCCGCGGCGTTATGGGCAAGCTACAAGTTCGACGATCTCGGCGTGCGAGGGCTGAAGATCGGCGGCGGGCTGCGCTATGTCGGGGAAACCTATATCGCCGACAGCATCGATGTATTGGGAACGCCGACCCACGTGCCGGACTATCTGCTGGTCGATGCCATGGCGAGCTACGATCTCGGCGTGATCGACAAGAAGCTCGACGGCGCCAGCCTGACGGTCAATGCCCGCAATCTGTTCAACAAGAAGTTCTACACCTGCGCCGGCTCGACGGGGTGCCGCTATGGAGAACCGCTGACGGCAACCGCGACGCTGTCCTATAAATGGTAGCGCTATCGCCAGGGCAGGCGGCCGTGCGGCGCGACCTGCTGTGCGCTGTTCTGGCTCTCCCTTTCATCGCCCTGATGGGAACTCCGGCACGTGCGGCGAGCCCGCCTCGCCTGGTCGCGCTGGATCTGCTGGCGACCGAGCTTCTCGTCTCGCTCGGCATCAGCCCCGTGGCGGTGGCCAATGTTGCCCTGTATCGCAGGCTCGTCGCACAGCCGGTGCTGGCCGAGGAAGTTCTGGACCTCGGCCCCCTGCTGGAGCCCAACGCCGAGCTTCTGCAGGCGATCCGGCCTGATGCCATCGTGCTGGCCGCCTGGCAGGCCGGCCCGCTGCGCCGCCTGCGGGAGATCGCGCCGCTGTTTCCCCTCGATGCGGCTTCGGCCGGCAAGTCCGGTGTCGGCCAGGCGATCGAATTGCTCGGCCGGCTGGCGGAACTGACCGGCCGGACGGAAGCCGCACAAGCGCTGACATCGCAGCTGGAAACGGTCTTCGCCGATGCACGCGCAGCCCTCGCCGGGCGGACCCGGCGTTCCCTTTACGTCGGCCGCTTTGCCCAGGACGGCCGCACGGTCGCTCTGTTCGGGGGAACCGGACTGATCGGCGACAGCCTGTCCCGGCTCGGCCTGATCAATGCCTGGCGGGGCCGGGTGAACGGATCGGGCGTGATCTCGGTGGGTATCGACCAGTTGGCGGGCGATCCCGAGGCCCGGATCGTGCATTTCGATCGCGGCGAGGAAACCAGCAATGCCCTGGCCCGGCTTGCCGACAATCCGCTCTGGCGAGCACTGCCCGCCGTCAAGATGAACAGGGTGACGATGATGCCGGTGATCTACCCCAATGGCGGCGTCGCCTCGGCGATGCGCTTCGCACGCCAGCTCGCGGAGAGCCTGCCGCGTGATGCCTGAGTCCCGACAAGCCGCCGGCGGCCATGGCAGGATCTTCGGCTGGAGCTTCGCCAGCTGCGCTCTCATCGGCCTGGCAGGGGCCCTGTTCCTGCTCAACCTCGCCCGCCTCGTTCCGCCCGCAGGTTGGCCGGCCCTGCTGGCCGGCAGCGACGACCTGCGCTCGATCATGGCCCGGGATGGGCTGCTGCCCCGTTTTTGCGTCGGTCTCCTCAGCGGCGGCGCGCTGGGACTGGCCAGCGTGGTTCTCCAGCAGGTGCTTCGCAATCCGCTCGCCGAGCCGGGAACATTGGGGATCTTTGCCGGGGCAAAATGCGCTATCGCCGCCGCCATCATCTGGGCTCCCGGCCTGTTGTCCCTGGGTTGGGACCTGCCGGCGCTCGCCGGTGGCATCGGCGTGGCCGCCATCGTGCTGCTGTTCTCGGCCCGATCCAATTTTGCACCGGCTACGGTCACTCTGGTGGGGCTGATCGCCTCGCTCTCCTTCGGCGCTTTCGGCACCATGCTGGTGCTCACCCATTTCGATGCGCTGGGCGATCTCTACATCTGGGAGGCCGGTTCGCTCATCCAGAACGGCTGGGGGCCCTTGCTGGCCCTGGCACCGAAGCTCGGCCTGGTGTCGCTGGCGGTCCTGCTTCTCCTGTCTCCTCTCTCGGTCATGCAGATCGAAGGTGCGGAGCGGCTGGGCGTGCGCACATCGCTGGTCAGGGGGGCGACCCTTTTCGCCGCTGTCGGCCTGAGCGCGCTGGTCGCGAGCGCGGTCGGCCTGATCAGCTTCCTCGGTCTTGCCGGTGCAGCCATCGCGCGCAGCGCCGGCGCCAGGCGGCTGACCACCCGCATGATTGCCGCGCCCCTGATTGCCGCCGGACTGCTGGCCTTGACGGACCAGGCCCTGCTGGCGCTGACAGGCGGCATCGAGATTCCAGCCGGCATTGCCGCCATGCTCCTCAGTATTCCCCTGCTGCTCTGGATGTTGCAACGCGCGCCGGCAGCAAGAAGCGCTCTTGCCATGGTGACCGTGCCGATACGTTTGCAGGTCGGCACCGGCCCGGCCTTTACGGGCCTAGGTGCGGCTCTTGTTCTGAGTTTCGCCCTCGCCGCCATGCTCGGCCCCGGGCCTGACGGCTGGCAATTCGCCCATGGCAAGCTGCTCACCGACCTGTCGATCTGGCGGCTGCCGCGCATCACGGCCGCCTGCTGCGCCGGCGCCATGCTCGCCATGGCGGGCTCCCTGCTCCAGCGCCTGACCCGTAACGAGATGGCAAGCCCGGAACTCCTCGGCATTTCGTCGGGAACCGCCCTGATGCTTCTGGTGGCAACCTTGTTCCTGCCGAGCCTCGACCGCTATGGCACGGCCGCGCTTTCCTGCCTGGCCTGCCTCGCCATTCTGGCCTGCGTGCTCTGGCTGGGCCGGCGCTCGGCCTTCGCCCCCGACCATCTTCTGCTGATCGGAGCGGGCCTCGGCGCATTGCTGGCCTCGCTGCTATCGATCCTGCTCGTCATCGGCGACCCCCGTATCCTGCGGGTGATCGGCTGGCTGTCGGGCTCGACCTATTCGGTCGATGCCGCCGAGGCGCGCGCTATCGCCCTGGCAACGGCCCTCGCCTTGTTGTTGCCTTTGCCCCTGGTGCGCTGGATCGGCCTTATGCCGCTGGGCGAGCCGGTCGGCCGCTCGCTCGGCGTGCCTATCGCCGGTGCGCGCCTCGCCATCCTGCTGGTCGTATCCATTCTCACCGGCATCGCCACCCTGTTCGTGGGGCCGTTGAGCTTCGTCGGCCTGATGGCGCCCCATATGGCGCGACTTCTGGGAACCAGGACCGCATTGGCGGAAATCTACGGCTCGGCTCTCATCGGCGCCGTCCTGATGGTCCTCGCTGACTGGGTGGGCCGTACCATCGCCTTTCCCTGGCAGATCCCGGCCGGGCTGATCGCCACCGGCCTCGGCGGCGCCTATTTCATCATGGCGGCCTGGAAGCGGTGACCACCACGCTCGCCACCATCTTCCGGGGACCGCTCGCCTTCCTCGCCGACAATCTGGCGCTTGGCGACGACGCCCGCCCCTTCGTTCCCGCGGCCGCACTGGTCGAGGGAGAGGGGCTGTTGCCGCTGCTGGCCCGATTCGCCGGGAACTACGACAGGCCGGAGCCGATCGCCGTAGCGACGCTCTGGTCGAAATGGCACTTTTCGATCCTGATCCCGCCTGTCTTGGCCGCGAATATCATCGCCGACTGGAGCCTGCCGATCGGAATCGGCGAGATCGGCGTGATCACCTCCGAAGACGGCCGGACCGCCGCCCTGCGCCTGCCGGATGCGGGAGACCGTCTTGCCCCGCACACGATCCGCGAGCGCTTCGCAGAGCTGGTCGATGGCCATCTCACCCCGATGATCGCGGCGATCTCGCGGGCGAGCGCCCTGCCCCGGAAGGTCTTGTGGAGCAATGCCGGAACCATCGTCGAGCACAGCCTGGGCGAGCTCGAGACATTCTTGGGAACGGATCATCGAGGGTTGTCCCAGGCCCGCACCCTGCTGGCGACACGGCGATGGGAAGACGGTGCGAGCAATCCGCTGTTCGAGCCCGTCCGCTACAGCGCCGAAAAGGGGCGCAGGCGCCGGATCTGCTGCCTGCGCTATCGCATGGACGGCCTCAAGCTGTGCAAGACCTGCCCACTTTACTGAGGGCTGCTCAGGCAGCAGCCGCCCGTGCCGCCGCGACGAAGGCCGCGACCTTGGCCGGATCCTTGCGAAAGCCGCCCGAGGCCAGCGGGCTGTTGGTGTGGGTGAGCGAATCCACCGCCCAGGGACGCACGGCGCGAATGGCCTCCCCGACATTGTCCGGGCCGAGGCCGCCGGCCAGGATGACGGGAAGCTTGCTGCGCACGACGATCTCACGGCTGAGCGACCAGTCATGCGTCACGCCGGCCGCGCCGATGCCGCCGATATGGGCGGCCACCGAATCGAGGATGAAGATATCCGACACCGGCTCGAAGGCAGCGGCATGGTCGAGCGCCTCGGGGCCCGTCATCGGGATCGCCTGCAGGATCTTCAGCCCCGGATGGCGCGGGAGAAGCTCGCTCCGCAACACCTTCACCACCTCGGGCGTGACCTTGGCGATATCGCCGCACAGATGCAGCACGTCCGGCCTGACGGCATCGACCATGGCGGCGATCGCTTGCGGGTCGGCCTCCACCGACAAAGCGACGCGCGTCGCCTTGCCCGCGAGGGCATCGACGATCTCGCGCGCCGCCTCATTGCTGATTTCCCCGGGAAGGCCGCGATTGGAGGGCGTCACGCCCAGGCAATCGACACCGAGCGCAGCCAGCTCGAGCGCCTCGGCGGCGGTCTGCATCGTATAGATCTGTACTTTCATGATTGGCCTTGTTCAGATGGATTTGGGGAGGATGGCATTGACCATGCGCTCCTCGTTGAGCTGGGCCGTGTCGGGCGCACGCGCGACCAAAGCGGCATAAAGGGCATCAACCAGCGTCAGCTGCGCGATCTGTGCGGCCATCGGCTCGCTGCGCAGTTCATGGGAGACGCTGACCAGCACGACATCGGCAAGGCGCGCCAGGGGCGAACGCCGGTTGCCGGTGATGCACAGGGTGGAGGCGCCCTGCGTCCTGGCTTCCTGCAGGAGGAGCACGGGATCGTTGGTGATGCCGGAATAGGAAATGGCCACGGCAAGGTCCCCCGGCCCGAGCAGGGAGGCGTGCATGAGCTGGAGCTGCGAATCGACCGGTGCGTCGCAGCGCAGGCCCAGGCGAAAGCAGCGCTGATAGAGGGCCTGGGCCACGATGCCGGAACCGCCGATGCCGCCAATCAGGATATGGCGGGCGCCGGAGACGAGATCGAGAGCGCGAGCGAAGTCGCCCTGGTCGAGCATCGACAGGGTGTCGCTGATGGCCTGGATGTTCGCATTGAAGACCCGGCTGGCCCAGCCGAGGTCGCCATCGGTTCCGGCTGCGCCCTCATCGGGCCTGGCTATCGAACGCTCGCCCGTATCCCGGACCAAAGCGAGCTTGAGATCGGTGAAGCCGGCAAAGCCCGCGGTACGGCACATGCGCAGGACCGTGGTATCGCTGACCTCGACGGTCTGGGCGATGGCCGACATGGATTGGCGTATCGCCAGATCGATATGGTCGAGGACCCACAGCGCCACCCGCCGTTCCGATTCCGACAGTGCGGGCAGCGCGCTACGCAGCCGGCTCATTGCCTGCCCCCCAGCCGCGCTCTTGGCTTGATCGATCATGCCTGCCTCGAATCTTGCACTCGCCGTCCAGCTCCTAGCACAGCTTTGTTTGTGGTACTACTGTAGACATGTTCATTTCAATGTGGCACCACTGCAATTAATCGAACCGAGCATTCGGAACCGGTGGGGAAGGATTGAAGACATGCGTTTTCGCGCACTCGCACTTGGCGTTGCCGCGTCCTTGGCGATGAGCCTGTCGGCGCTGGCGGGCGAGCTGACCTTCTGGCACGCCTATTCGGGGCAGAAGGACAAGGTCGACTTCATTACCTACGCCCTGGACGAATTCGCCAAGGCCCATCCCGACATCAAGCTCAACGTGGTGGCGGCCGAGCAGTCGGCCTACAAGACCAAGCTCAACACCGCCATGGCCTCCGGCAACCCGCCGGACGTGTTCTACACCCTGCCCGGCGGCTTCCTCGGCGCCTTCGTGGCCGGTCACCAGATGTATGCGCTCGACGCCGATCTCGCCAAGGATGGCTGGGGCGAGAGCTTCCTGCCGACGGCCCTGGCGCAGACCAGCATCGGCGGCCACGCCTATGCCGTGCCGATCGACATCGATGCCGCCGTGTTCTGGTACAACAAGGCTCTGTTCGCCGAGAAAGGCTGGGCGGTTCCGACCAGCTACGACGAATTCCTGGCCCTGTGCGAGAAGATCAAGGCCGACGGCCTCGTGCCGATGGCGCTGGGCAACAAGGATTCCTGGCCGGCCACCTTCTGGTTCCAATATCTCGAAATGCGCCTGAAGGGGTCGGGCCTGGTTTCCGACATCGTGGCGGGCAAGGCCGACGCCGATCTCGGTCCGGAGGCCACCGAGGCCTTGACCCGCATCGCCAGCCTGTCCTCCAGGGGCTATTTCCCCGTCGGCTTCAACGGCATGAGCGACCAGGAAGCCAATATGCTCTTCCTCAATGGCCAGGCCGCGATGATGCTCAACGGCACCTGGCAGATCGGCGCCTCCGCCGACGCGCCTGAGGGCTTCGAGCTCGGCTTCTTCCCCTTCCCGACGGTGGCCGGCGGCAAGGGCAATCCCGGCGACGTGCTGGGCGGCGTCGCGGCGGCCTTCGGCATCGCCGAAAAGACCGCCAACAAGAAGGACGCGGTCACGCTGCTGCGCTTCCTCACCTCGCCGGCGGTGATGACCAAATATGTCGAGCTGCGCAAGACCATGGTCACCGTCAAGGGCGCCACCACGCAGGCGGCCGCGGGACCGGTGCTCTATGCCATCAGCAATGATCTGATGAGCAAGGCCGGCAAGCTCGATCCCTTCTACGATACCGCCATGCCGCCCAAGGGAACCGATGCCTACTACACCTCGCTCCAGGGCGTGCTCGACGGTTCGGTCGCGCCGGCCGATGCCGCCAAGCGCGTGGAAGAAGCCCTGAAGGCGAAATAAGACGCGCCTTCCGGGAAGGAGAGAGCATTTCATGGCAGCGCAGGAAGCAGGAAAGGACCCGTCGGCAGGCCGCGACGCGCGTTACGCGTTCGCCTTCCTGTTGCCGACGCTCATCCTGGTCGGCCTCTTCGTCGCCTATCCCGTGCTGCATTCGGGCGTGCTGTCCTTCTACCAGTGGAACGGCTCGGCCGCCCCCGTCTTTGTCGGCCTCGACAATTTCGTCCGCCTGGCCGGTGACGGCTTCTTCTGGGCGGCTCTCGCCCGAAACCTCGCCGTCGCCGTCTCGGCCATCGTCCTGCAGGTGCTGCTCGCCCTCGCCATCGCCTATTGCCTGGTGCGTGTCGTCGGCGCAGCCGGGCGCTTCTTCCTGTTTCTCTATCTCGTCCCGGTGATCGTCAGCGAAGTGTGCATCGGCCTTCTCTGGCGCTTCATCTACAATCCCTATTTCGGGCTGCTCAATGCCGGGCTGAAGGCCGTCGGTCTCGGCAGCCTCGCCTCGGGCTGGCTCGGCCAGTCCTCAACCGCCTTCGCCGCCGTGGTGGCGGTGATGAGCTTCACCTATCTCGGGCTCTACGTGCTCCTGTTCGTGGCGGCGATCCGCAACGTGCCCGAAAGCGTGTTCGAGGCGGCCGAGCTCGACGGGGCCGGCCATTGGCGCTCCTTCGTCTCGGTCACCGTGCCCATGGTGTGGGACACGGTGCGAGCCAATGTCCTGCTCTGCATCATCGGCTCGCTGAAGACCTTCTCCCTGGTCTTCGTGTTGACCAATGGCGGTCCCAACCACGCCAGCGAAGTGGTCTCCACCTATCTCTACAAGGTCGGCTTCAACGCCTTCGAGATGGGCTATGCCGCGACCATCGGCTTTGCCCAGATGCTGCTGACCGCCATCGGCGCCTTCATCATCTTCCGCTCGCTGCGCAGCAGCGCCACCGGCAGGGAGGCGTGAGCATGCCGGCCCTGTCCCGCTGGAGCCCGACGCGCCTCGGCGTCCTCGCCTTCCTGTCGCTCCATGTGGCGATCGTGGTGTCTCCCTTCGCCTGGATGGCCTACAGCACGCTCAAGACCAACAAGGAATTCATGCGCTCGGTGTGGTCGCTGCCGTCAGCCCCGAGCCTCGACGCCTTCGCCCAAGCCTGGAGCAATGGTGCGCTCGGCACCTATTCCCTGAACTCGCTGATCGTGATGGCCGGCTCGACCCTGCTGGCCGTCGCCGCCGCCACGGCCGGCGGCTATGGGCTCGCCGTCTACCGCCCGCGCTGGCTGGCCGGCGTCGAGGCCGGATTGATGGTCGCCATGGCGATTCCCGCTTATGTCGCGCTGGTGCCGCTGGTGGTGGTGCTGCGCACCATGGGCCTGCTCGACACCCATCTCGGCGTGATCCTGCCGACGGCGGCCTTCAACGTGCCGGTGACGCTGTTCATCATGCGCGCCTTCTTCGTCACCCTGCCGCGCGAACTGATGGACGCGGCACGTATCGACGGCTGCAGCGAATTCGGCATTTTCTGGCGCATCGCGGTGCCGCTCGCCCGGCCGGCCATGTTCACCGCCGCGATCGTCAACATGATCTGGGTGTGGAACGACTTCCTCTTCCCGCTCGTCTTCATCAACACCCCGGCGAGGAAGACGCTGCCGGTCGGCCTGGCCGATTTCGTCGGCGAGCACATCACCAACTATCCGGTGATGCTGGCCGCCATCTTCATCGCCGCCCTCGCCCCGCTCGTCCTCTTCGTCCTGTTCGAACGCCAGATCACCGCCGCCCTGACCGGCGGCGCCGTCAAGGAATGACACCTCAAGGAGTGCCCGCATGTCGTCCAAAGAGCTCGATTTCGCCAGCCGCGCCGTGTTCTATGCGCCCGAGCCGGAATCGCAATCGATCAGCTATCCCATCTACATGTCGGCCAATTTCCAATATGCTGGCGACATCTACGACCAGATCGTAGCCGGCGCGCGCAAGGACGTGAACATCTACAGCCGCTGCGGCAATCCCACCGAATACAAGCTCGAGGAACATCTGGCGCAGTTGACCGGGGCCGATGCCTGCCTTGCCACGGCCTCGGGCATGGCCGCGATCTCGCACGCGCTGTTCGGCATCCTCAAGGCAGGCGACCACATCGTCACCGACCTGACCACCTATTCCAGCACGCACGAATTCTTCGACCATCGCATCGGCGATTTCGGCATCACCGTGAGCTTCGTCGACACCACCGACCCCACCCAGGTCGAGCGCGCCTTCACCGACAAGACCAAGGTGCTCTATTTCGAGGCGCTCGCGAACCCGACCATGAAGGTGCCCCCGATGCGCAAGCTGGTGGAACTCGCCCATAGTCGCGGCATCGCGGTGATCTGCGACAACACCTTCGCTAGCCCCGCCGTATGCCAGCCGCACGCCTTCGGTGTCGACGTGGTGGTGGAGAGTGCCACCAAATTCATCGGGGGCCACAACGACGCCGTCGGCGGCATCATCACGCTCAAATCCGAGATCCTGCCCAAGGATTGGCTGGAGGACGTACGCTGGAACACGCTCAACAAGCTGGGCGCACCACTCTCGCCCTTCAATGCCTGGCTGCTGCTGCGCGGCGCCCAGACCCTGGCGCTTCGGCTCGAAAAGCAGTGCGCCAACGCCGCCGCCCTCGCCCGCTATCTGGAAGGGCATGACAAGGTCAAGCGCGTGTTCTATCCGGGCCTGCCCTCGCACCCCAACCACGCCACGGCCAAGGAGCAGCTGCGCAATTTCGGCGCGATGCTGTCCTTCCAGGTGGAGAGCGAGGAGCACGGGGTGCGCCTGCTCAAGCGGCTGAAGCTGTGCTCCTTCGCCGCCAGCCTCGGCGGCCTGCGCACCACCACGCAGATGCCGGGCACCATGGCCTTCCTCGACATCCCCTCGCAGGAACGCCAGGCCATGGGCATCGTCGACGGCCTCGTGCGCTTCTCGGTGGGGATCGAGCATGCCGACGACATCATCGCCGACGTCGCCCAGGCCATCGACCAGATGTACATCGTCTAGAATAGCCTCGCCCCAGCCTATGAGTGCCCAAGGAGAGATCGTGCCGGCAGTGGCAGTCCTCGGCGACATCAATGTCGACCTGACGCTCCAGGTCCCCACCTATCCGCCGGAGGGCGGCGAGGGCATCGCCGAGCGCCAGAGCCATGGCCTGGGCGGCTCTGCCACCAATACCGCGCGGATCCTTGCGGGCCTCGGCTTGCCGGTGCACTTCATCGGCAAGACCGGCAAGGACAGCTGGGGCGACTGGTGCCTCGGTGCGATGAGGCAGGCCGGCGTCGAGACAGGATGGGTGCGGCGGGACGAGGCGGAACCCACGCAGCTCAACGTTGTGGTGGTCAGCGCAAGCGGCGAGCGCACCATGTTCGCCTATCGGGGCGCCAATGTGCGGTTGAGGGCGGACGAGGTCGATCCGGCCGCCCTGGCCGGCACGGCTCTCCTGCACCTGTCGGGCTATGCCTTGCTGCAGGCGCCGCAGCGCGAGGCCGCCCTTTGCGCGGTCGCGCAAGCGGCGTCTGCGGGTATTCCAGTCAGCCTCGACATCCCCGCCGGCATTACCGGCACCATCAAGGAAATGGTGCTTGCCCTTCTGCCCACCATCGACACGCTGTTCCTCGGCGAGGCTGATGCCCGTCTGCTCGGCGCCTCCACCGATGGGCCAGCTCTCGATCGGGTCGCCAGAAACCTCATCGAGGCGGGTGCCAGGAATGTCGTGATCAAGCGCGGCGCCCGGGGGTCGCTCCTCCATAGCCGGCAACACAAATTCGTCTCGCCGGCCGCCAGGATCGAGGCCGTCGACACCACTGGTGCCGGCGATGCTTTCGCCGCCGGCTATCTCTTCGGCATCGTCAACGACTTGTCACCGGCGGGCGCCAGCGTCCTTGCCAATGCCGCCGGTGCCATCGCGGCCACGACCCCCGGTTCCGGTGCTGACGCCGTCGATCGCCAAACCCTGTTGGCGATGATCGGGAGCATGGGCATCGAGTCCTCGCAGGCCGGCAGGATCGCGGCACTTCTGCGTGCCGCACCCGTTAGGCCGGATTGACCGGCTTCAGTCCCCGTCATCCGGGATGTTCAGGACATGGCCGCAAGCCTTGCAATGCACCGCATCCGTCTCATGCCGCGAGAGCCCGCATTGGGGGCAGCTGAAATTCACCTTGTGCGGCCGCACGATCGCCTGGGCAAGGCGCACGAACAGCGACACGCCGATGATCATGGCGACGATGGAGGTGAGCTTGCCGAGATTGCCGGGCAAGGTGATGTCGCCAAAGCCCGTCGTCGTCACCGTGGCGACGGTGAAGTACAGGGCCTGGACATAGCCATCGAAGCCGTTGCCGTAGAACATGGTGTAAACGAAGCTGGAGATCAGGAACAGGAACACCGTGAGATCGATCGCGGCGCGCAACGTGTCTTCCATCTGCCGGTAGCCCGACTTGCGCAGTGCCAGCGTGAACAGATTGCTCTTGCTCAGCGACCAGATGCGCAGCACGCGCAGGAACAGGTTGGAGAAGAATGCGGGTACCAAGAAGGTGGCGAGAATGGCGACATCGATCCAGGTCATCGGCCGCAGCGCCCATTTCTTCAGGCTGGGCGCAACGAGGGCGCTAGCGGCGAGTTCGAGCACGATGATCGCCGCGACGATGGCATTGATGGCCGTATGCCAGGTCTCGTTCTTCATGCTCGGCCCGGCGATGAAGAAGACGAGAATGCCGACATCGATGACGAAGCGCAGGATCTGGAAGCAGACGGCGCGCCGGCTTGAGCCGAAATAGAGCCCCCGGAGCGTATGGCGGACCTCAGCAAGCGCGATCATGCCACTTTTCCTCTCGACCACGGGCCTCCTTATCCAACCGGATATTGTGCGGGATTCGGACGGAGCCAAAGCGCGTTTGGGCGGAAACGCTGCCCTACCCTAACGTCGCGCTTCGCCGAGTCCCTACGATTCTTGTTCATCCGCGCCGTTTACTCACAAGGTTGCGCAAGCTCGCCATCCCCTTCGGTACACACGCTCTCGCACCGCGCCATCGCAAGATGCGCTCGCGCGATAAGCTGCCGGTAACATCTTGACGAGGTCGGAAGGGGATGCAACCATAGTCCCTAAATAAGATATATATTCCATTATAATGAATTCCGGGGAGGATCCATGAAGCGTGCGTTCAGTCTGGCCGTGGCTCTTGCTGCGCTGTTATTGCCGGCAATCGGCCCGGCGGTGGCGGGGCCTGAGAAAGGCGGTGTCATCGACGTCGCCACCATCGGCGAACCGCCGACGCTCGACCCGATGGCGAGCGCCACCGACATCGTCGGCATGGTCGGCCAGCACATCTTCGAAACCCTGTTCACCTTCGATCGCAACTGGAACGTCACGCCGCTGCTGGCCGAAGCGCTGCCCACGGTGAGCCCGGATGGCAAGATCTATGAGATCAAGCTGCGCCAGGGCATCACCTTCCACGACGGCAGCGCGATGGATTCTGCCGATGTCGTCGCCTCCCTCAAGCGCTGGCTGACGGTTGCCTCCCGCGGCCAGCAGGTCGCTCCGCTGGTCGTCGATATCGCTGCCGCCGCCCCGCTGACGGTGCGCATCACGCTCAAGCAGCCCTATTCGCCACTGCCCGCTTTGCTCGCCTTCAACAATTCGGCCGCCGTGATCCTGCCATCCGAGGACCAGGACACGCCGCTCAAGCAGGTCATCGGCACCGGACCCTACAAGCTCAAGGAGCGCAAGCCCGATCAATATATCCAGCTCGTGCGCTTCGAGGGCTACCGCTCGCGTGACGGCGAGCCCGACGGTTATGGCGGGGCGCGCAAGCAATATCTCGACGAGATCCGCTTCGTACCGGTTCCCGATCCCAATACCCGCATCGAAGGCGCGGTCTCCGGCCAATTCGGCTATGCGGACTCGCTGCCCGTCGAACAGTTCGACAGGATCAAGTCGGGCAAGTCGGAGCCGGTGCTTCTCGAACATTTCGGCTGGCCGATGATCCGCATGAACGCCAAGCAGGGCGTCCTTGCCGACATGCGCGTGCGCAAGGCGGTGCAGCTCGCGCTCAGCGAGAGCGACATGCTGGCGGCCGCCTTTGGCGACACCAAATTCTATGCCGTCGATGGCGCCATGTATCCGCAAGGCTATCCCTGGCGCACGGATGCTGGCGTCGAAGGCAACTATGATATCGCCGACGCCGAAAAGGCCAAGGCCGAACTGAAAAAGGCGGGCCTCGGCGAGGAGGTGCCGCTGCGCATCCTCACCAGCCGCCAATATGAGTTCCACTACAAGATGGCGCAGGTCGCCGCCGAATATCTCAAGCTCGCCGGCTTCAAGGTGAAGATGGATGTCGTCGACTGGGCAACACTGGTCCAGCAGATCCAGAACCCGGCATCCTGGGACATCTTCATCACCCACAGCCCCTTCCTGCCCGAACCCGCTTTGATCAACATCCTGGCGCCGGCCTCGGTCGGCTGGTGGGATACGCCCGACAGCCGGGCGGCGGTCGATGCCCTCAACGCCACCTCCGATCCAGCCGAGCGGGTCAAGCACTGGCAGCGCGTGCAGGAGCTGATCATGACCGAAGCCCCGATCGTCAAGATCGGCGACTTCAACGCCCTCTCGGCCAAGTCGCCCAAGCTGAAGGGCTTCGAGCCCTCGCCCTGGCCGGCCTTCTGGAACGTCTATCTCGAGAAATGAGTCGCCTGCGGCGGCGCTGCCGTCGAGGTCGCGCAGCACCGCCCTGTAAGAAGGCCACGGCATGCTGACATCTCACGCTTTCCAGATAAAGCAGCGACCGATGGGGAAGGGTGGCACTACCACGCCAATGATGGCTGGATTTGTACCACTCTCCCCCACCCGACCTCGCTTCGCTCGCCCACCCTCCCCGAAGCCGGGGAGGGATTCGCGCGCTCCAGCCGGCTTGGTCGAGATGTGTGCATGTCGTAGCGCAAACAGGGTGAGTAGCTGCTGCGACGCAAGTCACCGTCGGGAATGACAGTGTTTTCAATGCCCAAAGCCACTTTGCCAGAAAGTCGCATGCCATGACCACCTCTTCCCTTGCCCCGGCCGCCGTCGCCGAGATCGATGCCCTCTTCGCGCCCTGGGCCAGCGAGACCTCGCCGGGCTTCATGGCGGCGGTGACGCTCGGGGGCGTCGTTGTCTATCAGCGCTGCAGCGGCATGGCCGACCTTGCCCATGGCATCGCGTTGTCGCCGACCTCGGTCGTGCGCATCGCTTCCCAGAGCAAGCAGTTCACCGTGCTGCTGACCTTGATGATGGAAGCCGAGGGCAAGCTCTCCCTCAGCGATGACGTCCGCGACCACTGCCCCTGGTTGCCCGCCTATGAGCAGCCGATCACCTTGAGGCACCTGGCCGCCAATACCAGCGGCCTGCGCGACATTCTCGACACCATGATCCTGGCCGGCATTCCGATCCTGGCCCCCTCCTCCCGCGCCGCCGCACGCGCCATCGTCGCCCGCCAGAAGGGTCTCAACTTCCCGCCCGATACGGACCTGCTCTACTCCAACTCCAATTTCCTGCTGCTGTCGGAAATCCTCGAACAGGTCTCGGGCTTGTCGTTCAACGATCTCCTGCGTGAGCGCATCACCGGCCCGCTCGGCATGCACGACACCAGGCTGATGCTGCGCGACGACGAGATCTATCCACGCCTCGTCACCCATCATCGCCGCGGCCCGGACGGCGCCTGGCTCAAGGCCGCCTGGGGCATCGCCATCGGCGGCGAGGGCGGGCTGGTGTCGAGCCTCGAGGACATGCTGGCCTGGCAGGCCAATCTCGCCCGGCCGAAGGTCGGCGACGCCGCGATGATCGCCCGCATGGAAGCGCCCGGCGCCGTGATCAACGGCATCGCCTCCCCCTACGGCCTCGGCCTCGTCACCAGCCTTCACCACGGGCTTCGCTGCATCGGGCATAGCGGCTGGATCGCCGGTTCGCGCTCGGAATCGATCCGCATTCCCGAGCGCGACCTCGGCATCGTCCTCCTCGCCAATCACGACGAGTTCTCGCCCTATGCCCTCACCCGGCGCATCGCCGACATCGTCCTCGGCCTGGAGGCCGGGCCGCCCCTGTCTCCCGCGGCGATCGCAATGCTCAACGAGCGCGCGGGCACCTATCGGGAGGACGGCACCAGCGCTCTCATCCGTATCGCCAGCGAGAGCGGCACGCCCAGCCTGGTGTCCAGCATGGGGGCAGCAGAGCTCGAGGAGGTGGCGCAAGGCCGCTTCCGCCCCCGGGCGGGGCTGGCGCCCTATGATCTCCTGGTTCAGGCAGATGGCAGCATCGAGACCGAAAAATTCGGACGCCGCCGCCGGTTCAGGCTCGTCGAGACTCCACCAGACCGGAGCGTCCTGCCCGCGGGACGCTATCGCGACGAGACGAGCGGGCTGGAGGCGAGTTTCCATCGCACCGCCGACGGCCCTGGCCTGCGCCTGTCCTCGCCTTTCGGGGCGCTCGATCACGGCCTGGAACCCTGCGACCACGATCTCTTCCTCGCCCATCCGGCCAGCCGGGAGACGCATGACGCCTGGCGGGCGGCGCCGTGGGAACTGCCCTGGCTGTTCAGCGTTCGCTGCCTAGCGGACGCCATCATCCTCAATTCCGACCGCAGCGCCGACATCGTGCTTCACCGCCTGGCCAATGCCTGAACCGCCCCCTGCAGAGGCCCGCCAAGACGAAGCGGCTTGACCAAACACGGCATCGAGGGCATAGTGATACATAAATAAGTTATAGATTACATAGTAATGTAACAAAGGGACGCAATATGGGACGCTTGGCACGACTGTCTGCCCTGCTTGCACTGACATTGCTTCCGGCCGCCGGACCGGCATGGGCGGAACCCACCAAAGGTGGCGTCATTGATGTCGCCACCGTCGGTGAACCGCCTACGCTCGACCCGATGGCTTCGACCGCCGACCTCGTCGGCATCGTTTCCCAGCATATCTTCGAAACGCTCTTCACCTTCGACAAGGACTGGGGCGTGACCCCGCTGCTCGCCGCCGAGATGCCGAAAATCTCGGCCGACGGGTTGACCTACACCATTCCCTTGCGCACCGGCATCAAGTTCCATGACGGCTCGGTGATGACCTCCGCCGATGTCGTCGCCTCGCTGCAACGATGGACGAAGATCGCCACGCGCGGCAAGCAGACGGCCGAGATGATCGCCGCCATCGACGCAACCGACGATCACACCGTCAAGATCACGCTCAAGAAACCCTATGCACCGCTGCTCGCTTTGCTCGCCTTCAACAATGCCGCGGCGATCATCATTCCGGCCAAGAATGCCGGGCAGGATCCCCTGACCAGCTTCATCGGTACCGGACCCTACAAGCTCAAGGAGCGCAAGCCCGACCAGTTCATCCAGCTCGCGCGCTTCGACGAGTATGCGTCTCGCCCGGGCGAGCCCAACGGCTATGGCGGCGCGCGCAAGCAATATCTCGACGAGATCCGCTTCGTACCGGTCCCCGATCCCAATACCCGCGTCGAAGGCGCCGCATCAGGCCAGTTCGCCTATGTCGACTCCCTGCCCGTCGAGGCTTTCGACAAGATCTCCAAGGGCAAGACCGCCCCTGTCCTGCTGAAACCCTTCGGCTGGCCGGTCCTCTTCATGAACAACAAGGAGGGCCTCACCTCCGACATCCGCATCCGCAAGGCGATCCAGGCAGCGCTCTCCCCACAGGACATGATGCTGGCCGCCTTCGGCTCGGAGGAATTCTTCTCGGTCGACGGCGCCCTCTATCCCAAGGACTATCAGTGGCATACCGAAGAGGGAACTGAGCCCTACAAGCCGGAGGGTGACGTCGAGGCGGCGACCGCCTTGCTGAAGGAGGCGGGCTATGACGGCTCCAAGCCTCTGCGCATCCTTACCAGCCGCCAATACGAGTTCCACTACAAGCTGGCACAGGTCGCCGCCGAATATCTCAAGGCGGCCGGCTTCAAGGTCGAGCTCGACGTGGTGGAATGGGCGACGCTGACGAAGAACCGCACCGATCCCAAATTGTGGGACATCTACATCACCCACAGCCCCTTCCTGCCCGAGCCGTCGCTGACCGGCTTCATGTCGGACAGCTCGCCCGGTTGGTGGGTCTCGGACAAGAAGCACGAGGCACTGGGCGCGTTCAACGCCGAGTCCGATCCCGCCAAGCGGCTGGCCCTGTGGCCGGCCGTCCAGAAGGCCTTCTATGACGAGGCGCCAGCCTACAAGGTCGGCAATTTCAACGCCCTTGCCGCCCAAGCCCCCAACCTGAAGGGCGTCACGCCGGCGCCCTGGCCCTATTTCTGGAACGCCTATCTGGAAGGCAAGTAAGCCCCCTGCGGCCCCTGAAACGACCAGTGCCTGTATGGGCTGACATAGCCTCCTTTTCTCTCCCGGGGAGGCTTGAGAGCCGGCACCAGCCGACACCGACGGTGCCCGCGATCCCGCTCACATCGCCTCGTCACGCTCTCCGGCCTCGAACAACGCCAGGATCCCAGATGCTGCGCACGATTCTCCACCGCCTCCTCGGCATGATCATCGTGATGGCCCTCGTCGTGACGATCGTGTTCATCATCGTCCGGGTCACGCCGGGCGACCCGGCCGCCATGATGCTGGGCCCCGACGCGTCCGAGGCGGACATCGCCGCCTTGCGCACCAAGCTCGGCCTGGACGGCCCGATCATCACCCAGTTCGCCTATTACGTCCTCGGCCTTGTGCAGGGTGATTTCGGCCAGTCGATCTTCCTCAACCAGCCGGTGACGCAGGCTCTCGCCGCCCGCGCCGAGCCGACCTTCTTCCTCACGCTGTTCTCGCTGCTGATTGCCAGCGCCATAGCCCTGCCGGTCGGCATTCTCTCGGCCTGTTGGCGCGGCTCGCTGTTCGACCAGGCGGCGACCACGCTCGCCATGTTCGCCGCCAGCGTGCCGAGCTTCTGGCTCGGCCTCGTCCTCATGCAGATCTTCGCGGTGAAGCTCGGCTGGTTCGATACGTCCGGCTATGGCGGACCAGGCGCCTCCTTCGGCGAGCGCCTCAATCATCTGGTGCTGCCGGCGGTGGCACTGGGCGTGGTCAGTTCGGCCCTGATCACCCGTTTCACCCGCGCCTCGATGCTCGACGTGCTTTCGGACGACTATGTCCGCACGGCCCGTTCCAAGGGCATGAGCGAATGGCGCGTGGTGATCAGGCATGCCTTCAAGAATGCGCTGATCCCGATCCTCACCGTCATCGGCCTGACCGCGGCGCTGCTGATCTCCGGCGCCGTGGTGACCGAAACCGTGTTCGGCGTGCCGGGTATCGGCAATCTCGTGGTCTCCGCCGTGCTCCGGCGCGACTACCCCGTGATCCAAGGCGCGCTGCTGGTGATTGCCGGGCTCTATGTCCTCGTCAATTTCGGCATCGACATGCTCTATCTGCTCATCGATCCGAGGGTGCGCTACTAATGGCTGCCATCACCTCCTCCTACCAGGCAGCGCCCGGCCTGCTGTCGCGCCTGATCAGACGGCCGACCGCGTTCATCGGTCTCGCCGTTCTTGCCATCATCGCCCTGGCCGCGATCCTCGCGCCGCTGATCGCGCCTTATTCGCCGACCAAACTCTCGGTCGCCAATCGCCTGAAGGGACCGAGCCTCGCCCATCTGTTCGGCACTGACGATCTCGGCCGCGACATCTTCGCCCGCATGCTCTATGCGGCCCAGACCTCCCTGTCCGTCGGCCTCGCCGTGGTGGTGCTGGCCTCGTTGATCGGCATTGCGCTCGGCCTCACCGCGGGCTTCTTCCGGGAGGCCGATACCCCCCTCTCGCGCGTGATCGACGCGATGATGGCCTTCCCCGACATCCTCCTGGCGATCGCACTGGTCGCCGCCCTGGGTGCCTCGGCCATCAACGTCATCATCGCGCTCGGCATCGTCTATGCCCCGCGCCTCGCCCGCGTGGTGCGCGCCTCCACTCTGGTGATCCGGGAACTGCCCTATGTCGAGGCCGCCCGCGCTCTCGGCGTGCCGACCTGGAAGATCCTGCTGCGCCACGTGCTGCGCAACGTCACCTCGCCGCTGCTGGTGCAGGGCACCTTCATCTTCGCCAATGCCATCCTCGCCGAAGCGGGCCTGTCCTTTCTCGGCGTCGGCATTTCGCCCGACACGCCCACCTGGGGCACCATGATCAGCGTCGGGCGCCAATTCATGGACAAGGCAGGCTGGCTGATGTGGTTCCCCGGGGCCGCCATCGTCGTCACCGTGCTGTCACTGCAACTGGTCGGCGACGGCCTGCGCGATCTCCTCGATCCGCGCCTAGCAAAGGATATCTGAGCCATGATCGGCAACCGTTTCCCTCAGGCCGACCGGCCGCTGCTCATCAAGGGTGCCAGGACCATCGGCTTCACCGCCGCGCCGTCCGGCACGCCCCTCGACATCCTGGTCGACCGCGAGGGTCGCATCGCCGAGGCCGCTGCCTCGATCGCGGCCGGCGACGACGTTCGCGTCATCGATGCCGAAGGTCGCTTCCTGTCACCGGGCTGGACTGACCTTCACGTTCACGTCTGGTATGGCGGCACCGACATTTCGCTCAAGCCCGAGCAATGCGGTGCCGCGCGCGGCGTCACCACCATGGTCGATGCGGGCTCGGCCGGAGAGGCCAATTTCCACGGCCTGCGCGAGTTCATCATCGAGCCGGCGCGCGAGAACGTCTACGCCTTCCTCAATCTCGGCTCGATCGGCCTGGTCGCCTGCAACCGGGTCAGTGAACTCATGGACATCCGCTCCATCGATTTCGAGCGGATCATCGCCACCGTCGAGCAGAACCGCGACGTCATCGTCGGCCTGAAGGTGCGCGCCAGCCACGTCATCACCGGCGGCTGGGACCTCACCCCCGTCAAGCTCGCCAAGAAGCTCGGCCGCATTCTCAAGCTGCCGCTGATGGTGCATGTCGGCGAGCCGCCGCCGCTCTATGACGACGTCCTCGGCCTCTTGACCGAAGGCGACATCGTCACCCATTGCTTCAACGGCAAGGCCGGCAGCTCGATCCTGGAGGACGAGGACCTCTATCGCCTCGCCGAAGAGGCGGCGGAGCGCGGCATCGTGCTCGATGTCGGCCATGGCGGCGCCTCCTTCTCCTTCGACGTGGCCAAGGCGGCCCTGGCGCGCGGCCTGCCGCCCCGGACCATCTCCACGGACCTGCACAACCGCTCGCTGGACGGGGCGGTGTGGGACATGGCCACCACCATGTCGAAGCTCCTCTCGCTCGGCATGAAGCTGGAAGAGGTGGTTACCGCCGTGACCACAGAGCCGCGCCGGGCCATCGGCCTCAAGGCGGACGGGTTGCTGGACAAGGGCCAGCCGGCCGAATTCACGCTGTTCGATGTCGTCGACGCCGATCTCACCGTCAAGGACTCGCAGGGCGCGCTCAGCCGGCTCACCCAGGTGTTCGAGCCGCGCCAGGTCGTCCTGGGCGCGGAGGTCGTTGCCGCCCAGCGCTATGTCCCGGCCCAGGCACCGACGGCCGGCAAGCACGCCTGCCCTCATTGCGGATGGCAGTCATGACAGGTTCGACCGCGCCCGACACCATCCTGTCCGTCCAGGACCTGCGCACCTGGTTCGTCAACAAGCGCTTCACCGCCAAGGCGGTGGATGGGGTGACCTTCGATCTCAAGCGCGGCGAGACGCTTGCCGTGGTGGGTGAATCCGGTTCCGGCAAATCCGTCACCAGCCTGTCGATCATGGGCCTGCTCTCCAGGCCCGGCATCATCGCCGGCGGCAAGATCCTGTTCCGCGATCGCGCCGGCGGCGTGCACGACCTCGCCGCCTTTAAGCCCCGCCAGTTTCGCCGCATGCGCGGCCGGGAGATCGCCATGATCTTCCAGGAGCCGATGACCAGCCTCAATCCGCTCTACACGGTGGGCGACCAGATCGGCGAGATGATCGCGCTGCACGAGCCGGTCAACCGCCGGGAGGCCCGCCGCCGGGCGCTCGCCATGCTCAAGCATGTCGAGATACCGGATGCCGCCTCGCGCCTCGACGACTACCCCCACCAGATGTCCGGCGGCATGCGCCAGCGCGTGATGATCGCCATGGCCCTGTCCTGCAACCCATCTTTGCTGATCGCCGACGAGCCGACCACCGCCCTCGACGTCACCATCCAGGCCCAGATCCTCGACCTGCTGCGCCGCCTCCAGGCCGAATTCGGCATGTCCATCCTGTTCATCACCCATAATCTCGGCGTGGTCGCCGAGATCGCCCATAATGTGGTGGTGATGTATGGCGGCCGGGTGGTCGAGCAGGCGCCCGTCATCGATCTCTTCGCCCATCAGCGCCACCCCTATACCAGGGGCCTGCTCGCCTGCACGCCGAACGCGGCGCGCGACATCGATGCCAGCGGCGAGCGCCGGGCCCTGCATTCGATCCCGGGCAATGTGCCTGCGATCACCGCTTTGCCACCGGGTTGCGCCTTCGGACCGCGCTGTTCCCTGGCGCTCGAGGCTTGCAGCGCCGCCATTCCCGACCTGGTCGCGACCGGAGCAGCCAGCTTCTCGCGTTGCATCCGGAGCGCCGAGCTATGACCACAGCCCCCTCTCTCCAGGCCGCGGCCGACACGCCCCTGCTCAGCGTGCAGAACCTCACCAAGCATTTCCCGGCTCGCAATGGGCGCATCGTCCATGCGGTCGAGGACGTCAGCTTCGACGTCAAGCGCGGCGCGACGGTGGGCCTGGTCGGCGAATCCGGCTCGGGCAAGACCACCGCCGGCCGCTCGGTGCTGCGCCTGGTCGAGCCGACCTCCGGCAAGGCGATCTTCGACGGCGTCGACCTGTTCGGCCTCAGCGCCAGAGAAATGCTGGCCTATCGACGCCGGCTGCAGATCGTCTTCCAGGATCCCTTTTCCAGCCTCAATCCGCGCATGCGCATATCAGCCATCATCGGCGAGGCGCTCGATACCTGCGGCTATCCCCGCGGCAAGGCACGCGCCGACCGCGTCGCCGAACTGCTCAGCCTGGTCGGCCTGCCGCCCGAATATGCCACGCGCTTTCCGCATGAATTCTCCGGCGGCCAGCGCCAGCGCATCGGCATTGCCAGGGCCATCGCGGTCGAGCCCGAATTCATCGTGGCCGACGAGCCCGTCTCGGCCCTCGACGTCTCCGTCCAGGCCCAGGTCCTCAACCTGCTCGGCGATCTGAAAAAGAAGCTCAGCCTGACCATGCTGTTCATCGCCCATGACCTCTCGGTCGTCGAATATCTGTGCGACGAAGTGGTGGTGATGTATCTCGGCCGTGTCATGGAGCGGGGCCCGAGCCGGCAGGTCTATGCCGCTCCCCGCCATCCCTATACCAAGGCGCTGCTGGCGACCGCGCCGGTGCCCGACCCCACGCGCCAGCGCATACGCGTGCCGCTGCAGGGCGACATCCCCAGCCCGATCGCGCCACCCTCGGGCTGCGTGTTCCGCACCCGCTGCCCATCCGCCGCGCCGGCCTGCGCCGCCGCCATTCCGCCGGTCGAGCATATCGGCGGCGGGCACCACGTCGCCTGCATCCGCCAAACCGAGCTTTTCGCATGACGACGGCGCTTTTCGCATGATTGGAGTATTTCAATGACCATTTCCGAGACCGTTCCGCGCCAGCAGGCCTCGCCCTATGAGCGGCTGGCAGCGCTCGGAATCACGCTTCCGATCGCGCCCACGCCGATTGCCAATTTCGTCACCCATGTGCAGGAGGGCAAGCTGCTGTTCCTGTCGGGCCAGGGCCCGAACGATGCCCAGGGCCGCTCCCATACCGGCAAGGTCGGCGCCGAAGTATCGGTCGAGGAAGCCTATCGGCACGCCCGCCTGACCGGCATCAACCTGATTGCCGTCATGCAGGACGCGCTGGGCGATCTTTCGCGGGTGCGCCGAGTGGTCAAGCTCTTCGGCATGGTGAACGCCGCGCCTGATTTCGCCGAGCATCCGGCCGTGATCAATGGCTGCTCGGACCTGTTCATCGAAATCTTCGGCGACAGCGGCATCCATGCCCGTTCGGCGGTCGGTCAGGGTTCGCTGCCCGGCCAGATCACCGTCGAGATCGAAGCCATCGTGGCGATCGACTGAACCATTTCCATTTTCGCCTTTCGGAGCCCAAACCCATGTCCGCCAACGACATTCGCAGCCGCCTCGGCCTGAGGCCCGTCATCAACGCATCGGGAACCATGACATCGCTCGGCGCCTCCATCGTGGTGCCGCCCGCCGTGGAAGCGGTCTCGGCGATCCTGAGCGAGTTCGTCGAACTCGGAGACCTTCATCGCAAGGCGAACGCCGTGATCGCCAACCTGACCGGTGCGGAAGCGGGCTTCATCACCGCCTCTTGCTCGGCGGCCATCAGCCTCGCCGTTGCCGCCGCCATGACCGGCGCCGACCTTGCCGCCATCGAACGCCTGCCCGACACCACCGGCCTGAAGAACGAGGTGATCATCCAGTCAGGCCACATGGTCAGCTATGGGGCGCCCATCGAGCAGGCGATCCGCCTCGCCGGGGCCAAGGTCGTGCCCATCGGCCAGGCCACCAGCGCTTCGGCCTATCATTTGGCCGGCGCCATCACCGATCGCACGGCTGCGGCCGTCTATGTCGTCTCCCATCATGTGGTCGACTATGCGCAGATCCCGCTCAGGGTCTTCGCCAAGGTTGCCCATGAGCGCGGCATTCCCGTCATCGTCGACGCGGCCTCCGAATATGATCTTCAGGGCTTCCTGGCCGACGGCGCCGATCTCGTCCTCTATTCCGGCCATAAATTTCTCGGCGGGCCGACCTCCGGCATCGTGGCCGGCCCAAAGGAGCTGGTGCGCAACGTCTATCTGCAGAACCGTGGCATCGGCCGCGGCATGAAGGTCGGCAAGGAAGGTATCGTCGGCACGCTCGCTGCCCTGCAGGCCTGGAAGACCCGCGATCATGACGGCATCCGCGCCCGCGAACGCAAGGCTCTCGATTGCTGGGTGAAGGCTCTCGACGGGAAGCAGGGTGTGAAGGTCGTGATCGTCCCCGATCCGACCCACAATCCGCTCGATCGGCTGCAGGTCTTCGTCGACCCGCAGGAAGCCCGCATCACCGCCTGGGACCTTGCCGACCGCCTTGCCGCGGGCGAGCGCCCGGTGATCGTGCGCGACCACGAGGTCGAGCATGGCTATTTCTTCCTCGATCCCTGCAACCTGCATCCGGGCGAAGAGGAGATCGTGGCGGCGCGCCTCGCCGAGGAACTCGAACAGGCTCGCAAATCCAATATCCCGATCGCCACACCGTTCGATGATCGCCTGCTGGCCCGGGAAGCCGCGATCCTGCATTGGCCCGATTGACGCCATGATGGGTTCGCTAGAGGAGGAAGCGGCTCGGACTTTGTCATACCCGGGCCCGTCCCGGATATCCAGGCGCCGCCACGGACCGCCGGAAGAACTGGATTGCCGGGTCAAGCCCGGCAATGACAAGCGGCACGCTGCCTTCCACGAACGAGGCGAATTGCCGATTGAGGCTACCTTGTTCGACGCCGCCGCGGCAGCGTAGAATGACACGTGATGGAAAGCTCGGAATCCCATGTCCACGACAGCCCTTGAGCGTGACGATGTCAATGAAGGCGGTGCCACCCGGCGCCGCTCGCGCACCAGCGGCATCGACCGCGCCTTGCAGATTCTCGACTATCTGCAGAAGGTCGAGCGTCCGGCCACCGCCTATGAGATCGCGCGCGACATCGGCGCTCCCCTGTCGACGATCTATGTCATCGTCGACGACCTGGTGGAGAAGGAGATGCTCGATCGCCAGGATGGCGGCCTGCTCTGGCTCGGGCCCCGCCTCTATCACTATGGCCTGACCTATGCGCGCACGCTCGACCTCCTGAACGTGGCGGAGCAGGAGATGCACGAACTCGCCCACAGTTCGGGCGAGACCATCCAGATCTGCGGGCGGGACGGCGACCACATGGTCGTGCTGGCCATGGAGGAGGGCAAGGACCATTTCCAGGTGACTTCGCGCGTCGGCACGCGCAGCCCCCTGAACTGGACGGCGTCCGGCCGCATCCTGGTCGGCCATCTGCCGGAAGCGGAGCGGCGCGAGATCTTCGCGCGCTCGGCGATCGCCTCGCCGACCGGCCGCGCCGAGACGGACCAGAATGTGCTGGCGAAGATAGCGGCCGAAGCCCTGGAGCAGGGCCTTTCGATCCAGGCCGGCGACTCCGATTTTGCCGTCGCCTGCATCGCCGCTCCGATCCGCGACAATCAGGGCGCCTGCCGCGCCACGATCTCGATCGTGGTGCCGGACAGGAAGCTCGAGCAGAAGGATCCCGACCTGATCGCCCTGGTCAAGGCCAGCGCGCGACGCATCGAAAGCCGGCTGGGCTGGCAAGCTCGGCGCTGAATAAGACAATTGCGATTGGAAACGATCGTTTCCAATCGTCATCGCCACCCTCCGCCTCCAAGGGGGCGCCAGCGATCCTCCTTCGTCCTGCGGTCGGCTATCGGCAAAAATCTACCGCCGAGGAGCTGGGTGCGGATTGCGTGCAATCACCATGGCTGCGGGACAACCGAGCCTGTCACTAGGCCGCCCGGTTTTTCGACGCTATCAGCATCTCGGCCTCGAGCAGCGCGAATTCGACCATGAGATCGGTGACCGAGAGTTCTGGATGCCTGTCCATGAATTGCTGGGCGCGCAACTGCATGGCGTCCCTGCCGAGGATCATCGCGGCTTCCAGCGGTGAAATCGAGGCGCTATCGTCCTTGGCCCCGGCAAGCTCCTCGACATCGCCATTGGCGACGTGCTCCTGCCATTGAGCCTCTGTCATCTGCCCCGAGAGATAGCAGTCCCGCAGCAATTCGGGGTCCAGCTTTGGCGGCTTCCGCATCGTAAAATACCCAATATTCTACAATATCCTAGGTGGCTGCATCTTGGGCAGGTCGACGGCGGGATGTGTCGCACCTGTTGAAATAGTAATACAATCACCTTCTATGTAATTTTCACTCCGTAGCAAAGAAATTGCGGAAAGTCAGATTAACTCGTCTGGCGGGCAATGGCTGCGCCCGCGTGCGGATGGCGCCATGCCATATCCGGGGACAGCCGGAGCCCCCTTGGCATCTGACAGGAAGCAGCAGGACGCGCAAAGAAGCGCCGAAACAAGACGTTAGGGCAAAATGTCTCAAGCCAGAAAGCGCCGGAACCAGGCGATCGTGCGATCCCAGGCAAGCTTGGCCGCCGCCTCGTCGTAGCGGGGGGTGGAGTCGTTGTGGAAGCCGTGGTTCACGCCCGGATAGATATGGGCCTCATAGGTCTTGCCGCCGGCCTTGAGCGCAGCCTCATAGGCCGGCCAGCCCTCGTTGATGCGGGTATCCAGTTCCGCATAATGGATCAGCAAAGGCGCCTTGATGCGCGGCACGTCCTCGGCCTTGGGTTGCCGCCCATAGAAGGGCACCGCAGCGGCAAGCTCGGGATAGGCCACGGCCGTGGCATTGGCGACCCCGCCGCCATAGCAAAAGCCGGTCATGCCGACCTTGCCGGTCCCCGAACTGTGCTTCATCAGGAACTCGGTTGCCGCAAAGAAATCGTTCATCAGCTTTTCCGGATCGACCTTGGCCTGCAGGTCCCGGCCCTTGTCGTCATTGCCGGGATAGCCGCCGACCGAAGTCAGGCCATCGGGCGCCAGGGCGACGAACCCGGCCTTGGCCACGCGCCGCGCGACATCCTCGATATAGGGATTGAGGCCTCTGTTCTCGTGGACGACGACCACGCCGGGGACGGGGCCGGTCGCCTTGGCCGGGCGCACGAAATAGCCACGGACTTCGCCATTCCCCTTGGGTGAGGAATAGGTGATGTACTCGGCCACGATGTCCGGGTCAGTGAACTGCACCTGCTGCGCATAGGCGTAATTGGGGCTGAGAGAGGCAAGAATGGCTGCTGCCGTGAGGCCACCCACAGCGAATTTGCCGGCATGATCGAGGAACTCGCGCTTGGAGATCTTGCCATGCGCATAGAAGTCGTAGAGTTCGAGGAGTTCCTGAGGGAAATCCCTGGCCGTCATGCGTGTCATCAGTCGCCCCTCCCTTCTCGTTCCCAGGCGGAAGCCTACATGATCTTCGGAAGAGCGGTCTTCACAATGGCGAGATTTTCGGCTTCCGCAGGCGCCAGATCGCGAAGAGCATGAATATCATCCCGCAGCGCGTTGAACGCCCGCCCTTGAGCCACAAAGCCCCCCCGAGTAAGGAGGCCTCAACAATATGTTTTTACGAACGCGTTGGATGATTTGGCTCGAAGCGTTCCGGATCTGAAACGCCAGACTGCTCAAAGTTCCGTCGTGCTTGGGTAAGCGACAAGGAGCCGTTAGGGCCTCCACGAACCTCGTCGGCGTCATGATCGTCCTGGCCATCATCCTCCCAGTGACAGACTGGGCAAACCTCATAGCCACCGCGCTCACCCGGCGTCCGGTAGCGACAACAAGGACACCGGGAGGAACCGGAGCCCAAGGGTCCGACAGGGTGTTGAGAAGTCATTTGCGAAGGCTGCATGCCTGCCGCAACACTGTCAACATGGCTTCGGTACGCCCCCGAATGGCGGCCTTCCACTACAGGGGGAAAAAGCCCGAGAGGGCCTGCGGGCTAAGAGTCCGCAACCGTCCCACATATCGCGGCGCGCATCCGTTTCGGCTGGTCCACCGGCCCCCCCGTCACAAGCGCTGCTGGATACGCCGGGCGATATCGAACAACCGGCGTTCGAGCAAGACCGGCGTCTCGCAGACATAGGTCAGGGAACGGCCGCGCTCCTCGAAGATGCGCTTGTCCCATTTGAGCTGGGTCTCGAGAACATCTGTTTCCTTGCTGCCAACCGCGCTGGGGGAATCCTTGGCGGCGCCGATCTTGTCGCTCTCGTCGCGGATGCGGTCGGCGAGCTTGTTCTGGCCGCGCGCATAGCGGCCGATACCGCCCAGGATCTTGTCGCGCTCCTCGTTGACCAGTTCGAGCACGCCGGCGAACAGGCGGGTCAGGCGGGCGTCCTTCTCCGCGCCCGCCTGCTGCACGAAGCCGTCGAGCAGGCCGTCGACCTCCTCGATCGGCGTCCGGCGCGAAGCGAGCTTCTGCGCCAGCGCGGCCGTGTCGAAATCCTTGGTCCAGTCGCCGGCGGCCGCGATGTCCGGCCCGCTCCAGACCACGCCGGCGCTGAGCGTGCCGACCTTGCGCTGGATGCAGGGCCAATCCGGATCGGGCTGGGGCTGCTGGGCCTGCACGGCGTGACCCCAATCCAGGCCACCGGCCAGCATTACCACGACGATGGCCGGCCGAAGGGTTCGAACCATGGACCTGCCAGATATCGGGGGCCTGCCAGATCTCATGATGCTTCTCCTTTGGGGCCGCCGCGGCGCACCATCAGGCCACGGGCCGGGTCATAGGCGATGAGCGCAGCGGCAAAGAACGCGACCGTGGTGCCTGTAACCACCGCCAGCGCGACCGGCTCGAGCCGGCCATAAAGGGCAAAGCGCACCAGCTCGACCCCATGGGTGAACGGATTGGCAAGGCAGGTCAGATAGAGCCCCTCGCTCGCCTCGCGGATGCGCCACAGGGGGTACAGTGCCGAGGAAGCAAAGAACATCGGGAAGATCACGAAATTCATCACGCTGGCGAAATTCTCGAGCTGGCGGATCAGCGAAGACAGGAAGAGGCCGATCGAACCGAGCATCAGGCCGGTCAGGATCAGAGCCGGCAAGGCCAGGACATAGCCCTGCACCGGCGCATCGACATCCCACCAGGCCGCGATCGCCAGGAAGACATAGACCTGCAGCACCGACACCAGCACGCTGGCCATGAGCTTGGCGGCCAGCAGCGACCAGCGCGGGAACGGGCTGGTGAGCAGCACCCGCATCGAGCCGACTTCGCGGTCATAGACCATCGAAAGCGAGGACTGCATGCCGTAGAAGAGCTGGATCATCACCGCCAGCCCGGGCACGACATAAGTCTCGTAGAGCACATAGGTCTCGTAGGGCGGCTGGATCGAGACGCCGAGCACGCTGCGAAAGCCGGCTGCGAAGATGAAGAGCCAGATCAGCGGGCGTACCAGCGCCGAGAGGAAACGTTCCTTCTGGTTGACGAAGCGCAGCATCTCCCGATGCGCTATGCCGCCGAGGCAGACGAGATAGCCCGAAAAATTCAACCGCGAGGAGAGTGCCGCATCCGACATCAGGCTGCTTCCTTGTCCGTCAGGCGGCGGAAAGTCTCCGCCAGGCTGGCGCCGCTGCGGGCCGCGAGCACGGCCGCCTTGCCCTCGGCGACGATCCGTCCCTGATGCAGCACATAGACGTCGTCATTCTCGGCGATCTCCTCGAAGATGTGGGTGGCCCACAGCACTGCGATGCCGTCCTCGACCACCAGGCGCCGCACGGTGGCGACGATGTCGGCCCGGGCCTGGAGATCGAGGCCGACGGTCGGCTCGTCCAGGAGCAGGAGGCGCGGCCTGTGCACCAGAGCGCGGGCGATCTCCACCCGACGGGCCTGGCCGCCGGAAAGCGTACGCACCTTCTCGTCGGCCCGCTCGGCCAAGCCGACGCGCTGCAGAAGCGCCAGGATGTGCTCGCGCATCGCCCGCCCGCCGAGGCCGTGCAAGGCCGCGTGATAGGCAAGGTTCTGGCGCACCGTCAGATCGGAATCGAGCGTGCGGGCCTGGAAGACGACGCCGAGTTCGGCCAGGGCCCGCGACGGCTTGAGGCGCAGATCCTGTCCATAGACCTCGACGCTGCCGGAGCGGTTCTGATAGAGCCGCGTCACGATCGAGAACAAGGTCGTCTTGCCGGCACCGTTCGGTCCCAGCAAGGCAACGAAGCGCCCTGCCAGCACCTCGAGCGAGACATCGACCAGTGCTTCGCGTTTGCCGAAATGATGGCCGACGGCCGAGACCGAGAGCGCCGGCTTGTCCGAATGAACCATCATGGTCGATCCCCGTCGCGCCGAAAGGGCGACAGGATACACCAAGGCCGGGCAACCGCTGCAGCCATCACTTGCCTTTGAGCTTTGCCTTGAGCTCGAGCAGGCCGGCCAGATAGATATCCGCGACCGCCTTGCGGGCGGCCTGTCCCGTCACGCCCTTGGGATCGAAGGTGGACGACCAGGTGATGGCGATCTTGCCGGGCTCGTCGTCCTCTTCCACCTTCAGCGTGGAGACGTAATTCTCGATCGGCAGGGGACTTTCGAGAATGGCATAGGTATAGGACGTGTCCTTGTCGTCCCATTTGACCAGCTTTTCGACGAATTTGGCGCCGTCCTTGGTGGTGAGCGTGCGGATCTTGGCGCCGTCTTTTTCCGAAAGCTCGCAGGAAGCAATGGCCGGATGCCAGGTCTTGATGCCACAGAAATCGCCGATCAGGGCCCAGGCCTTGGCCGGCGTGCCCTTGCCCTCGACACGATTGGAGTTCTTTTCCGCAAGGGCCGGGCTGCAGGCAAGGCCCAGTACCGTCAGGGTACCGACGAGAGTCGCGATACGCATGGTCTTCCTCCCAAGATCTTCCAATTGCTTCATCTGGCTGATTGAATCGTGGCGTGGCATCAGTTCGGCGAGACCACCACACCCCATGGCGCTTCACCGACCGGAATGGTCTTGATCACCTTCTGGCTTGCGACGTCGATCACCGACACGTCGTTGGAATTGCCGTTGGTAGCGTAGAGGTATTTTTCGTCCGGCGTGAAGGCGAGCTGCCAGACGCGCTGGCCGACCAGCAGATATTTTTCAACCTCGAGCGTCTCGCCATTGATCACCGCAACGCGGTTGGCCGGCCCGAGCGCCACGAAGGCGGTCTTGCCGTCCTTGGTGACGCGGACGCCGACTGGCTGGATCGTCTCGGCGGTGACACCGGGGACCTGGAACTCGATCCTCTTGAGGATCTTGCGTGTCGCCGGCTCGATCACGGTGACCGTGCCGCCGACCTCGGCGCTGACCCAGACCTTGGAATTGTCCTTGTTGAACTCGGCAAAACGGGGGCGCGAATCCACCAGCACGCTGTCAATAACTTGGAAGCTCGAGGTGTCGATGAAATGGGCCATGTTGGTGGTCTCGGAGGTATTCACCAGCATCTTGCCATCGGGGCTGATGCCCATGCCCTCCGGCTCCACGCCGACGGGCACGGTGGCGAGCACCTTGTTCTGCTGCACGTCCACCACCGTCACCAGTGCATCGTCCTCATTGGCGATATAAAGGGGATTGCCCGAAGGATGCAGGATGAAGAGTTCGGGATCGGGGCCGGATTGCAAGGTGCGGGCCACCTTCATCGTCGCCGTGTCGATCACCTCGACGCCGTCATCGTCGCTGGCGCACAGATAGAGGGACTTGCCGTCATTGGAGATGGTGATGCCCCGTGGGCGCCGGCCGGTCGGCACGGTCTGCTTCACGGTCTGGGTCTCGGAATCGATCACGGTGATCGAATTGCCCTTCTCGTTGGAGACATAGACCGTATAGGCCTGCGCCGTCCCGGCCAGAAGGGTCGTCGCAAGCCCCAGCAAAACGGCCTTGACGATATACGGCATGGTCCGGCTCCTCTTTAGGCGGGCTCCCGCCAAGCATTCGTGGCAATCGGTGTTCATGGCAAATGGCACTGGCTCTCGGGCTGATCGACGCCAAGCGTGTCAAGCACGCTGCGCTGGTGCAGATAGCCGGGTTGCGGCGAGACCGAGACGATCGCCATGGGCTGGGCGATCAGCACCGGCTGGCGCAGCTGATGGTCCCAGCCTCGAAAATTCACCGGCACGCCCTTAAAGGCAGCCAGCTGGAATTTCGGATCGACGAGGAAGGTAGAGATCGTGGCTGGATCCGCGGATTTGGTGCGTGTGGCCGCTTCCCCGACGGCGCGCACCGCCACCCAGGCTTGATAGTCGATCGGCCGCATGGTCCGTTTGGCGCGCTTGAAGAAGCGGCTCTGCAATTGCGCAGAGCCCCAGGCATCCTGGGCGCGGTGCCAGGACGCGGCGATCAGCCCTTGCGTGCCGGCAATGACCTTGGGGTCCCAGGTGCGATAGGCCAGATAATCGCCGAAATCGGCCTCCTCATCGGCCACCACCATGATGTCGTAATCCGTGCCGCGGCTGAACACCAGGGCGTCCGATTGGGTGATGCTGTCGCTGCGGGCGCGTGCGAGCGGGCCGAACGTCCAGGCTTTCTCGGCGGCGAGGGTAAGGCCGAATTTCTTGGCCGATTGCCTGAGGGCGTCGGCATAGAGCTTGTCGGCCTCTGTTGGCCCATAGGTAAGGAAAAGCTTCATCCAGCGCTTGGTCGCCAGATACTGCACCAGTGCGTCCGTCACCATGGCCCGGCTCGGCGGGACGTGGAACACATTGGCGCGGCAATCGGCGCCACGCAGCCGATCGTCCTGCGCAGCGGCATTGAACACCAGGACCGGACGCCCCTTGAGGGCATCGGCAACTGCCAGCAGTTCGTCCGCCGGAAGAGCGACGACGAGATATTTGGCTCCCCCGTCGGCCAGCTTCACGGCTGCCTCCACCGGCGACTGGCCCTTGTCGAGCACGGCCTGGTCCAGCACGTAGCGCTGGCCGGAAAAGCGGCCCGTGGTGTTGTTGTCGTCGATGGCGAGCCCGGCGCCGGCAGCAGCCTCGTCTTCCGGCGTGGGATCGAGTTCGTAGAGAGCGGGCGGCGGCGCCTTGTGGGTGATGACGCCGATATGGATTTCGAGCGGTTCGGCGGCCCTTGCCGTGTCGCAACCCAGCACAGACACAAAGGCAAGCAGCAGCGCCGCCATCAGGCCGGACAGGCTTTTTGATCTCGCAGCCGGTAACACATTTCGCTCCCGAACGCGCAGGCCTCTGCGTGCCTGAACATCGGAAAGCTTACGCACTGCAATTGAAGAACGTCAACTTAATATACCTAAGGAAATTATAAGCTGAATACAGTCTGTACTGGCTTTCATGTTCATGGCAATTTTCACCGCAACGTGAAATGATATGCTTTCATAGAATATTCTTATTTGTGAAGGGACCACTGTGCTTGATTGGATGTCCCTGATTGTAGGAACGCACCAGCGCAGCCTGAAGTATTGGATCGGAAGGCGTCGCGGCCAGCTGCGGCAGACAGGCATGGCAATACTTGTCCTGCTGGCAACGGCTGCCGTCTTCCCTTCGCAGGGTCGGGCCGGCGGGGCCGACAAGGCTCTGCTCACTCTGCCCTTCGGCTATCTCGACACCTCCGGCGAGGCATCCGACCAGAAGACAGCCCACGCAGACCGGCTGAAGGCAATGTCGGACCATCTGACCGGCCGCCTGCAGGCAGGTGGTTTTTATCGTATCGTTGCGGCAACGCCAGGAATCATCGCCTGTACCGGCAACGATCAGGATTGCCTGCTGAACGAAGCGCGCAAGGCCGGTGCGGATCTCATCCTGACCGGCGCCGTGCACAAGACCAGCACCCTGATCTCGGCGATCTGGGTCGGTGTTTTCGATGCCAAGGACGGCAAGCGTATCTTCTTCCGGCAGATCAGCTTCCGAGGCGATACGAACGAGGCCTGGCAGCACGCCACGGATTTCGTTCTGGGCCAGTTGCAGGAGGAGGCACGGCGGCCGCGATAAATTTCGCACGGTTGCCGCCGAACGCCCATAGGGGCATTGTAGAGGACAAAAGGGAAGGTTGCGCATCGTGAGCCGTTTGCTCGTCAGCGTCGTCGACAGCGCCGAGGCCCGATTGGCCCATTCGCAAGGCGCCGATTTCATCGACGCCAAGGATCCTGAGGCCGGTGCGTTGGGCGCCCTTCCTCTTGAGACCATCCGCGCTATCTGCGCCTGCCTGCCGGCCGATGCCGTCACCAGTGCCGTCGCCGGGGATGACGAGGATATCGGGCAACTTGCCGACAGCGCCCTCGCGATCGCGGCAACCGGGGTCAGCTTCATCAAGCTGGGCCTGGGCAGAGCAACGGCTTGCCCCCCTGCCGTCGCCGAGCTCGGTCGGCTGCTTGGCGGACGGGGGCGCTTCATCGCGGTGCTGTTCGCCGACGAAGATCCACCCCTGTCACTGACGGCATCTCTCCATGAAGCCGGTTTCGCCGGAGTCATGCTGGATACGCGGCAGAAGAAAGGCATCCGCCTGCCCGACCTGCTGACGGCGGACCAGATCGCCTCCTTCGTGGCGGGCTGTCACCGGCTCGGCCTGATGTGCGGGCTTGCCGGCTCCCTGCGCGTCGAGGACGTCGAGCCGCTCGCCGCCCTCGGCCCCGACTATCTCGGCTTTCGCGGCGGGCTCTGCCTGGCGGGCGATCGCCGAGGCCAGCTCGATCCTCTGGCCATCGGCCGCGCCGCCAGTCGCCTTCAGGCTATTCGGCATGGCGAGCAGGCCGCATGAGCCTGACCGTGGTCAAGATCGGTGGCAGCCTGTGCGGATCGGCCCGCCTCGACCGACTGCTCGAACAACTCGCCGGCGAAACGAAGGCACCGCTCGTGCTGGTTGCCGGCGGTGGCCCCTTTGCCGATGCGGTGCGCCAGGTGCAGGCCGCCATGCCCTTCGACGACGTCCTCGCTCATCGCCTCGCGCTCGACGCCATGACACATTTGGCCGAGATATTGGCAACCCGGCATCCGCGCCTGACAGCGGTCGGGGACAGGGCCGGAGTCACCGCCGCCCTCCGGCAGGGCAAGCTCCCGATCTGGCATCCTGCCGAGCTGCGCGCGGGGCATCCGGACATCACCGAGAGCTGGGAGGTGACGTCGGACAGCCTGGCTGCCTGGCTGGCTGCCGAACTGGGCGCCGACAGGCTCGTCCTGCTCAAGTCCATCGACGCGCCAGCCGATTCGACACCCGCCGCCCTGGCTGCGGCCGATGTCGTCGACGCCCATTTTCCCCGCTACGCGGCCCGGTTTGCCGGCTCCATCATGGTGGCTGGTCCTTCCAGCGACGACAGGCTTGCTGCGCTGTTCTCCATTCCCTGCGAGGCCTCATGAGCCGGCGTTCACCGCAGCCACGCCTTGCCTGGGCCCTCACCGGTTCCGGCCATTACTTCACCGAATGCCTGGAACTGATCCGCGAGGTGGGTGACTGCGATCTCTTCGTCACCCGGGCCGCGGCCGAGGTGATCCGCATGTATCGCAAGCAGTTCGACGCGCTGCCCAAGGGCACGCGGCTGATCAAGGACACCACGGCGAGCGCCGCCCCGGTCGGCGCCTTCTACCATGGCGATTACCATACGCTGGTGGTGGCGCCGGCGACCTCGAACACCGTGGCCAAATGTGTTTTCGGCATTTCCGATACACTCGCCACCAATGTCTATGCGCAGGCCGGCAAATGCCGCATTCCCTCGATCGTGTTTGCCTGCGACACCGCACCTGAAATGGAGACGCAGGCTCCCTCCGGCATGGTCAAGGTCTATCCAAGGCGCATCGACCTCGACAATGTCGAAAGGCTCAAGGAGTTCGAGGCGACGACGGTGGTCGAAACCTATGAGAGCCTGCGCCAGGCTGTGCTGGAAAGGCTGAAATGCGTGAACACCTCGCCCTGATCACCGGCCATCTCAGCCGTGTCAGGCTCGAGCGCACGCTGACCGCACTGGGTCCGGCTTCCTTCGACTGGACGATCCTCGATGCCGGAGTCAAGGTCGCCGCCCTGATGACGGAGGAGATCATCCGCCGGCGCATCACCCTGCCCGAGGGCATCACCCGCGTGCTGCTGCCCGGCCGCTGCCGGGCCGATCTTGCGGCCCTCTCCGCCCATTTCGGGCTTCCCGTGGACCGCGGCCCCGACGAGATCGCCGACCTGCCGGCTTTTCTCGGCAGGGGCGGCCATCCGCCCGATCTTTCGCACCACGACGTCACCATCTTTTCCGAGATCGTCGAGGCCTCGCAGCTTTCGCCCGGGCAATTGCTGGAACGCGCGCGCGCCATGGCGGCCAAGGGCGCCGACGTCATCGATCTCGGCGCGCTTCCAGATACGCCCTTCCCGCATCTCGAAGACAGCATAAGATTGCTCAAGCAGTATGGTTTCAGGGTCAGCGTCGACAGCGCTTCGCCCACCGAACTCAGGCGCGGCGCCGAGGCCGGCGCCGATTTCCTGCTGAGCCTCAACGAGCACACGCTCGATCTCGCTTTGGGGACGCAGGCGATCCCGGTGCTGGTGCCGGTGGAGCCCAGCGATCTCGCCTCGCTGCTGCGGGCGGTCGATCGCATGGAGCAGGCCGGCCGGCCCTATATCGCCGATCCCGTGCTCGATCCCATCCATTTCGGCTTTGCGGCTTCCCTTGCGCGCTATGTCGAGTTCCGACGCCTGAAGCCGCAAGCCGAGATCCTGATGGGGACCGGCAATCTGACCGAGCTGACCGAAGCCGACAGCCTGGGCCTGACCGCCTTGCTGATGGGGATCTGCTCGGAGCTCGCCATCCGCCAGGTGTTGGTGGTCCAGGTGAGCGCCCACACCCGCCGCACGCTGCAGGAGCACGACGCCGCGCGTCGGGTGATGTTCGCGGCCAAGGCCGACGGATCCCTGCCCAAGGGCTATGGCTCGGCCCTGCTCGCCTTGCACGACAAGCGGCCGGTGGTGAGCTCCCCGGAGCAGGTACAGCAGAATGCGCAGGCCGTGCGCGATGCCAATTTCCGCATCGAAGTCAGTGATGACGGCATCCACACCTATAACCGCGCCATCCATGCCCACGGCACGGAGGCCCTGGCCTTCTATCCGCAGCTCGGCGTCACCGACGATGCGGCCCACGCCTTCTATCTCGGCACGGAACTGGCCAAGGCCGAGACCGCCTGGCGGCTCGGCAAGCGTTACGCCCAGGACGAGCCGCTCGACTTCGGCTGCGCCGCAGACAGGCCGAGCGAGGACGCCACCGGCTTCAAGGCACCGGGTCATACGCTGGCCGGCCGCAAGGAAAAATAACGATGCCGCGCATTCTCGAAACCATCGTGACCACGCTCAATGCCGATGGCAGCGCGCATCTGGTGCCCTTCGGCCTGATCGAGGACGGCGAACATTATGTCGTCGCCCCCTTCCGCCCCTCGCCGACCATCGCCAATCTGGAGCGCCATCCTTTCCTCGCCGCCGCCGCTCCGGTCGACATCAGGGTGATCGCCGGCTGCGTTACCGGCCGGCGCGAGTGGACGACCTGCCCCTGCGAGCGGATCGAGGGCGTGAGGCTGGCCGAGGCCTTCGCCCATATGGAGCTCGCAGTCGAGGAGGTGGTTGCCGACGAGGTCAGGCCGCGCTTTCGCTGCCGCGTCGTCCACCAGGCCGTGCATCAACCCTTCCGCGGTTACAACCGGGCCCAGGCGGCCGTGCTGGAAGCCGCCATCCTGTCGACGAGGCTGCATATGCTCAGCCCCGACAAGATCCGCACAGAGATGGATTATCTGCGCATCGCCATCAGCAAGACGGCCGGCCAAGCCGAACTGGAAGCCTGGCAGTGGATCGAGGCAAAGATCCTGGCCGGGCTGAAACCGGCTGGCTCGTCCGGCTGAGGTGCGGTCCCCCGGACCCAGACTGGCTCTGTCATCCCCGGCGAGCCACATCGTGGCGAGGGAAGGGGATCCAGGGCCCGCGCGTGGAGTCTTTCAGCTTCTGGATCCCCTTCCTTCGCTTCGCTCGCCGGGGATGACAGTCTGTTCGGCGGCGAGCAGTGCGAGCGACACTGCCGGCGCGCAGGAGGAGGCCCAGTAGCTCTTCGATCCGTCAGAGCTCGGCACCAGATCGGCAAGATCGTGATAGGCCAGGCCCATGCGGGTCGCCAGCGCCTGCGCCACGAAGCGGCCAACCCCGCAACCCACCAGAGGCGGGCGCGCCTCCCCTTTTCGGCGCGACAGGATGCGGGCGGCGGCGTCGTGCAGGCGGCGCAGCTGCAGCTCGGCGAAATGGGCTGCAAGCTCGCTCCAGACATGATCGGGCGCATCGCCCGCATCCTGGCCGACAACGCGTGCCAGCCGGGTGCGCGTGGAGGCGAGGCTCTTGTCGCGGCCATCGGCCGTGTCGTGCTGGTCGGCCTCCTCGGGCAAGGTGCCGAGCAGGCGATGGACATCGGCAATGGTGGCGAAATGCTCGGCGACCAGCGTGACATCCTGCCCCTGGAAGGGCAGTCTGTCGGCGAGCGACATCAGGGGCGTACGCACCACGCCGGCATAGACCAGCTCGCCCGACGCCAGCCTCTCGGCGTCGGTGTAGCCAAGGCCCGCAACACTCCCTTCCTCGATCGGGATGAGGTCGGAGGTGGTGGATCCGATATCGACCAGCAGGGCATTCGGCAGGCGGGAGGCGACGAAGGCGGCTGTCGCGTGCCAGTTGGCCGAGGCAACATCCACCGCATGAGCAACCGCGCGATGGGGCGGCAGGAAGCCCGTCCGTCCACCATAGATGGCGATCTCGCCCTGGCAATGACGGGTCGCCCAGTCAGTCAGGGCGGCAACGCCGGTAGCGCGGTCGTCGAACAATGCGCTGAGCTCGCCGGTCATGGTCACGGCATGCCGACGTGCTTGCCGTGACCAGGCCGGCAAGGCAGCAAAGGCTCTGTCGAGCACTGCAAGCCCCTGCCTGAGTTGGTAGGGTGCCTGCGTCACCGCCAGCAGCCGGCCCTGTGCCACGGCAGCGACCTTGACGTGCACGCCGCCGAGGTCCCAGCCCAGCACCAGATCACCCCCGGCGATCTCGGGATCATGATGCTCCGTCGAGTCCATAGCTGTCGCTTCCACCGTTCACGGCATCGTGCCACAAAGACGGCACGTCACCGATAGAGTTGTCATCATGCCCGCACCGGATCGACAGGACGAAAGCCATGCCGCGCGGCGGGAAAGCTCGGGTGTCGAGATCGTGCCGGTGATCGATCTCCGGTACGGATCGGTGGTGCGGGCCAAGGCAGGCGATCGCGCCCATTACCAGCCGATCGTTACGCCGCTCAGCCCCACGGCAGATCCGGTCGATGTCGCCGCCGGCCTGCTCGCTGCCGTACCGGCCCGCCATCTCTATGTCGCCGATCTCGACGGTATCGAGGGACGCGGGCGCGATGTCGCCAGTCTCCGACGCCTCGCCAGCGCCTTTCCGGCGGTGCGTCTGTGGGTCGACTCGGGCATTGCCACCCGCTCCGAAGCTGAGGCCTTCCTGGCAGAGGGGCTCGGCCTTCCTGTACTCGGCTCGGAGAGCCAGACTGACGACGAGCTCGTGCGGGACTTGGCCGATCATGCCGTGCTGTCCCTGGATTTTCGCGGCGAGGACTATGTCGGCCCGGCCGCGATCCTCGCCACGCCGTCGATCTGGCCGGAGCGGGTGATCGTCATGACGCTGGGGCGCGTGGGTATGGGTAGCGGACCCGATCTCGAACGGCTGTCCGCGCTTCGCCGGCAAGCTCCCGCCCGTTGCAGGCTTTATGCCGCAGGCGGTCTTCGGGACGGGCATGACCTTGCCGCCCTCTCGAAGATCGGCGTGTCCGGCATTCTCGTCGCCTCGGCCCTGCATGACGGGCGCCTCTGAAACAAAAACTCAGGTCTCGCCGGAGGAAACAGGTTCCCTCCGGCGAAATTTCAGCGTCCGAGAAAGATGGCGGCCAGCCGCTGAAGCAGGCCTGCAGGCATGGGCGCAGGCGGCTCCTGCCCAGGGCTGTCCCCTATCTAAGCGGCGAAGGGGTGCTTGACCTCTTCGCGCTTGCTGGTGGCTTCCGCCGCGCTCGGCCAGCCGGTAACCGCCCGCTCGATCGCCTGCTTGGTCGCTTCGTAATTGTATTTCTGGATCTTGGCGTCGTCGTCCGCCAGCCAATGGATGAAGACACCCACGCTGATGAAGATGTCGTCGGCCTCGTCGGCGGGAATGGTACCGTCGGCGACGCTGTCCTGTACCGCGCGCGCCACGGCGTGCTGAGCCGGGCCGAACATCTGCACGGCCTGCTTGGCGCCCTTGATGGTCACCTTGTTGAACAGCAAGGTGTTGGGCTTGCATTGCAGGTTTGGGGCGATCACCGCGAGAAGCGAGGTGAAGCCATCCTTGTTGTTGGTGAGGGCATTGCAGAACGCCGTCTCCGCGGCCGAGCCGCGAGGACCCATGATCAGGTCGATATGAGCGACTTCATTGCCGTCGCCGACAAGGGATTCACCGATCAAAACCTTGTTGATCTTTGCCATATTCGATAGTCCTCCCTGCGAGAACAAAGGCCCCGATCCCTGGGAACGGCGGCCGGGCCATCTATCCTTGTTTGCAGCGTTCGGCACGGCGCCGAACCGGTTGGCCAGATAGCTTTGTGAGCGTAACCGCGCATTCCGTTACCAGCAAGCATCCGTTCAGTTGCCAGCGGCCGGAAGGCGCATGATCGCGGCGGCAAACAATGTCGCCACGGTGAAATCGGCGGAAGTTCCGGGGTTTAGATCTCCTTTCTTCAATTCGGCATCGAATGCCAGCAAGGTTGCGAGAGAGGTGGGACCTGACAGCCCTGCCTCGACTATCCGGGCAGCATGCGCCCTGACGGTTTCAGCCTGGTCGCGACCCCCGCGGCGCTCGATATGGGTGTCGGGGAAACGCGACAGAAAGGTCATGTGAACGGCCGTGGCGCACCAGGATCGTTCGAGGCCAGCAGCATGAGCCACCTCGAGCGCCGGCAAGCCCGTCTCGAAGACATCCTCGAAATCCGTGACATAGGCGCGGGCAATGCGGTCGCGTTCGGCGGCCTCATTCATCGCCTCGCGCAAAGTCACGGTCGGCGGCTCGCGGACATCGTGGCGGTCGGCGTTTCCAAGACCGCCGGGCGAAGCCAGGCGGATCGCCTCGAAGGCATCGGCGGCATCGTTTGTGTCGAGAGCGCGCAGGATCGAGGCCAGGCTGGTGCGCAGCGGCCCCTGCAGCTCGGCCGCTGCGGCAAGCGGCGCGCAGAGCAGCACGATACCGAGATTGGTGTTCCAGCCGATGGCCTCATGCGTCGCTCGGATCGCACCGAGGATACGCGCCCCGACGCCGGCGCCGGATCGCCCGATCGACGGCGCGGAGGTTCGCGCGCTCGCCTCGAAATCGGCGACCTTGGTCTCCCCGGTATCGGCAAAGACATGCACATTGCCGGGCTTCAAGGCCTGGAGTTCGGCCAGGCAGGCGTCCTCATAGGCACTGGCGAGATCGAGGCCATGCTGATGATAATTCATGACACCGCCACCATGGCGGGACGGCGGGCGGCATAGACGGCCTTCAAGAAGGCGCGGACGATGGCCTGGCTGATATCGACGTCGACAATGCTCTGCAGGCCGGACCAGGACGGCATGCTGTTGACCTCGAGCAGCAGGAAGCGACCCTGATCATCCTCGATGAGGTCGACGCCGCAGAAGGACACGTCCACCGCCTGGGCTGCTCTCAGCGCAAGGTCCTCTGCTTCTTCCGGCATCTGCCAGCGCGAGGGACGCCCGCCCTGATGGACATTGGTAATCCAGCCATCACCCTCGCGCGCCATGGCCGCCACCACGCGGCCATCGCAGACAAAGACGCGGTAATCCCGCCACCCCTCGACGTTCCGGCGTACGAAGCGCTGCAGATAATAGACCCGCGCCACCTCCTCGGGCTGCGGAAGATCTTCCGGCACACTGATGAGGCGCAAGCCCTCACCCTGCGAACCGAACAGAGGCTTGAGTACCAGCGGCACGTTCGGCCTGGCCTCGCGCCGCACGGTGTCGGCTGCCGCCTCCCGGCTCGACACCACGAACGTATCCGGGGTCGGCAAGCCCGCCCTGGCGATCAGCAGGCTGGTCATCGACTTGTCGACGCAGCGCTCGATGGCCCGCGGGTCGTTCCACACCACCACCCCTGCGGCAACCAGGGCATGCAGCACCCCGAGCCGCAAGGTGGTCGCCTCGAAGGTGCCGCCCGAAATGGTGCGCAGCAAGACCCCGTCGGGCAGTTCTCCGTCGAAGCCGGGCAGGCGCAGCGGCTCGCCCCCGCCAGTGACCACAGCCACGTCGGCCAGGGAAAACAGCACCGGCTCGATGCCGCAGGCGCGCAGGGCGCCAAGCAGGCGCCCGCGGTGCCATTCGCCGTTGTCGGCGGCGAGACCGATACGCAATCCGCGTCCGACGGGATATTCGACCGGGTTCAATTCGACATGTCCTGCCAAGAGTTCCTGCGAGGTTGGGTTCCGAAGGGGGGCCTGGTGATCTTACGAGAAGGAGGCGTCCACTAGATCCGGCATCAGATAACCTCCGCGAAAGGTCTCGCCATTCTCGAGCGCAGTGACGATGACTTCCGCCGGGCTGAACAGATGCGGGTCGATGGCATAGAAATCTCCCTTGAAGCGGCTGAATATCTCGGCGAAGGGCTTGCCGTGATCGCGGGAGGCTGGGCTCGGCAACGCCTCGGCCAGGGACTTGGCGGCCTGGGCAGGGCCGGACACGAACAGATGCACGCGCCCGCCATAGATGATGGCATCATTGGTGCGTCCCATGGCGCGCACGAAATCCGGCGTGGGTGGCGCCAAAGGCGCCGTGCCCAGCCCATCGACGATGTCGGTGAGCGGAAAGCCGAGGCTGTGGGCCTTGTGCAGGGCGACCTCGAGCACCCGGCTGACGACCTGGGTCGCCCCGGCCAGGCTCTGGGTCGGCGCATAGATGAAGGTCAGGGCGTCGGGCGCCAGCCGCGTCGCCTCCGCGACATTGCGCACCACGGCCTCCGGCGGCGGCGAGGCCGTTTCCAGGATCAGGACGGCGCTGTCGGCCTCGTCGCTGTAGCCCAGTTCCACGAAGAGTGGCTCCACCCGCGCCGCGGCACGCCCCGGCCCCGATCCCAGGGCAAAATAGGCTTCCTTGCCGGCTCCGGCGCGCAGACTCCAGCCGGCATATTGACAGCCGAGGCAGGCCAATACCGGATTGGTCGTCTGCACATTGACGGAAAAGGGCCAGCGCTCGACCGGTCCGGTGGGCGCGATCGTCACCCGGCCGAGGCCCGCCAGGCAGATCTCGGCAATCCGGCGGCCGGCTTCGATGGAACCGGGGACATCGGCACCGGCATCGATGAAGCGACACCCGCCTGGCCCCACGCCAACCGTCAGCCGCAGGCCCGCGGCATCGGCGACGAGATTGTCGACCAGCGGTCTAGCCAGCGCATTGACGCTCGGGAGCTGCGGGAAAATCGTCACGCGGGAACTCTCTCTTGTTGAACGAGACGTGCAATTTCAGATGCCCGCGCGTCGAGCAGGTTGCGGACGGTGGCGATATCCAGTCCCGTGGCGGCTACCGTGCAGATCGGCGCGCCAGCCCTGATCGCACTGCCGCGCTCCGGCCGGTCCATCACGAAAGCGGGCCAGGCAACGTCAGGCACCTCGGCGATGGTGCTGTCGGCATAGACGATCATGGTGCCGGCGGCCTCCTCGGGAGGCGCCTCGGCCTCGCCCAGTTCGCCCATGCTCGCGCGGCAATGACGTTCGAATAGCGGCGTCGGGCGCCGATCGAGACAGTCAAGGGTGGCGCCCGGCCGCGGATTGATCTCCAGGAGCCACCAGCGGTCCGGCGCCACCAGCAGGTCGGCGCTGGCGAGACCCCGCAACCCGGTGGCGGCCACGATCCGGCCTATCGCGACCTCGATCTCCCGATCGACCGCAGCCGGTCCGCCCGGTTCGATCGCGCCGCCATAACGCCAGCCAGCGCCCCGGCCCGGCGAAGGCCATTGGCGCGTGAGGGCGACCGTCCGTGCCTGGCGGCCATCGGCGAGGAAAGCGATGGAAACCGGCTCCCCCTCCACCGCCCGCTGCAGATAATTCCCAGGCGCCAGCCTGTTCACGCGAGCCTTGCGGATGTGCCCCCCGCCCGAGCCGCCACGACGCTTGGACAGCCATCCCACGGATGACGCCACGGGCTCCAGCCGGATCTGGGGATGGCCGATGCCGAGCTCTGCCAGCATGCGCGCAAAGCCCGCGGGATTCTTCAACTGTGCCACCGTTTGAGCGCTGGCACCGATCAGGCCGAAACGCTCGTCGATGGCCTGGATCAAGGCGGGGCTCGCCTCGAAACCACTGCCCAGCACGACACCGAAAGGCGAATCGGCGCTGGCAAGAGCCAATTCCTCCAGCGCATCGAGAACGGCGGCTCCGGCAACCCCCACACCGAACCGGCCTCGGACCTGGCGATAGCCGGCAGCCAAGGTTCTCGTGTCACTGTCACCGAAGAGGTCGACGACCAGCGGCCTGTAGCCCGCGCGACGGGCGGCGGCGGCAAGGCCGCGGCCCGATTGTGCGGCGATCAGGACGCAGGCGCCCTCACCCTGCGATCTCGAGGGCAAGCTTGTAAGCATCGCGAAAATCCAGGCTGATCGGCTTGTCAGTCGCCAGGAGGCGGCTGAAAAGGCCGAGTTCGGTCTTGTATTTGACGTTTCCGATGGCAAGTGCGCCGACCGCCAGCGCCTTTGCATTTCCGAAGGGTTCGCCATTGGCCATGACACCAACACCCTCCACCCCCGCCGGCGGGACGGCATTGACGTCGGCCGCGACCAGCAGCCCCGGCACGGAATCGAGATCGGCGGCGGAAAGGATGTTGACGCCGGCGGGTCCGCTGGACAGGACGATTTCGGCACCTGCGACCGCCGCCCGACGAGCCTCGGGCGTGCTGCCATCGGCATAGCCGATATCGACGCCGAAGCGCTGCTTGATGCCGGCGGCAATATCGGCGACGCGCTTGGTACCGTCATGGCCCGCCAGCACCGCCTGGGCACCCTCGAGCGCGACCAGCACGCCGGCGCAATAGGCAACGACACCGGTCCCGCCGAAGATTACGACCTTGCGCCCGGCCAATTCGCCACCATGCTTGTCCCTGAGCACGGCCTTGACCTTGGCGACCATGGCGGCACCGGTGGTGAAGGACCCTGCGGGGTCTGTGAACAGGTTGAGGGCAAAGGGCGGCACGAAAGCCTTTTTCGCGGCATCGAGCATGTCGAGGGCAAGGGCGCCATTCTTGCCGCCGATGAAGATCGACGTGCGGCTGCCATCGCCCGGCGCCCGTGAGAAAATGGCGTCCTGCACCAGCGGCCGGATCTCCTCCAGCGTCACGCCAGTGTAGGGAATGACGACATCGAACCCCGCATCGACAGCCATGTTGATGTCGAAGGGGCTCATATGCTTGAGCGGCGAGAGCATATGCAGGATCGATCGGGCCATCAGGACGCAAGCCTCCTCTTGAGCGTGGTGTCTCGGTTGACCCCCGTGTGCTCAATCCTAACTTGGGCACCCTGGTTACGGCCGCGCACGATATCCAGATGGATGCCGGGTGGCAGTCCGTCCGCCTTGAGAGCGGCAACCAATCTGCGGGCCTCGCCCTCGGAGCCGATGATGGCAAAGCCTGTCGGGCCCCAGGAACTCTGGCCGATGCCGGCTACGCCGCGCTGCTCGCAAGCCGTCAACACCTTGGTGACGGAAGGACTGGTGAAGCGGCCGCCTTGCGCCGACGCGAAATGATCACCCACCACGCGCTGCAATTCGGCCACGCCGGCCCCAAAGGCCTCGACATCCCGGTCCGCCACGGCCGGCAGGATGCGCATCAGGGCGAGCCGGCACAAATGAGCGGCCGCCTCCGCTGGAAAGGGCGGCAATTGCCGGAAGGCGCTGACCTCTGCTTCGCCATGCAGGCCATGGGTGGACGTGTCGAAGATCAGCAGCACCCGCCAGGCATCGGGAAAAGGCAGGCGGGTAAGAATCGGAGGCGCTCTATCGTCCTCGCCGCGTCCGCCGTCGAGAATGAGGCCGCCCCGCTCGAACGTGGCCAGGCCGGCTGAAGAACGATTGCCCCTGTCGAGTGCCTCTGCGGCATCGCGCGCCCGAAAGGGCCGCCCTCGCAACCGGGCGAGACCCGCCGCCACCGCCAGGGCGATCTGCGTACCCGAGCCGAGGCCGGCATGGGGGATGATACTGTGACGCAGCCGGAAATGGCCGCGCGGCTCCACATTGAGATGGAGTGCGGCCGCCTCGGCATAGCGCAATACCCTCTCGGCCTCCTCGCCCTCGGCAATCAAGCGCTCGGCGTCCGACACCATCAGATCCACCGCAGGCCGGCTCACCGCGAGGCCGAGACTGCCGAAGCGGCGGCCGAGGCCCCCGTTCAGATCGAGAAAACCGAGATGAAGCCGGGCACAGGCCTTCACGCGGATCGATGCGGGATTTGCCGGTGAGGCGGTTTCAAATCCGGGTAAGGTCGTTCCCTTGTGCTGATACATCGGCTCGGCCTCCCCAATAGGAAAATATCATAACAAATAAACATCGTTGGCAACGCAGCGATTTCTTAGAAATAGTCCATATTATTCTTATAAATTTGCCAGAGAGCGCTGAGGTACTTGGCCGAACGCTGAGGTGGTTGTTAGCTATAGCGAAAATGAAAGGCAGGAGACGGCATTCGGATGCGAGCCTGGATCGAAGGCCAGCCAGTTGATCAGCACGAGGCCGTCGCCGCGGCGGCGAGGATTCTGCGCGAGGCTCGCACTCCCATCATCGGCGGACTGGCCGGAGATGTCGACGCGGTACGCGCCGCCTATCGGCTCGCCTTCCATATCGGTGCTTCCCTCGATTGCGCGGGCTCGGACGCGCTGTATGCCGATCTCGGCGCGCTCGCCGCTCACGGCGCCATGACCACGACCTGGGCCGAAGCGCGCAACCGCGCCGACCTGCTCCTGATAGTGGGGCGCAAGGTCGGCGCCCATCCCCTGCTCGCCGAACTCGTGGTGGCTCCCGCGCCCCTGGCCGGTGTCGTCAAGCGCGACGTCGTCGGCCTGGACGTCGAGCAAGCCAACCTGCCGGGGCAGCTCGCCTTGCTGCGCGCGCTGGCGGCCGGCCACCTGCCATCCGGTCCCGAGACGACGGCGCTGGAGGCCGTCGCCGACAGGGCGAAAGCTGCCCGTTTCGGGGTCGCCGTCTATGATCCCCAGGAACTGGGCGAACCAGCCGTCGGCATGCTGCAAGGCTTGATCAAGGATCTCAATGACAAGACCCGCTTTTCCAACCTGCCGCTCGGCGTGTCGGCCACGGCGCGGCTAGCCCTGTCGGTGGGCAGTTGGACGACCGGTGACGCGCCGCGCGTCGGGTTGGGACGCGGCTATCCAGAGCACGATCCCTGGCGCTTCGACGCGCGACGCCTGATGGCGGACGGTGAGGCTGACGCGGTCTTATGGCTCAATGCCCTGGCCAATACCGAAGCGGCACCGACAAACCTTCCATGCATCGCGCTCTCGGGACGCCCCGATGGAGCGCAGGCCCGCATCGTGATCGAGGTCGACGTTCCAGGAGAGGCCGGCGCAGCCGTCTATTTCGACGAGCGCCGTGCCACCCTCACCGCCATCGGAACCGGCACCGCCTCGCGAAACGCCGGCGCGGCCGAGATCCTCGACGCCATCCAGGCCGCGATCGGCGAGAAGGGGCAGGCATCATGCTGACACGCATCGCAGGCGGCCGTATCGTTGATCCCGCTTCCGGCCGAGACGGCAAGGCGGATCTGTGGATCCAGGACGAGCGCATCGTCGAAAAGCCGGTACAGGCCGTCGCCGACACCGTGATCGACGCGCGCGGCTGCGTGGTGATGGCTGGGGGCATCGACGTCCATTCGCATATTGCCGGCGGCAACGTGACCCTGGCACGCTTGCTGCTGCCCGAACTCCATGTCAGCGAAACCGCCGGCGACCCGGCTTTGCCCTTTTCGACGGCCCGCTGGTCGGCCTTCGAGACCGGACGCCTCTACGCGCGCATGGGATATACGACGGTGATCGAGCCGGCACTGGCGCCCAGCGCCGCACTGGCAACCCATCTCGAGCTCGACGACATTCCCCTCATCGACCGTGGCGCCCTCAGCGTGCTCGGCAATGATGATCAGTTGCTCTCCTTGCTCCGGCGCAAGGAGGGCGCCCAGGCGGTGCGCGACTTGACGGCGTTGACGCTGGCGACGTCGCGCGGGCTCGGGGTGAAGGTCATCAATGCCGGCGGGGCGGCCGCCTTCAAGCAGAATGTCCGCGCCTTCGGGCTCGACGACGAGGTGCCGAGCTATGGCCTGACCTCGCGCCAGATCCTCCTGGCCCTGCTCGACGCGACCATGGCCATCGGCGTGCCGCACCCGCTGCATGTCCACTGCAGCAATCTCGGCCTGCCCGGCGCCGTCGATACGCTGGTCGCCACCATGCAGGCCGCGGAAGGCCGGCCCATCCATTTCGCCCACGCCCAGTTCTATAGCTATGCCCGGCACGAGAGCGGCGGGATCGCCTCCGCCGCCGCCGAGGTCTGCGAGGCCCTGGCGGCAAATCCCAACGCGACCATCGATGTCGGCCAGGTGGTGTTCGGCCAGACCTGTACGATATCGCTCGACATTCTCCGGCAATTCTCCAGCCGCAAGGCCGGCCGGCCGCGCAAATGGATCCTGGTCGATGGCGACGCCGAGGGCGGCGGCATCGTGCCCTACCGCTATCGCCGAAACTCGGACATCAATGCCCTGCAGTTCACCATCGGCCTCGAACTTTTCCTGCTTTCGCCGGATCCCTGGCGTGTGCTGCTCACCACCGACCATCCCAATGGTGGCCCGTTCACCGCCTATCCCCGCCTCATTCATCTGCTCATGGACAAGGCGGAGCGGGACCGGACCCTGGCGAGCCTGCCGGATATCGTGCGTGAGCGCAGCGGCCTTGCCGCGATCGAGCGCGAATACACCCTGATGGAGGTCGCAATCATGACCCGCGCCGCCCCGGCACGCCTGCTCGGGCTGGCGGATCGCGGCCATCTCAAGCCCGGCGCACGGGCGGACGTAGCTGTCTACCGCGAGGATGCCGACCGCACTGCCATGTTCGCCTCGGCCGAGCTCGTGCTCAAGGACGGCGCGGTTGTGGTGCGCAAAGGCGAGCCGCTGGGATGGCGCGCCGGCCGCACCCTGACGCTGGCGCCACAGTTCGACCCGGCCATGCAGCGTCACGCCGATCGCTATCTCGAGGAGCGCTTCGGTGCCGGCCTGGAAAGCTTTGCCGTACCTCTGGAGGCCTTCGGCGAAAGAAACGTTTTCGAGGTCGAGCCATGTCTGACCTAACACTCAGCTCTGACCCAACACTCAGCTCCGACCTGACGCTCAACGGCATCGCCATCGACGATACCTTTGCCGAAGCCTTCGGCATGGCCGCGACGGCAATCGTGTTGACGGCCGATACGCCGCGCTGGGCCGAGATTGCGGCAGCGAGCCTGACGGGCTTCGCCACTTCGGTGATCGGCTGCGGCATCGAGGCCGGCATCGACCGCAGCCTCTCGCCGGAGGAGACTCCGGACGGCAGGCCGGGCCTGCGCGTTCTTTTGTTCGGCTTCGACGCCGACGGGCTCGGAAAGCAGCTCGCGCGGCGTGTCGGCCAATGCGTGCTGACCAGCCCCGGCTCGGCCTGCTATGCCGGCTCCGAGGGCGCGCGGCGTCTCAAGCTGGGCGCCAATATCCGCTATTTCGGCGATGGCTACGAGACGGCCAAGCGTGTCGGTGGCCATCGCTATTGGCGGGTGCCGGTGATGGACGGCGAATTCGTCTGCGAACACGATACCGGCCTCGTCGAGGGCGCAGTCGGTGGCGGCAATCTCTTGTTCCTCGGCCGCGACCAGGCAGGCACGCTGGCGGTGGCCGAGGCCGCGGCCAAGGCAGCATCGGCGGTATCGGACGTGATCCTGCCTTTTCCCGGCGGTATCGTGCGCTCCGGCTCCAAGGTCGGCGGGCGCACCAAGGGCATGATGGCCTCGACCAACGATCCCTATTGTCCGACGCTGAAGGGCCGCAGCCGCTCAGCCCTGGCGCCCGAAATCGGGGCGGTGCTTGAAATCGTCATCGACGGATTTTCGGCCGAGGCCGTGCGGGCCTCGATGCGGGCGGGCCTGCATGCGGCCGTCCAAGTAGGCCCGCAGAACGGCCTGGTGCGTGTCACCGCCGGCAATTACGGCGGCAAGCTCGGCAAATATCACTTTCATCTGCGCGAGTTGCTGACATGAGTGCCCTCATTTTTCGCCTGCGCGAAGCCCCGCCCGAACGCCTCGACCTGTCGGGCCTGGTGCCGCATCGCATCGGAGCGCTTTCCATCGCGGAGATCGAGAGACTGCCGATCGGCACCTCGCGGCGGGGCGTCGCCGTGGCCGATATCTTCGCCGTCGAGGAAGGCGAACGCACCGATATTCGCTTCCAGGGCGGATCGACGCGATTCGACCTTGTGGGTGCCGGCCTCGAATCCGGCCGCCTCGTGGTGGAAGGCGATGTCGGCCAGCGGCTCGGCCAGGCGATGCGGGGCGGCACGATCGAGATCTCCGGCAATGCCGGCCCCTTTGCCGCAAGCGCCGCGACGGCAGGACTTGTCCGCATCGCCGGCCACGCCGGTGAACGTGCCGGCGGTGCCATCCATGGTGCGATGCATGGCCTTGACGGCGCCATCCTCGTGATCGAAGGCGACGCGGGCGACAGGCTGGGCGAGCGCATGCGGCGAGGACTGATTCTCGTCGGTGGACGAGCGGGCGATTACGCCGGCTCGGGCCTGATAGCCGGGACTATCGTGGCCCAGGGTATTGGCGACAATCCCGGTTATGGCATGCGGCGCGGCACCATCATCGCCGCCACGCATGGCGCCCTGCTGCCGAGCTTCGTGCCAACGGGCCGGCACCGTCTCGTGGTCGCCCAACTGCTTCGCCGCGCCGTGGCGGCAATCAGGCCTCAATCGGCCGAGATCATCTGTGAGCAAACCGAGCGCCTGGCCGGCGACCTTGCCACCCTCGGCAAGGGCGAAATCCTGATGCCGGCGTCATGAGCCGGCCCGATGAAGCCCAGGACCTTGCCGCTACCTCCCCGGAGGTAGGCCGCATGTGCAGCTTGATTGAAACCCCGAACGAGAACACGCTTATTGTCTCCATCTGCACGAGAGGCATCCCAAGAGGCAAGCGATGTGGATTCTCATGACAGTCTGCCTGATGGGCGCGCCCGACAACTGCCGCGAGGAGCGCATCAGCTGGTCCATGGAAACACGCGACAGCATGGCCTGCCTGCTGCATGCACAGGAAACCATCGCCCAGTGGCAATCCACGCATCGCCAATGGAAAGTACGCAACTGGCGCTGTGTCACCAAGCGCGACCTGTCCACCGACATCTGAAAACAGGGTACTGCCGCAAAACGCTCCAGGACTTTGGGCCCCGCAGCCTTGCGTCGGTGCCTCGGCTGGGCAAGTGTGCATACGCAACCGACTGCAAATGGTCGGAACATTCTGGTTCATGGCGGCATGGGATCGATCCGAGGCTCCCTCTCCTTCCTGATCGCCGGTGCCGCCATGCTGACCTTGCTGGCGGCGGCCGGTCTGTTGTTCGCGGTGCGCACCTCCGATTTCGCCGTCGAGCGGCTCACCGTGTCGCAGCGCCGGCTCGACCTGCTTGCCGAGGCCTCTGGACGCCTCACCGACTATGCCTTCGCCGCCATCGACAGCGCCCAGGCCGCGGCGCCGAGCCGCCTGCGCCTGACCGCCTTGAAGAGCCAGATCGACACCGTGCTGAATTCGGCCGGTGCCGATCCCTGGCAGGGCGAAGCCGTGCCCGGCCGCACCGAGCCGCCGGAGCGCATGCTGGCTCTGCTGCGTGCGGATGTTGCCGGCCTGGATGCAGCTATCGCCGGCGGACTCGAGCAGGTGGATGCGGCCGCGCGCAGCGATACCATTCGCGGAGCCCTCAACGGCTTCGGCCTGAGCGCCGGCCCGAGGCTGTCCGCTCTGGTGGAGGCCGAGCGCCAAGCTGTCAAGCTGGCACGCGAGGATATCGCCCGTACTTCGCAGCGCCTCACCATTGCTGCCATTGCTGCCGCGATCCTGGCTATTCTCATCGCGATCCTGCTGCACCAGCGGATCACCCGGCCGCTGCTGCGGCGTATCAGCGCCATCGACGATGCCGCCATCGCCATCGGCCGCGGCAAGCTCGATATCAGGCTCGCCATCGGGGCCCGCGACGAGCTCGGCCTGCTGGTGGCCCGTTTCAACCGCATGGCGGCCTCGCTGGCCCGGCGCGAAGATAGATTGTCGCTGGACAGAGCCGCGCTCGAACGCACCGTGGCCGAGCGAACGGCCGATCTCACCACCGCCAATGAGAGGCTGGCCGGCATCGACCGCTCGCGCCGGCGTTTCTTTGCCGATGTCAGCCATGAGCTGCGCACGCCATTGACCGTGGTCCTGGGCGAATGCGACATCGCCCTGCGCGCGCCCTCCATTGCCCCTGAACAAGTCCGCACCACCTTCGCCATCATCCGCCAGCGCGCCTTCCGCCTGCATCGGCGGGTCGAGGACATGCTGCGCGTCGCCCGCTCGGAAAGCGGCGAAATCACCCTCGATTTCCGTCGCATCGACCTGGCGCGCCTGCTGGCAGACGCCGTCGAGAGCTATGCACCCGTGGCGCGGCGCCACCAGCTCGAGATTGCGCTCGCCCTCCCCGAGGCACCAGGCGACATCGTCGCGGATGGCGACTGGATCCGCCAGGTGGTCGAAGGCCTGATCGACAATGCCGTCCGCCATGCCAAGGGGGCCACGCGCATAGAAGTGCGCCTGGAGGATGCATCCGACGCCGCCAGCATCTTCGTCAGCGACGATGGCTGCGGCATCCCGGCCCAGGCACGCGAGCAGATGTTCGAGCGTTTCGTCAGCCGCGACAGCGGTGCCGCCTCAGGCTTCGGCATCGGCCTCGCTTTGGCCCAGTGGGTTATCACGCGACATCATGGCAGCATCGTTATAGCATCGGATCCAAAGATCGAGCGCGGCACGCGGGTGGCGATCACACTGCCCCGAGCCGCCGAGGGGAATACGCACACAGGATTTACATCATGAATGTATTGCTCGTCGAAGACGATGTTGACATCGGTTCGATGCTCAGCCGCGGCCTGAAGGTGGAAGGGTTCGACGTCACCACGGTGGAGCGGGCGGACCAGGCCCTCGACACCGCCCGGGATATCAATCCCTGCGCGGTGGTGCTCGACATGATTCTACCCGACGGTTCGGGGCTCGACGTTTGCCGCGCCTTGCGCGAGACCGGTTATACCGGGCCGATCCTGTTCGTCAGCGCCAAGGACGAGGTGCAGGACAGGGTGGACGGCCTCACGGCCGGAGCGGACGATTACATCGTCAAGCCCTTCCAGTTCGACGAACTGGTGGCGCGGCTTCGCACCCACCTGCTGCATCGCTCCGGCACCGCGGAAGAGCATGAGCGCCTGATCGTCGGACGTCTCGTGCTCGACCACGAGACGCGCCAGGCCCATTACGGCACCGTGCATGTGCGCCTGACCCAGCGAGAGGCCGAACTGCTCGCCTTGCTGATGCAAAGCGCCAACCATCCCGTCTCACGTGGCGAGATCTTCGACCGCCTCTGGGCCACGCAAGGCGGCGTCTCGCTCAATGTCGTCGACGTCTATGTCGGCTATCTCCGGACCAAATTCGCCGATATCACCCGCGTCGGCGGCCCCTTGATCGGCACGGTACGCGGCCGCGGCTTCATGCTCGACATGGCCGGCAACCGCTCGGGACGCTGACGAGGCAGCACGGGCGGGCGAGGAGATTTTAAGAGCGTGACGTGCAGCCGCTCCGCCGGAGGCGACTGCCGAGCCCGGAGGGCGATGACATGGATCTATTTTTCGGTGACATTGCCCTTTGCATCGACGGCGACGCCGGCCTCGCCATAAATACCTCGCTCAATTAGAGCCATTGCGTTCGAATCCGTCTCGGCCTGCCAAAATTTGACGACACCCGCCAGAGCCATTTTTGCCGCATCGCTCTGCGCGGGCGGGCAAGCCCGTCCGGCGCTGTTGGCTGCTTCCTTCGATCGGGCGGCGGCGATCATACCGTCAATGTCAAGATCGACCCCGGTGCAGCGAGCCATGGTTGCGAATGTGCCGTATACCCGGGCGATGCCGCGATAGGCTTGTTCCGCAAAATCCCGCTTCCCGCATCGCTCGATGAATGCCGTGAAAATGACGGCCTCCTGGATATTGAGGCTGGTGGTCGGCAAAATACAGCTCTTGCCCTCCCGAGCGGGATGGGAGCCCAATTCCCCACAAATGGAAAAAAGAATGCGTTGTTGTATGGCCTGCGATACTTGGCAAATTGGAGCCGCCATCGTGTAGCTCGGCAAGATCGCCAAGATGATTGCAGCAGCAATAGCACTCCCAAAATGGCGCATGTCTCACCTAAGGTTTTCGACACCAAAGTAGCTTGGACATTATTCAAGTCCGATACCACATATTTGGATATGATGTCGCTGTCTCCAACAGATCGAATCCATTCCCGTGCGGGAGGCGGCATGGCCAAAAACCGGCTGGATGCCAGCGCCCCCAGGGAGCGCCGATCGGAATGCTGCCCGCTCCTACTCTCTTCAAACGAGGCCCGTGCAATCCCGCACCTATTTTCACTTGCGGTATTGATGGAAGACGTGGATAGTGTTGTTGGTAATGATCTTGGCAACATCCAAGATTAATACTTATAAATTCCTTATGAAAAAGCTCACAACCCAAGCAACGGAGGAATTGAAATGCGCTGGACCAAACCTGAAATCATCGAGTTTTGCGTCGGAATGGAAGTGACGGGCTATATGTCCGACGAGGATCTGCCGCCGGAGTTCTGAACTGAACCGGCGACAGTAACGGAACCGGAGCCATGCAAGCAGACTTGCATGCCGTCGTTCTGGGGGCGGCAGCCGGAGGTGGCGTTCCGCAATGGAATTGCGGCTGTCCGGTTTGCCGTCTGGCCTGGGCTGGCGACAATCGGGTCCGGCCCCGCACCCAGTCGAGCATCGCCGTTTCGGCGAATGGGGCAGACTGGCTCTTGCTGAATGCCTCGCCCGATATCCGCCAGCAGATCCTGGCGGTGCCCGCGCTCCAGCCCAAGGAATTTCCGCGCCATTCGCCGATTGCAGCGGTCCTGTTGACCAATGGCGATGTCGACCATGTCGCCGGCCTGCTGGGGCTGCGCGAACGCCAGGCCTTCACGCTCTACGGCACGGCCGAAACGCTGGACAGCTTGGCCGACAACCGGGTGTTCGACGTGCTGGCGCGCGATGTCGTGCGGCGCCAGGCCGTGCTACCCGGCCAGGGCTTCGAAGCCGTGCCGGGCCTGACCGTGACGTTGGTGCCGGTCCCGGGAAAATTGCCGCTCTGGCGCGAGGATGAGCCGATGCGTCTGGGCGAGGAAAGCGAAGCGACGGTCGGGGCGATCCTGGCGAGCGGCTCCAGGCGGATCGCCTACATACCGGGCTGCGCCGCCGTGCCACCCTGGCTGCGCGAAACCATCGCCGATGCCGATCTGTTGTTGTTCGACGGCACGCTCTGGGAGGACGATGAGATGATCCGGCATGGCGTGGGCACCAAGACGGGGCGACGCATGGGCCATATGCCGATAGCCGGCCCCGATGGTTCGATGGCTGCCCTCGCCGGCCTGCAGGTGCGACAGCGGGTCTTCATCCATCTCAACAATACCAACCCGGTGCTGGTGGAAGGCTCGCCCGAACGGCGAGCGGTCGAGACAGCCGGCTGGCAGGTCGCCCATGACGGCATGGTGTTTCGCCTATGACCAAGCTCCTTTCGCCCTCCGCCTTGGAAGCCAAGCTGCGCGACATCGGCCATCGGCGCTATCACAATCTCCATCCTTTCCACGCCGCCCTGCATGGCGGGCGCCTCAGCCGGGACCAGGTGCGCGCCTGGGCCCTCAACCGCTACTTCTACCAGGCCATGATCCCGGTGAAGGACGCCACCCTCCTCGCCCGCATGCAGGAGGCGGCCCTGCGCCGGATCTGGCGCCAGCGCATCGTCGACCATGACGGCACCTCCGACGGCGATGGCGGGCTGGAGCGCTGGTTGAAACTGACCGACAGCCTCGACTTCCCGCGCGACTATGTGGTCTCTACCCGCGGCCTGCTGCCGGCGAYRCGCTTTGCCGTGCAGGCCTATGTCGATTTCGTGCGCGACCGTTCGCTGCTGGAGGCAATCGCCTCCTCCCTGACCGAGATGTTCGCGCCCACCATCATCTCCGAGCGCATCGCCGGCATGCTGGCCAGTTACGAYTTCATCTCGCCCCAGGCTCTCGCCTATTTCGACAAGCGCCTGTCGCAGGCGCCTCGCGATGCCGATTTCGCGCTCGACTACGTCAAGCAGCACGCCACCACCATCGAGCTGCAACAAGCCGTCCTGGCTGCCCTCGCCTTCAAATGCGATGTGCTGTGGGCGCAGCTCGATGCGCTGCAGCATGCCTATGTGACGCCCGGCCTACCGCCGCCCGGCGCTTGGATTCCGGGCATGGAGCTGGCGTCATGAGTGCGCTCTCGCCCCAGGACGTGCCGCGCCTGCCGCGCGGCGTCAGGCTTCGCTTCGACACGGTCCGCGACAAGCACATGCTGCTGGCACCCGAACGCGCCTTCGGCCTCGATGCGGTGGCGGCGAGCGTAGTGGAACTGGTGGACGGGCAGCGCAACGTCGGCGAAATCTGCGATCTGCTCGCCGAGCGCTATGGCGAGGCGCGCGAGGTGATCGAGGGTGACGTCATCGCCATGCTCGACGACCTTCTCATCAAGCGGGTGATCGAGCGATGACGAGCGGCGCCCGCATTCCCAATCCCATCGGCCTGTTGGCCGAACTCACGCATCGCTGCCCGCTGCGCTGCCCCTACTGCTCGAACCCGCTCGAACTCGATCACCGCGCGCAGGAATTGGACACGGCGACATGGAAGCGCGTGTTCGGCGAAGCAGCCGCGCTGGGCGTGCTGCATGTGCACCTGTCTGGCGGCGAGCCGACCACCCGGCCCGACATCGTGGAACTGACGGCCCATTGCGCCGAGCTCGGCCTCTACACCAACCTGATCACGGCCGGCGTCGGGGCAGCGGATAGCCGGCTCGACGCCCTGGCCGAGGCCGGCCTCGATCATGTGCAGCTCTCCATCCAGGCGGCCGCGGCCGAGACAGCCGAGCGCATTGGCGGCCTTGCCGGTGCGCATGCCAGGAAACGGGAATTCGCCCGGCACGTGGTGGCGCTGGATCTGCCGCTGACGGTAAATGCGGTCGTTCACCGCGCCAATATTGGCGAGGTCGGCGACATCATTGATCTCGCCGTCGAGATGCAGGCCAAGCGCGTCGAAATCGCTCACACCCAATATTATGGCTGGGCCCAGCGCAATCGTGCCGCCCTGATGCCGACACGCGCGCAGGCAGACGCCTCGATCGCTTTGGTGGAGGAGGCGCGCGAGCGGCTGAAGGGTCGCATCGTCATCGACCTCGTCGTGCCCGACTATTATTCTGCCTATCCCAAGCCATGCAGCGGCGGCTGGGCGCGGCGCACCTTCAATGTGACACCCTCCGGCAAGATCCTGCCCTGCCATGCCGCCGAAACCATCCCCCATCTCGAGTTCTGGTCGGTTCGCGAGCACACGCTGGCGGAAACCTGGCAGTCCTCGCCGGCCTTCAATGCCTATCGCGGCACCGATTGGATGCCCGATCCCTGCCGCAGCTGCGAACGGCGGGAGCGCGACTGGGGCGGCTGCCGCTGCCAGGCCCTCGCGCTGACCGGCGATGCCGGCGCAACCGATCCAGCCTGCCACAAATCGCCCTGGCACGACCGCATGCAGGCCCTGGCCGCATCCGAGTCGGCCGTTTCCTCGCCACCGGCCTATGACTACCGCGTCATGACGGCTGCGCCGAGCCACGCGGAGGGACAACCGGCATGAACAGCTATTTCCATCGCAGCCCGAGGCGACCATGCCTGGTGGGCTTGATCTTCCTCGCCCTCGCCGGCATGGCCCATGCCGCCCCCGCGATACCGGATGCCGCCACCTTGCTGTTCGAGGAACCTCAGCTCGACAAGACCAGTGCCAACCAGGTGCTGACCTACGCCTATCATCGCAAGAGTGCCGACGACAAACTTTATGGGGCCTCTTTCGAGGACACGATCCGCCTCACCCTCGACAAGGGTGAGACACCGCAAACCCGCACGGTGAAAGTCCAGCTGTTCAGCGGCGCCAACCGGCGCGCCGCCGGGCCTTTCGAGAACATGAGCGGCAACCCGGTGCTGAGCCTCTTCCTGGAGCATCACATCGGCGTGCTCGCCGAAAGCTACCGGGCCAATCCGCGCTATTTCAAGACGGCAATCCGTGTTGCCCTGCGCGACAAGGCCGAGGTCAAGCCCGCCGAAATTCCGTTCGAGGGCCGCGCCCTCCCCGGCTGGCGCGTCACGATCCAGCCCTTCAGCGACGATCCGAACAAGGCCCGGCTCAACGGATTGGACACGCTACGCTACGAATTCCTGGTGGCGAGGGATCTGCCGGGCGAGATCGCCCGTATCGAGGTCTCGGCACCGGGAAAGAACAGCCCGCTGCTTGACGAAGGGATTTCCTATGAGGCCAAGCCCGACTGACACACTTCTGGCACTCCTTGTGCTAGCAGCCGCAGCTGCTCCCGCTTTTGGCGCGGAGGTCGAGAACGACTATCCGACCAACGCACGGGTCGACTATGTGATCGGCTGCATGGCCGCCAATGGCGAGAGCCGGGAGGCCATGGAGCGCTGCACCTGCTCGATCGACGTGATCGCCTCCATCCTGCCCTATGACGGCTATGAGAGGGCCGAAACCATCCTGGCCATGCGGCAGGGCGTCGGCCAGCAATCCGCCATATTCCGCAGCACCAAGCAGTTCGACGATGTCGTCGCCAATCTCAGGCGCACCCAGGCCGAGGCCGAGATCCGCTGCTTCAAATAGAGCTGCATGCGGGCTCAGCCGTTCAGCGTCGGATAATCCCAATCATGCTGAAGATGGCTTCGGGCCCGTGCGAGGGTCTCGGCATGATCATGCTTGAACGGAGCGACGAGCTGTTTCTCGAGGCTGCCCAGAAGCCTGTGAAGGACTACGCATTCGGCGGTGCTTTCAAAACATGAGCCCGCCGGCGTGGCGCCGGTCTTCGGATCGCACCAGCGCGAAAGAAGCTCGAACAAGACGACGGCCTCGTTCGCATCGAGACCGATTTCAAGATGATCCTGCGTCTCGACGTTGCCGGCCATTGTTTGATCACATCACCTGTTTCGGTGACGCTTCTTCTAAGACCAGGTCGCAGGGAAAGCTACTCGATGTAGGATCGCAGGCATCCTGCCCATAGGCGCTGACTTTGCGAGTGGAGGCGCCTGAAACGAGGTGTGCCGATCTCCAGATCGGCATCTTCCTGCCGGCAAGCACCGCGCTTCCAAGATGGTCGATCTGGAGATCGACCCACCAGATAAGCACCGAGTGCCGCAAAGTCAGCGCCTATGGGCATCCTGCCTGTTCTTCCTGTCTGCCTGCCAGCGTCGCTTCCGGTGCCCCGTTTCAGCTGCCCCCGTCAGCCGGAAAGGCCCGCTTGAACTCGTTGCCTTCGGTGTCCTTGACGTCGACGGTGACGGCCTGACCATTCTTCTCATAGCTGAAGCGAAAAGTGGGATCCTCGCTGAGCGAGATGCCGCCCTCCATGGAAAAGACCGGCTTGTTGCCCTGGGCAACCGCAAGGGTCTGCACGAACCAGGCTGGTGTGTAGAGCCGCGTCACCTGGTCCATCTGCATGCCGGAATAATTGGGATGGCGGATCTGGACCTGGGCTTCCTGGCTGCCCGTGCTCGTAAAGTCGCGGAAGCGCATTTTGCCCAGATTAGCCTTGGCCTCGGCCGGGTCCTTCCCCGCCGGGGCAGAGCAGCCGCCCGCCGCCTTCACGAAGACCTTGGTCATGTGCAGCTTTCCGTCGCTGGTCTCGCTGACCGCCCGGACATAGGAATAGGAATTGACGCGGATGCGCGTCGACAGGCCGAATTGCCGCCTGCCTTCTGCGAGCTTGAAGACTGCCACCAATGGCGAGGGATTCTCGTCAACCACCAGCGTGATTGCCTTGACCGTACGGGCATCGCCGGGTGGCAGATTGATATGCACCTCGATCGGCACGAGCGCCGCATCCTCGGCCCTGGCGGGCGCACCGAGCGTCACAGTCGGCTCGGCATCTATGCCCTGCTGTCCGAAAATGTCCGTATGGATGGAATCCCAGGTCGCTTCGCTCGGCGTATCGCCCGCCTCAGCCACGCCCGGACCGGCAAGAAGAAGAATAGCGGCCAAGCATGCACCGCCGAGGACGCGCCGGCGCGAAGGCACCGGTCCGGCAAGAGTCTGGATAGAAGACATCATGCTTCTCCCTTCCTGATGGACAAGACGACCAAGGACATCTTCTGGTTCCGTCCCGGCCTGCAGCATCACCGATCAGGGCCTCGGCTTGGCCACCTCCATGGCCAGGCCTGCGGCCTTCCAGCCGTCAACGCCATCGCCATACCAATAGATGCGGCCATAGCCGTAGCTCAGCGCCCGCTTGGCGGCGTTCCACGACATCCAGCAATCCTTCTTGCAGAAGAATACCAGCGCCTGCTCGTGGCGCCCCTGGCTCAGCTCCGCGAGGCTGCGCTTGAAATACTCTTCCGTCGGTGCCGCCAGGGCTCCGCGACCAACTTCCGGCAACCAGACCGCGCCCGCTATGGTTTCATGCGGCGAGTCCCGCCAAACCGTGCCGGCTGGGAGCTCCGCCGGCTTGGGTGGGTGCGGCAGGACATCGACGAAGATGGCCTCTCGCGTTTTCCAGAGCGCCTCGGCTCGCCCGGTGTCCAGCACGGTTGCGCCGGCAAGAGTTGCCGGCGTCGGCGCCTTGTAGTCATCGAGACGGTAGCCATTTGGCTCGGGAGGGGAGCCTGCATGCACGGGTTGCGCCAAAAGCGCGAGGACCAGAATGACGGCACTGCGCACTGTCATCCGGGTCATCACATCACTCCTGCATCTGCCCGGCGGCGAGATTGGGCCGCTCCGCCGGCAGGCTTTCGATGGAAACCCTGGGCACACCATAGTCGTCAAGCACCTGTTCGATGTCCTTTTGGCGTTTGCGGATAGCGGCGTTGAGCGTGTGCTTCCACTGCGTCTCGTTCGCCCGGATGCCGAAGGTGATGCGATAGGCCAGCAGGGGCCGCTCGCTCTCCTGCACGAGGGGAATGACCTTGAGCGGCACGCTGGCCTTGCCGGCGTAATAACCGGCGATCGGCCCCCACAGCAGGGCGCCATCAGTCGTCCCCGCGACGAGATCGTCGATCGCTTCCTTGCCCGCCGCATTATCCTGCTGATCCAGGGTCAGCCCGTAGCTCTTGGCCTTGTCGACCAGGCCAAGCCGCTGGAGGTGATCGACGGGCGGCGTCCCGGCGATGATGCCAAATCTGCGTCCTTTGAGGGCGGCATCCTCCAACTTGGTGACACCGGCAAGGGGTCCGGCCGCCTTGACCACGAGGACATAGGTCGATGCGTAATAGGGGTTGGTATGCTGCGTCAGATCGGAGCCCGATGCTGCCCCGATGACGACGTCGCACAGGCCCGTGCCTAACGTGTTGCGCACGAAGCCCATGCCCTGCTGCAGCCAGTAATACCGCACCGGCCGCTGCAACTCCCTGGCCACGATCTCGGCGATGCGGTTCTCGAACCCTTCCTGGCGGCGGTTCGAGAACGGCATGTTGGCCGGATCCGAGCATACGCGCAGATTGGCTTTGTCGACGAGTTCGGGCACCTGCTGGGCGCTGGCAGGATTCAAGCCGAACGCCAACCCGGCCAGGGCAAGTCCTGGCACGAGAAGCTGGCTGAACTCAATTCGCCATGCAGGCCGTTTCGGCATCCTTGGCACTCTGCGGCTTGGGGTCGTGTTTTTCGGGACGGACGCGCGCGAGTGCACCGTCGCTGCGCGCTCGCAGATAGACATAGATGTCATCAAGATAGCACATCACGTTCCGGTTCGTGCCGAAAGTGGGCATCACCTTCTGGCTTGACGTGCTGACATCCTTGCGGCCCTGCACCACGACGGTGGTGAACTGCTCATAGTTCATTTTTTTCAGGGAATCGGTGAGAGCCGGCGCATAGGTCGAACCCGCTCCGTCCGGGCCGTGGCACACCGTGCATTCGGAATGATAGCGCCGGTAACCGGAGAAAGTATACCAATCCACATTGCCATCTGCAGTAACGTTATAGGTTGGTGCACCCTCGGCATCGCTATATTTGCCATCCTCGCTGCTTGCCGGCTTGGCAGGATCGGCGAAGGCCGACGTCGCTGCAAAAAGGCTCAACGCCAGCGCCGTCAAGCCGAAGAGCGCGCTACGTTGAAGGGGGGCGGCGGGGCGGTTCCCGGTTTGTAATTTGATTGGATTGGCTTGGACAAGCAATCGTCTGTCTCCCACTCAGGGCGCAGGCCACCATTTCGCGGGCCGAACGGCACCGAAAACAGGCAGGCTCTGCTTTTGTCTGGCGAGGAGGCTGGAGGAAAGACGAAGCTTCCTCCAGCCTCAACTGGATGATCGACTAGAGTGTTTTGCGATTTGTCGACATCGACGAGAATCGCAAAGACGCCTCGAAGCAGCGAGCCAGAGCAAACACGCGTTCACGCTTGAACGCGCTTTGCTCTGGGTAGCCTCATCCACTCATGGCAGTGCGAACACCGTCAGCTGTCCGCCGAGCGCCGTGTAGCTGTTGAGGGCTGCATAGCCGCCAACGGCGCCCAGACCCGCATTCGGATCGGTCAGGCCTGCCGCCAGGCCGATACCGGCCCAGCCACCGACACCCGAGAGCACTGCGACATATTGCTTGCCCTTGTGGGTGTAGGTCATCACGTTGCCGATGATGCCGGAGGGGGTCTTGAACTTGTAGAGTTCCTTGCCCGTCTTGGCATCGATGGCCTTCAGATAGCCTTCCAGCGTGCCGTAGAACACGACGCCACCGGCGGTTGCGAGCGGTCCGGACCACACCGAGAACTGCTCGGGCAGCGACCACACGATCTTGCCCTTGGCAGCGTCCCAGGCGATGAAGTTGCCCATGCCGCCATGGCTGTTGGGGGCCGGATACATCGACAGAGTGGCGCCGACATAAGGCTGGCCCGGGGTGTAGCTCACCTTGAACGGCTCATAATCCATGCAGACATGGTTGGTCGGCACGTAGAAGAGACCGGTCTTGGGGGAATAGGCCATCGGCTGCTGGTCCTTGGAGCCGAGAGCGGCAGGGCATACGCCCTTGGTGTTGACGTCTTCGCCATTCTGTTCGGTCGAATATTTGGCCACGACCAGCGGACGACCATAGGTCTTGCTGTTCTTGTCCATGTCGACCTTGGTGGCCCAGTTCACCACCGGGTCATACTTTTCGGCGACCAGCAGCTCGCCCGTCTCGCGGTCGAGGGTGTAGCCGAAGCCGTTGCGGTCCAGATGGACCAGGGCCTTGCGCTCCTTGCCGTCGATCTTGAGATCAACCAGCGGAACTTCGTTGACGCCGTCATAGTCCCATTCGTCATGGGGCGTCATCTGATAGACCCACTTGGCCATACCGGTGTCGGCGTCACGGGCGAAGATGGTCATCGACCACTTGTTGTCGCCGGGGCGCTGCTTGGGGTTCCAGGTCGAGGGATTGCCCGAACCATAATACACCAGGTTCAGCTTGGGATCATAGGAATACCAGCCCCAGGTGCAGCCACCGCCGGTTTTCCATTGGTCGCCTTGCCAGGTCTTGATGCTGGAATCCTTGCCGATCGGCTTGCCGAGCTCGGTGGTCTTTTCCGGGTCGACCAGCATTTCATCGTCCGGGCCCATGGAATAGGCGCGCCAGGCTTGCTTGCCGGTTTTCAGGTCATAGGCGGTGAGATGGCAACGCACGCCGAATTCACCACCGGAAATGCCGACGAGGAGCTTGTCCTTGACGGGCATGACGGTCGCCGTATTGGTTTCGCCCTTCTTGGGGTCGCCATTGACGACGGACCAGACCACCTTGCCGGTCTTGGCGTCGAGCGCCACCACCGTGGTGTCGGCCTGATGCAGGAACACCTTGCCGTCGGCATAAGCCAGACCGCGATTGACGGTGTCACAGCACATCACGGGAATGACGTTGGGATCCTGTTTGGGATCGTAACGCCAGATGATCTTGCCTTCATTGTTGAGATCGAGGGCGAAGACCGTGTTGGGAAAAGGCGTATGGACATACATGATGTCGCCGACCACGAGCGGGGCCCCTTCATGGCCGCGCAGGACGCCCGTCGAGAAGGTCCAGGAGACCTGGAGCTTTTTGACGTTTTCCGAGGTTATCTGGTCGAGCTTCGAATATCGCGTGTTCGCATAATCGCCGGTCTGCAGTACCCACTGGTTGGGGTCCTGCGTCAGTTTCTGGACTTCATCATTGGCGTAGGCCTGCGCGCCAAAAAACAGCGAGCAGACCACGCCCAGCCACGCTATCAGTATTTTCATTGGGCTTCCTCCGAGTGGCCACACGCATGCCGTCCCGCCGGACCACATGCCGAACTTGATTGTCGTTCTTCTAGCCTTGGGGATACCTCGTCTCTTCGACAGCGTGTCACAGCCGGCGGTTTCGCCTCGGAGCCATAGGCATAAGCCGCTGGCTTTCGAATCGACACTGCGATCCCCATCACGGTGCCGTTGGAAGTCGAAGATGCGTTACCTTATGCAACGGGTTCAGTTCGTGCAAGATTTGACTGACATACCACTAGATTTATTTTTACCTTATTATGATGCACCGCATCATCTTCTGCGTGCAGCGCAAAATAACGATGGTACTATACGGTGCCCCAGCAGGTTGCCGCCTATTCCCATTCCAGTTCGCGATAGGCGCTTGTCGCATTCCGAACATTGAAGTCGTCGAACAACTTCCAGTTGCCGCGTTCCGACTGCGCCGCCTCCTTCACGGCCTGCTGCAAGGGCTTGCCCTGAGCAATCATGGTGCGCAAATCGTCCCGCAAGCGCTCGAGGTAGCGAACCATGGCGTCGGCCGCGCCCGGCCAGGCCATCGCCGCCGGCCCGTGCCCCGGCACGACGCGCGCGGCCTGCCGCGATCGCAGTGTACCGATCACGGCAAGCCAGCCATTGAGACTGCCGTCGAGGGCCGGTACATGGCCCGAAAAAAGCAGGTCCCCGAGAAACCAAGTGCCGGTCTTCTCGTCCATCACGGTGAGATCGGTGTTGGTATGCGCGGTCGGCCATGCCTCGAGCAGGAGGCGCCGCCCGCCGAGATCCAGTGCGAGACGATCCTTCACCAGCAAAGTGGGAGCGATCGCCTCGGTCCCGGCAAAGGCGCTCTCACCGATCAGCCTGCGGGTCGCCGAAAGATAGGTGTCGGCGCGCGCTGCCAGAGCCTCCGGCAGATTGGCATGACCGACGATCACCGCGCCGGGCAGACGGAATGCGGCATTGCCGAGCAGATGGTCAGGGTGAACGTGGGTATCGATGACATAGCGGATGGGCTTGTCGGTGCGAGCACGGATAGCTGCCAGCAGGGCAAGACCCGCCTGCCGCGAACCGCCGGTATCGATGACCGCGACCGCTTCGCCGCCAATGACGAAGCCGGCATTGCCGATGGCATCGCTATTGCCCGGCGCGGCAAGTTCATGCGGCGCGGCAAAGACGAAGACACCCTGCGCCACCTCGGTCACCGGCAAGGGCGGCTGCGTTTGCGCGAGGGCCGCGCTCATTGCGAAGACAAAGTTACCCCACAAGAAAGCCAGGACGACGAGCCGGCGCATCACCTCGGACCCTCCCATATCAGGCGCCGCGGCTGGGACCGCGGACGTCTCGTCCGCTCTTGCTTTCCTGCAAGCGCGGCGTTTCCAAGATGCGGACGTCGCCGCCACATCGAGCGTCGCTCCATGTGGCTGTCGTCCGCCGTCCCAGGCGACGCGCCTTGCCATGAAGGGCATCACAGGCCGAAGCGGCGGGCAAATTCGCGATGCCGCTCCTCGATCCAGGCCGAATGGCGGTCCTCGCGCGCCTCGCCGATCACCACCTCATGTAGGATGCGGGTGGGACGGTGGCTCAGAAACAGCAGCCGGTCAGCGAGCCCGATCGCCTCGCGCACATTATGGGTGACCATCAGGACCGTGATGCGATGATGAGCGACTGCCGCCAGCAGGCCGGTGCGCAGGTCGGCAGCGGCCTTGTCGTCGAGCGATACGAAAGGCTCGTCCAGCACCAGCAATTGCGGTTCCAGCGCCAGAGCCCGGGCCAGCGAAACACGGCGCTGCAGGCCGAGCGACAGCGCATGCGGATAATGGCTGCGCCACTCCAAAAGGCCGAGCCGCCCGAACAGGTCGTCGAGACTTCGCCTGCGCTGCACGGGCGGCAGGGCAATCCGGATGTTCTGCTCCACCGTCCGCCAGGGCAGCAGGCGCGGTTCCTGAAAGGTCACGCCAACAGTCAGTGTCTCGATTTCCGGCTCCACCCTGCCCTCGAAGCCACGGTCAAGGCCGAGCAGGATCTTCAAGGCCGTGGTCTTGCCGCAGCCGGAGGGGCCGATCAGGCAGGCGAACTCGCCGAGAGACAGCGACAGGCCGAAATCCCTGACAGCCTCCACCGCCCTGCCGCGATCATCGCGGTAGACCTTGCTGGCGATATGCACGTCAAGCAAGGGCGGGGCGCCAGCGTTGGGCATGCTTTTCCAGGGGCTGCAGCAGGAGGAACTCGATGGCAAGCATGACGCAGGTGAAGGCAAGAGCATAGCCCAGCACTGCCGTGACATCAGAAAGCTGGAAATAGAGCGAAATGGCGTAGCCCACGCCGGAGGAACGGCCGAGCAATTCGACCAACAGCACGATCTTCCAGACCAGCGACAGGCCGGAGCGCGCCGCGGCCGCGACATAGGGCGCCAGTTGCGGCAGCAGGACATGGCGCAGCCAAGTTACGGCCGAAAACCGATAGACCCGGCTCATCTCCTCCAGATCACGATCGAGCGCCCGTGTCCCCTCGCGCAGCACCACGATGACATTGGGGATCTTGTTGAGGGCCACCGCCGTCACCGCAGCGGCCTCCGTCAAGCCGAGCCAGATGTAGCACAGCACCGCGATCACCAGGGCCGGCATGTTGAGCAGCACCAGCAGCCAGACGTCGAAAGCCGCATTGGCCCGGCGCCAACGGCCGAGAGCGACGCCGATGATACTGCCGATCAGCATGGCCACGCCAAAGGCGGCGGCTACCCGCCACAGCGTGATGCCGACATTGGCGATGAGGTCTCCGCGCTGCGTCTCAGCGACGATGAAGGCGAACACCGCGCCCGGCGAGGGCAGCAGCGGCCCGTTCGCCATCCTGGCAGCGACCTCCCAGATCACGAGCAAGGCGAGCAGCGAGACCAGCCGGGCCGCAACGCCCGCCAGACGCCCCAGACCCGATGCCGTCAGCGCCCCGTCCAATAGAGCCCCTCCGGAAGAGCGGCGGTCTTGCCGACCAGTTTCTCGCCACCGAGCTTGGCCAGCATGGCATAGAGCTTGGCGGCATCGGCGCGCTCCTCCTCGACGGAACGGCTGGGAATGCCGGCGATGAAAGTCCGCTTCAGGACACCGTAGGTTGCCTCGTCATCGGCCTGCATCAAGGGTCGAAGCTGTGTCCATAGCGCCTCCTGGCTGGCCAGCGCCTGCTTGGCCTGCCGCGATATGCGGGCAAAGGCCGAGATCTTCTCATCGGCCTGCGCATCGCCACGCTTGAAGACATAGCCGACGAAGGAAAGCGGCCCCTCGACGCCGAAGGACCTTGCGACCTCGTCGGCACCGACCAGGCGCTTGTAGCCCTTGGCCTCGAGCCGCGCGCAGAAGTTCCAGTAGAGCAGGGCCGCATCGAGTTCCCCTTGTTCCAGCTTCATGCTCAGCAAGGGGGGCGCCCCGAACACCGGCATGGCCGCCTTGGCAAGATCGAGACCGGCCTGATGCTGCGCGTAGGCCTGCAGCATGATCCAGCTCTTGTCGAGCGCTCCGCCGGCCACACCGATGCGCTTGCCGGCAAGATCGGCCACGGTGGCAATCGTCGAGTTCGGCGCCCGCATCACCGCGCCCTCCGATGCCGAGAAAGGCAGGAAGACGATATCGCGCCCCTCGCCGCGCATGCGCGCCGCCCAGAGCAGATCCGACACGATGCTGTCGACGGCATCGCCCAGAAAAGCGATCCGCGACGCATCGTTTGAGGCAAGCTTGAGCGGATCGATCGCCAGACCCGCAGCCTTGTCCAGGCCGAGCGCCCGGATGGCGGCGAGTTCCCATTCGACGGTGCCGAAGGACAGGACACCGAGGCGCAGCGGCGGCAATTGCGCCTGGGCCGTGCCGATGCCGCCCAGAAACCCCGCGCCCAGCCCTGCACCCGCAAGCGCGAAAAATTGTCGCCGCTTCATCATTACCATAACCCGGAACCGGAGCGGGTCATCATGGGCCCATCCCCATCATATTGCTTCTGAAAAGACCGCTGCTGCCGAACCGGGAGCGACCCGATTGCACACGCCCGCAAGCACGTATCCTCCCTGTGCAGATAATATCTATTCTTGACAAGCAGTGTGGTCATCATTCTTCATGCTGTCCAGTCACTTTACGTTGCGCCTAGACTGATTCACAACGCAGCATGACACATGAAGAATAAAATAAGCAGAAATTAAGCTTAATCTTCAATGACCTTGGATGAACGGTCGAAAGGGAGAGAAAATGCGACAGGTCGCCGTTGGAATTCTTGCCTCTATCCTGATATCGAGTGCCGCCTTCGCGCAAGATGCGGCGCTCGGTGAAAAAGTCTTCATCAAGTGTAAAGTCTGCCATCAGGTTGGAGAAACTGCCAAGAACGCCGTCGGCCCCGAGTTGAACGGAGTAATCGGCCGCAAATCGGGATCCATTGACAGTTATACCTATTCTCCGGCAATGAAGAGCGCCGGCCTGACCTGGGCCGAGGACACTCTCTCAGAATATCTTAAGAACCCAAAACAGAAGGTGCCCGGCAACAAGATGGCCTTTGTCGGCCTGTCGAAGCCGGACGACATCGCCAATGTCATCGCCTTTCTCAAGCAGTTCGATGCCAGCGGCAAGAAGGCACCCTGAAGGCCCCGATGCCCGTTCCGCACCGATACTGAAATCGGCCACACGCGGGATCGGGCCATGACCCTCCCGTCGGCCGCGCAGTACCCGTCATTCGGCGGCCACGAATTCCGTTTTCGAATCATGGCCCAGTCCCAGCACCAGCAGGGCCGAGACGAGCGGCAGGAGCGATAGCGCCAGCAGCCCCATGGCGGTGCCCCCGGTCTGGTCCTTGAACCAGCCGATCAGATAGGGTCCGCCAAAGCCGGCGAGATTGCCGATCGAATTGATCAATGCGATGCCGGCCGCGGCCGATGCCCCGCTCAGAAAGGCTGTCGGCAAGGTCCAGAACAGGGAGAAGGTGCAGAACACGCCGATGGCCGCCACCGTCAGCGCGATCATGGTCAGGACGGGATCGGTGAGCGTGCTGGCCGCGGCCAGGGACAAGGCGATCAGGAAGAGTGGCAGAGCGACATGCCAGACCCGTTCGCGGACGCGGTCCGAGTGCTGCGCCCACAGGATCATGGCAACCGAGCCGAACACATAGGGGATCGCCGTCACGAAGCCGGTCTGGATATTGCTGAGGCCGAAGGCCTTCACGATCTGCGGCAGCCAGAACTGCATGCCATAGAGCGCCCCGACGAAGCCGAAATAGACCAGGCTCAACACGAGAACCTTGGGCGAGGCCAAGGCCTGGCGCAGGCCCAGATGATGGGCGGCCTGCTTGGCGGCCTCTTCCCGTTCCAGGCGGTCGGAGAGCCACCTTTTCTGCTCGGGGCTGAGCCAACCGGCGGCCGCTGGCCGATCGGTGAGATAAAACCAGGTCACGATGCCCAGAAGGGCCGCCGGAATACCTTCGAGGATGAAGAGCCATTGCCAGCCTTTCAGGCCGCCGATGCCGTCCATGCCGAGCAGATAGCCGGAAATCGGTGCGCCGATCATGGTCGATACCGGCACGGCGACGGCGAAGGCCGCGAGAATGCGGGCGCGATATTTGGCCGGGTACCAATAGGTCAGATAGAGGATGATGCCCGGAAAGAAGCCGGCCTCCGCCACGCCGAGCAGGAAACGCAACACGTAAAAACTCACCGGTCCCGCGACCAGCGCCATCAGCGCGGAGATGATGCCCCAGCTGATCATGATGCGGGCGATCCACCGGCTTGCGCCGACCTTGTGCAGGATGACGTTGCTGGGCACTTCGAAGAGGAAATAGCCGATGAAGAAGATGCCGGCGCCCCAGCTGAACACCAAAGGCGAGAATTTCAGCTCGTCATTCATGGTCAAGGCGGCAAAGCCGAGATTGACGCGGTCGAGATAGGCCAGGAGATAGGCCAGCATCAGGAACGGCAGCAGCCGCCAGGACACGGCCCGCACGGTCGACGCTTCCAGCGCACTCCCCTCTTGTTCCGACATGACGCTCATCGGCCTTTCCTTCCCATTACTGCCGAGCGGTCTTTTCGGCCCTCCTGAACAGCGGATGGCGACGTGCCGCTCTTTCCATCGCAGACCTACCACCCGTCTCGCGACATCGCGAGACAATGTGGGCGCAACGCCTCACTATCCTTCCTGTCGGATACGATAGGCGCAGCGCCGGGCACCATGGACGATGTGCTCGGTTCGCTCCACCGAGCATTGCGGCCCCAGCATTTCGCGGAAAATTGCAAGTTCCGAGCGGCAGAAGCCCTGGCAGGCCGTGGCAGCCGCGCAGATGGGACAATGGTTTTCGATGAGGATCCAGCCCGCGCCATCCTCGGCGGGGCGCTGCTCGGCCATGTAGCCCTCGCGCGTGCGAATCTCGGCGAGCGCGGCAATACGGGCCTCGGGGCCCTCGACCGGGCCAAGCTCGGCCCGGTAGGCCGCGCGCATCTCGTCCTCGCGCGCAGCGATCAGGCGTTCGAGCGCCTCGGGTCCGAGCAAGTCGCGGACATTGCGCAGCAAATTCACCGTCAGCTCGGCATGGGTGTCGGGGAAGCGGCCATGTCCCTGCGCCGTCAGGCGCCAGAACTGGGAGGGCCGGCCGACGCCCCTGGCGACAGATTCGGTCTCGACCAGGCCTTCGGCGGCGAGCTTCATCAATTGCTGGCGGGCGTTCTCGCCGGTCGTGCCGATCGCCTGGCCGAGCTCGGCCGCCGTCTGCTGTCCCCTTGTCTTCAGGAGAAGCAACAGGCGATCGGGTCCCGAGCGCGCTTGCAGGCTCGAATTTTCCAGCTCAGGCGTCGACATGGTCCTCTGCGGGTTATATTCAAAGCGTCAGCTTGCTTTATATGAACTCGGGCAACGGGATGCAATCTCGCCGATGGTTCAGGGCCCGTTTCCACCCTCTTGAATTCCGGGAACCCGGCCTCCACTCTCGCAGCATGGCTGAGCATGATGAAGAGGGAGCGAATGCCGCTTCGCCCCCCGCCGATCCGGCAACCGCGCGGGACGTCCACCTCGCCTACAAGGTGGACATCGTCGTGATCGGCGCCGGCCAGGCCGGGCTGTCGAGCGCCTATCATCTGCACGAGCTAGGCCTGCCGGCGGGGCGCGGTTTTCTGGTGCTCGACAAGGCGCCCGCACCGGGCGGGGCCTGGCAATATCGCTGGCCGTCCTTGACGCTGAGCACCGTCAACCGCGTGCACGACCTGCCCGGCATGGCCTTTGCCGAAATCATCGATCCCGGCCTCACCGAGGTGCCGGCGGCGCAAGCGGTGCCGCGCTATTACGAAGCCTATGAGCGCAAATTCGAGCTGCCCGTCTATCGTCCGGTGACGGTCAAGGTCGTCTGCGAGCGCGGCGGCCGCTTCCGGGTCGAGACGGACCGGGAGACCTTTTCGGCCCGCGGCCTCATCAACGCGACCGGCACCTGGGAGACGCCCTATATTCCCGACACTCCCGGCCGGGATCGCTTCAGCGGGCGGCAACTCCACACCCGCGACTACCAGACCGCCGAAGCCTTCGCCGGCCAGCGCGTCCTGGTGGTCGGCGGCGGCATCTCGGCCGTGCAGATCCTCGACGAGATCTCGCGCGTGACCGAGACGATCTGGGTGACCCGACGCGAGCCGCAATTCCGCGAGCGCCCCTTCACGCCCGAGGACGGACGGGCGGCCGTCGCCATCGTCGAGGACCGGGTGCGGCGCGGCCTCATCCCCGGCTCCATCGTCTCGGTCACCGGCCTGCCTCTCACCCCGGCCCTGAGGGCCGCGCGCGAGCGGGGCGTGCTGGCGCGCCGGCCGATGTTCAGCGCGATCACGCAGGACGGCGTGCGCTGGGCCGATGGCAGCGAGGAAAAGGTCGACGTCATCCTGTGGTGCACCGGCTTTCGCTCGTCGCTCGACCATCTGGCGCCGCTGCAGATCCGCGAGGACGATGGCGGCATCGTGATGACCGGCCGCCTGGCGACGCAGGTCGCCCGGGACCCACGCATCCATCTCGTTGGCTACGGTCCCTCGGCCTCGACCATCGGCGCCAATCGCGCCGGCGCCGCGGCGGCCCAGGAGCTGACGGCGACATTGGGGATCGGCGGTATAAGCCCCAATCCCTTACCCTCCCCTGGAGGGGGAGGGTCGGCCTGAAAGGCCGGGGTGGGGTGCAGAAACACGGATCGTGACCATAGAAACAGGTCTTTTTCCGAAGAAGTCACCCCACCCCSAGGCTTCGCCTCGACCCTCCCCCTACAGGGGAGGGTAAGGCAGGTCGCAGTCTCACCCGGTCTTCAGCGCATCCGTGTCGATCGGCAGGGTGCGTATGCGCTTGCCGGTCGCGGCGAAGACGGCGTTGGCGACGGCCGGGCCGACGGCGACGGTCGCCGTCTCCCCGATGCCGCCAGGGGCCTCGGCGCTCTTGACCAGATGGGTTTCCACCACCGGCACCTCGTCGATGCGCATGGGCAGATAGGTGTCGAAATTGCCCTGCTCCACCCGGCCGTCCTTCAAGGTGATGGCGCCGTGCAGCGCCGCCGTGAGGCCGAAGATCGCGCCACCCTCGACCTGCGCGGCGATGGTGTCCGGGTTGACCTGCAGGCCGCAATCGACGGCGCAGGTGAGGCGATGCACCTTGAGCGTGCCGTCGGCAGCCGTCTCGACTTCGGCCACCATCGACATGAAGCTGCCGAAGGCGAACTGCACGGAGACGCCACGCCCGCGCCCCTTGGGCAGCGGCTTGCCCCAGCCCGCCTTCTCGGCCGCCAGCGTGAGCACGCCGAGCGCCCGCGGGTTGTTGGCGAGCAATTCCTTGCGATAGGCGACCGGGTCCGCCTTGGCCGCGGCGGCCAGCTCGTCCATGAAGCTCTCGACCACGAAGACGTTGTGCGTCGGCCCGACGCCGCGCCACCAGGAGGTCGGGATGCCCGGCGGCTCGACCCGGACATAGTCGACATGGATGTTGGGCAGGGCATAGGGCGGTTCGGCCGCCGCCTCCACCGCATCGGAATCGATGCCGTCCTTGAAGGCCGGCGGGAAGTAGCGCGCCAGGATCGAGGAGCCGGCGATGCGATGGGTCCAGGCCACCGGCTTACCGGAAGCATCGAGCCCCGCCGACATCCGGTCGAAATAATAGGGCCTGTACATGTCGTGCTGGATGTCTTCCTCGCGGCTCCAGATCACCTTCACAGGCCCGTCGACCTGCTGCGCCACCTTGACGGCGCGCGCCACGCCATCGGCCTCCAGCCGGCGCCCGAAGCCGCCGCCGATGAGGTGGTTGTAGACCTTGACCTTGTCCTTGGGCAGGCCGGTGATCTCGGCCGCGACCGCCTGCGCCATGGTGGGCACCTGCGTGCCGACCCAGACATCGCAGCCATCCTTGCGGACATGCACGGTGCAGTTCATCGGCTCCATGGCGGCATGGGCGAGGAAGGGCACCTGGTAGATGGCTTCGAGCTTTTTGGCGGCGCCGGCGAGCGCCTTGGCGGTGTCGCCCTCGTTGCGGGCCACCGCGCCCGGCTGCTTGGAGGCCTCGGTGAGCTGGCTGACGATCCCGGCGCTGTTGACCTTGGCGTTCGGCCCGTCGTCCCAGGTGATGTTGGCGGCGGCGAGGCCCTTCTTGGCCGCACCCATATGGTCGGCGACCACGGCGACGGCATCGTCGGTCTTGACCACCTGGCGCACGCCCTTGACGGCCAGCACCGCCTTGTCGTCCACGGATTTGGGCTTGCCGCCGAACACCGGCGAAATGGCGATGGCGGCGACCTTCATGCCCGGCAGCTTGACGTCGATGCCGAACTCGGCCTTGCCGACCACCTTGTCCGGCGTATCCAGCCGCTTGGCCGGCGTGCCCAGCAGCTTGAAATCCTTGGGGTCCTTGAGGGTGATGCTCTCGGGCTTGGGCACCGGCATGGTCGCGGCGTCGTCGGCGAGCTCGCCATAGCCGAGCGTCGCATTGCTGGCGGGATTGAGCACGGCGCCGTCGCGGGCCGTCAGCTTGGCCGCGTCGACGTTCCAGCGCTTGGCGGCGGCGGCGACCAGCATGGTGCGGGCGGCCGCGCCGGCCTGCCGCAAAGGCAGCCAGAAGGCGCGTATGGTGGTGGAGCCACCCGTCGCCTGGCTGCCGAGCAGGGCATTGCCATAGAGCTTGTCGTCGGGCGGGGAATGTTCGAGCTTGACCTGGTGGAGGCCGACCTCCAGCTCCTCGGCCAGCAGCATGGCCTGGGCGGTATAGACGCCCTGGCCCATCTCGACCATCGGCATCACCAGCGTGACCAGGCCCTGCCTGTCGATGCGGATGAAGGCATTGGGCGCGAAGTCCTTGGCTTCGGCCGCGGCGACCGGCGATCCGGCCAGCGGCGGCAAAGCGAGCGTGAGAACGAAGCCGCCGCCGATGGCGGCTCCCGCCTTCAGGAAGGCGCGGCGATCGAGGTGTGAACGTGTATCGGTACCGTCGGGCATGATCCCTTCCCTCCTCAAGCAGCGGCGTGATGGATGGCGGCGCGGATACGCTGATAGGTGCCGCAGCGGCAGACATTGCCGGACATGGCGGCATCGATGTCCTCGTCGCTCGGCTTGGGCGTGGCGGCGAGCAGGGCCGCGGCCGACATCAGCTGGCCGGACTGGCAATAGCCGCACTGCACCACTTCGAGATCGAGCCAGGCCTTCTGCAAGGCCTTGCCCTGCGCGGTCTGCCCGATCGCCTCGATGGTGGTGACGGCGCTCTCGCCGACGCTTTCCAGCGGCGTGACGCAGGAGCGCGTCGCCGTGCCGTCGACATGCACGGTGCAGGCACCGCACAAGGCGGCACCGCAGCCGAACTTGGTGCCGGTCATGCCCAAAATGTCACGCAGCACCCATAACAGCGGCGTGTCGCCATCGGCATCGATGGTGTGAGCGGTTCCGTTGATCTTGATGGTATAGGCCATGGCAGTCTCCCGCGAGTCGGAAGGGCATATCCCCTCCTTGGAGCCATTCCAGACAATCAGCCTAGGCCTGTCGGGGCAAGGGTTCAATCGATCACAAGCCGGTGTGGGCTTTGGAACGCCTGCAAGTTGCCCGATGCACGGATCTCTCGCGTCACAGATAAAGCGCGGAAATCCTTCCCCGGCTTCGGGGAAGGTGTCGCTGCATGGCAGCGACGGAAGGGGGAGAGTGGCGCCGACCTGTCAACTCCAGGGGCATTTGCGCCACGCCCCCCCACCCGGCCCTTCGGGCCACCCTCCCCGAAGTCGGGGAGGGATAGTCGAGCCTCTTCCTGCTGAGCGGAATGCGCGAAGCCCGCAGCCATCCCTCACACGCTGCTCAGCAGCAGGCTCGTCTCGCTGTTCGACACCCCGTCGATCAGCCGGACCTCGCGCAGCACGCGGTCGAATTCGGCCAGGCTCGCGGCGCGGATGTTGGCGACCAGGTCCCAATTGCCGTTGGTGGTGTGCAAGGTGTGCACCTCCGGCAGGCCGCGCAGCTTGCGGATGACCTGCGTGGTCGACTTGCCGACCACCTCGATCATCATCACCGCATGCACGGCATTCATGTCGTAATCCTCGCGGACGCGGGCGGTGAAGCCGAGCAGCGTGCCAGTCTCGATCAGGCGGTCGAGCCGGTTCTGCACGGTGCCGCGCGCCACGCCCAGGGCATCGGCGAGCTTGGAGAGCGAGGCCCGGCCATCGGTGCGCAGATGCGCGATGATGCCGCGGTCGAGCGCATCGGGAATATATTTGACCGTTTCGGCGTCCCGGCCCGTCACTGACATTTTTCTCAACTCGACCTAGCAATCTGTATAATCCATTGACGGATTTAACACAGGATTGCGATTTCGGTGAACATTCGTACGGCCTACAACTGGAAGCAACAGTGACCGTTCCGGGATCCTTCGATGACCGCTCCCCTGCCCTCCGAGAAGGCGATGGTGCCTTTCGTCAGCGTCGACAACATGATGCGCCTCGTCCACCATCTCGGTATCGAGCGGGTGCTGGCCGAATTGACCGACCTGATCGAGGAGGATTTCGGCCGCTGGGAGAGCTTCGACAAGACCCCGCGCGTCGCCAGCCATTCGCGGGACGGCGTGATCGAGCTGATGCCGACCTCGGACGGCACCATCTACGGCTTCAAATATGTCAACGGCCACCCGAAGAACACCGCCGAGGGCCTGCAGACCGTCACGGCCTTCGGCCTGCTCGCCGATGTCGCGACCGGCTATCCCGTGCTGCTGACCGAGATGACGCTGCTGACGGCGCTGCGCACCGCGGCGACCTCGGCCATGGCCGCCCGCCACCTCGCCCCCAAAGGCGGCAAGGTGATGGCGATGATCGGCAATGGCGCCCAGGCCGAGTTCCAGGCCCTCGCCATGAAGGCGGTATGCGGCATCGACACCGTCAGGCTCTACGACATCGATCCCAAGGCGACGCAGAAGACCGCCCGCAACCTTCAGGGCAGCGGCCTCACCGTCATCCCCTGCACCTCCTCGCAGCAGGCGATCGAGGGCGCCGCCATCGTCACCACCTGCACCGCCGACAAGCAGTTCGCCACCATCCTCACCGACAACATGGTCGGCCCCGGCATCCACATCAATGCCATCGGCGGCGACTGCCCCGGCAAGACCGAGCTGCACAAGGACATCCTCGCGCGCGCCGACTGCTTCGTGGAATATCCGCCGCAGACCTGGATCGAGGGCGAGATCCAGCAGATGGACCGCTCCTACCCGATCACCGAGCTCTGGCAGGTCGTCACCGGCCAGGTGCCGGGCCGGCGCGACGAGCGCCAGATCACCCTGTTCGACAGCGTAGGCTTCGCCATCGAGGACTTCTCGGCCCTGCGCTATTTGCGCGCCCAGATTGTCGGCACCGATTTCTACCAGGAGCTCGACATGATCGCCGACCCCGACGACCCGCGCGACCTCTTCGGCATGCTGCAGCGCGCCCGCTGAGGGGGGCCTTTACCCTCCCCTGGAGGGGGAGGGTCGGACGAAGTCCGGGGTGGGGTGGCCTTCTTCGCGATGAAGGGACGCTGTCGCCACCGCCTGAGCATTTTCACCCCACCCCGGCCTTTCAGGCCGACCTCAGGCCATTCCAAGTGGAATGGCCGACACCCTCCAGGGGAGGGTGTAGACTCGACGCCCCGGAGCCCCCATGTCCAAGCGCCCCGCCTTCTCCGTCCAGGCCCCCTCCGCCGTGGTGATGGTTCGCCCGCACCACTTCACCGTCAACACCGAGACGGCGGCCGACAATCATTTCCAGGTCGCGGGCAATGGCGGGGAAGACCTCGCCCCGCTCGCTCATGCCGAGATCACCCGCGCGGCCGAGACTCTGGCTGTTCACGGCGTCACCGTGCACCTCTTCGAGGACGAAAGCCGCGAAACCCCGGATTCGGTGTTTCCCAACAACTGGTTCTCCACCCATGCCGGCGGCCATGTCGCCCTCTATCCGATGAAGGCGCCGAGCCGGCGGCGCGAGCGCCGGGCCGACGTCATCGAGATGCTGAAGACCGATTACCGCGTGCAGGAGGTCATCGACTATTCCGGCCTGGAGCCCGACGGCCTGTTCCTGGAAGGCACCGGCGCCATGGTGCTCGACCATATCGACCGCGTCGCCTATGCCGTGCGCTCCGACCGCACCGACCCGATCGCCCTCGAACGCTTCTGCACCCATTTCAACTTCGAGCCGATGGCCTTCGACGCCCGCGACGACAAGGGCGCCGCGATCTACCACACCAATGTGCTGATGTGCATCACCACCGATTTCGTGCTGATCGGCTTGGACATGATCACCGACGCCGCCCGCAAGGCCGAGATCGTCGCCCGCCTCGAACGCTCCGGCCGCGACGTGCTGGCGCTCAGCAACCGCCAGATCGAGAACTTTGCCGGCAACGCCATCGAATTGCAGGGCAGGGATGGCCGCCTCCTCGCCCTCTCGACCACGGCCCTCGCGGCCCTGACGCCCGAGCAGCGCGCCCTCATCGAGCAAAGCGCGACTTGCGTCGCCCTCGACATCCCCACCATCGAACGCGCGGGGGGATCGGTGCGCTGTACGCTGGCGGGGGTGCATCTGACGCCGAGGGGGTGAGCGATTGAACCGGGGCACGATAGCGCCTGCTTCGTATTGCTCTAGACCGGATTGATAAGAGTCCGGTCAGTCCATTTAGACTGTATACTCGGAAGCACTAACTTTCGCCCGGAATTGGTTCTAATCCAAACACCCGTGAATCATATCCTAGGAATAAATCTGCACCCAGTTAAGCAGTTTAGCCCACAGCAGAATGCTTCCCAAATCGAGCTCCTGTTGAGATCGTAAACACAAAAAATTATACTCGGCGTAAATCTACAGTAAAAACAACGAAGCCCGCTCAATGAGTTTATGCTCAGAGCGAGCTTCTAGAATTGGGGAGAGATTCGAACCCTCGGTACGCCAAAATGCGCGCTGCCGCTTATCAGGCGGCTCGTTTCAACCACTTACGCACCCAGCCAAAGCACCACGTTGCCGTAGCTATGGCGGCATAATACAGGCAATACCTCGCCTGCTACTAAAGGATAGGTACAGCCAAAAACAAAGTCAAGCACGCGCCCAGCAAGCTCGTTTACCACCATATGCCTGCCCCGAAAATCGCCTCCTGCTCAGGCCGCTCTAGCAGACTCGCTCATAATTCTACACCAAACGCAGATCGAAGTGAGGTGCATAAAGCCGAAGAAGTCGTCGTGGCGCTTGTCGTCCCGGGTTACACCGTCAACCCCAACATCCATTTAGACGTAACTGGTTGCATCGACGCTCCCCATCTGCAATCCTCGGTTTAAGAATTATCGAATCGAAGCACGTTTTAAAAAGATGCAACCCACCAAGAATAATCGTTCAGCTAGTACAAATCCAATTTTCGCCCGGGCAAAAGCCAAAGTAGGCTCCCAAGGTAATATTCAAATCGGACTGTCGCAATACAAATTAACAGCCCCCTTACCTGAGATCGTTGTAACCGCTCCGCTCTTCGCGCAGAACTCGATTTATAGACGAATTATTTTCCCGAACGCATTTCCAAAGGATTATACCCTTATCGGTACCAAAGGTCTGCGGACAAATGGTGACCTCAAGAGAGAATTGTTATGGTCTGTTTCCGTTCTATTACCGTTTTTTTCAGAAATTAATAAATTTTCTAAATTAAAAACCAGAGCAGAGAAGGAAATACTCTATGGTAGCTACGAATCCCTCGAAATTAGCCTCAATGAAATAGAGCGTGATTTCGGCGTTTCTACCTGGCTGGCAGAAACTCGTATTAATTTATCACAAATTAAAGACGGCTATACAGCGCAGCGCGATCTAAGCAACAGTCTATTACAGGCAAGTGAAAAATACCCAATAATTAACTTTATATTTTCTTGGTTTGCATTCCGGGCAGAAGAAAATGTTTCTGCGGTGGAGTTTCATAAATTTCTGGATAGATACATTCCGGTAAGGGTAGGGCAAGACTTCCTAATACATGCGATCCTGGGTAACTGTCCTGCCGCCGATATTCCTCAATTAGCAATGGCTATCGCATATACCGACATATTTCCGATTATCGATAGATATCTTTATCTGATTCGACTATTGCAGGCATTCTTATCCAACGACAAGGATCAGGAAATTTATGCCTTTATAAGGGACACAATAAAACCACTGGTTAATTGTATCGACGATGTGGCGCTACATAGATTATTTTTTGCGTATGGTGGCCACCCGAGAACCAAGATAAACACCAATGATAGACTTACTATACTTGACGCTTATGCAAGCGGCGAATACGAAAAATTAGAAAATATCACAAAACTAAAGATACAATCTGCATTCTCGATTGATACTCTCTATATGTATCTACGATCACAGGCACAAAATCAAAATGACGCGCCTCCACTTGCAGTTTCTCCAGGTAGTGTGTTTGCTAGAATCGAGCAAGATCTGAAGAAATTAACTTCTTTCTCCAACGATGCCTCCGAGGCTGCGGCTCGTTTATCAAAAATTTCTCTTGTTCATTTTGGAACGTTTTGGGCAGCGAGTCTTGCACTAATCGTACAACGACAATACCATGATGAAAGAGTTTTTCTCGCAAATTCGCTTCAAGTGTTCAACGCTTTGAGGGTAGACGAGGAGGACCCTATTCTGGCATTCTCCTTTGAGCGTTTGTCTATTGGTAGACGTTACCTGGAAACATATTTTCCGGGGGAAAATGATAGGTTATCTGTTCTCTTTGTAAATACATTATTGGATTCATCTGAAACTGCAGATGGTGTATTTGCAAAATTTCCGAAAAACCGGAACCGTAAAATGCAGGCGATGGCTTGCATGCGAACAAAAAAATTTCGTGAGGCTGTGCGAATTCTTTCCGAGGTGTTTCTCTCCTCCGATGTTCCAATCGTAAAATATGAGGCAGGCCTCTTGCTGGCGGAGGCGCTTCATCGGGAAGGAGAACTTCTCGAATGTGCAAGAGTTTGTGCGGATATGTACGTAGGCGCCAGCTATCTTGGTAAGATTCTACCGATCGAAAAATTAACAAATGATGTTATTGAGACAGATTCCGTCTCGTCAGATACAGCGAATTCATTACTCGGTGACTTAGCAATTGTTATTGTTTTAGATGCTTATTCCAGAGTAATTTCTCCTAATCGTGATCCGGAACGCGCGGACTCTTTTAACGACTTTTTACGCGCCAATAGACTGCGCTTTGCCTCTGACATTAATGCGGTGGATATCCGCTTCCCACCGCTTCAACTGATGCACTTTTGGCAATTTGTCTGTGTGCCGGAGGTACTAGATCAGTCACTTGCCCTTACCTCCACGCGAGCCGTTGAGGACGAGCGAGCAAAGATTCTGGTCTTAACTACTGAGTTGATGCAGTCACAAGGCGTCTCCCCACCGCCTCAGCTCATGGAGGAACTCCGCGAAATTCGGACTAGGCAGGCTGTTCGTGATACCACGCTGCAGCTTGATCAAAGCAAAATTTACGTCAATGTTGAGGGCATTAAGAGATCTATCGCGGTCTCCATGAAGGAGAGCTGGCTTCGCTATAGACTTATTAGCGCTCAACGAGATAGGTCTGCCTTTGAGGAAAAGCTCGAGGCGATTCAGGAAGTCTTGAATCTCAGCGGCATTACCATATTGCCGATGAACATGCCTGCCACGGAACGAAATAAGCTCTTCTCTCGGATGGTTTTGGAGCTGAGGGATTTGTTTACGACCAGCAAAGAGTTCGGCCTGGATGCAAATCTAAGCACAAATATTCGTCACGGTTACGTGATGAGAGAATTGCGAAAGCCGTTTATTACGCAGAATCTCGTTACAAATAAGGCTACCGAATATGGAGGCTATCTCCCAAATGAATATTGGCTCAGCCGTTCCGATGAAATGGAAAGCGCCGATCATGATACCCTATTGGGCGCATTGGGGCATTTTTCAGGCCGTGTAGATGAAGAAATTGAATTTCTTAATCGCCGTTTGTTACGTATTCAAAGTGATCAAGTTCCGGAAGGTTTGTTTAATTTTATCATTTCCGACATAGAGGCTGTTGTAATTCAAAAGCAATGCGCAAATCTTGAGGATTATCAGGAGTTCATTGACGTAGTTTTGAATTTCTTGTGGCAGCGTACCGACGCTTCGTTGGAGCTGGTTCGCAATGCGTTAAGAGACGTAACACTCGCGAAATTATCTTCATATATGTTGGATTTGGAAAACACGCTTCAAACAATACAACAATATCGTACGGCCGTCGATATACAAAGTGCTCTCAATCTCGCCAAACCTGAGCTGCAATCTGCGGTAGAGAGAGTAGCTAGTTGGTTCAAGCTTTCCGATAGCCAAGAATATCCTGACTATGCATTCACAACATCTTACGCGGCTGCATTGGCGACAGTTGAATCTTATTATTCCAATCTTGACATGCAATCCAATTTGAATTGCGAAAATAGCCTTCAAATGGCAGGGAGAACACTACCTCATTTTGTTAGATTATTTTCATTGCTCCTGGAGAATGCCGCATTTCATTCGGGTATAAACAAAGGTCGGCTAGATGTGATAGCAAGCGCGGGGGTTCAGGATCATATGCTCAGCATCGCAATCAAGAACCGTTTAGCGGCACATATAGATAGGGTGACACTTCAAAAGAAAATTGACAGGATTAATTCGGAGTTCGACGGTGAGTTCAAGTCCGAAGCGGTTCGGCAAGAGGGAGGTTCGGGGTATCCGAAGATTCAAAAATTACTTCGTCACGACCTTGGGAGAATGTGTATTCTTCACATTTATTTGGAAAATGACGAGTTTTTTTGCGTTGATATGCTTATGAACTCCGCCGGAGTAGTGTTATGAATATCTTAATAGTGGAAGACGACGAGGAGAAGCTTTTTCATCTGAGAGCTTTTTTAATGGATAAATACACCAGCTGTGTGATTACCGAGGCAAAATCGCTTCAATCAGGCCGTCGGTATGCCCTGGATGGGACAAACGATTTAATTATTTTGGATATGACGATGCGAAATTTTGATAGAACCGTTGTCGAGGAAGGTGGGCGTCCTCACCATTTCGCTGGACGGGAAATTTTGCGCCAAATGAAGCGGCAACATATTGCTACACCTACTATTATTTTTACGCATTTTGATAGATTTGGTGAGGAATCTGACTACACGACACTTACGCAATTGAATATAGAGCTGAGCGAAAAGTTCCCAAACTACATCGGTACCGTTCACTATCGTAATAATGTCGAAAGCTGGAAGGATATGTTGGCGAATTTTGTCGCTAATCTCGGCCTTAAGTAGGGAGCTATACGTTGATTTCTATTTTGGTTGTGGAAGATGATCCGATTAAATATGGTCGGATATTTTCGGCGCTGAAGGTATCTGGTGTTAAGGAAGACGAGATTAAGCATGCCTCAACGGCTGCTGAATCCGTATCTATAATGAGCAAACAGCTATTCGATTTGCTGCTACTTGATGTCAACGTTCCCCTCCGGCTCGGTGAAGGCCCACGACGCGGAGGCGGTGTTAACATCTTGAAGGAAATACGGGTCAATGACACGCTTAAGCAACCCACATATATTGTTGGCATCACTGCATTCGAAGATGTAATTTCCGAATTTGGATCCGAATTTACTGAGTCTTTATGGGCGTTAATTTTATATGCAGAGAATTCCGATCATTGGGCAACGCAGATAAAATCCAAAGTTGAGTATATACTAGCGATTAATAGATCGTCAAACTTTAGAGACGGCATCACGTATGGCTTAGACGTTGCTGTCATCTGCGCGTTGGAAGGAACCGAATTTGAGGCTGTTAAAAATTTAAGCTGTGCTTGGCAACCCATGAAGTTCGAGTTCGATGAAACGCGCTATATTTCAGGTACGATTGAGGGAGCGACGCGGGGTCTTTCTATCGTAGCCGCATCGGCGTCTCGCATGGGTATGCCTGCTACCGCCGTTCTGGCTGCAAAGATGATCGCATTATTCCGACCTAGATACGTAGTTATGGTTGGCATCTGCGCAGGCCGGTCAACGAAGGTAGGGCTAGGTGATATCATAGTGGGAGATCCGTGTTGGGATTGGGGGAGCGGGAAAATTACTGTGGTGGACAATATCCCTAAATTTCTGCCTGCACCTCACCAACTAGAACTCGATACAGATGTTAGAGCAACCATTAAAGAACTTGGCGAGGATGTGACGCTTATGGCGAGCATCAAGCGGCAAGCTAGGGGCAATAAGCCCCCCTCAGAGCTTCGAGTTCATTTAGGTCCTATTGCATCCGGAGCAGCAGTTGTTGCTGATAGCGCTACGTTCGCGAGTTTGCTTGACCGACAGCGCGACTTGCTCGGCTTAGAAATGGAGGCATACGGCGTCATGGTCGCATGCAGAGGATCCGGAAAGCCGAGGCCCATCCCTATTGTGATTAAATCGGTCTGCGATTTTGCAGATCATGGCAAAGACGACGACTTCCAAGAATACGCTGCACATACAAGTGCATTGTTTTTCCAGGAAGTCGCAAGGAAGCTTTTATAGATTTCTAATACTCTTCCCCTCACCCCCTCTGCCGCGCAATCACCCCCAGCGCCGTGGTGATCGCCCGCGCAAACGTCAGCGCCCCAATCCCGTCCACGTCGCGCTCGGGCATGAATTCCACGAAGTCCATCGCCTCGATGCGGCCGCGGCGGGCGGCGCCCTTGATGAGGTCGACGAGCTGGTAGTAGGTGAGGCCCCCCGGGGCGCGGCCGATGACGCCGGGCACCAGGGCCGGGTCGAGGGCGTCGGCGTCGATGCAGATGACGATGCGGCTGCCTTCGGGGATGAGGTCGAGGGCGGCCTCGACGCCCTGGCGGTGCAGGTCGTAGGCCGGCACGAATGTCACGCCCCAGGCCAACGCATCCTCATAGTCGCTGGTCGCGGCCGAGCCGATGCCGCGGGCGCCCACCTGGATGATGCGCTCGATATGGGGCATTTCCGATGCCCGGCGCATGGTGGAGGAGAGGCCGAGGCGCTCGTCCATATGCACCTCGCGCCAGTCGATATGGGCATCGATCTGCAGGATGGTGTAGCGGGCGCCCGCCTCCGCCCCCAGGGCTTCGAGCATAGGGATGGGGATGGAATCATCGCCCCCCAGCACGATCGGCACCGCGCCGCAGGCGCGGATCGTCTTGACGGCGGCGGCGATGGCGGCGCGGTTGGCGGCGCCGTCATTCTCGTCATAGGGCAGGTTGCCGCAATCGACGGCGCGCAGGCGCGGCTCCGGGAAGACCTTGCCGCCATTGTCGAAATCATGGCGGTCGACATTGGCGGTGAAGGCGGCGGTGGCGCGGCGCAGGGCGTCGGGCGCGTTGCGGCAATAGGCGCCGACGGAGCGGTAGGGCGTGGCGCAGGGCGCGCCGATCAGGGCGATCGGGGCGGTGAGCGTGGCAAGGTCGCGGCATTCCTCCAGGCCAAGGAAGGTGAGGGTATCAGCCGCCGCGCCGAACAGCGCGCCGAGATCGGCTTTCTGGTTCATGATGGGGATCCTCTATGCGGGCCGCCCTCGGGCGGCATCGGGTTGGAAAAGCGGGGGATGGCGGGCGAGCAGCGCGCGGCGCCAATGCTGACGGCGTTGAAGGTCGAGCTGTCATTCCCGGCGCTGCCGCAGGCGGCGGGAAGGGATGACAGAGGGGCTTGTCTGGGCGGGCCAGAGTTCGCGAGTGCCGGTATAGTCCTTTGTTTTCGAGAGGCTTTCTTCATCGAAAAGGTCATCAGCTCTTCCGGAAAACGCCTCAGGACGGGCGGACGTCGAGGTAGCCGGCCCAGCGGCGCTCGACCAGACGGAAGGCGCCGACCAGGACGAAGGTCAAAGTGAGGTAGACGATCGCGGCCGCGACATAGGGCTCGAACTGGATGTAGTAGTTCAGCGTGATCATGCGGGCGACGCCGGTGGTCTCCAGCAGGGTGACGGTGCTGGCGAGCGAGGTGGCGTGCAGCATCATGATGGTCTCGTTGCCGTAGAGCGGCAGCGCCCGCGTCAGCATCGCCGGCACCAGGATGCGCCGCGCCCGCGTCCAGCCGGACATGCCATAGGCGGTGGCGGCCTCCACCTCGCCGGGCGGGATGTGGCGCAGGGCGCCTGCGAAGATCTCGGTGGTGTAGGCTGTGGTGTTGAGCACGAAGGCGATCAGCACGCAGACGAGCGGGCTGGAGAGCCAGGGCCAGAGCAGGCTGGCGCGCACCAGCTCGAACTGGGCGAGGCCGAAATAGATCAGGAAGAGCTGCACCAGAAGCGGCGTGCCGCGGAACACCAGCGTATAGGCGAAGACGAGGCTGCGGATCAGCCGGTTGGCGCTGTTGCGCGCGAAGGAAAGCGGGATGGCGAGACAGAAGGAGATCGCCAGGGAGGCGACGGTGAGGACCAGCGTCAGCTGGGCGCCCTCGGCATAGAGGCCGAGATTTTCGGCAATGACGTCCCAGTTCATGGCGCCAGCTTCCTTGTGCCGAGCTCGTAGCGCCGCGCCAGCCAGGCCAGCACCAGCATGGAGAGGATGGTGATGGCGAGATAGAAGCCGCCGGCGACCAGGTAGAAGGTGAAGGGCTTGCCGGTGGCCTCCGCTGCCCCCTTGGCGCGGAACATCACGTCCTGCAGGCCGATGAGCGAGACCAGCGCCGTCGCCTTGACCAGCACCAGCCAGTTGTTGGTGAAGCCGGGCAGCGCCAGGCGGATCATCTGCGGCAGCACGATGCGGGTGAAGATGCGGGTGCGGCCGAGGCCATAGGCCTCAGCCGCCTCGATCTGGCCACGCGGGATGTTGAGGAGCGCGCTCTTGAAGGTCTCGGTCATGTAGGCGCCGAAGATCAGCCCGAGCGTGGCGATGCCGGCGCCCAGCGGGGAGAACTCGACATGGATGTCGAAGCCGAGCCATTCGCCGATCTGGTCGATGAAGGAGGGCAGGCTGTAGAAGACCAGCAGCATCATCACCAGATCCGGGATGCCGCGCACCACGAAGGTGTAGATCCCCGCAACGGCCGCCAGCGTCCTATGGCGCGAGACCTTGCACAGGGCCGCACCGAGGCCGAGGAGGACGGCCACCACCAGCGAAGCGAAGGCCAGCAGCAGGGTGATCGCCCCTGCCGCCAGGATCGTGCGGACGAAATCGAGGATCATCTCCGGTCATTCGCCGAAATATTTGGCGTCCAGCGCCTTGAGCGTGCCGTTGTCCCTGAGGATGGCGAGGCCCTTGTTGATCTCGGCCACCAAAGCGGTGTTCTTCTTGCCGATGGCGATGGCGACGCCCTCGCCGAACTCCTTGGCATCCTTGCCAGTGAGCTGCGGGCCGACCAGCTCGTACTCCTTGCCGGCATCCGACTTCAGGAAGCTGGCGCTGATCTGGGCCTGGTAGCTGATATGGAGCTCGGCGCGGCCGGCGGTCAGCTCCAGATAGGGCGCGCTGCCGGTGTCGTAGCGCTTGATGGTGGCCTTGGGGAAATGGCTGGTGACATAGGCGTCCATCGGCGTGCCCGTCTGCACCGCGATGGTCTTGCCCGCCATGCCCTCGGGCGTGAACTCGTAGGACGAGCCCTTCTTGGCCACGAAGCGGAAGATCGGGTGGTTGTAGATGTCGGAGAAGGCGATCACCTTGCGGCGCTTCTCGGTGACGGTGAGCTGGGAGATCAACGCATCATATTTGCCGTCGATCAGTCCGGGGATCATGCCGTCCCAGGCGGCGTTGAAGATGTCGCAATCGAGCTTGGCGGCCTCGCAGATCGCCTGCATCAGCTCGACGTCGTAGCCGACCAGCTTGCCGTTGGCATCGATCGATTCGAAGGGCGGGAAGGTGGCGTCGGTGGCGATCTTGATCTTGTCGGCGGCCTGGGCGCTGAGGGCCTGGGCGCCGGAGGCGGCAAGGCCGAGCAGGAGAGCGGCGACGGCGTTTCTGAAGCGAATGCTCATGATGGGTCTCTCGGGATGGGATTTGTCGTTGTAGAAGCCGGTTTCCACCGGCCTTGGTGGGGTCGATTTACCCTCCCCTGAAGGTGGAGGGTGAAGCGATGGCTAGTGCTGCAAACGCCCGGCAAGGAATTGCCGCAGCCTGTCGCTGCGGGCATCGGTGAAAACGGCTTCGGGCGGGCCCTCTTCCTCGATGGCGCCGTTGTGCAGGAAGACGACGCGGCTGGAGGCATGGCGGGCAAAGCCCATCTCATGCGTCACCACGATCATGGTGCGGCCCTCCTCGGCGAGGGCCTGCATGACCTTGAGCACCTCGCTCACCAGCTCCGGATCGAGCGCCGAGGTCGGCTCGTCGAACAGCATCACGTCGGGATTCATGCTGAGCGCCCGGGCGATCGCCACGCGCTGCTGCTGTCCGCCGGAGAGATGGGCGGGATAGCGCTGCAGCACCTCCTGGCCGAGGCCGACCTTGGCGAGATTGGCCCTGGCCCGCTCGGTCGCTTCCGCCTTCGAGACGCCCAGCACGCTGATCGGCGCCTCGATGACATTGTCGATCACGCTCATATGCGACCACAGGCAGAAATTCTGGAACACCATGGCGAGGCGGCTGCGCATGCGCTGAAGCTGTCTCTTGTCGGTCGCCCTGAGGAAGCCGTCGCCATCCCTGGCCGTCTTCAGCGCCTCGCCGTCGATGACGATGCTGCCGGCGGTGGGGCGCTCGAGGAAATTGATGCAGCGCAGGAAGGTGCTCTTGCCCGAGCCGCTGGCTCCGATGATGCTGATGACGTCACCGGCCGCGGCCTGGAGCGACACGCCCTTGAGGACCTCGACCTTGCCATAGGATTTGCGGATACCGTCCACGGCCAGCTTGTGCATGCTTCTTCCCAATCCGGCCGCGTTCGTCCGCCGCCAAGACCCCTCTCCTGCGCCGGGCTTGTCCGCCCATCGCGACGATGCTCATAAAATCAGAAGGCCGGTTTGGGGCAATTGATATTTGATCATCAAATAGATGACGCCATTTCATCTATTGTGCATTTCCAATGCATATTGCCTGCGAAGGAGGCATCGCCTGGCGGCGTATTCGGTCAATTCCTGAACTAGTCTCAACTGTACACCATCCAGTCAACCGATCTGCCAGGCGGCGGCATCCTTGCCGAAGCGCGCCAGCAGCCAGCGCAGGAAGAGCCGCACGCCCGAGCGCTGCAGGCCGGCATGGGTGGAGACCACATACCAGCCGCCGAAGGCGTCGATGGCGGTGGAAAAGGGTCGCAGCAGCGTGCCGTTCCTGACGTCCGCGCCCGAGAGCGTGTCGCTCGCCAAAGCGACGCCGGTACCGTTGATGGCGAGGTCGATCGCCATGCCGAGATCGCTGCAATAGAGATGGCGGCTATAGGGCCCGAAGTCGCGCTCGCCGGCCTCGGAGAGCCAGCGCCGCCATTCCGAGCCATCGTCCCAGTGCAGCAGGATGGCGCTGCGCAGCTCCACCGGGCTGGTGATGCGCCGGCCGATGCGCTGGAACAAGGTCGGGCTGCAGACGGGCATGATGCTGACATGGGCAAGCTGTGCCGACCATTTGTCGTCCCAGCCGCCGGCGCCGAAGACAATGCCGATATCGGCATCCACCAGCTCGTGGATGCGGTGGTTCTCGGTGAGCTTGATATGGCATTCGACGGCGAGATGGTCCTGGCAAAAATCGGCGAGGTTCTTGGCGAGCCAGCCGCTGGCGAACATCGGCGGGCAGGCGATGCCGATGCGCCCGCCATCCTGGTCCGCCTCGGACAGGCGCAGCGCGGTGTTGGTGATGTCCTGCAGCGCGGCCGAGACCGTCTTGGCGAAGACACGGCCGGCATCGGTGAGCACCACCCCGCGCCCGGCCTTGTGGAAGAGCGGATAGCCCAGCACCTCCTCCAGCCGGCGCAGCTGGTGGCTGACGGCGCTGTCGGTCAGGGCAAGCTCCCCGGCGGCTTTGGTCAGGCTTTCATGCCGCGCAGCCGCCTCGAAGGTGCGCAGCACGCCGAGCGGCAGGTTACGCATCGCCGCGCCCCGTCATGACGCCAGCCTGGCCTTCATCCTCCACCTCGGATCTCCCAAAATATGGATGGCGGCCGGGATATCACCTAGGATGGCGCCATGTCCTCCCCCGATGCGATTCGTATTGCAGCCGCCGTCATCGTCCGTCCCGACGGTATGACACTCCTGGTCAGAAAACGAGGGACATCGGCCTTCATGCAGCCGGGCGGCAAGATCGAGCCCGACGAGCAGCCCCGGCAGGCCCTGTGCCGCGAGCTCGCCGAGGAGATCGGCCTTGCGGTCGATCCGGCGCGCCCTGTCTATCTCGGCCGGTTCGAAGCCCCGGCTGCGCATGAGGACAACCGGATGGTCGAGGCCGAGATCTTCCGCCTCGACATCGCCGAGCCGGTCGCCGCCACCGCCGAGATCGAGGAAATCGCCTGGGTCGACCCCAGCGCACCTGGCCCGCTGCCCCTCGCCGCCCTGACGCGCGACCATGTGCTGGCCCTCGCGACGGCGCCCGTTGCGGGCTAGCCTTCTGCCGAATCCGTCTCAGCTCTCACGCCGGCCGGCAAAGGCCAGCAGCAAGGCAAGGAAGATCAGGACCCCGGCACCGACCTGCTGCCAATAGAAATTCCAGCCGATCAGCAGGAGGCCGTTGGAGACGAAGCCGAACAGCAGAACGCCGAGGATCGTGCCGGGAATGCTGGCGCGCCGGTTGCGGCTGAGCGAAGTGCCGATGAAGGCCGCGCCGATGGCGTTGAGCAGATAGGCATTGCCCGAATAGGGCACATAGGCGTTGACGTTGGACGACAGCAGGATGCCGGTCACGGCGGCGACGGCGCCGGAGAGGATATAGACGATCGCCAGGATCCGCCGCACCGACAGGCCGGAATAGCGCGCGACCTCCTCCTGCGTGCCTACGGCCAGGACAGTGCGGCCGAAACTCGATTTCTCCAGGAGGAGCCAGGCGCCGAGCGCCAGCACCGCGACGAGAAGCAGCGAGACCGGCACCCCGAGGAGGGTGCCATGGCCGATGAAGGCGAGCGCGGGCGGTATGCTGCCGGCCGGCACATAGACGGGATTGCCGCCGTCGGTAGTGAGCTGCTGGAGGCTGTGGCCGATGAACAGCGTGCCCAGCGTCGCCAGGAAGGGCGTGATCGACAGCCGCGCGATCAGGAAGGCGTTGAAGAGCCCGGTGCCGATGCCCGCGCCGACGCCATAGAGGCAGGCGAGCGCCACAGGCTGGCCCGAGGAGACCGCCGAGACGAAGGCGAGGCTGCCGAGATCAACCGCCGTGCCCACCGACAGATCCGTGCCGCCCGAGGCCACCGTCAAGGTCATGGCGATGGCGACGATGGCCGTCAGGGCGACATTGTTGACCAGCACGCCGGTGATGTTGCCAAGCGTCAGGAAGCCCGGCGCCAGCACGGAGAAGACGGCTACGACCAGCACGAGCGCCAGCGGAATGCCGAAGCGCAGCAGTTCGGATGCCGGCCGGAGGCGCGGCCCTTCGGCTCCAACGGCGCTCATGACGCCCTCCTGCGTGCGAGATTGGCGGTGGCGGCGACGACGGCCAGGATCAGCACGCCCTCGATGCCATTGACCCAATAGGTCGAGACATGGAGGAGCTGGAACCCGTTGGTGAGCGCGCCCAGGAAGACGGCGGCGAGCAGCGTGCCCGCTACGGTCGGCAGCAGCCGGCGCGAAAACATGAAGCCGAGAAAGGCGGTTGCCACCACCGGCAGCAGCATGTCGCCCGAGCCCCCGGTCGCGCCATTGAGGAAGGCGACCGAAACCACGCCGGCCAGCCCGCCCAGCAGCCCGCTGGCGATATAGGACAGCGCGACATAGCGATGGATGGCGATGCCGGCGGCCTTGGCCGCCTCGCGATGCCCGCCCACCGCATAGGCGCGCAGGCCGAAGGGCGTGAGATGCAGCAGCACGGCCAGCAGCGCGCACAGGGCAAGGAGCAACCAGCCGAGCACGGGAATGTCGAGCGGGCCGGCCAGGCCGAGCCAGTCGATCAGCGGCGAGGTGGCGGGAATGGTGGTGTTCTCGGTCACCACCAGTTCGAGCCCGGCGCAGACATTCATGGCGGCCAGGGTCGCCAGCAGAGGCAGGATCCGCAGCCAGACCACGGCAAGCGCGTTGACCAGGCCGACGAGGAGGCCGACGCCGAGCGCGGCCGCCACGCAGGTCGTGTCAGAGAAGCCGGCCTGGTTGAGCAGGGCAAAGACGGCGGCCGAAAGCCCGAGCGTGCCGGCAAGGGAGAGGTCGATGCCGCCGGCGATCACATCCGAACCGCCGGTGATCAGCACCAGCGTCAGGCCAAAGCCCAAGATGCCCAGCACCGCCGATTGCGACAGGATGAGGCCGATATTGGCGGGCGAGACGAAGGAGGGCACGTTGACAGCGAAGAAGGCCATCACAGCCAGGAAGAACAGCAGCCCGCCGGCCCGGACCAGGCGCGCGCCGGCGCCTCCCGCCAGATCACGCCAGCTCGCACCGGCCCTGGATTCATGAGGCTTGGGGTGGATCGAGGCCGATGTCGCGGATGCAACCGCTTCCAGGGTTTCATGCGGCATGGCTGGCTCCTTCCCCGGGATCGGCGCCCGTCAGGGCCGCGGCCAGCAGCTGGTCGGACGAGGTGGCCGCGGTCTCGTAGGTGCCGACCACGGCGCCGCGATGCATCACCAGGACGCGGTCGCACACGCCCAGGAGCTCGTCGAGATCGGCAGAGAGCAGCAGGATGCCCGCCCCCTCCTCCGCCAGCTCGGCGATAAGGCGATAGATCTCGGCCTTGGCCGCGACGTCGACCCCGACCGTCGGCTCGTCAAGCACATAGATGTCGGAACGACGGGCCAGCCATTTGGCGATCACCACCTTCTGCTGGTTGCCGCCGCTGAGGGTGCGCACGGCTGCGTCCTGGCCGCTGGCCTTGATCTTGAGCGCCTCGATCAGCTTCGACACTTTCGAACGCTCGCCGGAGCGGTCGAGCCAGCCCAGGCGCGTGATCTGGCCGAGGCTGGCAAGTGTGGCGTTCTCGCGGATGGAGAGGCCGAGCGCCACGCCCTGGGCCCTGCGGTCCTCCGGCACCAGAGCGAGACCCGCCTGCGCCGCCGCCACGGGGCTGGAGAGGCGCCGCACACGTCCATCGACCTCGATGGTGCCCGCCCGCGCCGGCCGCAGTCCGAACAAGGCCTGGACGAGTTCCTTGGCTCCCGAGCCGAGCAGCCCGGTCAGCCCGATCACCTCGCCGCGATGCACCGTCAGGGACACATTGGCAAAGGCCGGCGGCGCACCGAGGCCGGCAAGGGACAGCACGGGCTTGCCGCGTTCGGCGCGATGCTTGGGGAACAGGTCCTTGACGTCGCGATCGACCATCAGGCGGGTAATCTCACTGATGGTCGTGCGCGAGGGCTCGAGATGGGCGACATCCCGGCCGTTGCGCATGATGGTCACGACATCGCAGATGCGTTCGATCTCGGCCAGGTAATGCGAGATGTAGATGCTGGTCAGGCCGCGCGCCTTCAGTTGCGCGATGGCGGCGAACAGGCTCTCGACCTCGCGCTTGGCCAGCGCCGCCGTGGGCTCGTCGAAGATGATCAGGCGGGGCTTGGCCAGCAGCGCACGCGTGATCTGAACGATCTGCTGCTGCGCCGTCGACAGGTCGCGGATGAGTGCGCCGCGAGGCAACGTGATGCCGAAGAAATGCCGCAGGGCCTCGTCCGCGCGGCGCTGCAGGCTCGGCTGCCAAACGCCGAGGCGCGACCCCACGGTTTCGCGCCCCAGGAACAGCGCTTCGCCGACCGTCGCGGTCGGCACCAGCAGCCGGTCCTGGTGGATGAAGGCGATGCCGAGTTGCTCGGCCTTCTGGGGCGAGAGATGATCGAGCGGCCGGCCCTCGAATTCGATGCTGCCGGCTTCCGGGCTGACGAGACCGGCCAAAGCCTTGATCAGGGTCGACTTGCCGGCGCCGTTCTGCCCGACCAGGCCGTGGACGGTGCCGGGCGCGACCACGAGTGAAGCGTCATCGAGGGCCCGGGTCGGTCCGAAGGTCTTGACGAGGCCGCGCATGGCCAGAACGGGAGATATGGATGTCATGGCGTCGATCACCGGCCAGCTCAGCCCTTGCTCAGAGGAATGCGGCACGGGACCGGCCACGAGGAAGAGCCACCCCATCCGGGCTTGCGGATGGGGTGGCTGGGCAGGATGGTGTCAACGAGGGCACCCTGCGGGGTTGGTCGGATGCGGGTCGATCAGGTAATGGCGATCAAGCCTGGCCGAGCTGCTTTTGCACCTCGGCGGCGTTCTTCTTGTTGGCGATGACGGCCGGCAGGAAAGTCTGCGAGGGCAGCGTGGTATCGCCGTTGAGATAGCGGGCGAGGTTCAAGACCGCCTGGCGGCCGATGACCGAGGGCTGCTGGGCCGCCACCGCACCGGCCGGCGCCTTGGGATCCTTGACCAGCGCCAGCACCTCGGGGGTGCCGTCGACGCCATAGGTGAGGATCTCGCTGCGCCCTGCGGCGATCAGGGCCTGGGTGGCGCCGAGCTGGGGAATGTCCCAGGCCGACCAGATCGCCGAGATCGACCCCTTGTCCGGATATTTGCTGAGCAGGGCGGTGATCTGCGCATAGGCGTCCTGCACCGTGTTGGGGATGACGTCGCGCAACTCGGGCTGGATAATTTTCACCTCGGGATAATATTTGAGGACGTTGCGCAGCTGGGTGTAGCGGATCTCGCAGACAGGAACGCCCGAAAAGCCGTTGAAGACGACGACATTGCCCTTGCCGCCGATATCGGAGACCAGCTGCAAGGCGAGCTGGGCACCCAGGGAGAAATTGTCCGAGGTCGCCGTGTTGATGACGTTGGTCGAGGGCAGGTCGACTGAAAAGACCGGGATGCCGGCCTGGCGCAGCTTCTTCAGCCAGGGGTCGACGACCGAGAGGGTGCCGAGCGTCTGGATCACCGCATCCGGCTTTTGCGTCACCAACGTCTGCAGCTGGCTGACCAGCGTCTTGTCGTTGCGCCCGGCATCGAGCCCGATCGGCGTACCGCCGAGTTCCTTCACGGTCTCGACCTGGGCCTGATAGGCCTTCAGGTCGAAGAAATGGTCGGTACCCGCGACGCTGATCGCGATGGTCTTACCCTTGAGGGAGGGCAATCCCGCTTCAGGCTTGGCCGCTTCCGGTTTGGCGGCATCGTCGGCCCGGGCAGTGCCGCCCAAGGCTGCGGCGGCAGCCAGGGCCGAGCCCATTTTCAGAAGCGAGCGGCGCCCGAGCGGCGTGGAGGAAGTCGTCATCGTGTCGGTCCAGCTTTGATCTCAGCCCGTCTGTCGAGGCCTGGTCAGAGCACACACGTTTGCCGATTATATGTCAACTAAATTTATAGACTTAATATATTGAAATCATCGAGCGCTTCCCAAGCCGACCGTGAGGATGCCCATCGGCCGCTCATCCGGCTGCCGCCAGCGGGTCGCGCAGCCTGGTGATGGCATCGACCAGGAAGTTGCAGGCCACGAAGATCGCCGCGGTGAAGATGGTGGTGCCGATCACCACGGGAAAATCCCCGTCCAGCGCGGCATTGATCGCCAGCCTGCCGACACCGTCGAGGCCGAAGATCTGCTCGGTCACGATCGCCCCGCCCATGATCACCGCCAGTTCCAGCCCGGCCAGGGTGATGATGGGATTGAGGGCGGCCTTGAGCGCATGGCCGACCTGGACGCGCCATTCGCTCAGGCCCTTGGCCCGGGCCGTGCGAATATAGTCCGCTCCCAATACGTCCAGCATGGCCGCCCGCACCACACGTTGGAAGATGCCGATCTCCGCGATCGCCAACGTCAGCCAGGGCAAGGCCAGATGACGAGCCCATTCGAAGGGATTGTCGAAGAAGGGCACGTAGCCGCTGCTCGGGAACCAGTCGATGCCCACGGTCGAGAGCTGGTAGAACAGGAAGAAGGACAACAACATCCCGCTCAGGAAGGTGGGAACCGACAGCCCGACATAGGCGATGGCCGCCAGAGCATGGTCGAGCAGGGAGCCGGGCCGCCGCGCCGCCAGGATCCCCAGCACCAGCGAGACCGCCATCCAGATCACCAGCGCTCCCAAAGCGAGCGAGAAGGTCACGGGCACCTTGTCGAGGATCAGCTCGGTGACGCCCGTCTGTTTGCGGAAGGAATAGCCCAGACCCGGCGGCCAGTGCGCGAGCCCCATCGCCGCCCCCTGGATGTCCGGACCGCGATAGAGATATTGCCAGAGCTGGACATGCCAGGGCTCGTCGAGGCGCAGCGCATGGGCGACTGCATCGATCGCCTGCTGATTGGCATTGCGCGGCGCCAGCATCACCGCCGGATTCTGGTAGGCGAGGCGTGTGATGAAGAAGGCGATGACGAGGACGATCACCAAGGTGGTGACCGCCCTGAAGGCCAGGCCGAGAATGAAGCGCAGCATGATCCGTCTCTCAGCGCCGATGGGGATCGAGGATGTTGCGCAGGCCCGCACTCAGCGTGTTGAAGCCCACCACCGTCAGGAAAAGGGCGATGCTTGGCCCGAGCAGGAACCAGGGCTGCAGCTGGTAGAGCGAGGAGCGTTGCGCATCCGCGATCATGTTGCCCCAGCTCGCCGTCGGAGCCTGGATGCCGACCCCCAGGAAGGACAGAGTCGCCTCCGCCACGATGTTGTTGGGCAGTTGCACGGCCCAATAGACCAGGGCGACCGGCGCGACATTGGGCAGGATCTCCCGGATCAAGATACGCCGGCGGCTCGCGCCGAGCGTCTGCGCCGCCTGCACGAAGGGACTGTGCCGAAGCGAGAGCACCAGCCCCCGCGTCAGGCGGGCGAAATAGGTCCAGGAGAACAGGGCGATGATCAGCACCACCACCAGCAGGGGATCGGCGATCGGCTGGCCGCTGGCGCCGCGGTTGAGCGCCAGCAGGCTGAGCGCCGTCACCACGAACGGAAAGGACAAGGCCACGTCGATGCCCTGCGAGATCACCCGGTCCGCCAGCCCGCCGAAATAGCCGGCGATCAGGCCGATCGAGGTTCCCACCACCATGGCGAGCGTCGTGGCGGGGATGGAAACCAGCAGGGAAACGCGCGCGCCATAGAGCGTGCGGACCAGGACATCGCGGCCATCGCCGTCGGCGCCGAGCGGAAAGGCCCAGCTCGGCCCGATCGGCAAACCATCCTCCGACAGGGCGATGTCGCTGAACTGCTCCGTCGGTCCGTGGCCGAGCCAGAGCGCCACCAGGGGTGCCAGCAGCGCCGCAGCCACCACCGCGAGCACCAACAGCCCGCCGAAGCGCACGGATGGCTCCGCCAGCACCGCCCATAGGCCGTTAGGCGGCCGCCTCAGTTCAAGGCGGGAGGAAACCTGCTCGGGGCCCTCGGTAAAAGTCCGGGTCGCCTCAACCATGCAGGACCAGCCTTTCATGCCGGTTGAGATCCCTCGCCTTCTGCCCCGGAATGGCTGCGATGAGCGCCTGCGTATAGGTCTGCCCGGGACGCCGGAAGACCTGCGCGGTCGCCCCCTCCTCCACGATGCGGCCGGCCTGCAGCACCAGCACGCGATCGCACAGATCGGCCACCACGCCCAGATCATGGGAAATGAACAGGATGGAGACGCCGAGCCGGCTTCTGAGGGAGCGCAGCAGCGCGATGATCCTGGCCTGGGTGGTGATGTCGAGGGCCGATACCGGTTCGTCGGCCACGATCACGCGCGGCTCCAGTGCCACCGCGCGGGCGATCGCGATGCGCTGGCGCTGCCCGCCGGAAAGCTGGGCGGGATAGCGATCGAGCACGTCTTGGGGCAGCTCGACCACCTCGACGAGGTCGCGGATGCGCGAGCGAATCTGCGGTGCGGACAGATCCGTGTTGATGATGAAGGGCTCCGCCAGGATGGCACTGATCCGTCGCCTCGGATTGAGGCTGCCATAGGGATCCTGGAAAACCATCTGGATGGCGGAACGTTGCTGCCTGGTGAGGGTCATGGCGCCGGCGTGGGCATAGACGCTGTCGCCGAGCCTGACCTGGCCTTCGTCCGGCCTGTCCAGTCCGACGACGATCCGGCCGATGGTCGACTTGCCCGAACCGGACTCGCCGACCACCCCCAGGATCTCTCCCTCGCGCAGGGCAAAGGAAACGCGATCGAGCGCCTGCAGCGTGCCTTCGGCCTTGCCGCCCCGGCGGAAGCGTCGGGAAATCCCCTCCACCGTCAACAGGGGAGCGGTCTCGACCGGCACCGCGGAGCCAAGGGCCAGGCCGTGGCGCGCCGCTCCCAGCAGCAGCCTGGTATAGGGCTCCTTCGGTGCACCATAGATGCGCGCCGCCGGCCCCTGCTCCACCACGCTTCCCCTGCGCATCACCACCACGTCGTCGGCGATATCGTTGACGACGCCGAGATCATGGCTGACGAAGATCAGGGCCATACCATGGCGCTCCTGCAATTGCCGCAGGAGCGTGAGGATGGCGGCCTGCACCGTCACGTCGAGCGCCGTCGTCGGCTCGTCGGCGATCAGCAAGTCCGGGCCGAGCGCGATCGCCATGGCGATCATCACGCGCTGGCGCATGCCGCCGGAGAACTGATGAGGGTAGTCGTCGATGCGCCGGGCGGGATCGCGAATGCCGACCTCGTCGAGCAGATCGAGGATGCGCGTGCGCAGGGCCGACCGCCCCACGCGCTGATGAGCCGTGATCGCCTCGCCGATCTGGCTTCCGATCGTCTTGAGCGGATGCAGATTGGAGAGCGGATCCTGGAAGACGAAGCCGATCTGCGCGCCTCGCAGGCGACGCAACCGGCCCGCCGACAGGCCGAGAAGCTCGGTGCCGCGATGGCGCGCACTGCCCGTCACCACCGCCGAGGGCGGCAGCAGGCCGGTGGCCCCCAGCAGCGACACGCTCTTGCCGGAGCCGGATTCGCCGACGATGGCCAGGGTCTTGCCGGCCTCGACGCCGAAGGAGACGCCGCGCACCACTTCCATGCGATGCCGGCGCGTTCCAAAGCTCACATCCAGATTGTCGACCGCGAAAATCGCCATGGCCGCCTCTCCTGCCCCCTGTCGCTACTTACGCAGGGCAATGTTGGTGATGTCGGCATGCACGGCGAGCGATGACCAGTTCCACAGCGCAATGCGATCGGAGGTGATGGCGACCTTGCGCTTCTCGAACAGGGGGATCCAGGGCAGGTCGGCGGAAACGAGGCGATCGGCCTTGGCCCAGATCGGGCCTGGATCATCGGAAGGGAAGGCCTCGGCCGCCAGCTGGTTGAGCTCCTTGTTGGAATAGCAGACCGCATGGGTATTGCCGGTGCCGCAGGGCGAGGCATCCGAATTCAGCCAGCCTCCAAGCAGCATGCGCGTGCTCGGCCCCTGCCAGTCGGGTGCGAAGGCTGCCCCCAGGAAGACATCCCAATGACTCTTGGGGTCCTGGATGTAGGACCGGTATTGCGAACTCGGCACCGGGATGAGGTTGAGGGTAAAGCCGGCCGCAGCCAGGTCTTCCTTGAGCGTCACCGCGATGGCCTGGGTCTGCGCCGTGGTCTGGTACACAGCATCCAGCGTCACGCCGTCGGGATAGCCGGCCTTGGCCAGCAGTTCCTTGGCCCTGGCCGGATCGCCCGCGCTCTTCGGGGTGGCGTAGGGATCGAAGGGCTCGTAGCCCAGGATGGTCGAGGTGATGATCTGGCCGAGCGGGAGAGCGGCGATCGAGCCGCCCTGACGCTGGACGAGATGGGCCTTGTTCACCGCATAGGCCAGGGCCTGGCGCACTTCGAGCTTGCGCAGGGCGGTGGCGCCGGGGCCGGTGGCTTCCGGCCGGGCGTTGAAGGTGATGAAATTGGCCGAGCCGCTGTTGGATGCATGCAGATAGGGGCTCTTCTGCGCCTGATACTGCCGGATCGCGGCCAAAGGCGGCACGTCGAGATAGAGCGACAGGTCGGCTTCACCGGCACGGATCTTCTGCACCACGGCGTCTTCGGTATTGGTGGTGAAGTCGACGACGATCTCATCGACATAGGCCTTGCGGGCTGGATCGGCGGCATGATTGTAGTTGGCCACCTTCTTGAGCACGAGCTTCTGGCCCTGGTCGTAGGCTGCGACGTAGTAGGGACCACTCGAGGGCAGGTTCTTCCTGAACTCCAGCGAATCCGGGAAATATTTGGAGGCGATTTCCGGCGGCAGCGGGGTGACGAAGTTCATCGACAGGATGTTGAGGAAATCATAGTTCTTGGAGTCCGAGCGCAGCACCAGCGTCCTGTCGTCGGGCGCGGAGACACCGGCGATGTCATGCGTGTCGGTGAAGGCCTTGGTGGCGGCGAGATCGCCCGTCGGCACCTTGGCGAACTGCTTGCAGTAGTCGGCGAAGCCGGAAAAGGCGAGATTGAAATAGTTGATGGCTGCGACCTGCTTGTTGGGATCGCAGAAGCGCTTGATGCCGTAGACGAAATCGCCCGCCGTGATCTTGCGCGTGGTCGAGCCGGAGTAGCTGATGCCATCGCGAAGATGGAAAGTGTAGGTCTTACCGTCGGGGCTGACGTCCCAGGACTCGGCAAGGTCAGGCACCAGCTTGGTGTCGTCCTTGATGTCGCCGGGTGCGCCCGGATAGGTCACGAGCTGGCGTGTCACCGCGCGCAGGATCTCCCAGGAATCGGTGCTGTAGCCGGTCAAGGGATCGAAGGCGTCGAGATCGGGGTCGAGCGAGGCGATGCGCAGCGTCCCGCCATACGGAACGTCGTCAGCCGCCTGTGCAGCGCCGAGAGCGAGGCCGCCCGTCAGCAGCAGGGCGGCCGTAAAGCGCGACGCGGAGCCGAGCAGCCTAGAACGAGCGAAATGCCGGGATTTCATAGTCTGTTTCCTGATGTATCGAAGAAAGGACGAAGGCCGCTTCGCCATGGCGAAAGGCCTAAAAGACGGTGCCGGCATGGGGCTGCGCCGACGTGGCGAACAAGGCATCGAGCGTGGACAGCACCGCCTCGCTCTCGGCCTTGACCCGGCCGGCCCTGGCGAGTTGCCACCAGCGCGTGCCGCCGAGATAGGTCGTTGCCAAGGCGGCGATGTCGAGCTCGGCCTGCGCCGGAGCGTCTGTCGGCACCGCACCCTGCGCCGAGAGGCGGAACCGGCCATTGTTCTCGGCGAAAAGGGGGTCGCTGACGGCGAGCACCACCTCGCCTTCACCGCCATAGCGGCGCGTTTCCAGCGCCAGGCGCACATCGAGAAGACGCAGCCAGGTTTCGTCGCGCTGGCCGGTCACACGCGCCTGCCGATGGTTTTCGAACAGCCATGGCAGGGCGTCATCCACCGGCCGGCCGGGGAAGAGGATGCGATGCACCAGATCGACACTGAGAAGATGGGCGACCAGTGCGCCATAGGCGGCATCGTCGGCCACGACCAGATCGTCCACGACCAGGGTGCGATCCGAACCGGCGAACCACTCGTCGAGGCCGATCGGGTGATAGCGCACATAGCCGCTCTCCCGTCCTTCCTCCCCGACCACCACGACATAGGCCGGCGCCTTGGACAGGTCCTGGCGCAAGCGCTGGAAGTGCCACCAGCCGCGCCAGCGGGCGATGGTGCCGGCCCGCTCAGTGCCGGCCTGGGCATAGATGGCGGGCAGCAGGGACCAAGCCTCGTCCGGGTCGACGAACCGCACCGGCCCGCCACGCGGCACCTCGGGGCGCAGACGCGCTCCTTCGGCGGCGAGGTCGAAACTGACCTGCGAACTGGCGATGCCATAGCCGAAATGGGCGTAGATGCGCGCATCCGAGGCCCGCAGCGTGGCGACGGCATCGCCGCGCGAACGCGCCTCCGCCAATTGCCTTTCAAGGAGGGCCGTTCCGATGCCCCGCCTGGTATGGGTTGGCAGCACGCCGACATGGGTGACGGCGGCATGGGCGAGGCGTCCGCCACCCGGCACCGTCAAGGTGCTGGCATAGGAATTGACCGTACCCACCAGCGTGCCTGATGTGAAGGCGCCGAGGGTGCGACCCGGCTCATAGATGTCGGCGATGAAGCCAGCATCGATCGGTCCGAAATTCGGTAGCCCCACCATGGCGGTGCGGAACAGCCGGGCGGCCTGGATCAGCTCCGAAGTCCCTTCCAGAACCCTTATCCGAGCCGGTGCCGGGCTCGGCGCCCTGACGGCCGGGAGGTCTACGGCGTGCAGCGACATGGCGCTCAGGCCTTCGCCGGCGGAGTGAAGACGCGAGGCTTCGGCAGCGTCTGGTTGAGCGCGAATTCGCCGATTTCGCGCAGGCGATAGGACACCGGGTCATGCACCGTATGGGTGCGTACATTGCGCCAATAGATGTCGAGACCGTATTTGTTGGCTGTCGAGCGGGCGCCCGTCGCCTCATAGATATCGGCGGTGACCTCAAGCGAGACCTTGGTGGCGATGACCTTGGCCTGGTCGATCAGAAGGGCAAGCTCGCCCCACGCTTGCGCCGTCAGCGCCGGGCCGGCCAGCAGTGCCGCCTGATAGAGGGCCGCGGCCTTGTCCGCCAGGGCCACGCCAGCGGCGATGCCCGCCGACAGGCGCCCGAAGAGCTGGAGATGGTAGGGATCCTCGGTAGCCCTTTCCAGCCCCGACTCGGGCCAGGGCCGGCCATGGCTGCGCACATAGGCGGCCGCAGCCTTGAGCGCGCCCTCGGCAATGCCAAGATAGAAATTGACGAAGATCAGCTGGCTGAACAGCACGCGCAGCCCGTCGCGCTGCTCGACATCGCCGACATAGTGGTCGAGACCCGACAGGAGGTCCGCGTCGGTCGCCTCCACTCGATCGAAGATCACCGAGCCGCTCGCGGTGAGGCGCTGGCCCAGATTGTCCCAGTCGCCCTCGAAGCTGATGCCCTTGCGCGAGGGCGGGACCTGGAAATGCACCCGCTTCTCGCCGTCCCACACGGTGACGGTGAGGATCTGCGCGATCGAGGCGCCGGTGGCGAAGGTGCGCCGGCCGCTGATCAGATAGCCGTTCGCGGTCTTCTCCAGTTCGGCCTTGGGATCGCGCGGATTGCTGACGCCGCCCTGGAACCAGCCCTCCTCGGCAACGCCGCGAGCCGTGCCCTGCCATTGTTCGGGCGTGCCGAGGATGTAGCTCCACACCCCGTTGGAATAGTGATAGGCGATCAGTTGCCCGATCGAGCCGTCCGCTGCAGAGATGATACGGCTGATCTCGAGCGCCTGCGCGAGATTGGCGCCGGCGCCACCCAGGGCTCGCGGCACGGCAAGGCCGAGAAGGCCAGCCTTGCGCAGGAGCCCGATCTCCTCGAACGGATCCTGGTTGGCGCGGTCGCGTTCGAGCGCACTGGCCGCGAGTTCGGCGGCGACACGTTCGGCGCGACTGCGCCACTCCGCGAACTCCGGCTCCGAAAGGCCGGCATAGATCTCGATGGCGGCATCCCTGCGCGTATCGCGCAGGGCGCTCACGGTTGCGTCATAGGCCACTTTGTCTCGTCCTTGTTCAAAACTGTCGGCAAATGGGGGTCACTCGGCCGCGGTCGCGGCCGGCACGTCCCGCGTGGGGACAAAACGGGTGAAGTCGCGGAAGGAGGCGCCGCGATGGTTCTCGCGCAGCCGGCGCTGGCCATCGCCCTGGAAGCGTTCGCGCAGGGTCACCGGCGTCACCGGCCGCTCGCGGATGCGGCCGCGCTGCCGAAGCTCGGGCACGACGAAGCGGATGAAATCCTCGAAGGAGCCGGGGCTGATGGCATAGGCAAGGTTGAAGCCGTCGATGCCGGTCTCGTCGGCAAGGCGCTCAAGCGCGTCGGCAACCTTCTTGGGCCCACCGACCAGGGTGGGATGGATGCCGCCAACGCCGATATAGTCGGCGACATCGCCCACGGTCCAGCGCCGGTCGGCATCGATGCTGGTGAGGCTGGACAAAGCCGAGCGGCCGGCATTGGTCTCGATATATTCGATGGGATGATCGAGGGGATATTGCGACCAGTCGACCCCGGTCCAGGCCGAGAACAAAGCGAGCGCCGCCTCCACGCTGGTGTAGGAGAGATAGTCGCGATATTTCGCCTCGGCTTCCTCGTCGGTTTCAGCCGTCACCACGCTGATGGCGGTGATGAACTTGATGGCGTCGGGCGCCCGGCCGAGTTCGACGGCGCGCGAGCGGATCTGCTCGATACGCCGGCGGATCGACGGCGAATTGGTACCGCCCAGGAAGACGACTTCGGCATTCTGCGCCGCGAATTCGCGCCCGCGCGTCGAGGTGCCGGCCTGGTAGAGCAGGGGCGTGCGCTGGGGGCTCGGCTCGGACAGATGCGCGTCCGGCACGGTGAAATAGGTGCCGCGATGATGGATGGCATGGACCTTGGAAGGATCGGTATAGATCCCCCGCTTGCGATCGCGGATGACCGCATCCTCCTCCCACGACCCTTCCCACAGCTTGTAGGCAACGTCGACGAACTCCTGGGCGCGGTCATAGCGCTCGTCATGATCGATCTGGCGTTCGAGGCCGAGATTGCGCGCGGCCGACTCCAGCACGGAGGTGACGACATTCCAGGCAATGCGCCCCTTGGTGAGGTGGTCGAGCGTGGTGAACTTACGCGCCAGCAGATAGGGCTGCTCATAGGTGGTCGACACCGTGATGCCGAAGCCCAGATGCCGGGTTGCCGCCGCCATGGCCGAGACCAGCAGCAGAGGATCGTTGACCGGGGATTGGGCGGCGGTGCGCAGCGAGGCATCGGGCGTGCCGGCATAGACGTCCAGGTGTCCGAGCGCATCGGCCAGGAACAGCCCGTCGAAGCCGCCTTCCTCAAGCAGCCTGGCGAGGCCGATCCAGTAGTCGATGTTGGTGTAGGTGTCGGCCCGGTCGTCGGGATGGCGCCACAGGCCCGCCGAGACGTGGCCGACGACGGCCATGCCGAAGCCATTGAGCAGAAAGGGTTTCTTGGCAGCAATCGGCGGTGATGAAACGGACATCGTTCAAACCATTCACGAATAATAGGTGGGTGGAGGAACCGTCCCGTTGAGGGCGTAGTCGCCCACTTCCAGGACCTTGTAGTGCACGGGATCGTGCAGCGAGTGGGTGCGCACATTGCGCCAGTAGCGATCGAAGGAGAGCGCCCTGGTGGTGGCCCGCGCGCCCATCAGCTCGAACAGGCGGGAGGTGACCTCCAGCGCCACCTCGGTCGAGTGCACCTTCGACTGGTAGGCGATGGCGGCGACCTCGCCTCTCTCCTGCTCGGTCAGAGCGCTCCCGCGTTCCACCGCGCGCTGGGCCGCCTCACCCGCCGCATCCGACAGGGCGATGGCCGAGGCCAGCGCGACGGAGAGCCGGCCGAAGCGCTCGACCACCAGCGTTGTCCTCGCTAGCCTTGGCGACCGGGGAGGAAAGCCAGGGCCGCGACCGGGTCTGGATATAGTCTCGCGCCTCCTCGAAGGCGCCGAGCCCCGTGCCGAGATAGAGTTCGCCGAAGGCGAGCTGGATGATGGGCACATGCAGGGTCTCGGCCGGCGTCTGCGGGGCGTCCTCGCGGCGATGCGCGACGAGGTCGTCCAGGCTCACCGCGACATTGTCGAAACTGGCGCTGCCGGAGACGGTCAGGCGCTGACCCATATTGTCCCAGTCATGGCCGAAGCTCAGGCCCGGCGCGGGATTGGGCACCACGAACTGGCCGATATGGCCGCCGGCATCGCCCCCGCCGATCTCCGTCCCCGGCGCGAACCGCACCCAGACATGCAGGGTGTCGGCCACCGCCGCACCGCTGGCAAAGGGCTTGGAACCGTTGAGCACGAAGCCCGTGCCTTGCGGCGTCGCGCTGATGAGCGGCTCATAGGCGGCCTGGGCCACGCCACCATGGAACCAGCCCTGCCGGAGGAAGCCCTCCGCGCGCCGGGCAAACAGCGCCTGGTTCGCGCCATTCCGGCCCAGGGCCGTGCCGAACAGATGGTAGGTAGCGATCTGGGCGATGGAGGTGTCGCCCTTGGCCAGGATGCGGATGATCTGCAGCACCTGCCGGGTGCTGGCACCGCCCCCGCCAACCGCTTCTGGCAGGAAGATCGTCAGCAGTCCGGCCTTGCGCAGCAAATCGATCTCCGCCACCGGATCGGCACCGGCGGCATCGCGCGCCGCCCCCGTCCGCTGCAGTTCCGCCGCGACCTGCTCGGCCGCCTCAACCCAGAGCCGAAACCGCTCCTCCCTGCTCAGGCCTGCCCGCGTTCCATCGGCGCTCATGACCGGGCCTCCGCCGTCTGGGCTGCCGGGAAGGCGAAGCGGGCCGCGGGATGGTCAGGCGGCACCTGCGGGGAATCGGTGCCGAACAGGCGGCTGCGCAGTGCCCCGGTCCGGCGTTCGCGCAGGCGCCCGCGCCGGTCGAGCTCAGGCACGACATGCTGCGCGAAATCGCGGAAGCTACCGGGATTGACGATATGGATGAGATTGATGCCGTCGGTATCGGTCTCGGCGAGCCAGGCGTCGAGATCGTCGGCGACCCGGGCCGGCCCGCCCACCAGCGCCTTCACCCGCCCGAAGCCGCCATCGGGCAGGAAGGCCTCGCGCAGGGTCCAGCGCCTGCCCGAAGCCGGGTCGTCGAACATGCGCAACAGGGAGCGGTTGGCGTTGGTGTCCCGATAGCGCAGCGGCTCATCGAGGGGGTGACCGGCAAAATCGATGCCGGTGCTCGCCGAATAATGGGTGATGGCGCCTTCCAGGCTGTAATGGCGGCGATAATCGTCGAACTTCGTGCGGGCCGTTTCGTCATCCCCTGCCGTGACCACGGCAAGAGCGCTGATGAAGCGGATGGCTCCCGGCGCCCGGCCCGCCTCGCGGGCCAGTTCCTTGATGCCGGCGACATTGCGCCGGATGCCGGCGGCGTCGGCCCCGGCGACAAAGACCACCTCGGCATGGCGCGCCGCGAAAGCCTGTCCGCGCGGCGAGCCGCCGGCCTGGAAGATCACTGGCACGCGCTGGGGGCTGGGCTCGGAAAGATGCGGGCCGGGAACGGTGTAATAAGGGCCGCGATGGCCGATGCCATGCACCTTGGAGGGATCGCTATAGAGCCCTTCGGGGTGGTCCGCGCTGCCGCGGTCGCGCAGGACGGCATCGTCCTCCCACGAGCCCTGCCAGAGCTTGTAGGCCACTTCGAGGAATTCGTCGGCGCGGTCATAGCGCTCGTCGTGAGGGTATTGGGCCTCCAGCCCCAGATTGCGCGCGGCACTGTCGAGCTGGGAGGTCACCACGTTCCAGGCGATGCGCCCGCGGGTGACATGATCCAGCGTGGTGAATTTGCGGGCGAGCAGATAGGGCTTTTCGTAGCTGGTCGAGACGGTGATGCCGAAACCGAGATCGCGCGTGGCCGCCGCCAGGGCCGAAACCAGGAGCAGGGGGTCGCCGAGGGGAGATTGCGTGCCGGTTCGCAGCGAGGCCTCGGCGCTGCCGCCATGCACGTCGAGCAATCCCAGCGCATCGGCGATGAACAGATTGTCGAAGCGACCCTCGTCGAGGATCCGGGCGAGCTCGATCCAATAGTCGAGATCGGTATAACGGTACGTCTCATCCTCGGGGTGTTGCCACAGCCCGTAATTGACATGGGAAACCGAGTTCATGGTGAACCCGTTCAAAATGATCGGTTCGGCGGACACGACGTACGTCATCCATTTCTTGAGCAAAGCGCGTTCATAACTGAACGCTTTTTTGCTCTAACTCATTGTTTCGGCGCGTCTTTGCGGTTCTTGGTGAGCCCGTCGAATCGCAAAACGCTTTGGGGGAAGTTTGGTTCGCCGGGATGGCCGCGTCTGCTGTCGCCGCAGGCTGCGTCCGGCAACCGATGGAGGTATGATTACGCATCAATTACATATTGTCTATATATTTTGTATTCTTTTTATTGACGACGGCGCTTGACCCGCCCTAGCATGGGTTCAAGCCGCAAAACCCGCCTGAATCAGGCGGCAGATCGCGGTGCTTCAATCAATCTGAGGTAGAATCCATGAGCTTTCGACCGCTCCATGATCGCGTGGTCCTGCGTCGCCTGGAAGGCGACGAGAAAACCAAGGGCGGCATCATCATACCTGACACCGCCAAGGAAAAGCCCCAGGAGGGCGAGGTGGTCGCCGTCGGCCCCGGCGCGCGCGACGAAAGCGGCAAGCTTCAGCCGCTGGACGTGAAGGCCGGCAACCGCGTGCTGTTCGGCAAATGGTCCGGCACGGAAGTCAAGATCGACGGCCAGGACCTGCTCATCCTCAAGGAAGCGGACATCCTCGGCATCATTGCCTGACGTCCCCTCCCCCCTTTTCACAGTCAGAGAGGCCCGGAGCGCTTTCGTCACCGCCCGGCCCGAAGGAATTCAACCATGGCAGCAAAAGACGTCAAATTCTCCTCCGATGCCCGCGAGCGCCTGCTGCGCGGCGTCGACATCCTGGCCAATGCCGTCAAGGTCACGCTCGGCCCGAAAGGCCGCAATGTCGTGATCGAAAAATCGTTCGGCGCGCCGCGAATCACCAAGGACGGCGTCACCGTCGCCAAGGAGATCGAGCTCGAGGACAAGTTCGAGAACCTGGGCGCCCAGCTCCTGCGCGAAGTCGCCTCCAAGACCAATGATCTTGCCGGCGACGGCACCACCACCGCCACGGTCCTCGCCCAGGCCATCGTGCGCGAAGGCGCCAAGGCGGTGGCGGCCGGCTTCAACCCCCTCGATCTCAAGCGCGGCATCGACCTCGCCGTTACGGCCGCGATCAAGGATATCGAAAAGCGCGCCAAGAAGGTCAAGTCGTCCGAGGAAGTGGCCCAGGTCGGCACCATCTCGGCCAATGGCGACAGCTCGATCGGCGCCATCATCGCCACCGCCGTCGACAAGGTCGGCAATGAGGGTGTGATCACCGTCGAGGAAGCCAGGAGCCTGGAGACCGAGCTCGACGTCGTCGAGGGCCTGCAGTTCGACCGCGGCTATCTCTCCCCCTATTTCGTCACCAATGCCGAGAAGCTGGTGGTGGAGTTCGAGGACCCCTACATCCTCATCCACGAAAAGAAGCTTTCTTCGCTCCAGCCCTTGCTGCCGGTGCTCGAAGCAGTGGTGCAGACCGGCAAGCCCCTGCTGATCATCGCCGAGGACGTCGAGGGAGAGGCGCTCGCCACCCTGGTGGTCAACAAGCTGCGCGGCGGGCTGAAGGTCGCCGCCGTCAAGGCGCCGGGCTTCGGTGATCGCCGCAAGGCCATCCTGGAGGACATCGCCGTCCTCACCGCCGGGGAGACGATCTCGGAGGATCTCGGCATCAAGCTCGAAAACGTCACGCTCTCCCAACTCGGCCGCGCCAAGCGCGTGCGAATCGAGAAGGAGAACACCACCGTCGTCGACGGCGCCGGCAAGAAGAAGGACATCAGCGCCCGCGTTGCCCAGATCAAGGCGCAGATCGAGGAGACCACCTCCGACTATGACCGCGAGAAGCTGCAGGAGCGCCTGGCCAAGATCGCCGGCGGCGTCGCGGTGATCCGCGTCGGCGGTTCGACCGAGGTCGAGGTCAAGGAGAAGAAGGACCGGGTCGACGATGCGCTCAACGCCACCCGCGCTGCCGTCGCCGAAGGCATCGTGCCCGGCGGCGGGGTTGCGCTGCTGCGGGCCAAGACCGCCGTTGCCGAGCTCAAAAGCGAGAACGCCGACGTCCAGTCCGGTATCAACATCGTCCTGAAGGCCCTGGAAGCGCCGATTCGCCAGATCGTCGAGAATGCCGGCGTCGAGGGCTCGATCGTGGTCGGCAAGATCACCGAGAACAAGTCGGCGACCTTCGGCTTCAACGCCCAGACCGAGACCTTCGTCGATCTCCTGGAGGCCGGCATCGTCGATCCGGCCAAGGTGGTACGCACCGCCCTGCAGGATGCCGCCTCGATCGCCTCGCTGATCGTCACCACCGAGGCCCTGGTGACCGAGCTGCCCCGGGAAAAACCGCCGGTCGGCCCGCCGGGCGGCGGCATCGGCGACTTCTGACGCCGACATCAGGCAGGCGGATCGCCCCCGGCCTTCCGCCTGCCGCGACGCACCGTTGCCCGGCGCGTCCGCTCCTCTGACTGGAATGAATGGAAGATTACGATGCGGTTCGTTTCCCTGGGCCTCAGGCTGAGCCTCGCCGGCGCCCTGTTCGCCCTCGTTCATGGCGCGGCCCTCGCCGACGACGCCGACAAATATGGCGGCACGCTGATCGTCGCCCAGAACGCCGAGATCACCAATCTCGATCCAGGCCGGGAAGGCGGCTGGGAGACCTTTCGCATCGCCCGTCACATCCACGAGGCGCTGGTGACCGAGGACCTGTCGAAATCCGGCGCTGAGGTGAAGGTGCCGCCCTTGAAGGCGGCCCTGGCCGAATCCTGGGAGATCTCGCCGGACGGGCGGGTCTACACCTTCCATTTGCGCCGCGGGGTCAAGTTCCATGACGGCACCGATTTCAATGCCGAGGCCGTAGCCTTCAACATCCGCCGCGGCTGGGATCCGAAATTCGAGTTCTACGACAAGATCAGCGCCGCCAACCTCGCCTATACCTATTCCTCGCTCAGCCGGATCGACACGCCCGACGACCACACCGTCGTCCTCACCTTCGCCGAGCCGTTCAGTCCCTTCCTGCGGATGCTCGCCCAGGGCAGCGGCGGCTCGGGCGGCATTGCCAGCCCCACGGCCATCCGCAAATACGGCAATGACGGCTATGCCGAGCATCCCGTCGGCACCGGCCCTTATCGCTTCGTCGAACGGGTCCGCGGCCAGAAGGTCGAGATCGAGCGCTTCGACGGCTATTGGGGCGACAAGCCCTTCCTCGACCGCATCATCTTCCGGCCGATCATTGACGGCAATGCCCGTGTCGCCGCGCTGGAGACCGGCGAGGTCGACATCATCTCCTGGCCGCCGCGCGACAGCGTGGCCAAGCTGAAGGCGGAGGGCTTCAGCGTCGACAATGTCGACCTGCCTTCGGTCTATTACTACACCTTCAACACCGCCAACGAGACCTTCAAGGATCCGCGCGTGCGCCAGGCGCTCGCTTTGTCGATCGACCGGGCCGGGCTGGCGCGCGACCTGCTCAAGGATACGGCCGGGCCTGCCTATGGCATCCTGAACCCGGGGAGCGATGCCTTCGACCCCTCCTTCCGCGACTATCCGCACGATGTGGAGAAAGCCAAGCAGCTGCTGGCCGAAGCCGGCCACCCCGACGGTGTCAGCGGCCTCCTGGAGATCTATGCCGGCGGCGAGCCGGTGGCCGAATGGATCCAGCGCGACGCGGCCAAGGCCGGCATCAAGCTCGAGATCCGCTCCTATGACTGGAACAGCTTCCTGGCCCGCAACAAGAAGAGCGGCCCCGAGGTTGCCCTGACCTCGATGGAATGGGGTTTTCTCACGCCCTATTGGCTTTACATCGTCGCCCACAGCCAGAGCAGCGGCAATACGGGCAACTACAACAATCCGGCGTTCGACAAGGCGGTCCATGAGGCGATCACCGCCGTCAAGGCCGAGGACATCAGGGACAAATGGCGCGAAGCCAACCGGATCCTGGCCGCCGATGTCGGCAAGCTGCCGATCTATTACGAGCGCACCCATTATGCCGTGGGCAAGAATGTCGGCGGCTTCGCCACCCCCGCCCAGGATTGGTACGATCTCAGCCATGTCTGGCTGAAGGAAAAGCAATAGGCCGGGGGTGCTGGGATGATCGCCCTCATCGCACGCCGCGCAGTCGCCTCGCTCGCCATTCTGGTGCTGGTGACCTTCCTCGTCTTCCTGGTGGTCTATTTCAGCCCGGGAGACCCGGTGGCGATCATGCTCGGCCGCGACGCCTCGGGCGAGACCGCCGACCAGATCCGCCGCGATCTCGGCCTCGACAGACCCTTCCTCGTCCAGTATGGCGCCTGGCTGTGGGGCCTGCTGGGCGGCCATTTCGGCACATCGATCACCATGCATGTGCCGGTGCTCGACATCCTTGTCCCCGCCTATGTCAACACTTTCATCCTGGCCCTGGCGAGCCTGGTGATCGCGCTGACTGTCGGCGTCCTGCTCGGCGTGCTCTCCGGCCTGCGGGCCGGGGGCTGGTTCGACCGGCTGGCGGCCGCAATCAGCGAGGGCCTCGCGGCGACGCCGGTGTTCTGGCTCGGAATCATGCTGATCTGGCTGGTCTCCAAGCAGCTGCGCTGGCTGCCTTCATCGGGCATGTACAATCTCAGGGGCTCCCATTCCCTGGCCGATCTTCTCGCCCATCTCGTCCTGCCGGCCTTCTCGGCCGCCGTGCTCGCCATCGCCATCATCATGCGCCTGACGCGCGCCAGCGTCATCGACGCGCTCAATGCCGATTATGCCAGGATGTTCGCCTCGGCCGGCATGTCGACGCCGAGGCTGCTGTTCACCCAGATCGCCCGCAATATCCTGGCGCCGATCGTCAGCATCGGCGGGCTGCAATTCGGCACGCTGTTCGGCGGCGTCATCTTCGTGGAGACCGTGTTCGCCTGGCCCGGCCTCAGCGCCCAGCTCTACAACGCCATCACCGCCCATGACATCCCGGTCATCCAGACCGGCGTCCTGATGATTGCCGCGACCTTCATCGTGATCAACCTGATCGTCGACCTCGCCCTGGTCTGGCTCAATCCGCGAGCAAGAGCCTGATGTCGCTCTCCCAAGCCTCGAATTCCCTCGGGCCATCCCCCACCGACGCGCCCATACGGCGACGCTGGATCAATCGCGGCGTCATCGGCCTTGCGATCATCGTCGCGGTGGTCGGCCTGGCAGCCCTGGCGCCCCTGATCTCGCCTTATGATCCCGACATCGGCGAAGGCGCCCTCCGGCTCGCACCGCCCGGCACGCCGGGCCATTTGCTCGGGCTCGACGGCCAGGGGCGCGACATCCTCTCCCGCCTGATCTGGGGCGCGCGCCTGTCCCTGATCGCCAGCATCGTCCCGGTCGCCATCGCCTTCATCGTCAGCCTTGGCCTTGGCCTCGCCGCCGGCTTCGCGCGCAAGCCTCTGGGCGAGGTGATCATGCGCGGCATCGACGTGCTCTTCGCCTTTCCGATGATCCTGTTTGCGATCGCCATCGCCGCCATGCTCGGCCCGGGCCTCACCACCATCATCGCCACCATCGCGCTGTCGCTGGTTCCCTATATGACGCGCGTGGTCTATTTCGCGGTGCTGGCGGAAACCGGGCGCGAATATCTGGATGCGGCGCGCCTGCTCGGCGCCGGCCGGACGGCCATCCTGTTCGGCGAGCTCCTGCCCAACGTGCTCTCGCCCGCCATCATCTACGCCACCACGCTGATCGGGCCGATGATCGGCTTTTCCTCCGGCCTCAGCTTTCTCGGACTCGGCATCCAGCCACCCTCGGCCGATTGGGGGCGGATGACCGTGGATGGCGTCGGCGTGTTCGCCGAGGGCGCGCCGCATGTGGTGATTGTTCCCGGCGTCGCCATCATCGTCGTCTCGCTGGCCTTCAACTGGCTCGGCAGTGGCCTGCGGAACTGGCTGGATCCTCATCACCACGCGTAATCGCACTCGTTGAAGGAGCGGCCATGTCGATCATTGCCCCCATTGCGCATCACAAGGTTCAAGCGTCGCCAGGCCCTTCGGATCTTTTGCGCCTCGCAGATCTGCACGTCACCATCACCACACCCCGCCGCACCATCAAGGCCGTCAGGGGCGTCGACCTCAATCTCCAGGCCGGCGAGATTCTCGCCCTCGTCGGCGAGTCCGGCTCGGGAAAGACCATGACGGCGGCCTCCATCGTCGGCCTGCTGCCGCGTCCTGCCGCCCGGATTACGCAAGGGCGCATCCTCTTCCAGGGCCGGGATCTGCTCGCTGCCGGCACGCGCGACCGCCAGCGCATCCTGCGCCAGGACATCGCCTTCATCGTCCAGAGCTCGCTGACCTCCCTGAACCCGACATCCACCATCGGCCGGCAGCTTGCCGACATGATCGCCTTCCGCAACGGGTTAGGCCGCAGCGAGGCCCGCCGCGAAGCTGTGCGCTGGCTTGGCGAAGTCGGCATCGAAGCGGCCGAACGCGTCATGGCCTCCTATCCGCACAGGCTGAGCGGCGGCATGCGCCAGCGCGTGCTGATCGCCATGGCGATCAACAGCCGCCCCAAGCTCATCATCGCCGACGAGCCGACGACGGCGCTCGACACAGCCACCCAAAAGCAGATCCTGGCCTTGCTGTCGCGGATCCGCGACAGCTATGGCACCGCCATCCTGCTGATCACCCATGATTTCGGCGTGGTGTCGTTCCTGAGCGACCGCATCGCGGTCATGCAGCAGGGACGCATCGTCGAGACCGGGCAGACCGCGCGGGTGCTTGCGGCACCTCAACATCCCTACACGGCGACACTGATTGACGCGGTGCCACGCCTGGACCATCCCCTGCCCCGCCCCATGCCCAGCGTGATCAGCGGGCAGGATCGGCCGGCCATCCTGGCCCGCGCAGCCGGACGATAAGCGATGGCGGCACCTCCCCTCCTCCAGGTCCGCGGCCTCACCCGCCGCTATAGCGTGCGCACCGGCCTGTTCGGCCCGCGGCACGAAGTCGTCGCCGTCGAGGATGTCGATTTCGCGATCGAACGCGGCGAGATCGTCGGCATCATCGGCGCCTCCGGTTCGGGCAAGTCGACGATCGGGCGCCTGCTGACCGGCCTCGACCAGCCCGACGGTGGCGAGATCCTGTTCGGCGGCGCCAGGATCGACAGGCTGTCCGACCAGGCGCGCCGACCCCTGCGCCGCCGTCTCCAGCTCGTGCTGCAGGATGCGTCCTCGGCCCTCAATCCGCGCCGACGCGTCGGCGTCCAGATTGCAACGCCGATGCTGCGGCTGGGCATCGCCGCCGACCGTGAGGACGCACGCGAGCGCACGTCCCGGCTCCTGCGCCTGGTGGGACTGAGCCCCGACGCGGCCGAGCGCTACCCGCATGAATTCTCCGGCGGCCAGCGCCAGCGCATCAACATCGCCCGCTCGCTCGGCGTCGAGGCCGAATGCCTGATTCTGGACGAGCCGACCTCCGCCCTCGACGTCTCCGTGCAGGCCCAGATTCTGGCGCTGCTGCTTGACCTCAAGCAGCAGCTCGGCCTGACCTATGTGTTCATCAGCCACAATCTGGCGGTGGTGCAGTCCTTCTGCGACCGCATCCTGGTGCTCGACAAGGGGCGCCTGGTGGAAAACCTGCCGTCCGGCACTATCACCAGGCAAGCCAGGGAGCCGGCCACCCGCCGCCTGCTGGAGGCAAACCTCTCCCTGTCCGGTTGAGGAGAATCCCGCGCGTCAGGCCATCCGGTGCAGCGACACGCTGGTCTTCGGGCCGTTCTTGATGGTCTGAAACACCACGCAATAGCGCTCGGTCAGCTTCAGCAACTGGTCAAGCCGTTCTTGCGGCGCCTCGGTGTCGACGTCGAAGCGAAGCCGGATCTCGGCAAAGCCGACCGGCGCCTCCCTGTCGACGCCCAGCGTGCCGCGAAAATCGAGGTCTCCCTCGGCGCTGACCTGGCCGGCCTTGAGAGGCAGGTCGATCGCCGTCGCCACCGATTTCAGCGTCACGCCGGCACAGGCCACCAGGGCTTCCAGCAGCATGTCGCCGGAGCACAGTTCCAGCCCGGATCCGCCAGTCGCCGGATGCAGGCCGGCGGTCGCCAGCGCCCGCCCGGTTTCAACCTTGCAGGCAATGCCCTCGCCATCGATCGAGCCCTTGGCTTTCAGGGTGATCAGCGCCGTCGTCGGGTCGGCGCGATAGCGCTCCTTGATCGGCGCCTGCATGGCGCGCAGTTCAGTCGAATCCATCTGTCCCTCCCGGACCATCACGATGTCGCGTTGGCGCGGACTATAGGCGCCGCACACCGCCTGGCAAATGCCTCTACCGTCCCCTGGGGTTCATCCCTGCAAGCCAGGCACCTTGCGATCCGCGCGATTTTGTCTGATGAAATTAAGTCAGCCTTCACCGACCCGATTGCAGAGCAGCCGGCGATCGCATTTGCCCGATGGCGAGAGGAGCACCATGTCGCGCCCGATTTTCGACCTCACCGGCCGCCGCGCCATCGTCACCGGTGCCAGCCGAGGTATCGGCCAGACCATCGCCGTGTCCCTGGCCGAGGCGGGCGCCGATGTCGCCGTGACGGCACGCCGGCTGGAGAATCTCGAAAGCACCCGCCAACTCGTCGAGGCAACGGGGCGCCGCTGCGTCGCCCTGGCCCAGGATGTCGCAGATGTCGAAGACTGCAACGCCGTGATCGGCCAGGCGGCCGAGACACTCGGCGGCCTCGACATCCTGGTCAACAATGCCGGCGTCGAGACCGTGCGCCCATCCTTGGACGTCGACGAGGCCTTGTGGGACAGCATCGTCTCGACCAACCTCAAGGGCGCCTTCTTCTGCTCGCAGGCAGCCGGCCGGATCATGGCCGGAGCTGATGGTGGGGGCCAAGGCGGAGCTATCGTCAATCTGTGCTCCCTCACCTCCTTCGTCGGCATTCCCACCGCGGTTCCCTACGGCGCCTCCAAATCCGGCCTGCTCGGGGTCACCCGCGCCCTCGCGGCCGAATGGGCTGTTCACCACATCCGGGTGAACGCGATCGCGCCCGGCTATTTCCGCACGGCCATGACCGAGGTGTTCTACCAGGACGAGGCGTGGCAGGGGCAGATGCTGGCGAAGATCCCGCAACGGCGCTTCGGCGAGCAGGCGGATATAGCGGGCGTCGCGGTGTTCCTGTGTTCGGATGCCGCGGCCTATGTCACCGGCCATTGCATCCCGGTCGATGGCGGCTATCTCGCCTCCATCTGATTCCGGGAGCAAGGCGCGTTCACGGGCGAACGCTTGCCCATTTTAACGTCGCGTTTCGACACGTCTTTGCGATTCAGGTGATTGCGTCTCATCGCAAAGCGCTTTGATCGCTTCAGCTTCGATCTTCATGCACTGCACAATAATTAGTCACAATAGCGGTGCGGGCAAGAATTGCGCAGACAGCGTTGACCGTATTTGTATGTAGCTGTATAGACAGCTTCGTGCTGCCGTGAATTCGGCCTGCGGGACCGAACGCGGCAACCCGGGAAGACAGGGGAACGAAATGGAATCTGCGCCCCTCGGCAGCCGCCTGTCTGGCGGAGCGAGCTCCTTTGCCGTGTCCGTGAAGGACGTCGCCATGGTCTTTGGCGATGTCCATGCGGTCAAAAGCGCATCCTTCGACCTGCCCAAGGGAAAATTCCTCACCATTCTCGGCCCGTCCGGCTCGGGCAAGACCACGCTTTTGCGCATGGTGGCCGGCTTCGACGCGCCGACCCGCGGCGAGATCTTCATCAACGGCCGGCCCGTCAGCGCCGTGCCGGCGCATAAGCGGGCCATCGGCATGGTGTTCCAGAGGCTGGCGCTGTTCCCCCACATGACAGCCGCCGAAAACGTCGCCTTTCCCCTCAAGATGCGCCGCCACGATGCCCGCGGCATCGCCACCAAGGTGGAGCGCTATCTTGAGCTCGTGCGCCTCGGCGGCTATGGCGCGCGCCGCATCAACGAATTGTCGGGCGGCCAGCAGCAACGCGTGGCGATCGCCCGCGCTTTGGTGTTCGAGCCCGACCTCCTGCTGCTCGATGAGCCGCTGGCCGCCCTCGATCGCAAGCTGCGCGAGGAAATGCAGCTGGAGTTCCGCCGTATCCAGAAGGAGCTCGGGGTGACGACGATCAACGTCACCCACGACCAGCGCGAGGCCCTGGTGGTCTCCGACGAGATCATCGTGATGAATGGCGGCCAGATCCAGCAGAAGGCCCGCCCGCTTGACGCCTACCGGACGCCGGCCAACGCCTTCGTCGCCAATTTCATCGGCGTCACCAATTTCATCGAGGGCGTCGCCGGTGCCGCGACAGCCTCCACCCTGGCCTTCACCAGTGCGGGTCGCAGCCTGGTCGGCGTAGCAGCCAATCCCGCCGAACCGCCGGCTCCCGGACAGGCCTGCCAGGGCGCGGTCAGGGCCGAGCAGGTCCGGATCGCGCCGAGCGCGGCGAAGCTGCAGGGCCTCGAGACCATCGTGGACGGCGTGGTCGAGGATTCCATCTTCGAGGGCGAGCGCATCGTCTACGAAATACGGGTTCCGGCTCTCGACGGCGCACTGCTGCGGGTCTTCGATCACGATCCCATCGCGCATCAGCAATTCGACCCGGGCGAGGCCGTCAGCTTGGGATGGAATGCCAAGGATATGCATGTCTTCAAGAAGTGACGCCAAGTCCAAGAAGTGACCCGAGAAGGTCCGATCCAGAGGAGAACCAGTGATGTCACAAGATCAGTTCCTGTCGGTTGAGATCCGCCGGCGCACTTTGCTCGCCTCCCTGCTGGCGGCGGGCGCGACGGCCGCGTTGGGCACGGGCCGGGCCATGGCCGCCGAGCCCGAAAAGCCCTCCGAAATCATCGTGCGCGCCTGGGGCGGCAGCTGGGTCGAAGCCCTGAAGGCGGGTGTCTCGGACAGCTTCACCAAGAAGACCGGCATCGCCGTGCGCCACGATTTGACCGAGGACAACGAAATCCAGCCCAAGCTGTGGGCAGCCGTGGCCCAGAAGCGTACCCCGCCGATCCATGTGAACTGGGACACCACCACCAATGCCACCAAATCGGCGCTGCGCGGCGTGACCGAGGATCTTTCCGACCTGCCCAACCTCAAGAACACCACCGAGCTTGCCAAGCCCGTCGGCCTCGACGGCTATCCGATCGTCAACACCTATGGCTATGTCTATGTGCTGGCCTATCGGCCATCGGCCTTCCCCAACGGAGCGCCCAAATCCTGGAAGGATCTGCTCGATCCCAAGCTGAAGCGCCGCATCGCGCTCTACAATGACGGCATCGGCTTCCATTTCCCTGCCCAGATCGCCGGCGGCGGCAAGCTGGAGGATATTCCGGCCAACATGCAGGCGGCCTGGGACTTCATCGCCAAGGTGAAGGAGCAGCAGCCCTTGCTGGGCGAGGATCCCGATTTCACCACCTGGTTCCAGAAGGGCGAGATCGACGCGGCCTGCACCATTTCCACCAATGCGCGCGAGGCCAAGAAGAACGGCATCGACCTCGCCTGGGTGGTGCCGGAGGAAGGCGCCAAGTTCGACACGGACGGGCTGTGGATTCCCAAAGGCCTGCCGGAGAACGAGCTCTATTGGGCCAAGCAGTACATCAACCACGCCTTGACCAAGGACGCCCAGCAGATCTGGCTCGACGGCCTGGGCCTGCCGGGCGTGGTACCCGGTCTCACCCCGCCGGCCGATCTCGTCAACAACCCCGCCTATCCGACCAAGGAAGAGGATTTCAAGCACCTCATCCGCATCTCGTCGCGGACGCAGGTAGAGAACGAGAGCAAGTGGTTCGCCAAGTTCAAGGAAATCATGCAGGGGTGAGACAAACCAGCCTTCTCCCCTCGCGGGATCTGGCACTTCCCATGGAAGTGCCTTAGGTCCCGGCAGGGGGATGAGGGGTGTTGGCAGATACCTTGCAAGGTTGCGTATCTCCCCTCATCCGACCTCGCTACGTTCGGCCACCTTCTCCCACAAGGGGAGAAGGCAGATTCCATCGAGGACCGACAGGATGCGCTCTTCGCGTGCCGCCTATCCCCTGACCTGGCGCATCATGGATGCGCTCGAGCGCCTGGCTGCCCTGGTGTGGCCGTCGAGCTTCAAGGCCGGGCTGCCCTATCTGATGCTGCTGCCCGCGCTCGTATTGGTCGGCCTTCTCGTGCTCGGCCTGATCCAGATGGGCGATGCCAGCCTGCGCGTCCTCGACACCAGCACCTTCCTGATGTCGGAGAACTACACGCTCGCCAACTACCAGCGCGTGGTGAGCGAAAGCTTCTTCACCGCCGTGGCCGGGCGCAGCCTGATGGGCGCCGTCATCGTGACGACAGCCACGCTGATCCTGGCCTTCCCCTATGCCTATCTGATGGTGCGCACGCCGTCCTCCGGCTTGCGCAAGTTCCTTCTGGTCGCGCTGTTCCTACCCTTCTTCATCGGCCAGGTGGTGCGCGCCTATGGCTGGCTGATCATCCTGGGCAATCAGGGCATGGTCAACGAGGCCCTCGGCCTGGTCGGCGTGGCGCCCATGCGCCTGCTCTACAACTATCCCGCCGTCCTCTTCGGCCTGGTCCAATACATGTTGCCCTTCGCCGTGCTGATGCTGGCGCCGGCCCTGACGGCGATACCGGCGGAACTGGAAGCCGCTGCCAGTTCGCTCGGCGCGGGCTGGGTGCGGACCTTCCGCCATATCGTCCTGCCCCTCGCCCGTCCGGGCCTCGTCGGCGCCGGCCTCGTCGTCGTCACCCTCTCGCTGACCGATTTCGCGGTGCCCGCCATCCTGGGCGGCGGCACGCAGGACTTCATCGCCAACGCCATCTACGACCAGTTCTTCCGCACCTCTGACCAGGGCCTGGGCGCCACGCTGTCGCTGATGCTGGTGGCGGTCGGTTCCATTCTCGTCGGCGTGGTGTTCATGCTGTTCGGCGCCGGCACGCTGGCGATGAGCGGAGAACGCAAATGACCGGCAGCACCAGCAAGTCCATCGTGATCTGGGGCTTCGTGATCGCGGCGCTGGTGATGCTGTCGGCGCCGACCATCGTGGTGCTGGGTGCCTCCTTCACCGCGGGCAACATCATCACCTTCCCGCCCGAGGGCTTCTCCTTGCGCTGGTACGGTGCCATCGCCCAGGCAACCGATCTGCGCCAGGCCTTTGTGCGCTCGCTGATCGTGGCGACGATCTGCACCCTCATCGCGGTGCCCGTCGGCACGCTGGCCGGCATCGCGCTCGCCAAATACAGGATCCGCTTCGAGCGCTCGATCCAGGTCTATCTGCTCCTGCCCTTCACCATCCCGCTGATCGGCTCGGGCATCGGCATGATGCTGGTCTTCGGCAATCTCGGCGTGCTCGGCCGGCTCTGGCCCGTCGGCATCGCCTGCTGCGTGATCAACCTGCCCTTCATGATCTGGGCGGTCACGGCCAGCGCCAGCAATCTCAGCCCGGACCTGGAACTGGCTGCGGCCAATTGCGGTGCGCCGCCCTTGCAGCGCTTCATCTACATCACTTTGCCCGCGGTGCTGCCGGGGATCATCACCGGTTCGCTCCTGATGTTCATCCTCGCCCTCAACGAGTTCCTGGTCAGCCTGCTGCTGGTGGATGCGCGTTCCGTCACGCTGCCGGTGCAGATCTACAACTCCATCCGCTCCATCATCACGCCGGACCTCGCCGCCATTTCCGTCGTCTTCATCGCCTGCGCCGGCCTCGCCATCGCGCTGCTCGATCGGCTCGTCGGCCTCGACATCTTCCTCAAATCCAAATGACGTCAAAGGCCGCCAGCGGCCGCGTATCCAGGACAGAACGATGACCTCAGCCCGCTTCTACGACTATGCCAGCCTCAGCGCGGAGGAGAAGGCCGCCCTGTTGCGCCGTTCGGAAACGGACATTTCCAAATTCATCGAGAAGGTCGCGCCGATCCTCGAGGCGGTCAGGACCGAGGGCGATGCCGCGCTGGCCCGCTTCGGCCGGGAACTGGACAGGGCCGAGGTGACCGAGGCCAACCTCAAGGTCACGCCGGCCGAATTCGATGCCGCCTTCAAGCAGGTCGATGGCGACGTCATCCAGGCGATCACCTTCGGCATCGACAATATCCGCCGCTTCCATGAGGAGCAGAAGCCCGAGGCCATGTGGCTGAAGGAAATCCGGCCGGGCGCCTATGCCGGCGACCGCTTCACCCCGATCCAGTCGGTCGCCCTCTATGTGCCGCGCGGCAAGGGTTCCTTCCCGTCCGTGACCATGATGACCTCGGTTCCGGCCGTGGTCGCCGGCGTTCCCAACCTTGCCATCGTCACGCCGCCGGCGCCCGACGGCTCGGTCGATGCGGCCACGCTGGTCGCCGCGAGGCTCGCGGGAGTGGAGACCGTCTACAAGGTCGGCGGCGCACAGGCGGTCGCGGCCGTCGCCTATGGCACCGAGACCGTCAAGCCGGCCCTCAAGATCGTCGGCCCCGGCAGCCCCTGGGTCGTTGCCGCTAAGCGCCTATTGTCGGGCGTCATCGATACCGGCCTGCCGGCCGGTCCCTCCGAGGTGATGATCCTAGCCGATGACACCGTGCATGGCGGCCTCGCCGCACTCGATTTGCTGATCGAGGCCGAGCACGGGCCGGATTCCTCGGCCTATCTGGTCACCCATAGCCGCCGGGTTGCCGAAGAGGCACTCGCCGCGCTGCCCGAGCATTGGGCCCGCATGACCGAGCAGCGCGTCACCTTCTCCAAGGCCGTGCTGACGGGCAGCACCGGCGGCGTGGTGCTGACCTCCTCGATCGAGGAGAGCTACCAGTTCGTCAATGACTATGCGCCCGAGCACCTGGAAATCCTGTCCGAGGAGCCCTTCATCCATCTCGGCCACATCACCGAGGCCGCCGAGATCCTGATGGGGACGCACACGCCGGTCAGCATCGCCAATTTCTCGCTCGGGCCGAATGCCGTGCTCCCGACCAGCCGCTGGGCCCGCACCTACGGTCCGCTTTCGGTGACCGATTTCGTCAAGCGTTCTTCGATCGGCTATGTCACCGCGCCGGCCTATGCCGAATTCGCCCGCCACTCCCACAAGCTGGCGCTCTATGAGGGCTTTTCCTCCCATGCCAATGCCGTCTCGCCGATCCGCGAGGCCTATCTGAAGAAGAAGGGCGGCTGAGCGATGAAGGCGGTCCGGCTGTACGATGTCAGGGACCTGCGCGTGGAGGCGGTCGAGGCTCCCTCTTCCCCGCCGCCCGGCCATGTCAATCTCGCAGTCAGGGCCGCCGGCATCTGCGGCTCGGACCTGCACAATTATCGGACCGGCCAATGGATCACCCGCCGCCCCTCGGTTGCAGGCCACGAGTTCTGCGGCCGTGTGACGGCGATCGGTGAGGGTGTGAGCGGGTTTGCGGTCGGTGATGTCGTCGTCGCAGATTCGAGATTCTGGTGCGGAAATTGCGCCGCCTGTGCCGACGGGCGGCACAATGTCTGCGAGAATCTCGGCTTCGTCGGCGAGGCCTGCGACGGAGGCTTTGCGGATGCCGTGCAATTGCCGGCCCGGTTACTCGTGCCGCACGCGCCTTCGCTGCCGCCGCGGATCGCCGCCATGGCCGAGCCGCTGGCAGTGGCGCTGCACGCGGTACGGCGCCTCGCCGCATCGCGCGGCGAGCCGGTCCTCGTGGTCGGCTGCGGCACGATCGGAGGATTGTGCGCCCTGCTGCTCGCCCATCTGCACGATGGCCCCATTCTGCTCAGCGAACCCAACGCCGCGCGCGCCGACTTGGTGTCCGCCCTGAGCGGAGGCAGGCGGGTCGACCTGGCGGCCGACGACATCGCCGCTGCGCTTGGGGAGCGGCGACTGCGTCATGCCATCGATGCGACGGGACATGCCGGGGCAATCGCCACGACGCTCGGCCTCCTCTCCGGCGCGGGGGCTCTCTGCCTGGTCGGCATCGGCCACGGCAGGCTGGACCTCGACCCCACCCAGCTGGTCGAACGCGAGATCGCCTTGATCGGCTGCCACGCCTTCGCCGACGACGAGCTTGTGCAGGCCACCTCGCTGCTGGGTCAGTTGCAAGGGGCGCTGGAACAACTCTGCGAAGTCCTGCCAGCCCTGGACGAGATCCCGGCGGCCTATGAGCGTTTGCTGGCCGGTCCAAGCGCGAAACTGAAAACCATCGTCCAGCTCACGGATTAGCAGGCCTTCATTTTCCCGATTGCATGACCCGACAGGCTTTCTCGACACCCCCAAGCAGGAGACAGGACCATGGACGTTCTTTCCGACTCCGCCTCTCCCCTCTACGAGAAGGTCAAGGACTTCGTCCTCGGCAACATCGCCAGCGGCAAATGGGGGCGCCATGCGCGGCTGCCTTCGGAGCACGACCTCGTCGCTGCTCTCGGCGTCTCGCGCATGACCGTGCACCGGGCCTTGCGCGAGCTGACGGTGCAGGGGCATTTGCGCCGCATTCCTGGAGTCGGCACCTTCGTGGCGCCGCCTAAACCGCAATCGACGCTCATCGAGATCAGCAATATCGCCACCGAGATCAAGGCGCGCGGCAGCCGCCATCGCGCCGAGGTCGTCACGCTCGAACGCATATCGCAGCCCACGCCCGAACTGATGATCGCCTTCGAATTCGAGGCGATCAAGCCGGTCGACCACTCGATCGTCATCCATTTCGAGAACGGCGTGCCGGTGCAGCTCGAGGAGCGCTACGTCAACACCGATCTGGTCAGCGGCTATCTCGACCAGGACTACACGGTTGCGGCGACCTACGAATATCTGCAGCAATCGACGCCGCTCACCGAGGTGGAGCATCTGATCAGCGCCTTGCCGGCGGGGGAGGAAACCGCGCGCCTGCTCCATATCCGCCCCGGCGACAGCTGCCTCGTCCTGCACCGCAAGACCTTCTCGGGGCCGGTTGTCGCGACCGTGAACACCTTCACCTATGTCGGCAGCCGCTATTCGCTGGGCAGCCGTTACCTTCATACAGGAGCAAAGCGTGTTCATGACTGAACGCCTGCTCGCTGTTCCTCGACACCCTCGATCCCATCACGGCGTAATTCCATGCAATTGGTGAACGTGCACGACTATCGGGAGGCGGCCCGCCGCCGCCTCCCGAAGATCTTCTTCGACTATATCGATGGCGGATCCTTCGAGGAGGATACGCTTCGGGCCAATCGCGACGATTTTGCCCGGCTGACGCTTCGCCAGAACGTACTGGTGGAGCCGCATGAGCAGGACCTCTCCACGCATTATCTCGGCATGCGCTATCCCCTGCCCTTCATGCTGGGGCCGGTCGGCTTCCTCGGCCTCTATGCCGGCAAAGGCGAGGAGAAGGCGGCCCTGGCGGCGCATGAGGCGGGGATCGCGCTCTGCCTTTCCAACTTCTCCATCGCCTCGCTCGCCGATGTCAGGCGAGCGAGCAAGGGCGTGCTCCACTTCCAGCTCTATATGCTCGACGACCGCTCGCTTTGTGAGGAGTTCCTGGAAGGAGCCCGCGCCGCCGGCGCCGACACGCTGTTCGTGACCGTCGACACCGCGATCACCGGCATCCGGGAACGCGACGTCCGCAACGGCTTCCGTTCGCTGACGCGGGTGACGCCGGGGCTTTTCCTTGGCCTCGCCCGCAAGCCGGGCTGGCTTCTCGACGTGGCCGCGGGCGGCATGCCCAGCGTCCGGGCGATCGAGCACCGGCGCGAATTCGGGCGCGGCGCGCTCGAACAGGCCGCCAATCTCTCGCGTCACATCGACAAGACGGTGTCGTGGAAGGACATGGCCTGGCTGCGCGAGCGTTGGCAGGGCAGGCTGGTCGTCAAGGGCGTTCTCGCCCCCGAGGATGCTGAGCGGGCCAAGGCGATCGGCCTGGACGGCGTGGTGATCTCCAACCATGGCGGACGCCAGCTCGACGGCGCATCGAGTACCATCGCAGCCCTGCCCGCCATCCGCCGGGCTGTTGGTCCCGACTTCTGCCTGATGCTCGATGGCGGCATTCGCCGCGGCGCCGACATCATCAAGGCCATCGGGCTCGGCGCCGACGGTGTCATGCTGGGCCGGGCCTATACCTATGGCCTCGCCGCCGCGGGTCAGGCCGGGGTCGCCGACGTGATCGACATCCTCACCCGGGAAGTCTCGATCACGCTGGCGCTAATGGGCATCGCTTCGATCGACGAACTGAAGTCGCTCGGCACGAAGGCCGTCATTCCGGCTGATTGCCCGTAATGTGCTGCATCACTCCGTGGAGAAGGCAAGACGCGCCTTAATCGTCGCGATCTGAGTTATGTGGCTTCCACCCTCACGGCTCGGCCCTGTCCACCCGGCGCGCCAGGAGCTTGTCGATGCGGCGGTCGTCCATGTCGATGATCTCGAACACCCAGCCGCCATAATCGAACTGCTCGCCGACATCCGGCAGGTGGCCGAGCTGCGAGAGCGCAAAGCCGGCAATGGTGTGGAAGTCGCGGTCCTGCGGCCGCGTATGCAGTTGCAGCCGGTCGAATGCGGCATAGGCCGGCATCATGCCGTCGATCAGCAGGGAGCCGTCCTGACGCTCGACGATATCGGGCTCTTCCCCCTCGACCTCGGGCATGTCGCCCGCCATCGCCTCGAGCAGGTCCGTCTGGGTGACGATGCCTTCGAGGCCACCATATTCGTCGACGATGAGGGCAAGCCTGATCGGGGTCCGCTTGAACTGGTCGAGCACCCGGAAGATCGGCATGGCCTCATGCACGATGATCGGCTGGCGGATGGCGGCAAGCGGATCGAGCCTCTCGCCATCCAGTACCCGGTCGAGCAGGTCCTGCTTGACGATCATGCCAAGCGGCTCGTCGATATTGCCGCGCCCCACCAGGAGATGGTCGTGACGACATTCGCGGATGATGCGCAGCGTCTCCTTGGGATCGTCGTCGATATCGACCCAGTCGATCTCGCGCCGTGGGGTCATGATATCGCTGATGCGGCGCCCGCCGATGCTGAGCACGCGCACCATCACCTCCTCCTGGGCATCCTGCAGGATGCCGGCATCCTGGCTGGCCCGGACCAGCAATTTGAGTTCCTCGGGCGAATGCAGCGATTCCTCTCCGGAACCGGGCTGCAATCCACACGCCCGCAGCACCAGATTGCCGAGGCCGTTCAGCATGAGGATGGCCGGGCGCAGCAGGAACAGGAACAATCCCAGCGGCCTGACGATCCATAGCGCAGTTCCCTCGCTGCGCTGCAGGGCCAGGCTCTTGGGCGCGAGCTCGCCCAGGACGATGTGGAGAGCCGTAATGATCACGAAGGCGATGGCGACGGCAATGGCGTGCGCGCCGACGGTGGCGATCCCACCAGGCAGCCAGCCGAGCAGCGGTTCGATGAGGTGGGCAAGTGCCGGCTCGCCGATCCAGCCCAGGGCCAGGGACGAGATGGTGATGCCGAGCTGGGTTGCCGCCAGATTGGCGTCGAGATTGTCGATGGCGCGCAACAGCGGCCGGGCATTCCTCCGCCCCGACGCGGCAAGTTCGGCCACCCTGCTGCGGCGAACCGCGACGAGCGAGAATTCGGCCGCCACGAAAAACCCGTTGGCGGCGACGAGAGCGAAGACGGCTAGTACCCTCAACAAATCCATGACGAGAGCACCGTCGTCGGAACCGGACATCATCTCCCCTTCCGCGCCAGGCGCGGTCCTTTCACAAAACGATCTCTCCTAGCATCGCCGCTCTGAAGCCGGGAGGCAAACCGCTCCTCGTCAAGGCTGTGCGAAACCCCGTGGAAAGGAGTAGTCACCCGCCGCCATGCGCCTGGAAATCCAGCCCCCTCCGGATGACAGCAGATCGCGCCCGCTGCCGGCAGCTTCGTTGTTGACTTAAACAATCTCCATGATAACTTTTGGAATGTTATGAAAAAATATGAGAGAAAAATACCAACACCCGGAGGAAAGTAGCCTGGCCCGCTAGCAATCGCTGCCAAAACTCGCCTGTCTTGCCCGAATTTGGATGAAGCTTGCGCATTTTTTCAATGCTGCAACACGGGGACTCTTGTCTTCGTGCCAGGGACGGGCCGACCATCGACTTTGCAGCGCATCGAGATGTCGAACACGACACCAGAAGGAGGAGGAGGAAACCATGCGAGCTCTCAAGACACTGTGCCTTGGCGCGGTGGCGGCGTTCATCGCCGGCCTGCCGGCGCAGGCCGAAACCAAGCTCACCATCGCCACCGTCAACAACAACGACATGGTGGTGATGCAGAAGCTGTCGAAGGATTTCGAAGCCAAGAATCCCGACATCAAGCTGAATTGGGTGGTGCTGGAAGAAAACACCCTGCGCCAGCGCCTGACCACCGATATCGCCACCAAGGGCGGCCAGTATGACGTCATGACCATCGGCCTGTTCGAAGCGCCAATGTGGGGCGAGCGCAACTGGCTGACGGCGTTCGATGCCGTGCCCGCCGAATACAAACTCGACGACGTGCTCAAATCGGTACGCGACGGTCTGTCCTATGACGGCAAACTCTACGCTTTGCCCTTCTATGCCGAAAGCCAGATGACCTTCTATCGCAAGGATCTGTTCGACAAGGCCGGCCTGACCATGCCCGAGCAGCCGACCTGGAAGGATATCGATGGCTTTGCCGCCAAGATCCATGATCCCGATCACGGCGTCTATGGCATCTGCCTGCGCGGCAAGCCCGGCTGGGGCGAGAATATCGGCCAGATCACGCCGGTCGCCAATTCCTATGGCGCACGCTGGTTCGACATGGAGTGGAAGCCTCAATTCGATACGCCGGCCTGGAAGGAAGGCCTGACTGCCTATGTCGATCTTCTGAAGAAATATGGCCCGCCGGGCGCCGCCTCCAACGGCTACAATGAGAATCTTGCTTTGTTCGCCAGCGGCAAATGCGGCATGTGGGTCGATGCCACCGTCTCGGCCGGCTTCCTCAACGATCCCAAGCAGAGCAGCGTTGTCGGTAAGCTCGGCTATGCCCACCCGCCCTATGGCAAGTTCAACAAGGGCAACCACTATCTGTGGTCCTGGGCGCTGGCGGTGCCGGCTTCCTCCAAAGCACCCGATGCGGCCAAGAAGTTCATCTACTGGGCCACTTCGCCCGACTATATCAAGCTGGTCGCCGACTATTCCGGCATCGTCACCGTGCCGCCGGGCACGCGCCAATCGACCTATGACAATGCCGATTACATCAAGGCCGCGCCCTTCGCCAAGCTGACGCTGGACACCATCCAGACCGCCAACATGACGGACGCCACCCAGGACAAGGTGCCCTATCGCGGCATCTCCTTCGTCGGCATTCCCGAGTTCCAGAGCATCGGCACCGCGGTCGGCCAGGAGTTCGCCGCCGTGATCGCCGGCAAGAAGACGGTCGACCAGGGCCTGGCGGCGGCCCAGTCGCTGACCCAGCGCGCCATGCGCCAGGCCGGCTATCCGAAGAAATAGGCCGAAACAAGCTTGCCGGGCGAACCGCCCGGCAATCCCTCAAGATGCGTTTTCTCTCCCGGAACGCATCTTCGGCGGCGCGATCCCGATCCTGCCTCAATCGGGATCGCGTCGCCAATCCCCGGAGAAAGGCGGCCGAGCAAGGGCTTTTGCTCGTCCCACCCCCCAGTTTCGTCGCGTTACTGCGTTTCCGGACCACAGACCGGATCGCCAAACGCGCCAGGATCGATCCGAAAGGAGCTCCATGGCCGTCGCCCTGTTCGCTCGCCACCGCGGCGTCGGCGTCGATACGCGTCCCCTGCTGGCGCCATCCGTCCTGTTGCTTTTCGTCTGGATGATCGTGCCGCTGGCACTGACGGTCTACCTGTCGTTTCAGCGCTATAATCTGAACTATCTCGACCAGACCGGTTTTGCCGGCCTCGACAATTACCGCTATCTGCTCGAGGATCCGGGGCTGACGAACGCCATCCTCAACACCGTCATCCTGGTGGTGAGCGTCCTGGCGATCACAGTGATGGTCGGCGTCCTCGGCGCCATCCTGCTTGATCAGCCGGTATTCGGCCGCGGGCTGGCGCGCCTTTTGTGCATCGCCCCCTTCTTCATCATGCCCACGGTCGGCGCCCTGGTGTGGAAGAACCTGCTGATGCATCCGGTGAACGGGTTGTTCGCCTGGATCTCACGTTCCCTGGGCCTCCCGGTCATCGACTGGTTCAGCGACTATCCATTGCTATCGGTGATCATCATCGTGGCCTGGCAATGGATCCCGTTCGCCCTCCTGATCCTGCTGACCTCGCTGCAATCGCTCGACCGCGAGCAGATCGAGGCCGCCCGCATGGACGGCGCCAACGGGCTGCGGCTGTTTGCGCATATCATGCTGCCGCATCTCTACCGGGCCATCACCATCGTGGTGATGATCGAGACCATCTTCCTGCTCTCGATCTTCGCCGAGATCCTGGTCACCACCGCCGGCGGCCCGGGTGACGCCTCCACCACCCTGCCCTATCTGATCTACAAGACCGCCCTTCTCGATTCCGACATCGGCGGCGCCTCGGCCGGCGGCATGCTCGCCGTGGTTCTCGCCAACCTCGTCGCCATTTTCCTCATGCGCACGATTTCGCGCACGCTGGAGGATTGATCGATGGCCGTCTCACTCACCCGTCGCATCATCGTCAGCGTGCTGTGCTGGCTGTTCACTCTGGTGCTGTTCTTTCCCATCCTGTGGATGATACTCACCGCCTTCAAGACCGAGCAACAGGCCATCGCCACGCCCCCGATCCTGTTCTTCCAGCCGAGCCTGCACAATTTCGAGGAGATCCTGGAGAGCGCCGACTATCTCCACTTCTTCGCCAACAGCGTGATCATCTCGGTCGGCTCGACAGTGCTCGGCATCCTCATCGGCCTGCCGGCGGCCTACGCCCTCGCCTTCTTCCCGGGCCCCCGCGCCAAGGATCTGATGATGTGGATGCTGTCCACCAAGATGATGCCGGCGGTGGGCGTGCTCGTGCCGATCTATCTCCTGTTTCAGTGGGCGGGATTGCTGGACTCGCTCGCGGGGCTGACCGGCCTCTACACGCTGATCAACCTGCCGATCGTCGTATGGATGCTCTTCACCTTCTTTCGCGACGTGCCCAAGGAGATCCTGGAAGCGGCGCGCATGGACGGCGCCGGCCCTCTCAAGCAATTCGTGTGGATGCTGCTGCCAATGACCATGCCCGGCATCGCCTCCACGGCGCTGCTGGCCATCATCCTGTCCTGGAACGAGGCGTTCTGGAGCATCAACCTCACGGTGACGCAGGCCACGCCGCTCACCGCCTTCATCGCCCGCTTCTCGAGCCCCGAGGGCCTGTTCTGGGCCAAGCTTTCCGCCGCTTCGCTGATGGCGATCGGCCCCATCCTGATCTTCGGCTGGCTCACGCAGCGCCAGCTCGTCCGAGGTCTCACCTTCGGCGCCGTCAAGTGACGGCGCTACCACTCAAGTATTTTCCTGATCGAGAAGTCGATAGATTTCTCGATCAGGAAAAACACGTCGAAACAAAGAGTTCGCGAGAAGGTCGATTGGAAGAAATCGCCCCTTCTCTCGTCTGGAGGATATTGCAGCGATGTATTTGAAGAAATTCGACCTATCCGGCCAGTCGGCCTTCATCACCGGCGGCGGCCGCGGCATTGGGCTCGCCAGCGCCGAGGCCTTGCTGGAGGCCGGCGCCAAGGTGGTGATCTCCGATCTCGACCCGGCCGTGCTCGCCAGTGGCCGGGAGGCGCTGACCGCCAAGGGCTGGACCGTCGATGCCGTCGAGCTCGACGTCACCGATGCCGATGCTGTCGGCAGGGCCGCGCGCGAGGCCAATGAACGCCATGGCGGCGTCGACATCCTGATCGCCAATGCCGGCATCGCCTGGCCAGATACCGGCGGCGAGGACATGACCGACGAGGTCTGGCGCAAGGTGATCGATGTCGACCTCAACGGCTGCTACTGGAGTTGCCGCGAATTCGGGCGGGCGATGCTGCAGCGTGGCAAGGGCTCCATCGTTACGCTGGGCTCGATGTCCGGCCTCATCTCCAACAAGCCCCAGCGCCAGGTCCACTACAATGCCGCCAAGGCCGGCGTGCACCACATGACCAAATCGCTGGCCGGCGAATGGGCGCCCCACGGCGTACGCGTCAATGCCGTGGCGCCGACCTATGTCGACACGCCGATGTCGCGCGGCGGCTTCGACAAGCCGGATCTGTTCCCGGTGTGGATGGAGATGACGCCGATGAAGCGCGTGGCGCGCGCCGACGAGATCGCTTCGGCCATCCTGTTCCTGGCCAGCGACGCCGCGAGTGCCATGACGGGTGCCGTCGTCGTCGTCGATTGCGGCTACACCATCTGGTAGCCGCTCTCGCGTCCATCGGGAGTGCAGTTCCCCCGCTCCCGGTGGACGCGATACCCCCTGTTTCTGGAGGACCCTCGTCTCCGCCGTCAGGCCTTGCCTGCGACCAGCTTCACGCCGATGCGGTCGGCCAGCCCTGTCAGCTCGGTGAGGGCTTCGCCCGAGCCGAGAAGGACACGCTGCCCACCCACTGGAGCCAGGACATCGTCGGGAAGGCGATCGCCGAACAGGACGAGGGCGAGGGCGCGGTCGTCCTGCCGGGAAATCCAGCACAGGCCCTGCGCCTCGGGAAGAGCCGCATGGAAGGCCGCGGCCCAGGCACGCGTGCCGGGATAGCGGTCCTTTTCCGTATCGATGAGCTGGGTCCGGCGTACTCCGAGGCGGCGCAAGGCCGTCGCGCTGAGATCGACGAGCAGGAGATCCTGCCGCGGCTCAAGCCGGGAATGCACCTGGCCGGCAAGCCTGGCCTTGTCGAGCGTCTTCAGGCGCGCGGTGAAGGGAACGTCGTGGAAGACGGTTTCCATGGCGGCGCAGTCGAAGGAGGTGCCGCCATAAAGGGTTGGGATCGGCACGCCCCCCTCCTTCTTGATCGGGCTGAAACGGGCATTGCCGGCGATGCCCGGATTGAACTGGGCGGCCCCGTATCTGTCGAGGTGAATCCGGTGGATGACCTGGCCCTTCGGCCAGGTCATCAGTGTCGTCTTGGCGGCAAGCTGTGATGGCGGTGCGGGTGTCAGCGGGCGTGCCTTGGCAAGCCTCAGCGCGCCCCTAGCCATGCAGCACGCCCTCCATTTCGTCGCGGGCCGCCGCGATGACCCGGTCGGGCTCCCTCAGCAGCAGGTCCTGGGGACGCTCCCCGCCCAGATAGCTGTTGTCGGAGCCGAACCAATAGGCCGCGCCCCAGCCATCCTTGGCCTGGCCGAAGATCTTCAGCACCTCGCCCAGCGGCCTGGCCGGCCGATAGCCGGTCGAGGGGTCCAGGCCATAGCCAGGGAAATAGTCGATACCCTGATGGCGGATGGCGAAGATCTGCCCGTCCTTCTTCCACTTGTTGGGCTGGGCACTGGGATTGGTCGCGCTGAACCCCGCCACCTCCGCAACCTGGGCAGCAGTGAGCCATTCGCCTTCCTCCAGCACGGCCTTGCGGGCCTCGGCCGTCATCCGAGCTTCGGCCAGCATATGCTGGGGCAACGGCACCTGGGGCACCAGGGCCTCGATGATCGACTGGAGGGCGGCCTTCTCGCGTCGGGCCATGATTGCGCCAACGAGCGGGGCGATGCTCTCGAACGTATGGGCGAGCACCTTCGCCGCCGGGGAACTGACCTGGTCCAGCGTCACGGCGATGACCTGCGTCCCCTTGGCGCCGAGATGGCCGAGGCCGTCGCGCACCTCTTCCGGGGTCCCCGTGATGGTGGTGACCCCCGACAATGCCTTGAGTGCCTGGGCGGTCGTCATGTCGTCAGCTCCAAATCCGAATTATTATGGTTATCTATATAGCATGATAACCCATCTCATCAAGGAGACTCCGTCCAAGCAGCGGCCTTGCCCCGTCGGCATGCCACGGTTTTCCCAAAGCAGCGTTTCGGAAAATGCGAATTCCCGTCTTTACGGCGGATCGCTAGCCTTCGAGCGTCGAAGCAGGGCCGCTTCCGGGGATTTGCCCAATGACATGGACACAGCCTATCCAGCATGAGCAATGGCAGCCGGCAGGCCACGGCGGCTTGCGCCACGTCGCCGATTGCCTGCCCGCTGGAGACCCCGACCGCGGCGCCGTGCTGCTGCTCGGCAATTTCGACGGCTTCCATCGCGGCCACCAGGCCTTGCTCGATGCCGCCGAGATCATTGCCGGCGGGGACCTGCCGATCGCCGTGATGTCCTGCGAGCCCCATCCGCGCAGTTTCTTCTGCGCGGCGGATTCTCCCTTTCGCCTGACCACCCCTGCGACGAAGGCCCGTCGCTTTGGCGCCCTGGGGCTCGACTACGTCTTCTCGCCGACCTTCGATGCAGCCTTCGCCTCGCTGACACCGGCGGAATTTGCCTACAGGATCCTCAAGCAGGCTCTCGGCATCAGCCACGTCGTCGCAGGCGACGACTTCCGCTTCGGCCGGTCGCGAGCCGGCGACGCCGACCTGCTCACCCATCTCGGCAGGTCCCTCGGCTTCGGCGTGACCTGCGTCCCGGAAGTCTCGGCCAATGCCCAGCGCTGCTCGTCCAGCCAGGTTCGCGCCTTCCTACGGGCTGGCGACCTCCGGGCGGCCAATGCCCTGCTCGGCACGCCCTGGCTGGCCGAAATCGTCCCATCAGGCTCCCAGCTTACCCTTTCCCCCCTGCTCTGCCGGCCGCCCGCCGGCTTCTATCTGTGCAGAACCGACAGCGGCATCCGGCGTCTTCATCTGGCCGCCGATGGAGCGATCGCCTCGGATCGAGGCGCGGCGCTGGCACCGGGCCTCCTCCGCTTCCTCGATCGGCTGGCCTGACCGGCGCCGGCCGCCACCGAAATCCCTGCCCCAACGAAACTGGACCGTCATGGCCGTCGAACACCTTGCCCGCACCACCTATGCGACATTGCCCTGGAAGAACGGGCGCGGGGAAACCGACGAGATCTATCTTTCGCCGCCAGCCGGCTCGCGCGACGATTTCGAGGTGAGGATCAGCAGCGCTCCGATCATCGAGGACGGCGCCTTCTCGAGCTTTCCCGGTGCGGAGCGGGTGATCACCCTGATCGAGGGCGAGGAATTGGAGCTCGACTTCGGGCACTCCAGGCATCGGCTCCTGCCCTTCGCGCCATTCCGCTTCGATACCGGCCTTGCCCCCATCGGCAGGCCGGTCAAAGGGCCCGTGCGGGTCTTCAACGTCATGGCCAGCCGTCAGCGCTGGCGCCACGTCGCGCAGAAGGTGCTGGCCGCCCCCAGCGACTATGAAATACCGCCCGACGACCTCGTCATCGTCTTCGCTGCCAGCGGGACATGGAGCCTGAAGCCCGTCACGCAAGCCCCCCTCCAATTGGCGACACGCGATACGGCGTTGCTGAGCGCAGAAGGACCGGCATGCCTTGCAGCCCAGCACGGCCGTGAGGCACGCGCCATTGTCCTGCAGATGAGGTCCATGGCGATTTGATATGATTCAGGCGATCGCCATCGCCCGTTTGTGCTCGGCGACCTCGGCCAGCAGCCAGTCCTGGAACAGGCTTGCGCCCTGCTTGTTGCCCACGCTTCGGCGTCGAAAGAGATAGATGCCGGCCGGATAGACATGGCGGGCGGGGAACGGGGCGACCAGCCGACCCTGCTCCAGCAGATCCTGCGCCATCATGGTGTCGGCAAGGGCAATGCCGACGCCGTTGATGGTTTCACGCATGATCAGCGTGCAATCATCCATGATGGTGCCGGATTTAGGCGGGCTGTAGGCCACGCCTTCCTGCTCGAACCAGCGCATCCATCGCGTGGTTTCGCATTCGTGTATCAGATGATGATGAATGAGATCCGCCGGCGAGCGCAGCGGCAGGGGGCCCTCCAGCAGTGACGGTGCGCAAACCGGCGTCAGCACCAGCGGGATCAGCAGCGTCAAGGCGGGACCGGCCTTGTAGTCGAACTCGTCGACGATGGCCAAGTCGAAATTGGCGCGCTTGCCCGAGGTCATCACCTCCAGATCCACGGAGGGATGCTCGCGGCGAAAGCCCGGCAGCCGGTCGGCCAGCCACAGATTGAGCACCGGGGGCACGCATAGCACCCGCACGCGATGCGCCTTGCCCTGGCGTGGGCCGTCGTGAAAGCTGACATCGTCCGTGGCCCGCCAGATCGCCTCGAAGGCCTCCGACAGGCAGCGCGCATAATAGGACCCCCGCGTCGTCAGGGTGACCTGGCGAAACCCGCGCTCGAACAGTTCCTGGCCCAGAGTGGTCTCGAGGGTGCGGATGTGGCGGCTGATGGCGGACGGGGTCAGATGCAGCTCTTCCGCCGCTTCCTTGAGGCTGCCGAGACGCGCGGCGGCCTCGAAAGCGCGCATGCCATTGAGTGAGGGGAGTGCCATGCGCCGATGATGAATTGTCAGATGAGTTTTTGTCAACCGACGTGGTCGAAATTGGCGTTTGATCGCCTGCCGTCTTCAAGGATACCGAAGAAGGACCAAGTCGTCACGACAAAGCGACCACAGGGGACATCGGCACCGCACCGTCGCCAAAGGCGGTCGCGGCTCTGCGCATGGGCCAGAACTTCGGATCGAACGGCAAGGGCCGTACGCCGGAGCGAGGATATGCGCCAGGAGACAGTCCCCGCGCGTGTCGCTGCAATAAGGGAGTCCTCCGTCCGATGCCGCAATCTCCAGTGCCCGTGTTCGAGCCGGCAGACGGGATCTCCTCCGCAGCCGCCACCATCGTGGTCCTGCAGCCTGCCGGGCAGGAACTCGGCCCTCGGGCAGCGGCCTTGGACGCCGAAATGGGCGGCCTTCTATACCGGGTCTGCTCCGACCCGATCTCCCTCGCCGCATCTGGCACCTGCACCGACATCATCGCACCGCTCGCGGTATCGGTCCGGCGGGTGATCGTGCTGGCGCTGGGTCAGGCCGGGGCGCTCAATGCCCTGTCCCTGGCGCGAGCCGGCGGCGCGCTTGCCGCGCATCTGGAAAGCAAGGGCATCGGAGAGGCGACGCTCGTCCTCGATCCCATCACCGAAGCCAGCCTATCCGGGGCGGAAATCCTGGCACGCGTCGCGCTCGGCGTCCGGCTGCGCCGCTACCGCTTCGACCTGCGCAATAAGCGTCCGGTCGCGCAGGTGGATCAAGCCTGGCGGCTGGAGCTTGTCGGCGCCGGCAAGACCGAACTCACGGCGGCGCTGGCCCGCGCCAATGCCATCGCCGATGGCGTCGACTATGCCCGCACCCTGGTCAACCTGCCGCCGAACCATCTTCATCCCGACAGTTTCGCCGATCATCTGGAGGCCTTGCGCCAGGCCGGTATCGAGGTCGAGATTCTCGATGCGGCCCGGCTGCAGGAGCTCGGCATGAACGCGCTCCTGGCCGTCGGTTCCGGCTCGGCCCGCGCGCCGCGGGTGGCCGTGCTGCGCTATCGCGGCAAGGGCTCGGGCGAACAGCCCCTCGCCTTCGTCGGCAAGGGCGTCTGCTTCGATTCCGGCGGCCTTTGCATCAAGGGTGGCGCGCAGATGTTCGACATGAAGGCCGATATGGGCGGCGCGGCCGCGGTGATCGGCCTCCTGCTGGCGCTTGCCCGGCAGGGCAGCCCCGTCCATGCCGTGGGCGTGCTCGGCATCGCCGAGAACCTGCCTTCGGGCACCGCACTCAAGCCGCGCGAGATCATCACGACGGCCTCGGGCCAGACCGTAGAGATCTTCGATACGGATGCGGAGGGGCGCCTGCTCCTGGCCGACTGCCTCCATTATGCCGCCTCGCGCTTCGAGCCCTCGGTGATCGTCGACTTGGCTACCCTGACCTATTCGGTGATGCGGGGCCTGGGGTCGGTCTTCGCCGGCCTGTTCAGCACCGATGACGCCATCGCCTCCCAGATGATCGCAGCCGGAGAAACGGTCGGCGAACGGTTCTGGCAATTGCCGCTCGACCGCGCCTATGACGAGGGATTGTACTCGCCCTTCGCCGACCTCAGGCACCATGCCAAGGACATGGAAGACGGCGACGCGCCCTATGCAGCCGCCTTCCTGCGCCATTTCACGCAGGACCGCCCCTGGGTCCATCTCGACATCGCCGGCAAGGAACTGGCCGAGAGCGACCGTCCCTTGGGCCGGCAGGGCGCCACGGCCTTCGGCGTGCAGATGCTGGAAGAATGGGTCCATAACCAGAATGGGAAACACAATGTCGCTTGAGATCACCAGCCGGGACGGCCGGGCTAGCTTCCAGGGCTACGAGACCTGGTATCGGGTCAGCGGCGAGCTCGGGAGCGCCAAGGCCCCGGTGGTGATCCTGCATGGCGGACCGGGCGTCGCCCACAATTATGTCGATGCTTACAAGCTGCTCGCCCGCGACGGACGCGCCGTCATCCACTACGACCAGTTGGGTTGCGGCAATTCCACCCTGTTGCCGGAGAAAGGCGCCGATTTCTGGACGCCAGCGCTCTTCATCGACGAGCTCGAGAACCTGGTCGACCATCTCGGCATTCGTGCCGGCTTCCATGTGCTCGGCCAGAGCTGGGGTGGCATGCTGGGTGCCGAATATGCCGTGATCAGGCCTGAGGGTCTGAAGTCGCTGACCATCGCCAATTCACCGGCGTCGATGAAATTGTGGGTGGAGGAAGCCAACCGCCTGCGCGCCGACCTGCCCCTCGACATACAGGAAACGCTGACCCGGCACGAAGAGGCCGGCACGACGGAGGATGCGGAGTATCATGAGGCGACCATGGTCTTCTATGAGCGCCATGTCTGCCGTGTCGTGCCCTTCCCGCCCGAGGTGGCGGCAAGCTTCGCCCAGGTGGCACGCAATCCTACCGTCTACAATGTGATGAACGGCCCCAACGAGTTTCATGTCATCGGCACGTTGAAGAGCTGGAGCGTCATCGACCGCCTGCCCGCCGTCGAGGTGCCCACGCTGATCCTCTCCGGACGCCATGACGAAGCCACCCCCGCGACCGTGCAGCCCTACAAGGACGGCATCAAGGGATCGCGCTGGGAAATATTCGAGCATTCCAGCCACATGCCGCATGTGGAAGAACAAGAAAGATGCATGCGGGTGGTCGGGGACTTCCTGGATCAACACGACAATTGAACTGTCAAGAAGAGGGGATCGACAATGAAGAGACTGCTTTTGGCTGTTGCAGCCACGGCCTTGCTGGCCGGCTCCTGGCTGGCGCCGGCACAGGCCGAATATCTCAAGGAACATCGCGGCGGCACCATCCGCCTGCTGGCCCGCTCCGCAGCCGGAACCCTCGATCCGCATATCAACTACACCGACCAGGGCTGGCAGATGTACCAGCCTGTTTATGACGGGCTCGTCATCTTCCGCAAGGCGGAAGGCAAGGACGGCTTCGAGGTCGTGCCGGATCTGGCCGAGGCCCTGCCCGCGGTCAGCAATGAGGGCAAGACCTTCGCCTTCAAGCTGCGCAAGGGCATCAAGTTCTCGAACGGACAGGATCTCGGCGTGAAGGATGTCGTCGCCTCCTTCCAGCGCATCTTCAAGATTTCCGGCCCGACCTCCGGCACCTTCTATGCCGGCATCGTCGGGGCCGACAAATGCCTGGCCGATACCAAGAGCTGCACGCTGGAAGGCGGCATCGTCGCCGACGAGGCCGCCGGCACGATCACCATCAATCTCACCAAGCCGGATGCCGAGCTCCTCTACAAGCTCGCTCTGCCGCATGCGGTGATCCTGCCTGCGGATACGCCGGCCGAAGACATGGGCTCCCGGCCCATCCCCAGCACCGGCCCCTACATGATCTCGGCTTTCGACCCCAACAAGGGCATGACGCTCTCGCGCAATCCCCATTTCAAGCAATGGAGCGAGCAGGCCCAGCCGGACGGCTATCCCGACGCGGTGCAGTATGATTTCGGCCTGTCCGAGGAAGCCGCCGTCACCGCGATCCAGAACGGGGAAGCGGACTGGATGTTCGATCCGCTGCCGAGTGATCGTCTCGGCGAACTCGGCACCAAATTCAAGGATCAGCTCCATATCTCGCCGCTTTCGGCATGGTGGTACGCCCCGCTCAACACCCGCTTGGCTCCCTTCGACAATGAGAAAGCCCGCCAGGCCGTGGCCTTTGCGATCGACCGCAACACGCTGGTCAAGCTGTTCGGCGGCAAGGTGCTGGCCACGCCGGTCTGCCAGGTCCTGCCGCCGGATTTCCCCGGCCATGAAGACTATTGCCCCTTCACCAAGAATCCCGGCGCCAAATGGTCGGCCACCGATCTCGACAAGGCCAAACAGCTCGTCGAGGAATCCGGCACCAAGGGCCAGAAGGTCACCATCATCGTCGAGGACACTGCCATTTCGCGCTCCATCGGCGTCTATCTGCAGAGCGTGCTGACCAGCATCGGCTATGTCGCGGACGTCAAGCCGATCTCGACCAACATCCAGTTCACCTACATCCAGAACACCAACAACAAGGTGCAGATGTCGGTCAGCCAATGGTACAAGGATTATCCGGCGGCTTCGGACTTCCTGAACATCCTGTTCGGCTGCGCCTCCTTCCGTGAGGGCTCGGACGCCTCGATCAACATCTCCGGTTTCTGCGACAAGGAGATCGACGCCAAGATGCAGAAGGCGCTGGACCTGGGTGTCACCGACCAGAAGGCTGCCGACAAGATGTGGGCCGAGATCGACAGGCAGATCACCGACAAGGCGCCGGCCGTCGGCCTCTTCACGCCCAAGCGCCTCGACTTCGTCAGCAAGCGCGTCGGCAATTTCAAGTTCAACCCGCAGTTCAACTGGATGGTCACGCAGGCCTGGGTTCAGTGACACACTTCGAGGAAACCTCCGTGGCGAATGACGTCGTCGCCATGCCACGCCGATCGCGAGGGCCCTGGGCCCTCGCTTTCGTGAAGCTGAGACGCAACAAGGCGGCCATGGCATCCCTGGGGCTGTTCCTGCTGATCGTGGCTGCCTGTCTCAGCGCACCGCTCTATGCGCGCTGGGCCGGGGTCGATCCGTTCGCTTCCACGCTCGACGCCGTCATCCAGATCGATGGCGCCGAGGTACCGGTGATGGAGCAGTCGACAGAGGGGCTCGGGCTCGGCTACACGCCGCTCGGCCCGACCTGGCGGCTCGGCAATTATTTCCTCGGCGCCGACAGCCAGGGGCGCGACGTCATGGCCCGGATGCTCTATGGCGGCCTCTCTTCGCTGATGATCGCGGGGGCCGCCACCATCTTCACGCTGATCTTCGGCACGGCCGCGGGCCTGATCGCCGGCTATTTCGGCGGCATCGTCGACACGATCCTGTCGCGCTTCCTCGACGTCCTCTGGGCGTTTCCGATCTATCTGCTGGCAATTTCACTTTCCATCGTCACCATCGCGCAGGGCATTTCGATCGGGCCGATCGTGATCGAATCCGGCAGTCTGTGGCTGCCGATCATCATCATCGGCATCGTCTATGTGCCCTATGTGGCGCGCCCCATTCGCGGGCAGGTGCTGTCGCTGCGCAAAAGTGAATTCGTGCTCGCCGCCATCAATCTGGGCGTGCCGGGACGGCGTATCCTGTGGCGTGACATCCTGCCCAACATCACCACCACCCTGATCGTCTTCGTGCCGCTGATGATGGCGCTGAACATGCTGACCGAATCGGCACTGTCCTTCCTGTCGATCGGCGTGCAGCCGCCCGCCGCGAGCTGGGGCACCATCATCCAGGACGGGCAGGCGCTGCTCTATACGCGCCCCATGGTGGCGCTGGCGCCGGGCATCGCGATCGCCCTTTCGGTGATGGCGCTCAACGTCTTCGGCGATGGCCTGCGCGACGCGCTCGACCCGCGTTCCAAAGTTCGACTGGGGCGCGACTAATGATCTATGCCATCCTGCGCCGCTTCGGCCAGATGCTGTTCGTGATGTTCGGCATCTCGGTCATCGTCTTCCTGATCTTCTTCGCCACGCCCGGTGCCGATCCGGCGGCTCGCATCGCCGGCCGCAACGCCTCGCCCGAGGTGCTGGAGGCCGTGCGCCACAATTTCGGCTTCGACCAGCCGCTCTATGTCCAGTACGGCCTGATGATGAAGAAGATCTTCGTCACCGGCGACCTGACCTCCTTCGTCAATCGCGGCTGGAAGGTGGTGCCGGCGGTACTGGACTCCATCCCGGTCACGCTCTCGCTGGTGTTCGGGGCGGCGATCCTGTGGGTCGTGGTCTCCGTCATCATCGGCATGATCGCCGCCGCCACGCGTGACAGTTGGATCGACAGGCTCCTGATGGCGGCGGGGCTGATCGGCATTTCCATGCCGGTCTACTGGCTGGGCGAGGTGATGAACCTGATCACCCAGAGCCGCTATCACGACACCTGGCTGTTCGGCTGGGTGCCGCCGCTCGGCTACAAGAATTTCTTCGACGATCCCAAGGGCTGGTTCCTCACTTTGGTCATCCCCTGGGTCACGCTCGCGGTGCTCTATATCGGCATCTACGGGCGCGTGCTGCGGGCGGCGATCATCGAATCCCTGCAGGAGGACTATATCCGCACGGCTCGCGCCAAGGGCCTGTCGGAAACGCGCATCCTGCTGCGCCATGCGCTCAGGACCTCGCTGATTGCCTTCATCACCCTGTTCGGACTCGATTTCGGCGCGCTGGTGGGAGGCTCCGCTTTGCTGACGGAGGTGGTGTTCGGCCTGCATGGCATCGGCAAGCTCACCTATGACGCCCTGCAGAACCTCGATTTGCCGATGATCATGGCAACCGTGATGTATGCGTCCATGTTCGTGGTCGTGGCCAACGCCGTGGTCGATTTCGTCTATATCCTTCTCGATCCGCGCGTGAGGACGTCATGATGCTGTCCGTACGCGATCTTCGGGTTTCCTTCCGCACCGATGACGGCCTGGTGCGCGCCATCGACGGGGTTTCCTTCGACCTCGCCGAAGGCGAGATCCTCGGCGTCGTCGGCGAATCCGGCTCCGGCAAGACCGTGTCGCTGCTGGCGGTGATGGGCCTGATCACCGATCCCAACGCGAGGATCGAAGGCTCGATCCGCTACAAGGGCCGCGAACTGGTGGGCCTGCCCGCGCGCGAACTCCGGCGCCTGCGCGGCAACGAGATCGCCATGATCTTCCAGGATCCGATGACGGCGCTGACGCCGGTCTACACCATCGGCTGGCAGATCGCCGAGCAGATCCAGGCGCATCGCAAAATCAGCAAGGCCAAGGCGCTCGAGCGTGTGGAGGAATTGCTGGCGGAGGTGAACTTCCCCAATCCGCGCGAAGCGATGTCGCGCTATCCCCACCAGCTTTCCGGCGGCATGCGCCAGCGGGCTGTGATTGCTATGGCTTTGTCCTGCGACCCGGCCCTGCTGGTGGCGGACGAGCCCACCACGGCGCTCGACGTTACCGTGCAGGCCGGCATCCTCGATCTCGTGCGCAAGCTGCGCTCGACCCATAATTCGGCCGTCGTCTTCATCACGCACGACATGGGCGTGGTCTCCGAGCTCGCCGACCGGGTCATGGTCATGTATGCGGGACGGGTGGTGGAGCGCGGCAGCCGGGCGGAATTGTTCTCCGATCCGCGGCACCCCTATACGCGGGCGCTCCTGGGTTCGATCCCGCCTTTGACCGGCGAGAAGCCGCGCCGCCTGCCGGCCATTCCCGGTTCACCGCCTTCGCTGCTCAGGCTGCCTGAGGGCTGCGCCTTCGGTCCGCGCTGCCCGGCGCGCTACGAACCCTGCCTGATGGACAAGCCCAGCCTCGGCAGCGGCACCCACGCCGCCGCCTGCTTCCGGGTGGCGCAAGCATGAGCGGACAGATGATCGAAAAAAATCGGCCGATCCTCGAAACGCGCGCGCTCGGCAAGCGCTTCTCGATCGGCAGCCGCTTTTCCGCCGAGGGCAAGCGCACAGTCCATGCGGTCGACAATGTTTCCCTGACGGTGGGACACGGGGAGACCGTCGGGCTCGTCGGCGAATCGGGTTGCGGCAAGTCCACGCTGGCTCGCTGCTTGGTCCGGCTCTACGACATCTCCGAGGGCCAGCTCATCTTCGAAGGCGAAGACATTACCGGCACGTCGCTGGCCAAGCTCAGGCCGCTGAGGCGCCGGCTGCAGATGGTGTTCCAGGATCCATCGGCTTCGCTCAACCCGAGGCGGCGCGTCGGCGATCTGGTGGCGGAGCCGCTGCGCATCCACACCAAACTGTCGTCGGCGCAGATCGCCAAGCGCGTGGCTGAGCTGTTCGATCTCGTCGGGCTGCTCCCGGATCACGTCATGCGCTATCCGCACGAGTTCTCCGGCGGCCAGCGCCAGCGCGTGGGCATTGCCCGCGCCATCGCGCTCAATCCGGACCTTGTGGTTCTGGACGAGCCGGTCTCGGCCCTCGACGTCTCGGTGCAGGCACAGATCGTCAACCTGCTCGCCGACCTGCAGGAGAAGCTGAACCTCACCTATATCTTCATCGCCCATGACCTCTCTGTCGTCCGCCAGGTCTCGACCCGCATCGCGGTGATGTATCTGGGTTCCATCGTCGAGGAAGGTCCGGCCGAAGAGGTGTTCGCCACGCCGGCCCATCCCTACAGCCAGGCCCTGATTTCGGCGGTTCCCATCGTGGAGACCACGCCGAGCGGAACGCGCAAGCGCATCATCCTCACCGGCGATGTGCCAAGCCCGCTCAACCCGCCGCCGGGCTGCCGCTTCCACCCCAGATGCCCGGTCGCCCAGGACCTGTGCCGTTCGGAGCGCCCGCAGATGCGGGACTACAGCCCCGGTCGCAAGGTCGCGTGCCACTTCCCGATCGCGTCTTAAAGCAAGATGTACAAGGATTTGTGCTGCCTTCACCCGAAACGGGCGATGGCGAAGTCGACGAAAGAGCGCAGCTTCGGGGTGATGCGGCGGTCCGGAGCATAGAGGATGTTCATGACCCGAGATGGGGGCTCGTAGCCCTCCAGCAGCCGGATCAAGCGTCCGGCTTCGATGTCGCTCCGCACCAGGGACGCCGGCTGGAGCATGATGCCGAGGCCGGCCAATGCGGCCGTGAGCAGGGCCTGGCCATTATTGGCTAGGAAGCGATAGGACAGCTCGACCGTCTCCAAGCCTTCGGGACCGGCAAAACGCCATTGGTCACGCGTATTTCCATGCATGAAGCCGAGGCTCTCATGCTTATCGAGGTCGGCCGGCTTTTCGGGATGGCCATGCGCAGCAAGATAGGCCGGCGCCGCGCAGACAGTGAACGTCATGGGCCGCAGTGGCCGGGCTATCAGGCTCGAATCGGCAAGAGGGCCAACGCGAAACACGGCGTCATACCCCTCGTCGATGAGGTCGACGACGCGATCGGACAGTGTGAGCTCGACATCGACTTCGGGATGGGCAGCCAGATAGTCCGGCAGGGCATTGGCGAGTTCATGCGCGCCGAAGGTCACCGGGGCGTTCACCCGGATCTGACCGCGCGGGGTGCCGCGCGTCTCGGCAGCCAGCACTTCGGCCGCCTCGACCTCGGCCAGGATGGTGCGAACCCGCTCGTAATAGCTGCGCCCGATCTCGGTGACGCTTTGGCGCCGGGTCGTGCGGTTGATCAGCTTGACGCCGAGATGGTCCTCCAGCAGGCGTACATGCTTGCCCACCATCTGCGAGGACATCGACAGCGCGTTGCCGGCCGCCGAGAAGGACCCCGCCTCCACGGCCCTGGCGAACACACCCATGCTGGTAAAGCGGTCCATTAATTTGAAACCATTCGTTTCAAGTCTAGCGATCAGCTCCCCATTTATCACGAAATGAAGTGAGATCATAAAGGACGGCGACACCGCAATATCGTCCACTCAGGAGATACCGTTCATGTCCGTCCAACGCAGAGTCGTCGTCAGCGAATATGGCGCGCCCACCGTGATGAAGCTCGAGACGCGGGACCTGCCCGCGCCCGGCGCCGGCGAGGTTCAGGTCAGGCACACGGCGATCGGCTTCAATTTTATCGACATCTACCAGCGCAAGGGTATCTATCCGCTGCAATTGCCGAGCGGGCTCGGCTTCGAGGCTGCCGGCGTGGTGGAGGCGGTCGGCCCCGGCGTCAGCGACCTCAAGGCCGGCGACAGGGTTGCTTATATCAATGCGGGCCTGGGTGCCTATGCGGATCGGCGCAATGTCCCGGCCGACAAGCTGGCGATCCTACCTCCCTCGGTCAGCGACCAGGCGGCCGCGACCTTGTTCTTCAAAGGCATGACGGCGCAATATCTGCTGCGCAAGACTTACGCAGTCCAGCCGGGCGATCTCCTGCTGGTCCACTCGGCTGCCGGGGGTGTCGGCCAGATCCTCACGCGATGGGCGACGGCACTGGGGGCGACCGTCATCGGTACCACCGGCTCGCCCAGCAAGCGCGAGGCCGCGCTCGCCGCCGGATGCAAGGCGGTGATCGATCTCAACGACCCCGCCTGGCCCGAGGCCTTCCTCCAGGCGACCGGCGGCCGCAAAGCCCGCGTGGTCTATGACGCCGTCGGCAAGGATACGCTGATCAAGTCGCTCGAATGCGCCGCCCCCTTCGGGCTGGTGGTCTCTTATGGCGCGGCCTCCGGCCCGGCCCCCGCTATCGACCTCGACCTTCTCAACAAGAAGGGCGGTCTGTTCATCACCCGCCCGTCGATCTTCGCCCACAATGCCGACAGCGCCAGCTTCCGTGCCAACGCGGCCGATTTCTTCGATGCAGTCGCCAAGGGGCATGTGAGCGTGGATATCGGGCAACGCTTCTCGCTCGATGAGATCGCCATAGCGCATGAAGCCGCCGAGGCCCGCCAGGTCGTCGGGGCCATCCTGATCACGCCGTAGGAAGGCAACGTTTTAAAATGACGGTAGAGCGAGATGATCAATCCAGCAGGTAAGCACGATGCTTGTGCCGCCTCTCCCCGTTTACGGCTATCGTCCATTCCTTTTGGAATGGACCGGGATAGAGCTAAGGGACAGCAGCAAGCGTTCAATCTGTAAGGTCGCGCAACCCCTCATCGTTCCTTCTCCCCGAAAACGGGGCGAAGGACCACCGGCGTCGCGCCTTTCGTCCTATCTCACCGCTTTGCAAAACGCTTCGCGCACAGATCGGCGAAATGCCGGGCCGCAGGCGAAAGCTCGCGCTCGGCACGATGGGCCAGCACGATGCGGTTCTCGCGGTGCTTGCCGGTCAGAGGGCGGGTCACCAGATTGAGCCCGTCATAGCTCATGTCCGAGGCCGGCTTGGTCGCCAGGATCGAATAGCCCAGGCCATGGGCCACCATGCCGCGCACCATCTCGAAGGAGATCGAGCGATAGGCGATCAGCGGCTTGATGCCGGCGTCTTCCAGAATGCCGGTGAAATAGTCCCGGCTGGGCGGGGCATCGAGCAGGATCATCGGCTCGGCGGCGAGATCCTCGGGCGCCACCTCGCTCTGATGGCAGAGCGGATGATTGGCTGAGAGCAGGACATAGGGTGTCAACTCGCCCAAGGATAGCTTTTCGAACTCGCCGCCCAGGTCGAAATCATAAAGCAGTGCCAGTTCGCTCTCGCCCGCCAGCAGGCTTTCGCGCAGGCGCCGATGATCGCCTTCGATCAGCTTGACGCCGATGCCGCCCATCTCGCGGATAAGCGAGGGCATGAGATAGGGCCCGAACGTGTGGAAGCAGCCAATCACCAGCCGGGCTGTCTCGCCCGCCAGCCCCGCGCGCAGCGAACTCGCCCCTTCGATCCGGTTCGACGAACCATAGGAACGATTGGCATAGATCAGCGGCGAACCGTGGCGGGAGAGATGGATATCGCGCACTTCGCACAAGAAGATGTGGTGCGTGCCGACCTTCTCGCTCGATAAGAGCTTGCAGTCGAACGCCACCAAGGGATCGGCGATGCGCGGCGCGCCGGTCGATGCGGTCACCCATTCGGTGCATTCGAACTTGTCGCCGATCTCGTCGCGAAAACGGCCAGCGAAGACATCCGAGATATAGGACTGGTCGTCCCGCAGGACGTTGACGCACAAAACGCCGTTCTCGACGATCTTGGCCGCCGCCGGGCTGAGATGGTGGACGCAGACCAGCATGGTGGGCAGATCCGTATCCGCCGAGACGGAGGCCATGGCCGAGACGGTCACCCCTGCCCGGCCGGCCGGCCCGTCGGTGGAGACCACGTTCACGGTGCAGGCGGCCTGGCTCATGCCGCCGAGGAATTTCTCGCGCACCTTTGGATCGATCTCCACGCCCATCCGCGCTCTCCTGTTGGTCTTGAAGCCGGTGTCACCCCGGCCTTCCGCCGATCGATCCTTCCGGAAATCGTCGGCGCTGGAAAATATGGAATTCCGCTGCACGGGTTCGGAAAAGCCGCAGCACGACGATCCGGACTGGTCAAAGCCGATCTAGAGATAGAGGTGATGTACCGTGTCGTTGGCGAGCAGGTCCTTGCTGGTACCGCTCGCTGCGATCTGGCCGCGCACCAGCAGATAGCCGCGATCGGCGATCGACAGCGCGGTCTCGGCATTCTGCTCGACCAGCAATACGGTCTTGCCCTGGTCGCGGATGCGCCCGACGATGTCGAAATATTCGTCGATGAGCTTCGGCGATAGGCCGAGCGAGGGCTCGTCCATCACAACCAGCTGCGGATCGCCGATCAAGGCGCGGGCCAGGGCCACCATGGCCTGCTCGCCGCCCGACATCGTCCCCGCTCCCTGCGTCAACCTCTCGCGAATGCGTGGAAACAGGCCGGCCATCGCCTCCAGCCTGTCCCCGAACGGTACCCGGCATCTGGCAGCGTCGAAGGCGAGCTTGAGATTCTCGCGCACATTGAGGGTCGGGAAGAGTCGGCGCCCTTCGGGGACGAAGCCGACTCCCAGCGACGCCAGCCTTTCGGTGCCAACCGCGGCCACGTCCTTGCCCAGGATGCCGATCGAGCCCGTGTCGAGCTTGAGGAGGCCGCAGATGGCATTGAAGGTCGTGCTCTTGCCGGCACCGTTCGGCCCGAGCAGGCAGACGAGTTCACCCCTGTTCACCTGAAGCGAGACATTGCGGAGCATGGGCACCGGCCCATAGCTGGTCGAGACGGATTTGAGTTCAAGCATGACCGGCCTTGTGTCCGAGATAAGCCTGCTGGACGCGCGGCAGCTGCCGCACCTCCTGGAAGTCGCCGTCGGCGATCTTCCGGCCGTAATCGATGACGGCAACCCGGTCGGGCAGCGCCCTGACCAGACGCATGTCGTGTTCGATGATCAGGAAGGACAGGCCGGCTCGCCGGGCCATCACGGAGCGGATGCTTGCCATCAAGGCATCGGTGTCGCGATCGTCCATGCCCGAGGAAGGCTCGTCGAGCAGGATCACCTTCGGGTCGGAAGCAAGCGCTCGGGCAATTTCCAGGCGGCGGCGGTCGGCCTGGGGCAGCGTGCCTGCCAAGGTATGGCGCCGTTCGTAAAGGTCGGGCGAGATGGAGCGGATCAATTCGCCCGCGCGCTCGGCAGCCTCGTCGAGTTCGGCGCGTGCCTTGCCCGGACGCAGCAGCGCCGTGAGCACGCCTGTGCGGGTGCGGCAATGCATGCCGATCACCACATTGTCGACCAGCGTCAGGTCGTTGAACAGCCGGCTCGACTGGAAGGTACGGGTGATGCCCGCGGCTGCGATGCGGTGGGCGGGATTGCCGGTAATGTCGCGTCCTTCCAGCGCCACCGTGCCCTTGGAGGGCCGGTAGATGCCGGTGATGACGTTGAACAGGGTGGACTTGCCCGCCCCGTTCGGCCCGATGATGCACAGGATCTCCGAGCGATCGAGCCGGAGGTCGACCCCGTCCACCGCCGTCAGCCCGCCGAATTTGATGGTCAGGTCCCGGGTCTCCAGAAGCGTCTGGTTTATGACCGGCTCCCTCATGGCTGGCCCCCATAGTTGCGCGCGCGCTGCGGGAAGAGGCCCTGGGGCCGCAGGATCAAGAAGGCGATCACGATGATGCTGACGAAGAGCAGGCGGTAGTCGGAGAACACCCTGAGCTTTTCAGGCAGCAGCGTCAGCAGGAAGGCACCGATGATCACGCCGAGCGTGTTGTCCATGCCACCCACGATCACCATGGTCATGATGGTGACCGACACCACGAAGGTGAAGTTGTCGGGCGAAATGTAGCTCACATAGAAGGCGTAGACGGTGCCGGCGAAGGCGGCGAGGAAAGCATCGACGCCGAAGGCCAGGATCTTGTACCAGACCACGTTGATGCCCTGGCAGCGCGCCGCGAGCGGGTCGGCCCTCAAGGCATTCCAGGCCAGGCCCACCCGGCTGTGGTGGAGGCGTCCCGCCGAGAGGATGGCAAGACCCACCAGCGCCGCCGAGAGATAGTAGAAATTGGCCTGGCTCGGCAGCTTGTAGCCGAAGACATAGAGGGGCTTGATGAAGGAATGCCCGAAGAAGGTCGGCGCGGGAATGCCGACCAGGCCGTTGGGCCCTCCTGTCCACGACAGGTTGTTGAGCAATTGCTGGACGACGATGCCGAAGGCGATGGTTACCAGGGCAAGGTAGCTTTCCTTGGTCCGCATGGAGGGGAAGCCGAGCGCAAAGCCGAACAAGGTCGCCACCACCGCCGAGATCGGCAGGGTCAGCCAGAAGGAAATGCCGAAATTGATCGCCAGCAGCGCCGAAGTATAGGCACCAATGCCATAGGAGGCGCCCGTTGCGAAGTTCGGAATATTGGCGCTGCCGAGCTGGAAATTGAGGGCGAGTGCCAGCACCGAATAAAGCTGGGCAACGATGAGCAGATGCAGCGCGTAGCTGCTGCCCTGCATGAAGAAGGGAAACGCCAGGACGATGGCGATGCCGAGGACGGTGGCGCTGGTGCGATAGCGCCGGAAGGCCACGATGATATGCTCCTCGATCTGCGGCCTGAGCTGCAGGGCGGCGAAGCCGGCCCCGAGCAAGGCCAACAGGGCGACGATGATCGAGGTCCGTTCGGCCAGGAGCAAGGTGCCGAGCAGAACGGCCCCGATGAGTTCGACGCCGAGAACGATAACCAAGGCGCCGAAGGAAGTGCCGGCGCGCGCCTGCGATAGATTATGCGTGGTGGCGGCCATGGCTCACACCTTCTCGAAGACAGGCTTGCCGAGCAGGCCCGAGGGTTTGAACACCAGCACGCAGATCACCAGGACGAAAATGCACACCAGGCGATAGGAGGCTCCATCCGCCAGCAAAGCCTGCGCCAGCATCTCGATGCCGGCGATCAGGAGACTGCCGAGGATGGCGCCCTGCATCGAGCCGAGGCCCCCGATCACGGCCGCCGAAAAGCCGATCAGGCCGAGCTGGATGCCGAAATCGAAGCGCACCACGCCGGCATGGCTGGCATAGAACAGGCCACCGATAGCGCCGACCGCCGAGGCGAGCAGGAAGGTGGCGGCGAACATCCGGCTCGGATTGATCGCCATCAGGCGCGCCGTGTTGCGGTCTTCGGCGACGGCCCGGATGCGCATGCCAAGCGGCGTATGCCGCATCAGGGCAAACAGGACCGCCACCATCGCGATGCAGAGGACGATCACGGTGAGACTGAAGGCCGGTACTGTCAGGCCAAAGAGCGAGATTTCGCCCGTCACCAAAGCGGGAAACGGCTTGGGGTTGCTGCCTTGCGGATAGAAAGTGCGGATTAGCTCGCGCACCACGGTGCCGAGCGCCACGGTGGCGACCAGGGCCATCATGGCCGGGGCGTTGCGAAAGCGGCGGATCACCAGCCAGTCGAGCAGCACGCCGAGCAGGCCGACAAAGGCGATCGCGATCAGGCAGGCAATCAGGGCGGCCGGCACGGTATCGAAGCCCAGCATGCCGCCGGTCAGGATCTGGATCATCGCCAGGGCGACGAAGGGCGCGGTGATCGAGACGTCACCATGCGAGAAATGGATGACATTGAGCACGCCGAACAGCAGGCTGAACCCCAAGGCCACCAAGGCATAGATACTGGCCAACACCAGCCAGTTGAGCAGATATTGCGCGAGCAGCGCATCCATAGAATTCCCCTCCCGCCTCGTTTGCCGAGTGTCCGGTCTTCTTTTCTAGGCATAGGCGGGGCAGCGATGAAAGCCGGCGCTGCTTAGGCATTTCTGAGGCAGTGCTTCAAAAATTGCGACTTCTCGCTTTCGCAAAAACTTCGCACCCTTGCCTTCGTCCTCGGACAAAGCCGACCGGCCACGGACTCTCAAACAAGAAGACAAGTCCAGGCATCCCACCCGTGGTCCGGCGTACCATCGAGCAAGGGAATAGACATGACCATCTTCAACGCACGCCGGCGCCGCCTTCTCGGCAGTGTGCTGCTGGCGACCGCCATGGCGTCACTGCCGACGCTGGCCTTCGCCAAGGACACCATCAAGCTCGGCTTCCTCGGCCCGCTCAGCGGTGGCAACGCGCCTCAGGGCCTGGGCGCCCGCAATGGCTTCCTGCTCGCCATCAAGCAGGCCAATGAGGGCAATTATCCCTATACGGTCGAAGGCGTGGCGCTCGATGATGCGTCCGACCCGCAGACCGGCGTGTCGGCCGCCATGAAGCTGGCTAACGATTCAGCGGTGGTGGCGGCCACGGGCCATTGGAACAGCCCTGTGGCGCTCGCCACCATCCCGGTCTTCCATCGCTTCGAGATGCCGATGATCGTGTGGGGCGCCATCGGCCCGAAGATCACCGAGCAGAACCTGGCCGAGATCACCCGCGTCACGCCCACGCTCGTGGCCGAGAACAAACCGCTGGCGGACTGGGCCTTCAAGACGCTGGGCGCCAAGAAGATCGCCATCGTGGCCGATACCTCCGACTATGGCGTCTCCAATGCCGATGTCTTCAAGAAGTTCTTCGGCGATGCCGGCGGCCAGACCTCCTCGACCGACCTGCTGCCTGTCGGCACCACGGATTTTCGCACCATCCTCACCCGCATCAAGGGCGAGGCGCCGGATGCCATCTATTTTGGCGGCGTCATCACCGAGGCCGGCATCCTGCGCAAGCAGATGGCCGAACTCGGCCTGACCACGCCGATGATCGGCATCTCCGGCTTCTACGACCCCGAATTCATCGCGGTTGCCGGAAAGGCCGCCGAGGGCACCATGGTGAGCTATCCGGCTTCCCAGTCGAACCCTGCCCTGACCAAGATGGAGGCCGACTACAAGGCCCAGAACTACGCCGAGGCGCCCAGCCCCTACACCAAATATGCCTATGAGGCGACGCAGATCCTTTTGAAGGTGATCGCCGACAACGGCATCGAGGACAAGGCCAAGCTGGCGCAGGCCATCCGCTCGATCAAGCATGACGGCGTGCTGGGCACCACCTCGTTCGACGATCACGGCCAGACCCAGATCCCGGTCGAGATCGAGATCAAGGTCGTCAAGGACGGCGCCTGGACCACCAAGACCAATTAACCGGCTGTCGCTCACCGGTGTCGGCCGCAATGGCCGGCACCACCAACCTGCCGCATCACGGGGCGAGCCCTGCCTGCCCTGATCGACGGTTCGCGCCTTCAACGAGGCGCCCAAGCAAAGCGGGTCTCACCCGCCGCACACCTCGCGACATGCCTTCATGTCGCTGAAAACTTCGAAGGAAAGACGATGCTCAGAACGGGGCAGCAATACAGGGATTCGATCCGGGACGGCCGGCGTATCTGGATCAATGGCGAGCGCGTCAAAGACGTCACCGTCCACCCCCAATTCAAGCCGCTGGTCGACATCCGCGCGCGCATCTACGACCTCGCGCATGAGGACGCCACCCGCGACATCCTCAGCTATGAGGAAAACGGCGAGCGCTATTCCATCGGCCTCAAGCTGCCCCACAGCCAAAGCGATTGGCACGCCAAACGCCTGGCTACCGACACCATCCTGGAGGATGTCGGCGGGGTCGTCACCCGCGTCGGCGACGAGACGGCCGGCGAGATGTGGTCGCTCTATGACGGCCAGGACATCCTGAACGAGGTCGACCCGCGCTTCTCCGTCAATATCCGCAACCACATCCAGCGCGTCGTCGACCGGGACCCCTTCCACGTCTCGGCCAACACCGATCCCAAGGGCGACCGTTCCAAGCGGCCACAGGACCAGGATCCGGACATGCTTCTGCATGTCGTCAAGGAGACCGATGCCGGCATCGTGGTGCGCGGGGCCAAATACGAGACCGCGGCAGCCTATGCCAACCAGGCCTTCACCAAGCCGACCATCGCCAATTGGGGCAATTCGGAACTGTCCGACTATGCCGTCGGCTTCGTATGCGACTTCTCTTCCCCCAATCTGAGCTTCATCGCCCGCACCGGCTTTGCCGGCCGGGCCCCGGCCGAGGACTATCCGCTCGCCAATCGCTTCGATGAGGTCGACTGCCTCGTCATCTACGACAATGTGCTGATCCCCTGGGAAAACGTGCTGTTCTACCAGCACACCAAGGCGGCCGCCTTCATCCGCGCCACGCTGCATCGCTATTCGGCCTTCGCCTTCGTGCAGCGCAATCTCAAGCTCGCCGACATGCTGATCGGCGCGGCCCTGTGGAACGTGCGCCAGACCGGCCTGGAAAACCAGCAGGCGGTCCAGGAAAAGCTGGCGACGCTCGCCTGCTACCGCGAGGGCATCAACGCACATCTGACCGCCTCGATCACCAATGCCGAAAAGAGCCCGGGCGGCCTGATGATGCCCAACCAGTCCCTCTTGATGACGGGGCGCGTGCATGCCTGCTCGCAGCTCCACCACATGATGCACATCGCCCGCGAGCTCTGCGGCGGCCAGATCTGCGTCACGCCCGATGCCGCCAGCTTCGCCGACGAGGAAGCCGGCGTCTGGCTGAAGAAGTACTACACGCTCAACGAGAACTGGGACAGCAACGACCGGCGCAAGCTGCTGGCTTTTGCCCGCGACCTGCTGAACTCCGACTATGCCGGCCACCGTCTCACCTTCCAGCTCTTCGCCCAGTCGCCACCCTTCGCCCATCTCGGTGCCGTCTACCGCAATTTCGACTGGAACGACGCCCTGCGCTTCACCAAGAAATCTGCCGGCCTGTCGGACCGCATCCTCACCGCCCAGCGCTAATTCGGCACCCGGAGTACCCAATCATGATCCACAAGCGTCTTCGTCCCTTCAACACCAAGGACACTTATCCCGAGCAGAAGCTCAACACCGATCTCAGCCAGGGCGTGGTCGCCCGCGGCACCATGGTGTTCCTGCGCGGCCAGGTCTCCCAGGACCTCGACACCCGCGAGAGCCTGCATGTCGGCGATCCCCGGGCCCAGGCCCGCAAGTCCATGGAAAACATCAAGATGCTGCTGGAGGAGGCCGGCAGCGAAATGGCCCATATCTGCCGCATCGTGGTGTATCTGACCGATATCCGCTATCGCGAGGCCGTTTATTTGGAGATGGGCGAGTGGTTCAAGGGCGTCCATCCCTGCTCGACCGGCCTTGTGGTGCCTGCCCTAGCGCGGCCGGAATGGGTGGTCGAGATCGAGGTGACGGCCGTCATCCCCGACGCCGCCTGAGGGAGAGCCCGATGACCTTCTCGATCTCGGCACACTGCGCCCGGACTGGCATGTTCGGCATTGCCGTGTCCTCCTCCTCGCCCTGTGTCGCCGCCCGCTGCGCCCATGCGCGGGCCGGCGTCGGCGTCGTCGCCACGCAGAACATCACCGATCCCCGGCTCGGGCCGAAGGGCCTCGATCTGATGGCGGAGGGACTGTCGGCTGCGGAGGCGCTCGAGCGGCTCAAGGCGAATGCGCCGCATCTCGAGTTTCGCCAGCTCGCTTTGGTCGACAGCCAAGGCCGTACCGCCTCCTTCTCGGGCAGCCGAACGCTCGGTACCCATCGGGTGGTCGAAGGATCCGGAGTCGCTGCGGCCGGCAACCTGTTATCGTCGCCGGAGGTGCCGGTCGCCATGGTCGCCGCTTTCAATGAGATGGCAGAGCATTCGCTCGGCGATCGCCTGATCGGCGCGATGCGTGCCGCCGTGAAGGCAGGCGGCGAAGAAGGGCCGGTGCATTCGATCGGCATGCTGCTGGTGCGGGACGTCGCCTGGCCGGTCGCCGACCTCAGGGTCGACTGGAGCGAGGGCGATCCGATCGAAGACCTCGACCAGCTTTGGCAGCGCTGGAAGGGTGAGATGGAAGCCTATGTCTCGCGGGCCCTCGACCCGAGCCGGGCGCCGAGCTATGGCGTACCGGGCGATCTCTGACCGGATATGATGATCGGGGCTCGGTCCACAGGACCGGGCCTCCTGCATTTGGCGATGACAGCATGGCAGCCGAACCGACGACTCTGGACATTCTCGCGCGCCTGATCGGTTTTGCGACCCTCAGCCGGCAACCCAACCGCGACCTGATCGGCTATGTGACCGGCCTGCTCGACCGGGCCGGCGTCGGCTGGGACCTCGTCGAGAGCCCGGACGGCACCCGGGCCAATCTGCTCGCGACCATCGGTCCCGCCACCGGCAGCGGGGTCGTCCTCTCCGGCCATACCGACGTGGTGCCGGTCGAAGGCCAGGCCTGGAGCACGGATCCATTCAGGCTGCATGAACAAGACGGCCGCTATTACGGGCGGGGCACCGCCGACATGAAGGGTTTCGTGGCGGCCGCCCTCGCCGCTGCCCTCTATGCGGCCAGGCGGGATCTCAAAACGCCGCTTCATCTTGCCTTTTCCTATGACGAGGAAATCGGCTGTGTCGGCGTGCGCAGCCTGATCGAGCGGCTGGCGACCAGCCCGATCCGCCCTGCTTTGTGCATCGTCGGCGAGCCGACCGGCATGCGCATTGCGACCGGGCACAAGGGCAAAGTGGCTTTGCGAGCCTGCTGCACCGGCCGCGCCGGCCATTCGGCCCTGGCGCCGACGGCGCTCAACGCCCTGCATCTGGGCGCGGATTTTCTCGGCAGGCTGCGGGCGCGACAGCGCGACCTCGCCGAGACCGGCAGGCGCGACGATCAGTATGAAATCCCCTACACCACCCTCCATGCCGGGCGCATGAGCGGGGGCCAGGCCCTCAACATCGTCCCCGAATGCTGCGAGATCGAATTCGAGATCCGCAATGTCGCTGGCGATGACCCCCAGGCCATCATCGCCGATCTGAAGGGCGACGCCGAGGCGATCGTCGCCCCCCTGCGTCCCGCCTTTCCGGAAGTAGCCATCGCAATCGATGAGATCAATGCCTATCCGGGGCTGGAAACTCCCATGGATTCACCGGTGGTGGCACTGCTGCGCCTGATCACGCAAAGCCGGGAGCCAGCCTTCAAGGTGGCCTTCGGCACGGAGGGGGGGCTGTTCCAGGACAGGCTCGGCCTGGCGACGGCGGTGTGCGGCCCCGGCTTCATGACACAAGGCCACAAGCCGGACGAATATGTCAGCGCCGATCAACTCGGCCGTTGCGATGCCATGCTCGCCGCGCTGGTTGATCGCCTTGCCGTCGGTCTTTGATCCTAGTCCAGTTTCCGGAGCAGCATGCGAGCGGAGCGGGATCAACGGCTATCGCCTCCCCTTCCGAGCGGCCAGTTGCCGCTTTGACCTGCCGCGCCGAACAGGGAATTTTGTCAGGCAGTATAATCGCGATCCAGGACCTGCAGAACTGGCGCCCATGCCATTGCAGGCCGCGTGAGGAGCAACCCATGCGTTTTACCTTGCGACAGTTGAGCTATTTCGTCGCCGCCGGCGAGACCGGCAGCGTCACCCGGGCGGCAGAGCTGGTGAACATCTCCCAGCCCTCGGTATCGGCGGCGATCTCGCATCTGGAGACCGAATTGGGCGTGCAGATCTTCGTGCGCCAGCATGCCCAGGGCCTGTCGCTGACCACGCCGGGCAAACGCCTGCTCAGGGCTGCCAAAGAGTCCTTGCGCGCCGCCTATGAACTCTACGATGTTGCCAATGCCGCCGGCTCGATCGTGTCGGGGCCCATCAATGTCGGCTCGTTCCGCACCTTCTCCTCCCTGATCATGCCCGAGCTCTGGAGCGGCTTTGTGTCGAAATATCCTGACGCGCAAATGGTGGTGACGGAGGGAAGTGAGGCCGAGTTGCTGGAGGGCCTGCGCTCGGCCCGGATTGACATCGCGCTGACCTATCAGCTCAACCTGACGCCGGATATGAGCTTCCAGCCTTTGGCGGAGATGCCCTCCTATGTGCTGCTGGCAGCCGACCACCGTTTTGCCTCACGCTCGAGCGTGAGGCTGGAGGAACTGGCGGACGAACCCTTCATCCTGCTCGACCTTCCCCTCAGCCGCCAATATTTCCTGTCGATGTTCGAGCAGCGCAGCATCACCCCGCGGATCGTTGCCGAGACGGCCAGCCCCTCGACCCTGCGGTCCTATGTCGGTGCGGGCCTCGGCTTTTCCATGCTGACGGTGCGGCCGGTGAATATGATGGCGGAAAATGGCCGCCCCCTCGCCTATATCGAACTTGAAGGCAATACGGCCCCGATGGTGATGGGGCTGGCCTGCCTCAAGGACATGCGACGTCCGCGCATCGTCGACGCCTTCGAAGCCCATTGCCGCGAGGTCATCACGGTCGATCATATTCCGGGCATGCGCGGAACCGATTCAGGGCCGTCCCATGTTATAGCCGACTGAAGCGTTTTGCGATTTGACGGAATCACCTAGAATCGCAAAGACGCGTCTAAATGCGACGTTGGAGCAGACGAGCGTTCAATCATGAACGCGCTTATCTCTGGGTGTAATCGATCCTGATTCTCCGCCGACGCCTGTCCGGCTCGTCCCGAAACGACTGGATGCAATCTTGTGCATGGGAGATGGCATGAACGAGCCAAGACCTGCCAACGAGCCAAGACTCATTCTCTACGAACTCGCCGGATCCGACCCGCAGCTTCGCTTCAGCCCGCATTGCTGGAAGATCCGCATGGCCCTGGCCCATAAGGGTCTTCAGGCCGACCGGCGGCCATGGCGTTTCACCGACAAGGAGGCCATTGCCTTTTCTGGTCAGGGGCTGGTGCCCGTCCTCATCGACGGCGCCCATGTCGTCTCCGATTCCTGGCGTATCGCACTTCACCTCGAAGAGCGCTTTGCCAACAGCCCTGCCCTCTTCGGCGCGCCGCAAGCAGCTACCGTGACGCGTTTCGTCAATAGCTGGGCCGATACGGCCTTGCTGCCCGCTGTCTCCCGCCTGATCCTGCTCGACATCTACAATGTCCTCGACCAGAAAGACCGGGATTATTTCCGCGCGACCCGGGAACAGCGGTTCGGAAAGACCTTGGAGCAGGTCGTCCAGGACCAGCAGGTCCATCTCGAACGGCTGCGTCACACGCTCACGCCCCTGCGCCATTTACTAGGCGGACAGGCCTATCTCGGGGGCAAGCAGCCCAATTATGCCGACTATTGCGTCTTCGGCATGTTCATGTGGGCCCGCTGCACCAGTGCTATCGAGTTCCTGGCGGCTGACGATACGATCTACGCCTGGCGCGAGCGCCTGCTCGACCTCTTCGACGGCCTCGCGCGCCAGGCTCCTCACCACAAGGCCAATCCGGAGTTGCCCAATGCCTGACCTGCCAGTTCCGGCGGACTACGACTTCATGACCACAGACAAGCTGCGCTATGGTGATACGGACCGGCAGGCCCATGTGAACAATGCGGTCTTTGCCACCTTCCTGGAAACAGGCCGGGTCGAGCTTCTTCATGATCTTGCCTCCCCCGTGGCGGACGCCGAAAGCTCCTTCGTGCTGGCCCGTGTCGTCATCGACTTCCGGGCCGAGGTGCTGTGGCCCGGTACGGTGGAAATCGGAACGAAGGTCAGCACTATCGGCCGCAGTTCGATCACGCTCGATCAGGCGGTGTTCCAGAATGGGGTCTGTGTCGCTCAGGGACAAAGTGTCGTGGTGCTCATCGATAACAGTACCCGTCGCTCGCGCCCTCTTTCTGAAGATGCCGTCAAACGCCTGCAAGAGCTGGGTACTCCTCGGTCTCGATCGTTTTAGGGAACTCAGGCACTTTGCGGTTGCAGCCGATAAATGGCTGCTGACCACGCCTAGATGATCGCCCAGGCCCGATAGCGCCCTCGTCCGGTGATCTCTCGCACGCCCAGTTCCGCGATGAGATCCTGGGCCGCTCGTGGCGTGATATCGAGCCGCTTGGCAATGAGCTGTGCCGAGGCGAGCGGGGTTGTCAGCATCAGCTCGATCAAGGCCGGCAATTTCGAGGTGGAGCGGCGGCCGGCCAAATGGCGTTCGAGCTGGTGCCGAGCCAGGATCCAGCGGTCGTGATCCTTCAGTCCTTGTTCAGCGGCGGCCGCAATGGCTTCAATGAATGTCAGGAGGCGCGGCCCGGTGCCACGAGCAAATCGGGTCTCGCGCGGTAAAGCGCGCAATCCCACGCACAGGCAGGGCAGATGGGCGCGAGCCTTGTCCCGGGCCCGGAGGATCGCAGCCGCCAACACGCGCCCCAGCCAAGCCGCGGACTGCAAGGGTTCGATGTTCTCCCAGGCGATGATCGCCGCCGCCGCGGCCAGTACCGGCGGCAGATTGTCCAGGCGCTGGATATCGTCGCGCCATTCCTCGAGGCGGGCTTCCTCGTTCCAGTCGGCATCATCGATGTCTGGTTTGCGATTGGAGGGCGATGCGGCCTCTCCGGCCAGCACTGCCGCTGATCGAGAGACGATGGCATCGATTGCGGCGAGCTCGGCGGCCCAGGCCTGGTCTGCTGCCGATTCATCGGGCTCGACGAACGCAGGGTCCCTTTCCCGATGCTTTTGGTCGCCGGGTTCCCAAGAAGTGGGGGCCGATCCGCTTTGGGTGGGCAACTCCCTGCCTAAAAGACCCGCCAGCCCTTCCTGCGTGAGAGCCCAATCGGCAGGTGCGGAAGCAATGCGTCGTCGGGCCCGTAACACGGTGTGGGCACGCGTCAGCTCATGGGTCGGCGTGCGAGCGTCCATCGCGGCGTCATGCAGTACGAGGTCCTCGAGATGAACCAGTTCGCCATCGAGCCACAGGCTGCCGGCCGCGTCATAGAAGTGGGTGCGCGCGATCCAGCCTTCCCGGATGGAGCTGGTGCGTAACCTTTCATCAAGCCGTGCGAGCCTGTCCTCGGCGATCGCGAGCGGGACCGCGATTTCGCTCCAGGGCAACTTGTCGAGCTCTATACCAGCTATTTTCAAAGTCCTGATAACCCTAATGAAAAATCAAATAACGGAACCTAACACAGCTCTAGCTTCCGCCACATCGGGAAGCGTAATTTTCAGCCTTCGTCACTCAAGGGGCGTCGATTCCAACCTTGCCGATATTTAACACCATCCGGCCTTGAACCGAGAGTTGCCCTTCTCCATATCCGAATAGTCGGGAACGCGTCCCCAATCTTCCCCGGTGGGTCGATGGGTTCCCGGGGTTTCCTCCCAAGAGAAACTTCTTGGATGCCTATCCAAGCAACGGCCGGTTTTCCTGCCGTTTTTTTTTGGAGTGGACATCGTCAGTCCCGTTGAGATTTTGGCACCCATCTAGGCCCTTGGCTTTTGTGGTTCACGTGTGTGGATTTGCGCCATCAGGATGGGCCCGAGCGATAATTGTCCGGCTTCGGCCTTGCGAGTGAGGCTGCGCAAATAGCCGCCGGCTGAGTTGATGTTGGCGGCTCTCTGCACAATGCAGGCGATGATGACGGCGGCCTGTGCCTCGCCCATCACGGTTTGCGCCTCCTCCCAGGCGCTCGGACTGATACGCAGGATGGAGCGGGCCAAGGTTGTGGCGCTGAGGAAATCACGCCAATTGGCGATACCGTTGCGGGTATAATCGAGGATGCCGGGACAGGCTTGCAGGACAGTACCGAGCGTGTAGCTGCTACCGAGCGCTGCGGTGCGGCTTGCAGGTGTCGGTTCCGCATCGAGCCTAGTTGGGGTTACCGGTTCAGAATCAAGAAGGGATTCTGGATTTGATTTCTGTATGTGGCGCTCATTGCTGGACTCAATGGTGCTCACTTGTGCAGTTTTGATCTGTAATTCCAATCGGTTGAGGATGTCGTCGGCGAGCGTGGAGAGCTGGTCTGCCAGCATTTCGAGCTGTTCGAGCGTGGCGCGCCGCGGCATGCCTTCGATGAGATCGCGATAGAGGGCGTGCAGGTCGAGCCAGATTTGGCTCTGCTCCTCCGCTGGGTTCTCCGCCATGAGTTCGCGCTGTGCAACGGCAATCATCTTGGAGATGTCGCGCCGGCAGATGGTAATGCGTTCGCGTGCGAGTTTGAGGGATCGGGCGGCGTCCTCCACCTGTGTGGCGAGCCGAATGAACTCGTCGGCGCGGGCGAGCAGCGGGGCGAGGTCGAAGCCATAGGCGAGTTCGATGCTGCCACCGCGGCCTCGGCGGGCATAGCGTTTGCCGTTGGGGCTGTCGCGCCGGATGATCAGGCCGGCTTCGACGAGGATGGCGAGATGGCGCCTCAGCGTCGAGGCTGGCATGCCGTGCGCACGGCGGCTGAGCTGTTCGTTGGAAGGAAAGACGATGATGGCCTCACCCGAGAGCGTGGTTTCGGGATGGAAGGTCAGCAGCGCATTGAGCACGGCCAGTGCGCGCTCGGAGATACCGAGACGCGCCCGTGCCGTGCACAGTGCCTGGTAGATTTCCCACTTCGGAAATGCGCGCGTTGTAGGTCGCGTCTTGGCGATCGACTGGCTTGCAATCTGGGCAAGCGACAGCGTTCGCCGCCCAAAGGGCGACGTTGCACGATGAATCTGCACTCTCTTTCACCTTATCCAGGCAAAAGAAATCCGCTCGTCGAAGTACGACGCCTGAAACGCTTGACAGTGATTCGCGGAAATGAGATTCTCTGTTTGCTTACGACAGAAAAGGCTTCCGCGCGGCGACGCTCGGGGGCTTTTTTCTTTTGCGGGGTTAATCTCCTGCTTGGTTGCGTTGTTTCGCTTCCCTGAAGGCTTCGTAAAGCGCCTCCAGGTTCGACGAAAGGTAGTGGCCGAACTCGCCCGCATCCTTCGATTTGAGCGATAGGCTGAAAGCCTTGCCGGTGTTTCGGTAGCTGGCTGCCACGCGTTTGTCCTGCGGGGACCAATTGCCGACCGATTGTGGTGTCGGTGCTGATCGGGCTGGCTTGCGTGCATGCTGAAGATGCGTCAGCAGCCGGTTGAAACGGGCAGGCGTATCGAGATGGCGAAAGTCCTCGGAAGCGAGAAGCTCTTCGGCTTGGCTGGTGGCACCAGGCCGAAGAAGGAGCTTCTTGAGATCTTCCCAGCGATCGCGGCCGATCGTCTTGGCGGCCCCGATTGCTTCGATAACTGACGAAGGCACGATTTCGGCCACGGATAGCATGCGCGACAGCAGCGTATCGTCGACGGTAAGGGCCGATTTGACCGTGTCCTTGCTTTGCCCCATGGCCAGCAGCCTGGCGGCGAACAACGCCTTCTCGATGAAGGACAAATCGGCTCTGCGGGTGTTTTCCTGGCCCTGCGCGATGATATGGGCGATTTCCTCGACATTCTTGACCACAGCACGCACGCTGATGCCGAGTTCCCGCGCTGCGCGCGCCCGCCGATGGCCAAAGACGATCATATAGCGCCCGTCGCTGTCCGGGTGGGGGCGGACAAGGATGGGCTGAAGCTGCCCCTCCTTTTCGATTCCCTGGCGGAACAGGGCGAACTCCTCTTCATCATCCTCGATGCGATCGGAGACGAAGGAGGCGTCGAGAAGATGGGGATCGAGCGCCACGATGGTTTCGCCGGCGGTGAGGCGCTTGGCGCTCTCGGCCAGTTCCTCGATCGACAGCATCATGGAGCGCGATGCGCCGCGTGTAGCGTAGTCGGAACGCGTTTCATGCGCTGTACGATCCGCAGCGGGGCCGGTAATGCTCGCTAGAAGATTCTTGCGTGCCAACGCGCCCTCCCCTGCTTTCGTTCAACATGTTGAAAATATGCGTTTTTTTGCCGATCTGCACGGCTGTCAAAAATCAGGTTCATCGCCGACCCCATGCCTTGTGGACCAGAGTGGTGATCTCCTCATTCACGGCATTGAGAGCCTCGATCGCACGGTCATAGGTCGATCGGATGAATTGGGAGCGGTCGACCTCGTACAAGGTCTGATTGGTGATGCCGGCATCCGAAATCGCCGTGGATTTCAGCATCGGACTTTTCAGCATCTGCAGGGGAAACAGGGCCTGCATGAAGCCGACCATCTGGGTCTGCGGCCCGTCTATGGGTTCGAAACGCGTAACCAAATACCGGAACCATTGCAGGCGCACTTCCGCCCCCGCCTTGCTGATCGAGCGCAGCACGCCGCCCAGCATCAACAGGAACTGGCTCATCGACATGACGTCGAGCATCTGGGGGTGAATGGTGATCAGCACCGAGGTCGATGCCGTCAGCGCCGTCAAGGTGAGATAACCGAGCTGTGGCGGACAATCGATCACGACGACGTCGTAGCGGTCCTCCACCTCCTTCAGCGCGTTGGTGATGCGCGTGAAGAACAGGCGCCCGTCCGGTGAAGCACGGTTTGAGGCGGCAAGCGGCGTGTCGTACTCGTACTCCTGCAGCTCCAGATTGGCCGGCACGATGTCGAGGCCGGGGAAATTGGTCGGTCGGATCACCTGCGTGATCGGCTTCCTCTGGTCATCGTAACGAAGAGCCTCATAGAGCGAGAGGTTCTTGTCGAGCTCGGGCTGAATGCCATGCAGGGCCGAAAGCGATGCCTGCGGATCGAGGTCGATGGCCAGCACCCGGTGCCCGGTGAGAGCCAGATGCTGGGCGAGGTGGGCGGCTGTGGTGGTCTTGCCGCTGCCACCCTTGAAGTTCACCACGGAGATGATCTGAAGCTTTTCGCCGGCCCGGCGATGGGGAACATACTTCTTGAAGTCCGCACGGCCATGCCGGTCGAGATATTGCCGCAATTCCAGCATCTGCTCGGCCGTATAGCTGCGCCGGCCGGAGCTGGAAGTGGTCGGGATCGGGCCCTTGCCTTCCAGATGCAGCTTCTTGACGTTGGATTGGGTAACGCCGAGGAAATAGGCGACCTCCGCCAGCGAGAAGGAGCGCAGGCTCTTCATCGCATTTGGCGGATAGTGTTCGACCCGAAGCATGTTGAGCTTGTCCGAGATCAATTCCCCCTGCTGGAGAATGGTCTCGTGAAAGCTGAACGCCTCCAGGTCCTGGTTAGAAATCGACATGTTCATCGACTACGATTCTCGGAATAACGCTTTTTCGCGTGAAACAACATTTCAAGCGGGAATTATGCCCGATTCTCGCGTAGCGGCAATGAATTTTAGGTTAATGAAAGGTTAACGCCGAAATAGTGTCTCGAATCACTTTCGGCATCGCCCGTTTTGATTCTAACTTTTTGTATTATCGCTTGTTTTTCGCGGTTTGCACGGCTGTCAAAACGAGGGCTGGGCCGGGGAAGAAAAATAAAAGATTTGCGCCACTACCTATTGACGGGAATCGAAGTCTGACTCCTAGGGATTCTATCCTCTCCGAGGCAAATATCTCGAAATGAGTGGGCGCCTTGTGCTTGCCTCAGCCAAAGTCGTTTTGCCGAGGGGCTTTCGACCGCGGGAACTATGATTCCACGATCTGCAGCAAGCACGACCATCGATCGACTGCAGGCGACAAGGTTCGCTCGCGAACTCTCTTTTCTGAGACGCGAGGGAGTGGGCGGGGCAGGGCAGGCCCATAGCTGCAATGCCAATCTCGGACCGGAGGTTGGAAGGGAGGCGTCCAGGACCCTCTGTCGAGTAAGGTACGCCCCGCTGAAAGGGCCCGGCTGGTCGATCGCCGATGGTCGCAATGTGCAGGCGAGCTTGGCAGCCCGAGCGTGTATGGCTGCAGAAGCGTCGGCTTGGCTCTCGGAAAATGCAGAGAGGGAGCTGCAGAGAAGGATATCGATGCTGGATGTTCCGGGACAGGCTGATTCCGTCGCCTCCAGACATCCAGCCATGCGTTACAGTTTCCGCCCTCCTTCAAGTCCTCGCTTCGGCCAGGGGGCGCCAACTTTGCTCAAGGGCGATCGTCCAGGACCGCAGCGATGATGGCCTCCGGCGCGTCCTCCTGAACGAGATGGCCGGCCCGGGGCACGGGGATGAGGGTGCCACCCGTCAGGCGGTCAGCGAGCTTGCGTCCCTGGGCGATGGGAATCCAGGCGTCATCCTCTCCCCACAGGATACGCGTGGGAAAATCCGGACGCCGATAATGCGTCTCGACTTCCTCGATATAGCGTTGGCTCATCTGCGCGATCTGGCGATAGAAGGCGCTTTGGCCGATGTCGCCTAGCCAGGGGTCCCGATAGACCGACAGCACTTCCTCGCTGAGTGGCCGTGCGACGGCGTTGCCGATATAGGCCGAGAGGAGGGCGTGGTGGGCATAGGCCGGCAGCCCTGCAAAGGCGGCTTCATAGCGGCCGACATGCATGACGAAGGGAGATCCTTGCGGAGCGATCGCGACGGGATTGATCAGGGTCAGATCGGAATAGGCGACGCCGTCGATAAAATGGGCACGCAGCGCGGTGGCGCCGCCGAAATCATGCGCCAGCATCTGGGGCCGTTCCAAGCCCCACTCGCGCAGCATGGCACCGAGAAGGCGGTTCTGCATGCCGAGCGAGACATCCTTGTCAGGCATATCGGATTGGCCGTAGCCGAGCAGGTCATAGAAAAATACGCGCCGCTTCCTTGCGAGCCAGGGCGCGATACGGCGCCAGACCTGCGAGGAAAAGGGCGTGCCGTGCACCATCACCAGCGGTGGCCCATCACCCAGCATGTCCCAGGCGATCTGATTGCCTTCGAAGCTGAAACGGTTCGCGAGCTCAAGCATGGTGTCCTCCGAATAACCATTTTTGATATAATTATAGGTTACGCTGGATTTTTCAGGGCGCAACCCCTAAACTGCAATTAATGGTTATTTCTGAGTCTCAGAGCCGATATGCCGAAGGGTGGAGCGAGGCCGATTATGTCGGCGGCCACCCTGCGCTCGATTTCATCAACACCGTCGCCGACACCGGCAAGACCCGCCTGAGCGACAAGATCGGCAACTGGGATGGCGTGCGGAAGTGGGCTGGTGGGGCAGGCCTGTTGCCGAGGCCGGAACTTGCTGCTTTTTTCCAGGACGCGTCCCTCGACGATGATGACGAACTGGCCAGGCTGCATCGGTTCCGGGAGCAGGCTTATGAAGCGATGCTTGGCCTTGTCGGTCGGACCGATACCGGTTCCCAGAGCGTGATCGACTTGGAGCGTTCGATCCGCGATGCCATGGGGCGAGGCGCTTTTTCAGAGGAGGGGCGGCAATTTCGCTGGCAGCCGGACGCCCGCAGCCCTCAGCGCTGGCTGGATGCCGTCGCCTTATGCTTCGAGGAGTTCTTGCGCAGTGAGGACGTCACGCGCCTGCGCCAATGCACTCGCTGCACCTGGTTCTTCGTCGATCGCGGGCGGGGTGCCGGCCGGCGCTGGTGCGACATGCGCACTTGTGGCAATCGCGCCAAGGCCGAAGCTTTTCGCTGCCGATGACAAGAACTTTATCCATGATAATTAGCCAGCTATTATATGCTGCTGAAGTTACGCCAACGTTGGATTCGTGGGGTTGTGATCCGATCGGCGAGTTTTTTCTCTGCGTCGCGATTTCGGCGGTGCCTATCAAAAAAGGCCCGGACGAAGCCGGGCCCTCTTCATCGTTGACTGAAGATAAAGCTTTAGAACACGCGCTTCAAACGAATGCCCACCTGCCAGACATTGTAGTCCTTCACAGGAGCTGTATTCGTTCCGGTTGAAACTCCCGACCAATTGTCGAATTTTCCATGAGTGTAGGCAACCTCGGCGGCTGCCGTCAGACCCTTGACGATCGTGTAAGTGAGGTTACCGGCGAGGGTGTATTCCTTTAGGGAAGATGATGCATCCGTCGTAAGCAAATCATCATACTTGGTGTCAATATACGCTCCAACCAGATTGGCATTCAGGACAGGCGTGATATTGCCACCAAGTTCAGCGGTGACGGACCAGCCCTTGCCAGAACGGATATTGGCATTGGAGTTCAAGAAGTAATCACTGTTGGCATACCAGGTGTTACCTGCGCCGAGATAATCCAGGGCACCGTCGGCATACTGACCTTCAACAATGAAATGACCACCGTCAATGAACGGGAGCTTGATCAAAGCCGTTCCACCGGCTGCCCAGCCATATTTGCTCTTATTTGGCGAGGCAATCGGAGCGCCGGTCGTATCAAAAAGCTGAGCCGAACGGAATTGATGGCCGGCTGCCTGAACAGCCAGAGAGCCCCAGTTCTGATCCCAGCGCAACTGGCCGACAACGTCCGGAACCTGCTGGCCGCCTTGTGCCGCATAGTAGGTGTTCGTTGTGGCAAAGCCGTTTACACGATGGTCGCGACCATCTTCGATCGACAGTGTGGCGCTGAAGCCGCCGCCGAACTGGGCGGTGTAGGCAAGCAGGTTGACGGTGTTGACTTCGGTGTAATAGGGCGCCCAGATCGTATCGCCATATTCGTTGTCGTAGAAGCCGAAGAAGGAATGGGCATAGCCGGCCGTCAAGCCACCAAACTGGATAAAGGCTTTGTCGATGGTGAAGGTGTTGCCGTTATACCCACCGCTTGCCCGGCCCTGCTTCGAGATGGGGTGCGAGTCAGCGTCGATCTGGAAATAGGAACGCAGCATACCCCAATCGGTCTGGGTGCGGGCGTCGAACCAGATACGCGCCTCGGTGTTGAAGGCCGACCGATTATCGTTGCGGCTGAAATTTTTGCCGCCGAAGGCACGATAGTCGGCGCGGATCTCGCCGCCGATCTTCAGGCAGGTGTCGGTGCCGGGGATATAGAAGAAGCCCGGGCCGAAGGCTGTGCAGACCTTCACATATTCGACGGCCTCGCCCTTGGTCATGGGCAGATCGGCGGCTTGGGCGGCGCCGATGACAGCGATGCCGGCGATGGTTCCTAGAAGCAGAGATTTGGTCGTCATGCGACTCCCCCGTTGAGGTTGTTACCGGGAGTGAGCTTGCGACACTTCCTGAGTCACCGCAAAAGGAATCCAAGCCATATGGTAGTTGATGTAGCCTTTTTGGATGTTTGTGTAACAAAAAGGCCACAATTTAATCAGTGTTCGAGCAAGAAACTAAGAAGATATCTTTAAAATTACAACCAAAACTTAGAAATTAAACTACAAAAAACGACCTCTGGTTGTGTTATAGTCAAAGATAATTACACGCGATATCTATCCAATTACGAATTAATACAACCTCGTGCTTGTGGTGCCACGCCGAGTGATTCCCTAATATCGTCTTGGGTTCGCGAGACCCTGAGCTATTGGAGCCCGGCCGGGAATTGACCTCCCCGGTCGGGTTTCGCTTTGGGCGAGGAATTCAGGGGCCAGGCGGAGCGCAACAGAGCCAGGGGCGCTGAGCCAATGTTCCTGCTACCGGTTACAGGAGGCGAGTCCCCTTGTTATCGGCGACAAATGCAACGCATGACTTGTCGGTGCATACAGGAGGTCCGGGACAGAAGTCTCAGGCCGATCCCCGGTGCGCCCGTCGCCAATGTGCTTGTGGGAGCTGCCGCGTCCTTCGCTCTATCGCGAGGCAGGCGGCCATTGCCGCCCGATGGCTGCCAGGCCGGAGATCAGAGCGTCGAGATTCTTGCCTCCGCCGGCGATCTTCTGATCGGATTTGTAACAGGTGTATTCGACCCGCTCGTCTTCGAAGACGTCGATCTCCAGGCGGTTTTCCTCGATCGTCACCGTCAGGGTGACGGAATCAGAACCCAGACGATCCATCATGAACCAGAGGCGATGCCGCTCCAGTGTTCGCAGCAATGAATAGAGCTTGTGGGGCATGGGCGCTTCTGGCCTGTGTGGCGGGGGGTAATCGCTGGGGCAGACCCGCTGCATCCGGCTTTCCATCCCGGGCAATGGCGAATGAACAGTACGGGATGAGCCGGCTAGCGAGCTTGATCGGCGGTCGCAGGCGCTTCCATGAACGCATGGGGCCGAGCAGGTGGGAACTGGAGATCATTCGTTCTCGCCACGACTTCGGCGCGGCTGCGCGCCTTCAGCCTGCGCAGGATGTTGCGGACGTGTACTCTCACGGTGAATTCGCTCATCTGCAGCTCGTGGGCGATGTCCTTGTTGGACGAGCCCTTGCGCAATTCGTGGATGATTTCGAGTTGCCTCGGCGTCACTAGCGCCTGCCAAGATTGCTCCTGCACCTCAGGATCACGTGTACCGGCTTTCCTTCGACCCGCTTCCAGAAGAGGAGTGAACAATCCCCCTCGACGGACGAGGCGGACGGCAAAGATGACGTTGTCGATCGTCGATTCGGAGGGGACGACACCCTTTGCGCCCTGCTTGAGAAGAGCGATCAGCATGGCCTGGGTGGTGACGTCGGCGAGCACGAGAATGCGGGCTGCAGGTGCCGTCTCCAATATTGCTCCGATGTCTCGGCCGATCGCGGTGATGCTGAGTGGATGCTCCGAGGCAATCAAGAGAATATCGGTGGCACGAACGGCAGCTGCCGCCCAGGCCTCGACATCCTTGAAGCCTTCCGCCGCAAGGGCTGTTTCCGACCCCACGAGGCAGCGCATCAGAGCCGTGCGGTTGAGGCCGCAGCCGCCGATCAGATCAATAGAGATCGGAGGTATGTTGGTGTGTGTTCGAGCAGATGCTCGTCCGGTGACACCATATGAATAGAAGGTGCGTTCAGCCTGCAGGGCTYGCAAGCAACGTCCTTCATCCACGCGAACCCCGATTAGAATCTCTGTCGGCGATAAGGTCATGCGGGCCTTGAAACCATCTTGGTGCTTCCTCCGGCAAATCAGTCCGAAAGTGCGGCTCGCCCCCAAGCCAAATCATCTCATTCGAGGATTGCGCTCCCTCCGTCATCTCATCAAATTTATGCCAGCTTCTTTTACTGAATGTTTCTGTCGCTCCTATACGTTGGTATTATAGCGGTCTGCGAGATCTGAGCTCTGGGGAGCTTGCAATGGCCGGCGCCGCCTTCATCGTCGATCTTCTGGTCGGCTCGTTCCAGGGATGCGTAGCCTCGTCTGTGGCGACGAGAATATCGGTATCATCATGCCGTAATGGGACGGGCGGCCAAGAAATCGCCTTGCGGTGGGCAGTGCCATCAGCGCGGCGAATGTCTCTCAATATCCAATTCCAGCAGATCATGGTGCGCTGACACATCAGGTGCGGATCGTGGACAGGCGAGCGTATCGAAATCCCGTCACACTTGTAACTCGCGGCGTTTCGAAATCCGGCGCTAGCCTTGTCGCCATCGACGCAATCAGCGAAGGCGAGAACGATGATCAACGACAGCACCGGAGATCGGCTCGGAGCCCCCGAAATAGTCGATCGCGATATATTCCAGGCAAAGCTGGAGGCGTTGCAGGTCCGGGAAAAGGCCCATACCAGGGAGGGGGACGCCATTGCCGCTGCCCGCCGACGGCTGCCCATGGTCAAGATGGATGGCGCACTCCCTCTCATCGGCGACCAGGGGACAGTGACCTTGCTGGATGCCTTCGAGGGGCGCCGCATGCTCATCGCCTATTACTTCATGTGGCATACCGGCCACCCCGCGCCGGAGCAATGCGAAGGCTGTACCTGGGTCACATCGCAAATCCGCGAACTGTCCTATGTGCATTCGCGCGATGTCACTTATGCCACCTTCTGCCAGGGCCCCTATGCAGAAAGCGCCCGTTACCGGGACTTCATGGGCTGGCAAATGCCCTGGTATTCGGCGCCTCGCACCTCGCTCGATGCGCTCCTGGTCGGGCGCCGGCTAGGCCTGATGTATATCGGCTGTTATCTGCGGCAGGGATCGGATGTCTTCGAGACCTATTGGACGACGCGGCGAGGCGTCGAGGCGATGGACAACAATTACCGGCTGCTCGACCTGACTGTCTACGGGCGGCAGGAGGCATGGGAGGATTCGCCGGCCGGATGGCCGCGCCGCCTCGAAGGGGTTGAAAGGGTACGTGTCGATGGACGCCCTACGGCCCAATGGTCCCGTCTCAAGGCCGGCCATTCAGACGATCTGGGATCCGCAGGGCACTGAGGCGCGCCCTCTCGCTGGTTTGGCAAAACCCCTTTGGGGCGGTTCGGGTAGGATTCCGCCTATCCTATGGGGCGCCCGAGGCTCTGAAAGTGTAGGGGGCGTCCAACGCCCTCAGGCTCATGAATCTATCCCGACAGGTGTTGTGGGCAGGACCCCCCTCAACCGATCATCACCCTCGAAAGCAATCGGCAGGCTCAGGACCCGCCGCACATTTCGGGAGGATTTAGATGGCCGGCTTCACCCAGCTTTTCGTTCCAGGACCGACCAATGTCCCGGAAATCGTCCGCCAGGCGATGAACATGCCGATGGAGGACATGCGCGCCCCGGACTACCCGGCCTTCACCCGCGGCCTGTTCACCGACCTGATGAAGGTGTTCCGCAACGAGACCGGCCGCGTCTTCATTTTCCCCTCTTCAGGCACGGGTGCCTGGGAATCGGCGATTACCAACACGCTGAGCCCCGGTGACCGCGTGTTGATGTCGCGCTTCGGCCAGTTCTCGCATCTGTGGGTGGATATGGCCGAACGCTTCGGGCTCGACGTCGACGTGGTCGATGTCGAATGGGGCACAGGCTGTCCGGTGGAGATCTATGCTGAGCGGCTTCTCCAGGACAAGGAACACCGCATCAAGGCTGTTTTCGTCACCCACAATGAAACCGCCACCGGTGTGACCAGCGATGTCGCCGGCGTGCGCGCCGCGCTTAACGCCGCCAGGCATCCGGCCCTGCTCTTCGTTGATGGCGTCTCCTCGATCGGTTCGATCGATTTTCGCCAGGAGGAATGGGGCGTCGATTGTGCCGTCTCGGGTTCGCAGAAGGGCTTCATGCTGCCGCCGGGCCTCGGCTTTCTGTCGGTCAGCCAGAAGGCGCTCGCAGCGGCCAAGGCAGCCGGGCACAAGCGCTGCTATTTCTCTTTCGAGGACCAGATCCGTGCCAATGACACCGGCTATTTCCCCTACACGCCGGCCGTGCAGCTGCTGCGCGGGCTTCGCGCCGCTCTCGATCTTCTCCAGGAGGAAGGCCTCGACAATGTCTTCGAGCGTCATAACCGACTGGCCACCGGCGTGCGCAAGGCGGTAGAGGCCTGGGGGCTGAAGCTCTGCGCCAAGGAAGCCAAATGGAACTCCGATACGGTGAGCGCGGTGCTAGTGCCCGAAGGGATCGACAGTGCCGAGATCGTGCGGCGGGCTCATTATGGCTACCAGACTTCCCTGGGCGTCGGCCTCAACAAGGTTGCCGGCAAAGTGTTTCGGATCGGGCATCTCGGCTGGGTCAACGACGTAATGATGTGCGGTGCGATCTCGGCGGCCGAAATGGCATTGCGCGATTGCGGCGTGAAGGTCCAGCCCGGTTCCGGTGTCGGCGCGGCCCTCGAGCATTATCGCCTGTCGGCTCAGCCCAGCCTGGCCAAGGCGGCCTGAGGCCCAACCTTACCCTCCTCTTGATGGGGAGGGTCGACACGCAGTCTCGGGGTGGGGTGACCCTTTCGCAGGAATTGGTCGCTCCTCTCGTCAGGACCTGAGTTCGTTCACCCCACCCCGGCCTTTCAGGCCGACCCCAGACCATTCCAAGAGGAACGGTCGACCCCATCGAGGGGAAGGTAAAGGGGCCGCCGCCATCCCAAGGGACACCCATCATGAGCCATACCATCCATCACCTGCGAAAACTGCGCCTGCAGCGCAGCGAACTCGCGGTACCGGGTTCCAATCCGGAGATGATCCGCAAGGCCGCCGATGGCGGGGCGGACTATATCTTCCTCGATATCGAGGACGCAGTTGCACCGCCCGATAAGGAACGGGCGCGCAAGAATATCATCGAGGCGCTCAACGAGATCGACTGGCGCGCGCGCGGCAAGACCATCTCGGTACGCATCAACGGGCTCGATACCCATTACATGTATCGCGACGTCGTCGACGTGATGGAGCAGGCGGGCGACCGGCTCGACACCATCCTGGTGCCCAAGGTCGGCGTGCCCGCCGATCTCTACATGGTCGAGGCCATGGTCAACCAGATCGAGACGGCCAAGGGCTTCAAGACCCGTGTTGGCCTGGAGGGCTTGATCGAAACGGCGCTCGGCATGGCCAATGTCGAGGCGATCGCCGCTTATGGCGGAAGGCTCGAGGCGCTGCATTTCGGGGTGGCCGACTATGCTGCGAGCTGCAAGGCGCGAACGGTCTCGATCGGTGGCCTCAACCCGGATTACCCCGGTGACCAGTGGCATGCGGCCCTGTCGCGCATGACGGTGGCCTGCCGCGCCTATGGCCTGCGCGCCATCGATGGTCCGTTCGGCGATTTCTCCGATCCGGAAGCCTATGTCGCGGCGGCCAGGCGCGCTGCAGCACTCGGCATCGAGGGCAAGTGGGCGATCCACCCCACGCAAATCGCGCTCGCCAATGAGGTGTTCTCGCCGCCCGAAAAGGAAGTGAACCGTGCCCGCCGTATCATCGAGATGCTCCGGGAGGCCGAGGAGCAGGGCAAGGGTGCCGCTGCGCTCGACGGCAAGATGATCGATGCCGCGTCCGAACGCATGGCTCGCAATGTCCTGGTCATGCACGAGGCCATCCAACAGTCGACCCAGCCGCGCGCCGGCCTGCCCAACTGACGAGGTTACCGACATGGATATCCATGAATACCAGGCCAAGGAACTGCTCTCTCGCTATTCGGTGCAGATCCCGCGCGGCGGTCTTGCCTACAGCCCCGAGCAGGCGACCTATCGCGCCAGCGAGATCGGCGGCGACAAATGGGTGGTCAAGGCCCAGATCCATTCCGGCGCCCGCGGCAAGGCCGGCGGCATCCGCATCTGCAAGTCCGACACCGAGGTGTCTGATGCTGCCGAGGCCATGCTCGGCCGCAAGCTGGTCACCCACCAGACCGGCCCGAAGGGCAAGCTCGTCTCGCGCCTCTATGTCGAGGAAACCGTCGACATCCGCCAGGAGCTTTATCTGGGCATCGTGCTCGATCGCAAATCCGAGCGCGTGATGATCGTGGCGTCCGCCTCCGGCGGCATGGAGATCGAGGAAATCGCTGAAAAGCAGCCTGACTCCATCATCCGCGCCATCGTTGATCCTGGGGCGGGCATGCAGCAGTTTCAAGCCCGCGAGATCGCCTTCGGCCTCGGGCTGGAGAACAATCTGATCGGCAAGGCGGTGGATACGCTGCTCGGCTGCTATCGCGTCTTCCGCGACTACGACGCTTCCATGCTGGAGATCAACCCGCTGGTCGTCACCCGCGACGGACATCTGATCGCCCTCGATGCCAAGATGTCCTTCGACGAGAACGCTTTGTTCCGCCGCGCCGAGATTTCGGAACTGCGCGACAAGTCGCAGGAAGACCCGCGCGAGACCTTCGCCTCCGACCGCGGCCTGTCCTATGTCGGGCTCGACGGCAATATCGGCTGCATCATCAATGGTGCGGGCTTGGCCATGGCGACCATGGACATGATCAAGATCGCCGGCGGCGAGCCGGCGAACTTCCTCGACATTGGCGGCGGCGCCTCGCCCGAGCGTGTCGCCAAGGCGTTCCGCGCCGTGCTTGCCGACAAGAATGTCGAGACCATCCTGGTCAACATCTTCGCCGGCATCAACCGCTGCGACTGGGTGGCCGAGGGTGTGGTGAAGGCGATGCGCGAGGTCGGCGTGAACGTGCCTTTGGTGGTGCGCCTCGCCGGTACCAATGTCGAAGAGGGGCGGCGCATCCTCGCCGAGTCCGGCGAGAAGGTGATCGTGGCCGACACCCTGGCGGAAGCGGCCGAAAAATCGGTCGAGGCGATGCAGGCCTTTTCCAAATCCAAGAAGCATTGAGGGGGAAGCGAAATGGCAGTTCTGTTGAACCGCAAAACGCGTGTCATCGTCCAGGGCTTGACCGGCAAGATCGGCTCCTTCCACGCCCAGGACATGAAGCGCTATGGCACCAATGTCGTCGGCGGCGTCACCCCCGGCAAGGGCGGGCAGGACCATCACGGCATTCCGGTGTTCAACACGGTCAAGGGCGCCGTGCGGGAGACGGGCGCGGAGGCCTCGATCGTGTTCGTGCCGCCGCCCTTTGCGGCCGATTCCATCATGGAAGCCGCCGATGCCGGCCTGAAGTTCTGCGTCTGCATCACCGACGGCATTCCCTCCCAGGACATGATGCGGGTGAAGCGCTATATGCGCCGCTTCCGCTATGAGGACCGCATGCGTCTGATCGGCCCGAACTGTGCCGGCGTGATCACGCCCGGCCAGGCACTGATGGGCATCATGCCCGGCAATATCTATCTGCCGGGTCGCGTGGGCATCGTCGGCCGCTCGGGCACGCTCGGCTACGAGGCGGCCTCGCAGATGAAGGCGCTGGGCATCGGCGTTTCCACCAGCGTGGGCATCGGCGGCGATCCCATCAACGGTTCGTCCTTCAAGGATATCCTGAAGTTGTTCGAGGAAGATCCGGATACCGACGCCGTGGTGATGATCGGCGAGATCGGCGGACCGCAGGAAGCGGAAGCCGCCGAATGGGCCAAGCATCATATGCGCAAGCCGCTGATCGCCTATATCGCTGGCCTGTCGGCGCCCAAGGGCAAGCGCATGGGCCATGCCGGCGCCATCATCTCCGCCTTCGGCGAGTCGGCCCAGGAAAAGGTCGAGATCCTGCGCGAGGCCGGTGTCGCGATCGTGCCGACGCCGGCAGCCTTTGGACCAGTCGTGGCAAGCGTGCTGGAGAACAGGAAAGCGGCCTGAACAGGTTCCAGAGCGCTTTGCGATGAGGCGGGATCGCCAAGAATCGCAAAGGCGCGTCGGAACGAGAAGCTGGAGCAAACAAGCGGTCAGACATGAACGCGCTTTGCTCCTGGGGACGCGTGGCCGTGGCCATCTCGGCGACCGCGCGTGCCCCGGTGCCATCTTGTTTCGATTGCGGGCCGCTTCGAGGCCGTCATGGCGAGCAGGGTGAGGTCTGATTATACTTTGCTGGCTTATTAATTGCTCTGCGCCGCCCATCCTCGTCGAATCGAGGGTGTCGTAAGGGGGAAGCGTGATGAAACCTCGGATACTCGTGACGCGGCGTTGGCCCGCCTCGGTCGAACGGATTCTGGCCGATAGGTTCGACACGACGTTCAATCGGGACGACACGCCGCTGAGCCCATCGCAATTGAGCGATGCGCTTGGCCAGTTCGATGCCGTGCTGCCCACGGTCAGCGACAGGCTGCCCGCTTCGGTCTTTCCCGAGGTGGACGTGCGCACCAGGCTCCTGGCCAATTTCGGAGTCGGCTTCAGCCATATCGACATCGACGTGGCGCGCGCCCGCGGCGTGACCGTGACCAATACGCCGGGCGTGCTTACCGACTGCACCGCCGACATCGCCCTCAGCCTGCTGCTCGCCGTGGCGCGCCGGGCCGGGGAGGGGGAGCGCCAATTGCGCGCCGGCCAATGGACGGGCTGGTGCCCTACCCACATGATCGGCGCCAAGGTGAGCGGCAAGACGATCGGCATCATCGGTATGGGCCGGATCGGCAAGGCAGCGGCCAGGCGCGCCCATTTCGGTTTCGACATGAAGGTCGTCTTCTACAACCGCTCGAAAGTCGACGACGAGGCTGTCAGCGCCATGGGCGCACGGCAGCTGGCAAGCGTCGAGGAGGTGCTGGCCGAGGCGGATTTCGTCTCCCTGCATTGCCCCGGCGGCGCCGAGAACCGGCATCTCATCAATGCGGCCCGGTTGCGGGCGATGAAGCCGAGCGCCTTCCTGATCAACACCGCGCGCGGCGACGTCGTCGACCAGCAGGCCCTGGTCGACGCGCTCGAAAGCGGGACGATCGCGGGCGCGGGCCTCGACGTCTATGACGGCGAACCGGCCGTTCCTGCCGCGCTGATGCGCCTGGAAAATGTAGTTCTGCTGCCGCATCTGGGCAGCGCCACGGAGGAAACCCGGGTCGCGATGGGCATGCGGGCAGTCGACAATCTCACCGCCTTTTTCGATGGCAGGGCGGTACTCGACAAGGTTGCCTGAAGCAGGGAGTTTTAGGAAAAGCGCGGCCTGCGGTTTGACGAACGGCATTGGTATTCCCGGCTCTCGCGAGCCGGGAATTTTCGTTTTGGCCTGATTGATCGCAGCAAGCGATCGATGTCCCCGAAGAACCGCCGATTCCTTCGTTCGAGCATGCTTGGCGGCTGGCCCAATTGCTGTAGTGTCTCGCCATCCGGATGCACATTGCGCCAAAAGGAAATGGATGATGACTGCCCTGCTGCCGACCGTGGACCCCGATGGTCTCCTCGAATATTCGGTCGTGTTCACCGATCGCGCGCTCAACCACATGTCGCAGGTCTTCCAGGGTGTGATGCGGGACATCTCGCAAACATTGCGCCGGGTCTACAACACGGAAGAAGGTGGGGGCGTGGCCCTGGTGCCCGGTGGTGGCACCTATGCGATGGAGGCGGTCGCGCGCCAGCTCGCCCACGGCAAGAAGGTGCTGGTCATCCGCAATGGCTGGTTCTCCTATCGCTGGACGCAGATATTCGATATGGGCGCCATCCCTGCCGAGAGCGTCGTGCTGAAGGCGCGGCAGACGCAATCGGAATCTGGGGCACGCCAGCAACCCTTCCAGCCCGTGCCGATCGAGGAGGCCGTGGCCGTCATCGAGGCCGAGCGTCCGAATCTCGTCTTCGCGCCGCATGTGGAAACCGCCTCCGGCATCATGCTTCCCGACGGGTACATGAAGGCAATTGCTGACGCGGCTCACAAGGTCGGGGCGCTTTTTGTCCTCGATTGCATCGCTTCTGGCTGTGTCTGGGTCGATATGAAAGCGGTCGGCGTCGACGTGCTGATCTCGGCGCCACAGAAGGGGTGGAGCGCTTCTCCCTGCAGCGGCATCGTCATGCTGAGCGAAGCCGCCAAAGCCGAGGTGAAGGCCAGCACCAGCTCTTCCTTCGCCTGCGACCTCAAGAAGTGGCTGGAGATCATGGAAGCCTATGAGAAGGGTGGCCATGCCTACCATGCCACCTTGCCGACCGATGCTCTGCGCGGCTTCCGCGACACTGTGCTGGAAACCGAGGCGAGAGGCTTCGAAAAGGTGAAGGCGGCCCAGCTCGAACTCGGCGCTCGGGTGCGGCAGCTCTTCGCCCAACGCGGTTTTGCCAGTGTTGCCGCGTCGGGTTTCGGGGCACCTGGCGTCGTCGTCTGCTACACCGACGATCCTGGCATCAAGTCCGGTGCCAAGTTCGTTGCCGTCGGCGTGCAGGCGGCAGCCGGGGTACCGCTGATGTGCGATGAGCCCGCTGACTTCCAGACCTTCCGTATCGGCCTTTTCGGCCTCGACAAGCTCGCTGATATCGACCGCACGGTGGGCAATCTCGAACGGGCTCTGGGCGAGGTCGTGGGCACGGCGAACGTGCGGTAGTTGCAAAGCCGAGCAGCGCAAGCTTTTCCTGCAAACAATGAGACAAGAGGGGAGGGATCGTCATGACGATGGAATTGGATGGCGGCATCACGCCGCACGGCGAGGGGTATGAGCAGGTCGAATGGAACATTCTTGGCCAGCGGTATTTTCCGAAGGCCGATTGCGGGTCGGCCTTCGCCTTCGAGACGAATTCCGAACCCGGCCAATTCGTGCCGGTCCATGTCCACCCGACACAGGAGGAATTCATCTTTCTGCTGGAAGGCCAACTGGAGCTGAAACTCGACGGAAAATGGCTGACGGCGAAATCCGGCGACCTGGTGCGCCTGCCCCGCGGCATCCCGCATGGCTATTTCAACAAGTCGGACCAGCCCGCTCGAGCGCTTTTCTGGGTGTCTCCTGCCGGCCGGCTGCGTGACCTGTTCAAGACTTTGCACAACATGTCCGATGTCGAAGCGGTCATACGCGCTTCCGCTGAACACGACGTCGACTTCCTGCCTCCAGAGGCCAACGACTGAGCGTTGGCCATTCCGGAAAGCAGGAGCGGGGTGTCGCAAGTGCCCGCTGTCCGGGTGCGGGCCTGAAAGCGAGAGAGAGATGCAATACCGGGTGGTCGACTGGACCTGGGCCTACGACAACGCCGCGAACATCCCCAAGAGCGAAGCGTGGCCGAACGCCTGGGTGGAGCCAGCCCGGGTGGCTCGCGACGCGCTGGTTGCTGACGACCGTGCACGGCTGGAGCTCACCTATGGCAGCGATCTCCGCCAACGCCTCGACCTGTTCTATCCGAAAGGGAGCCCGGCGGGCCTGGTCGTCTTCGTCCATGGCGGATTTTGGATGGCACTCGACAAGAGCTTCTGGTCGCATCTTGCAGGGGGACCGCTGGCGCACGGATATGCGGTGGCGATACCCAGCTACCCGCTTGCTCCGAATGTGCGCATCTCCGACATTACGAGGTTTATCGGTCAGGCCATCGGCGCTGCCGCCAGCATCGTCCCCGGACCGATCCGTCTGGTCGGTCATTCCGCCGGCGGCCAACTGGTGACGCGCATGATCAGCCAGACGACGCCCCTCCCGGACGAGTTGCATGGCCGGATCGCTGGGACGCTCTCTGTATCCGGCCTGCACGATCTTCGGCCGCTGATGAATATCGCGCGCAATGCGACGCTGAAGATCGACATGACCGAGGCGAAAAGCGAGAGCCCGGCCTTGCTCGAGCCATTGCCCGGAAGCCGGCTGATCTGCTGGGCCGGTGCGCGGGAAACGTCCGAATTCCTCCGGCAGAACGCGCTGCTCGGCAATATCTGGCGGGGACTCGGCGTCGAGACGGACGTCGTCGAAGAACCGGACCGCCACCATTTCAACATCCTGGATGGGTTGGCGGACCCCGACCACGCGATGACACGCGCCCTGTTTTCCCTATGAAACGCGCGGCCCGGCCTGCAGTTGCGCACCCAGGCGCCGAAGCGACGCGTGGCGGCAAGGCCGAAGAAAGACCGATCGGATGCAACGCGATGCAATCAGATCCGGGGGATGAATTCCGTCCTTGACCGACCGGCGGTCGCGAAAACGATACGACGCCCTCGGAGCGGATTTTTTGTCTAAGGACAAACTATGTTGCGATTTGCGGACAAAGATTGGTTCATTGCGGACAACCAATGGGGGAATGAAACGGCTCCGGCACCCTGAAATCGAAGAATGAACTGGAATGAAAAAATGTTTCACTGTATGAATATGAGAGGCGGAAGGAACTGGATCGTCGTCGTGGCTTGAAACGCCCCGAAACACAGAAGGCCCAAAACAGAAGACGTCGGATCAGAGGTGGCGCGCGCCGCAAATCGGGGGGCATATGAACGCCGAGGGGAAACGCCAGCGTCAGGGCATCGAGGTCGATAGGATGCGGGGAGCTCCGGAAGGCCTGTTCAGGGTGCTGATCGCCGAGCGCAACCCACTGGTGGTGGCTGCCCTCGGCGACATGATCAAGAATGATGTGCGCTTCGAGCTGGTCGGCAGCATGCAGTCCGGTGAGGCTTTTCTCGCGGCTGCGGCCGAGCCAAAATTCGACGTGGCCGTCCTTGGCTGGAAGCTCTCCGACATGAACGGCGCCGAGGTGCTGGAAGAACTGCGTCAGCGCAGCTTGCATGTGCGTGTCGTCATGTTCTCGAACGACCACGACGTCGCCATTCTCAAGCAATGCGTGCGCCTGGGTGTGCAAGGCTATTGCTATCAGTTCGACGATCCCGCCATCTTGTTCGACACGCTGGTGGCGGTCGCCCATGGCCGGATCTGCATCCCTTATCTGGACGTGTCGAAGATCAATGACACGCCACTCTCGCGCCTGACGACCCGCGAGCGCGAACTGCTTGCCGTGCTGGCGGATGGCTGGACCAATCTGCAGATCGCCGCACGCACGGGGATCTCGGAAAACACGGTCAAATATCACCTCAAAAATCTCTACGACAAGCTCGAGGTGCGCAATCGCGCCATGGCGGTCGCGCTCTACGCCACCGAGAAGAGCAGAGGGCCGCAAGCCAATTCCTGAAGCGAGGGCGGCGCTTGGCTCGCTGGGGTCCCAGTTCCGCATGCTCGACTGCGATCGCAAGGGCTCGCGTCATCGGCCTGTCATGCCGGCAGGGCAGAAGGCCGCCCGTGTGAGGAGAGCGACGTAATGACCATCGAACTTTGGCCCTTTCTGGTTCTACCCCTTGCTGGGCTCGTGGCGGGGGCGGGCATTGTTCGCTTCGTCATGGGGCCGGAATGGATCGAATGCCTGCGCGAACGCCGCTAAGGGGTTTTGCTCAAGGGCCATCGCGGCCTCGCAGAGCCATTATTTGCTTCTGTCCAGTTCAGATGTGCTGTTGAAGCCCGGGCTGTGCATCACATCGAGAATGGACGATCGAAACATCCATCGTGGCTCGCTGTCGATCTCGCCCAAAGGAGCCCGCAAGATCGCGCGGGCATCCGGATGAGGGCGGTTCAAGGCCTTCGATGAAGAGGCGCTGCCCAGTCAGCTATCGCATTTCCATGCGCGCCCTCGGGAGCTTGCACCTCGGGGCCTCCTTCGCTCGCCCGCATGAAAGAAGCCGCGGCAATGGCTCTACCCTATTGTGGCAATGGCTCCTGCCCCGCCCGGTGACACCATGTAAAAACCCGCTCGTGAGGTCTTGAGCAAAGCACGTTCACAACTGAACGCTTGTTTGCTCTAACTCTTTGTTTCGACGCGTCTTTGCGATTCTGGGTGATTCCGTCTAATCGCAAGACGCTCTGGGAGACGGTGCGTGGCGGATTTCGATTTCATTGTTGTCGGGGCAGGATCTGCCGGTTGCCTGCTTGCCAATCGTCTGACCGCCACGGGTGAATTCAGCGTGTTGCTCCTGGAGGCTGGCGGAAGCGATCAACGGTTCATGATCCGCATGCCGATCGGCTATGGCCACAGCTTCTACAATCCGAAGGTGAACTGGAAGTTCGAGACCCGGCCGCAGGAAGCCCTGGCGGGACGCACGAGCTATTGGCCGCGCGGAAAGGTTCTGGGCGGCTCGTCTTCCATCAACGCCATGGTCTATGTCCGCGGCCAGCGAAACGATTTCGAGGATTGGAAAAGCGCCGGCAATCCCGGATGGGGCTGGGACGATGTCCTGCCCCATTTCAAATCGATCGAGACGTTCGAACGGGGAGGCGATGCCTGGCGCGGTGGATCGGGCGAACTTGATGTCACGGACATGACGCCATCCGTGCACCCGCTTTGCCAGGATTGGCTTCAGGCCGCGGAGCAGGCCGGCTTTGCCCGGACACCGGACTATAACGGCCTGAACCAGGAAGGTGTCTCGGTCTACCAGATCACCACCAGGAAGGGCTTTCGTGCGTCATCCGCAACGGCATTCCTGCATCCGGTTGCCAGGCGCTCCAAACTGAAGATCGTCACCGGCGCCTTTGCCACCCGCATCCTGTTCGACGGCCTGCAGGCGAGCGGGGTCGAATATCAGTGCGACGGACAAAAGCATGCCGTTCAGGCCCGGCGCGAGATCATCCTGGCGGCCGGCGCGGTGCACTCGCCCATCCTGCTGCAGCATTCGGGGGTCGGCCCTGGGGACCTGCTCAGGAAATTCGACAAGGCTGTCGTGAAGGACATCGCCGCGGTCGGGCAGAACCTGCAGGATCACCTCGGCATCGACTATCTCTATCGCTCGCGCAAGCCAACGCTCAATTCCCTGCTGCGTCCGTGGTGGGGCAGGGCGATGCTCGGCGCACGCTACCTTCTGTTTCGCGACGGACCGCTATCGCTCAGCGTCAACCAGGCTGGCGGTTTCGTCAAATCCAGGCCCGATGCCAGGCGGGTGGACATGCAGCTCTACTTTTCGCCAGTCAGCTACAGCAAGCCGACGCCGGGCGTGCGGCGATTGACCTTGCCTGATCCGTTTCCCGGCTTCTTCATCGGGGTCCAGCCCTGCAGGCCCGAGAGTCGTGGCTCAATTGCCATCGGGTCGCCCGACCCAATGGCTGCGCCTGTCATCGAGCCGAACTATCTGTCGACGGCCGGCGATATCGAGGAGATGCTGGCAGGCGTGCGCCTCATCCGGACGATTGCCGAACAGCCCGCCATGCGCGCCGTCATCCTCGATGAGATGAAGCCTGGCCCGAACATCCGCAACGAAGCTGATCTGGTCGCGGATATTCGCGCCCGCTCAGGCAGCGTCTTTCACGCCTCCTGCACCTGCCGCATGGGGCCGGACGACGGAACCAATGTCGTGGACGATCGCTTGCGTGTGCATGGGTTGCAGGGGCTGCGTGTGGTCGACGCTTCCATTTTCCCGAATGTCACCTCGGGCAATATCAATGCGCCGACCATGATGGTGGCCGAAAAGGCGGCGGGAATGATTCTCCGGGACAATGGCTAAGGCATCTTCCCGGGAACTTAAAAATGCTCAGGGGCGCTGCTTTGCCAGGACGCCGGCGAGCGTCTCCACGCCCTTGCGTATGGTGCGCTCGTCGATGGCGCTCACGCCGAGCACCAGCCCGCGATGGATATGCGCCTGGTCGAGGCAGAACCGGCTGATGGGGGAGACCTGGAGACCGGCTGTGTCTGCGTCCGCCGCGACAGTCTCGTCATTCATGAACGGGGCTGCAAAGCGACCGACCGCGTGAAATCCGGCAACCGAGCGGTTCGTGTGTAACAGCCCTCTGAGATATCTTTCGGCCGCTTCGTGGAAGACGGCATGGCGACCGGCATAGATCTCCCGCATGCGGCGCAGATGGGTGGCAAAATGGCCTTCGTCGATGAAGGCGGCCAGAACCGCCTGGATGCTCGAGGGCACGCCTTGCAGGAACGCGCCGCAGATGCGCTGGAAGATCGGCACCAACGGTTTGGGCACGATGTAGAAGCCCAGACGCAATGCCGGAAACATCGTTTTGGAAAACGTCCCGACATAGATGACGCGTTCGCCGGTATCGCCGCTTTTCAGGGTGGGGAGGGGGCGGCCATCGTAGCGAAACTCGCCATCATAATCGTCTTCGATGATCCAGGCATTGTTCTGGTTAGCTGCCGCCAGCAATTGCGCTCGTCGTGCGAGGCTCATCTCCGCCCCCGTGGGATGCTGGTGCGACGGGGTGACGAAGGCAAGGCGGAAGTCGGGCGCCAGAGTGAGCCCCGCCTCCACGGAGAGCCCTTCCTGGTCGACGGGAACGGGCACGATCGAGGCGCCGCAGGCAACCAGGCTGTTGCGGGCGCCGATGGCGCCGGGATTTTCGAACCAGACATGGTCGCCCGGATTGAGCAGGACGCGGCCGATCAGGTCGAAGGCCTGCTGGGCGCCGTTGACGATGAAGATCTGGTCGACGTCACAGGAAAGGCCGCGATTGGCGCGGAGGTGCTCGGCAATCGCCAGGCGCAGGCGCGGATGGCCGTTGGCGTCGGAATAACCCATCACCTCTTCGCGGGGCTCGCGCCAATGCTTGGCGGTCAGGCGGGCCCAGACCGCCATCGGAAATGCCGCATAATCCGGCAGGCCTGTCACAAAGGCGCGTATGTGATGCGGATGGGACAGTCTCTGGAAGAAGCGCGGCGAGGCATCGGCAATGATGTCGGCGAGCTTGGCGGAGACGGCGCCAGGAGAATGCACCACCAGGGCCTGTTCCGGCTTTCTGGTTTCGGCAAGCTCCGAAACATAGGAGCCCGACCCAGTTCGCGAAACGATCAGCCCCTCCGAGGTCAGGCGTTCGAACACCGTCATCGCGGTGGTGCGCGAGATCCCCAACTCCCTTGCCAGCGTGCGGCTCGACGGCAGTCGCTTGCCGGCGGGCAGATGGCTCGCCGCAATCAGCTGGCGTATCGCATGATAGACTTGGGTGGTGATGGATTTGTCCAGAGAACGGTCGACGGCGATCGAAAACAGCAATTCGCCCGAAGACCGCTTGACCATTGACCATATTTCCCGACGGTTGGAGCGCAAGGCCGCGGCACACCGCGACAAATGCCGGCAGCCGCGCTCGCTTTTTCTTACGGCTTCCTAGAGCAAAATGCGTTCAAGCGTGAACGCTTGTTTACTCTAACTCTTTGTTTCCAAGCCAATCTAAAGGATTGGCTAGAGCGTCTTTGCGATTCGAGGTGATTCCGCCTAATCGCAAAACGCTTAAGCACAGGCTCTAGCGGTTTCGCTTCGGCCCCGGTGAACATTTGGTTCACCGATCCGCCATAACCGGCTTTCAGGTTTTTCGAAAGTGGACCTTATGACCCACGGACCGGTTTGATAGGTCAGTCTCGATCGCATTGGCTGGCATTTTCAGGAAGAGCGGACTTGAAGATCAAACGCATCGAGACATTCTCCACCCAATATGTCGGCTTCGTCCGCATCACGGCCGAGGACGGAACCCAAGGGCTCGGCCAGGTTTCGACCTATCATTCCGACATCACCTCGACCGTATTGCACCGGCAGGTTGCTCCCTATGTGCTCGGCGTCGACTTCGACGATATCGATGCGCTGACCGACAGGGTGATCGAGCGCGAGCACAAATTTCCTGGCTCCTACATGAAGCGGGCCCTTGGCGGATTGGACACTGCGATCTGGGACCTGCGCGGAAAGGCGGCCGGATTGCCCGTCGTCAGCCTGCTCGGTGGGACACCGGGGAAATTGCGTGCCTATGCCTCCTCGATGAAACGCGACATCACCCCGGCCGCGGAAGCCGAACGTTTCAAGCGCCTGCGGGACCAATTCGGCTTCGACGCCTTCAAGTTCCGCATCGCCGCCGAATATGGCCATGACGTCGACGAATGGCCGGGACGTACCGAGGAGATCGTTCCGACCATCCGCAAGGCGCTCGGCGACAAGGTGTCCCTGCTGGTCGACGCCAACAGCGGCTTCTCGCCCAAGCGGGCGATCGAAGTCGGGTCCCTGCTCAGGGACAATGGCATCGAGCATTTCGAGGAACCCTGCCTCTATTGGGAGCTCGAGCAGACCAAGGAAGTCACTGACGCGCTCGACATCGCCGTGACCGGCGGCGAGCAGGATTGCGAGATCCCGACCTGGCGGCACATGATCGAGATGCGGGCCGTCGATGTCGTGCAACCCGATATCCTCTATCTCGGCGGCATCAGCCGCACCCTGCGCGTCTGCGCCATGGCGAGAGCCGCAGGATTGCCGGTGACGCCCCATAGCGCCAATCTCGGGCTGGTGACGCTGTTCACCATGCATTTGCTGCGTGCCATCGAGGGGGCGGGCAAATATCTGGAGTTTTCGATCGAGGGGCCGGACTACTATCCCTGGCAGGAAGGACTTTTCGTCAAATCGCCCTATGCGGTCGAGGATGGCATGGTCACGGTTTCGAACGAACCGGGCTGGGGCGTGGAAATCGATCCCGAATGGCTTGCCCGATCGAGCTACCAGGTCAGCGAGGTGGCATGATGACCAACGCATTCGCAACTGTTGCGGCGGAACTCGAACCGCTGCCGTCCCAGCACTTCGTTCATGGCGGTTGGCGCCAGTCGGCCTCCGGACAGGCGATAGAGACCTTCGATCCCGGGCGAGCGGAGCCGCATGCGCGATTTGCTGCCGGAACGGCCGAGGACGTCGCCGAAGCGGTTTCCTCCGCCAGGCAGGCCCAGCATGGCGAATGGGGCAGGGCGACGCCGGCCGAGCGCGGGCGTGTGCTGATGCGTGCGGCAGAGCTGATCCGCGAGAACATCGAGCGCCTGGCTGTTGCCGAAGTGCTGGACAGCGGCAAGACCCTCGCCGAAGCCCGCGGCGACGTGCGCGGCTCGGCGCGGGCCTTCGAATATTATGCCGGCGCCGCCGACAAGCATGAGGGCAAGGCCTATCCGCTCGGGCCGAACTACACCTCCTATTCGATCGAGGAGCCGGTCGGCGTCACCGCGCATATCGTGCCCTGGAACTACCCGCTGTCGACCACCTGCCGCTCGATCGCGCCGGCCCTGGCCGCTGGCTGCACCGCCGTGGTGAAGCCGGCGGAACAGACGCCGATGACGGCGCTGCTGCTGGCCGAGATCCTGGTCCTGGCTGGACTGCCCGATGGGGCCTGCAACGTCGTGACCGGCACCGGCATCGCGGCTGGCGCCCCGCTGGTTTCGCATCCTGATATCAGGCACGTCACCTTTACCGGCTCGACCGTCACTGGCATTAATGTGATGAAGGCGGCAGCCCAGAACATCGCCTCCGTCACGCTCGAGCTCGGTGGCAAGTCGCCCAATATCGTCCTGGCCGACGCCGATATCGATCTGGCGCTCGACAATGTCGTCGGCGCGATCTTCGAGAATGCCGGGCAGATCTGCTCGGCCGGTTCACGGCTGGTCATCGAGCGCTCGATCCATGCCCAGTTCATCGAAAGGCTCGTCGAACGCGCCCGTCGCCTCAGGATCGGCCACGGCCTGACCGAGGGGGTCGATTTCGGTGCGCTCAATTCGGCTGAGCATCTGGGCAAGGTGGCCTCCTATGTCGAGGGAGCCAAGGCAAGAGGGCTCGAGATCGTCACCGGCGGCAAGGTGACCGTGGATCCGGCGACCGGCAAGGGCTGGTTCTTCGAGCCGACCATCGTGGACGGCGCAGACTGGGACGATCCCATCGTCCAGGAGGAGATCTTCGGGCCGGTGCTGGCTGTGCAGGTCGTCGATGGCGTCGAGCAGGCCATCGCAGCGGCCAATTGTACCCAATATGCACTGGTTGCCGGCCTGTTTACCCGCGATCTGGCCAAGGCGCATCGCATCGCCCGCGATGTCGATGCCGGCCAGGTGTTCGTCAACGAGTATTTCGCAGGCGGCATCGAAACGCCTTTCGGCGGCAACCGCCGATCGGGTATCGGCCGGGAAAAAGGCCTGCTTGCGCTCTCCGCCTATACCAGGACCAAGACCGTGACGCTTCGGATCTGATCGCCTTTCCAGCAAGCGGCCTCATCATTGATCGAGAGTGGACCTTATGCGCCGCAGCCAAGCCTTTCATAGTCGTGCCAGGAGGCAGGCTGACGGGTCGATCGGCCGCTGACAAATCTGGAGGGAGTTGTGATCTTGAAGAAACTTATCGCCGCGCTTGTCGGCGCCACCGCCGCCATGGTCGTTTCGAACATTGCCAGCGCCGAAACCCTTCGAATTCTGACATGGGGCGGCTATGCGCCCGACAATGTCATCCAGCTGTTCGAGAAGGAATATCCCGACATTGATGTCGAGGTGACGCTTTCCAACAATGAGGAAATCATCGCCAAGCTGCGCGCGACCGGCGGGGCCGGTTTCGACCTTGCCCAGCCGAGCCATGATCGCATCTTTGCGGCGCAGCAGGAATATAACATCTACAAGCCTCTCGATCTGTCGAAGATCGATACCGCCGCTATGCAGGACAATCTGCTCGAAGCGGTGAAGACCAACGCCACGATCGACGGCAAGGTCTATGCCGTTCCCCATCAATGGGGCACTTCCGGCCTGGTGGTCGACGCCTCGAAAGCTGCCGGCATCAAGGGCTGGGGCGACCTCTGCGATCCGCAGTACAAGGGGCGGACGTCGATGCGGCTGAGGCGCACCATCCTGCTCGGCATGGCCTTTTCGCTCGGCAAGGATCCGTTCGCGCTCTATGGCGACAAGGCCGCCTACCAGAAGATGCTGGATGAGGTGACCGAGAAGATGATCGCCTGCAAGAGCAATGTGAAGACCTACTGGAATGGTGGCGACGATCTGTCGACGCTGTTGCTGTCGGGCGAGGTGGTTGCGTCGGAAGCCTGGGATTCGACCGCCTTCAAGCTCTACAGCCAGAACAAGAACCTGGTCTATGTGCCGCCGCAGACTGGGGCCCTGGCCTGGATCGACACCTTTGCCATTCCGCGCAAGGGCAAGGCTGATGAAGCCGCCTATAAGTGGATCAACTTCGTCCTGCGTCCCGACATCGTCAAGCTGATGTCGGACTCGACAGGCGCGATCTCGGCGGTCAAGGGCGGTGTCGATCTCCTGCCGGATGACAAGAAGGCAGCCGTGAAGGTGGCCTTTGACGACAAGGCGCTGGCCAATCTCAAGTTCTTCGCCAATATCCCGGCGGGGCTCGAGGATCTGGAAGGCAAGGCGCTGGAACGCATCAAGGCGGCCGCCTCCAACTGAGACGCACCCACAATGAAGAGGTCCGCATGGGCTAGTGCCCTGCGGACCGGCAATTCAGCCCAAACCGACGAGCTTCCATGCACGATCTTGAATGCGAGAGCCTGACCAAGAAGTTCGGCCGGTATGTTGCGGTCAACGATGTTTCGTTCGAGGTGCCCCGCGGCTCGTTCTTTTCGATCCTGGGGCCGTCCGGCTGCGGCAAGACCACGCTCATGCGCATGATCGCCGGGTTCGAAGCGCCGTCAAATGGCGACATTCGCATCAAGGGCAAGTCGGTTCTCTCGGCGCCGCCGAACAGGCGCAGCGTCAAGATGGTCTTCCAGCATCTGGCCTTGTTCCCGATGATGAATGTCGGCGAAAACATTGCCTATGGCCTGCGCTGCCGCGGCGAGAACAAGGCCGACATCTCGCGCAAGGTGGGGTCGGTGCTGGAGCGCATCGGCCTGCCGGGTGTAGCCGAAAAGCAGGTCTCGCAATTGTCCGGCGGCCAGAAGCAGCGCATCGCCATCGCGCGCTGCATGGTGCTGGAACCCGATGTCCTGCTGCTCGACGAGCCGCTCGGCGCGCTCGACCTCAAGCTGCGCGAACGGATGAAGATCGAACTGAAGCAGTTGCAAAACCAGTTCAACACCACCTTCCTCTACATCACGCACGACCAGTCCGAAGCCCTGGTGATGTCCGACAACGTGGCCGTGATGAATGCCGGCCGCTTCGAGCAGATTGGTTCGCCGCAAGAGCTCTACAACAATCCAAAAACGGGTTTCGTTGCAGGCTTCGTCGGCGATGCCAATCGCTGGCCCGGCCGAGTGACGGCCTTCAGCAATGGCCAGGCCCGTGTCGAGCTCGACGATGGCGGCGAGGTCATCGCCATGGCGCGAGACGACAAGGTGGCTGCCGGCGCGAAGGTCGAGGTCTTCGTTCGTCCCGAGACCATCGCCCTGGGCGAATCTCGGGATGGTAACCGGCTCCCTGGCACGGTCGACAGCCTGTTGTTCAACGGCGCCAACAGCCGCGTGCTGGTGCGGCTGGCGGGAGGCAGCTTGGTTGAAGTCGGCCATGCCGTCATGGACGGTTCCTCACCGGTCAAGCCCGGCGACAAGGCCGACATTTCCTGGCGGAGAGATCACTGCCTCTGCTTCAGCCAGGCGGGGTAGACGTGATGCCCCGTTCCGACGCCGGCAAATTGTCACTGATCCTGTTGTTCACGCCGTTTGCCCTGTGGATGGTGCTGCTCATCGTCCTGCCACAGCTCGGCATCGGCTATCTATCGCTGCGCGAGAAGCTGGGCCCGGGCGAATATAGCTTCGGTTTCGCCAATTACACCGACTTCCTGCGCGAGCCGGTCTACTGGAACACCCTGTTGCGGACCGCCTGGATGTCGATCCTGGTGACGGCCCTGGCTTTGGTCGTCGGCTTTCCGGTCGCCTATTACATCGCCAAGATCGCCAGACAGCGCTCACGCGCCGCCCTGTTCCTGATGTGCCTGATCCCGCTCTGGGTCAGTGACCTCGTACGCGCCTTCGGCTGGATCGTGCTCCTGCGCGAGACCGGCCTGATCTCCGTCCTGTTGCAGCATACGGGTCTGGTCAGCGGCCCGATCGAATTGCTCTACAACGACATCACCGTGGTGATCGGACTGGTCTATACGGTCGTGCTGTTCATGATCGTTCCCCTGGTCTCGACCTTGGACGGCATGGACAACTCGTTGATCGAGGCCGGCTACAATCTGGGCGGCAGCCGCTTCACCGTATTTCGCCGCATCGTCGTGCCCTATGCCATGCCGGGCATCGTCGCCGGCTGCATCATCGTCTTCATGCTGACGGCGGGAAGCTATCTGACCCCGATCCTGCTCGGCGGCAAGAACAGCATGTGGTTCACCGAGCAGATCTACGAGCAGTTCGTGACCCGCTACAATTGGGAATCCGGCGCCACGTTCGGCGTGCTTCTCCTGGTCTTCACCTCGCTGGTCGTCTGGCTGGGGCTTCGCCTGACCGGACAGAGCCTGGCTTCCACCGTGGCGAAAGATTGAACCCATGAACGTCGCCGCGCCGCAATCTCTCCTCCTGCGCTGGATCTATGGCGGCTATATGCTCGCCTTTTTCCTCTACCTCGCCGCGCCATTGGCCGCAGCAGCCATCTTTGCCTTCAACGATTCGATTTTTCCGGCGCTTCCCTGGAAAGGGTTCACGCTGGAGTGGTTCTTCGGCACAAGCGGGCCGAAGCTAGGCATGTTCCACGATCGCCGGCTCATGGAAGGCCTGTGGAATTCACTTTATATTGGACTGGCCGTCTCGGCTTTGTCGGTCGTGGTCGGCACCTGCAATGCCTTCTTGTTCGAGCGCAAGCAGTTCCCGGGCAAAAGCCTGCTCTATGTGCTGATGATCGTGCCGCTGGTCATTCCAGGCGTGATCCTCGGCATCTCCATCCTGGTATTTGCGAGTGCGATCGCCAATGGCCTGGAGGATGCGCTTGGCCTGGAGTGGGATTTCCTCCGACCGGGCACCTTCCTTGTCATACTGGGCCAGTTTTCCTTTCTGGTCACCATCACTTCGCTGGTGATTGCGGCGCGCCTGCGCAAATTCGATCAGGCCCTGGAGGAGGCGGCGCTCAATCTGGGGGCATCGCGCCTGCGGGTGCTTCGCACCGTCACCTTGCCCTATCTGGCGCCAGCTTTGTTCTCTGCCTTCGTCGTGGCCTTTCTCGTCTCTTTCGAGAACTTCAACACGACCTTGATGTTGGTGGGATCCGATGCGCCGCTGACGATCACCATGTATGATCGCATGGTGAAGGTGGGCTCGACGCCGGTGTTGAATGCCGTCTCCGTCTTCCTGATGGTTGGATCGGGCGTGCTGGCGCTGTTCAGCATTCTCGTGCAGCGAGACAAGGAACGGAAAGGCTAAGCGAGCCGCGCCACGGTCCAAAGTGGATATCCAAACTTTCGGGAATGGCGCTGGCCGCCATCCCACCCTTCTTCCTTGATGGTTTTCTCATTGGGGAGGGGAAAAATGTTCATACGCCGGGTTTCAGAACTGGTGATGGCCACGCTCGCGGCGACGACCATTTCGGTCGCCGGGGCCCAGGCGGAGAAATTGCGTATCCTGACATGGGGCGGCTATGCTCCGGATGAAGTGATCTCGCTGTTCGAAAAGGAATATCCCGACATCGAAGTCGAGGTGACCTTGTCCAACAACGAGGAAATGATCGCCAAGCTCCGCGCCACGGGCGGTTCGGGCTTCGATCTCGTCCAGCCCGGGTTCAACCGGGTCGCCGCCGCGCAGGCCGAGTACAACATCTACAAGCCGATAGACCTGTCGAAAGTAAATGTCGACGCACTCGACCCAATGCTGCTGGACAAGGTCAAGGCCGATGCCGCCCTCAAGGGAGAGGTCTATTCCGTGCCGTTCGACTGGGGCACGTCCGGCCTGATGGTCGACAAGACCAAGGCCGCGGAAGTCCGCGACTGGCTCGACCTGTGCGACCCGAAGTTCAAGGGCCGCACCTCGATGCGGCTCAAGCGCACCATTCTGGTCGGCACCGCTTTTGCGCTCGGCAAAGACCCTTTCGCAGCCTATTCCGATCTCGATGCCTACAGGAAGATCCTCGATGAGGTCGCCGACAAGCTCATTGCCTGCAAGCCCAATCTCAAGGCTTATTGGCAGGGTGGGGACGACCTCTCGGCCCTGATGCTCTCTGGCGAAGTGGTCGCGGCCGAAACCTGGGACTCCACGGCCTTCAAGCTGGTCACCCACAATCCCAATATCGTTTATGTGCCGCCGAAATCGGGGGCGCTCGGATGGATCGATACCTTCTCGCTTCCGCGCAAGGGAAAGGCTGACGAGGCCGCTTACAAGTGGATAAACTTCGTCTATCGGCCGGATATCGTGAAGAAGCTCTCGGCTTCCACGGGGTCGATCATCGCCGTGAAAGACGGGATCGATCTGCTGCCGGACAATGTCAGGGCCTCCGTGAAGGGCTCGTTCGCCAAGCAGGATCTTGCCAATATCCGTTTTGCCGCCCCGATCCAGCCGGGGGTGGAAGATCTTGAAGGCAAGGCGCTCGAGCGCATCAAGGCGGCGAACTGAAAGCCGGGCCGGCGTTCAGGTTGAACCGCCGATCTGCACCGCCACCGGGAACAGATGTTCGCGCGTGGCGGGCGGGTTGCCGTGCAGGGTATCGAGCACGATCTCGCCGGCCTTGGCGCCCATGGCATAGGCCGGGGAGGAGACGGTGGTGAGTACCGGATCGGTATATTGCCAGGCGTCGAAGGCGTTGAAACCGCTGACAAGGATATCATCCGGTACGCGCAGGCCACGGCCCGCCAGCCATTTCAGGGCCGCGATGCCGATCTGGTCGTTGCCGCCCATCACGGCCGAAGGCCAGCCGGAGGCGGCGGTCTCCTCCGCCAGCGCCTGGTGGGTGGCCGCAAAGCCGCCGTCACCGCAGATGACGACCTTGTACGCCTCGGCGCGGCCGGCATCGGTCATGGCAGCCCGCGCACCCGCGACGCGCTGTTCGATCGCCGGCCAGGAGACCTCCGGTGCGAGGAAGACGATCCGTTCGGCGCCGCGCTCGAGCATATGCTCGGCCAATGCCCTGGCGCCGCCGAAATCGTCCTGGCGGATGGAGTGCAATAAGGGCTTGTCAGGAGCCGGTTCCTGGAACACCACCACGGGCTGATCGAGCGCCGCGAAGCGGGCGATCAGCTTGCGGCGCGATGCCTGCGGGCCCGACAGAAACACGCAGAGCGCATCCGTCTCATGCCGCTTCATCAGAGCGGCTTCCTGCAACTGCTCAGCAGACATGCCCTGGACGACCAGGCCGTAGTCGCGCTGGTTGAGATAGTTGCTGAGGCCGGCGATCAGATAGGTGATGAAAGGATCGGCCAGGAAGGTCGGCGATTCATCGATCACCACCACGCCTATCGAGAAGCGCTTGGCAAGCTTGAGGCTGCGGCCGCTGGCATGGGGGCGATAGCCGATCTCGCGGATAGCCCGCTCCACGGTCGCCCGGGTCTCCTTGGTCATCGAGCCGAACCGCTCGTTGACCACGTTCGACACGGTCATCGAGGAGACGTTGGCGGCGCGCGCTACATCGGCCACCGTGGGCCGGCGCCCGGGCCTGTGGAAGCTCTGGCCTCCCGATTGTCGCGCCTCGCCAGGGGCCTTGGGATCGTCAGTCAAGAAACATTACTCATATGCCGGATCAATCGTGGGGGCGCCGCCAGCCCGCCGGTGAATCGCCAATGCCTGCTCAGGAAGGCCGAGAATAGCCGCGAGTCAATCCGCTGGCAGGACTTGTGCGCTGACTTCGATCATCACGAAGAGGGTGTATCGCTCGAACGCGCCCCGGATTTGCGCGCCATGATCGGGAATCCGCGGGATCGGGGCTGATTGGAACCTGCTTGCCGATGTCGCGGCGCCCCAGCGTTCGCCATGGGTGGGATCGCCGGCTTCAGTTCCGTCGACGGCAGCCCAAGATATTTATTAGCCGGCAAAATTAACTTGCGGCGCTTCATTCCGAAACCAAACGACCAGCGAGTTTCGTCAGGCCTGAAGGCGTCCCGTGCCGAGAAAACGGGTGAAGATCTCGGCCTGGCTGGAAATGCCGAGTTTCTCATAGAGGTTGCGCCGGTGGACCTTGGCCGTCTCCGGCGAGATGCCGAGATGGATGGCAATGCCCTTGTTGCTCTGGCCTGAAAGCAGCAGCAAGGCGACCTGGATTTCGCGCTCCGTCAAGTGGGGGCCGTCATGGGCGCGCAAGCGCTGCTCCAGATCGGCGGTCGAGGAGATGTCCGGCCTGTCGGCCGGCACCTGGGTGTCTGCGAGGGCGCTGCGCGCGGCCATGCCGATCAGCGGCAGCACCCAATGACTCATCAACGAGAGCAGGCCGTAATCCTGTTCGGAAAAGCGTTGTTCCGATCCCAGCGAGAGGGACAAGACCCCACGACGTTCTTCTCTTTTTCCGAACGGCATGAGGAACTGCAATTCATCTTCGACAACATTGTACCGGAAATAGTCACGGAAATAGGCGGACGACCGAAATTGCGGGCTGGTGATCTCGTCAAGCCGATAGATCCCTGGCGAGAAGCCCCCCAAGGCGAAGCGATAGAAGGGGTCATCGGTGAAATAGCGGCGCAGATAGCTGCCGAACAGCTCGTCGACGACATTGTCGAGGTCGCCCTCATGCACGAGCAGGGGAGAATGGGCCTTGCGGAAGATCAGCACCACCCAGGAATCGAAACGCACGCTCTCGCGCAGGAAGGCGGCGAATCGCGGCCAGAAGGTTTCGCTCTCCACCTGCTCCAGGAGATGGCCGAAACGCTGATGAAAAGACAAATCTTGCGTGGTGAATCGCATAGTCTACCCACTTCAGGGTATCGCTTGAGCCGGGAAATACCCTGGTTGTGGCATGGTATTCCACCGAGAGCTCGATCATCCTCCCCCGGAAACTACAACCAGCTCATAAGCTTGGCCATAGCAAGAAAACAAGGGGGAACCATGCACGCCCCGTCGGGTCTCGGGAAAAGCGCCTTCATGTCGGAAGGCCCGTTTGCTCCAATACTTTGTTTCAACGCGCCTTTGCAATTTCAGGTCACTCGGCCCAGGCGCAAGGCGTCTTAGACCCCTCCTGTTCTCGTCGAGCCGAAAAAGACAGGTTGGCTGGCTGGGGTAGCCGTCGGCCGCCGAGATGGATCCGCTCACCATCACCGCTGATTGCATTGCCGCCGGCAGGGGCCGGCCATGCACGATTGCGCCTGCGACGGCACGCTCATTCTCACTGGAGAGGAACCTCATGGCACAGAATACGAAACGGCTCCTTGCGAAACGCCTCTTGGGTGCGGCAGGCGCGATTGCCCTGGCATTCAGCCTCGGCACGGCCCTCGCCGCCGAAAAGCCCCGCGCTCGCGATCTCGGCATTCCTTTCAACGGTACGCCCGGATCGAACAACGCCATCACCGATGTCGCGGGTGTAACCGTCGGCTATTCCACCATCATCGAGGGCCATGGCAAGCTCGAGGTCGGCAAGGGGCCGGTCCGCACCGGCGTGACGGCAATCCTGCCGCGCGGCAAGAAATTTGATCCTGTCTACGCCGGCTGGTACTCCCTCAACGGCAACGGCGAGATGACCGGAACGACCTGGGTCGAGGAAAGCGGCTTCCTCGAAGGCCCCGTCATGATCACCAATACCCACAGCGTCGGCGTGGTGCGTGACGCGGTGATCTCCTGGTCCGCCGAGAACAAGCTCGTTGCCCCGCTGCTGCGCGACCTTTATTGGGTCCTGCCCGTGGTCGCCGAGACCTGGGACGGCATCCTCAACGACATCAACGGCATGCATGTGAAGAAAGAGCATGTCTATGCCGCGCTGGATTCGGCGAAATCCGGGCCGATTGCCGAAGGCAATGTCGGCGGCGGTACGGGCATGAACCTGTTCCGCTTCAAGGGCGGCACGGGTACCTCCTCGCGCAAATTGTCCAAGGAAGACGGCGGCTATACGCTCGGTGTGCTGGTACAGGGCAATTTCGGATCCCGTCCGGATCTGACCATTGCGGGCGTGCCGGTCGGCAAGGAAATCACCGACCTGATGCCCGACGTGTCCTGGCAGCGCAAGGAATCGGACGGGTCGATCATCGTCGTCGTCGCCACCGACGCACCGCTGCTGCCCAATCAGCTCAAGCGGCTGGCGCGCCGCGTGCCGGTCGGCATCGGCAGGACCGGCGGTTTCGGCAGCAATGGCGACGGCGATATCTTCATCGCCTTCTCCACTGCGAACTCTGGTGCCTTCTCACGAGAAAAGATAAACACAGTCGAGACGATGTCCAACGACAAGATGGACCCGTTGATGCGTGCAACTGTAGAGGCAACCGAGGAGGCGATCATCAATGCCATGATCGCAGCGGAAACCATGAAGGGGCGCGACGACAATGTCTCCTTCGCCATTCCGCATGATCGTCTCAGAGATATCCTGAAGAAATACAATCGAATCACGAATTGATCGAACGAAACGGGTATTTTTCCATGAGAAAATCTTTACTGATTGGCGTAGTATTTGCAGCCTCCCTGGCCCTGGGTGCGAGCGCGCAGGCGCAGGTCAAGCTTGGCGTGGCTGGTCCGATGACCGGCCCCAACGCCGCCATCGGCGCCCAGTTCAAGAACGGCGTCGACATGGCGGTCAAGGATATCAATGCCGCCGGAGGCGTACAGGGCCAGCAATTGTCGGTTGCCATCGGCGACGATGCCTCCGATCCCAAGCAGGGTGTGTCGGTCGCCAACAAATTCGTCGGCGACGGCGTGACCTGGGTGGTGGGTCACTATAATTCCGGCGTGACCACGCCGGCTTCCAATGTCTATGCCGACAATGGCGTCATCGAAATCACCCCCGGTTCCACGGCTGAAGTGGTGACTGAACGCGGCCTGTGGAACATCTTCCGCACCTGCGGCCGCGACGACCAGCAGGCCAAGGTCTGGTCAGATTACGCGCTGGCCAACTACAAGGGCAAGAAGATCGCCATCGTCCACGACAAGACGACCTATGGCCAGGGGCTGGCTGACGTCGCCAAGAAGAATCTCAATGCCGCCGGTGTCAAGGAAGCGGTGTTCGAGGGCATCAATGTCGGGGAGAAAGATTATTCGGCGATCGCGACCAAGCTGAAATCCGCCGGTGTCGACCTTCTGATCTATGGCGGGCTCTATACCGAAGCAGCCCTCATCCTCAAGCAGCTGCGCGATCAGGGCTCCAACACCGTGATGCTCACCGGTGACGGCGTCGCTTCCGGCGAATTCGCCACCATCGGCGGTGATTCCGTGCTCGGCACGCTGATGACCTTCCAGCCGAGGCCCGAAGAAGACCCGGCTAATGCGGGCCTGGTCAAGAAGTTCGAGGCGACCGGCTTCAGGCCGGAAACCTACACGCTCTATGCCTACGCCTCCGTGCAGATCCTCAAGCAGGCGGCCGATGAAGCCAAGTCGGTCGATCCGCAGAAGATCGCCGAGGTCATGCATTCGGGCAAGGCCTTCAAGACCGTGCTGGGCGAACTCTCCTATGACAAGAAAGGCGACCTGACCAAGGCAGGCTATGTCCTCTACACCTGGAAAAAGGGTGCGGACGGCAAGCTCGACTACACGCGGTGATGGTGGGCCGGTCTTTTGATCGGCCTTTCCGCCATGGCCCGTGCCGCTCCTGCGAATGGCGCGGGCGAGCAGCTTCCCAGGCTGCAGCAGGAAGGATCAACTGCCGACGGGATCGACGACGGATGGTGGTCCGAAGGCAGCCTCGATGACCGCGCCGGCCGCAAGGCATAGATCTTCGCGAAAGCGCGGCGCGACCAATTGAACCCCGGTTGGGGTCCGCCCGTTCAATCCGGTAAAGACCGAGAGCCCCGGTAAGCCGAGGAAGGGCACGCCGATCTGCGGGATCTGAGCGTTCCAGACCCGTTCGAACGCGGTCCGGCCTTTGAGGTCCAGATCATCCTCAAAGGGTAGATCGGCCGATGCCGGCAGCAGCACCATCGGATAGGTCTCCATGAAGAGCTGCCACTGCCGGATCAGGGTGGCGCGCCTGGTCAGCGCCTGGGAAAAGGAGGCAAGGGTCGTGGAGCGTCCAAGCGCCTGGTGACCCTGCAAAACGGCAAGCGCCCCCGGATCGTCCTCCTTTTCGGCGGCGGCAAGCTTGGCTTCGTAGCCTTCGCCGATCCAGAGCCGGATCTGCAACTCAGCTGCTTCGCGCAGCGGCGGCAGATCCTCGACTTCGTCGACGATCCAGCCGGCCGCCTCCAGATACCGGCCGGCCTCGCGCAACTTGACGCGGATCGGCTCGCAGGTGCCGATCTTGCCCGGATCGAGACAAAGGGCGACGCGCCTTGCCACTTCCGGTCCCCTCAGGGGGACGGGCGTCCACCATGGATCTCGCGCGTCCCGGCGCGACAGCACTCTGAGCGCGAGCTCGAGGTCGTCGATCGAGCGGGCCAACGGCCCGGATACCGCCGTGATCTGGCCGCCGATATCACGCTCGGGGGACGAGGAATTATAGGCCGCCACGCGTCCGGGCGAGGGGCGCAAGCCGTGAACGCCGCAGGCATAGGCGGGATAGCGGATCGAGCCGGCGATATCCGTGCCATGGGCGATATGGCCGATGCCGCTCGCGACCGCTGCGGCCGCACCACCGGACGAGCCGCCGGGCGTCAGCGTGGGATCATGCGGGTTCTTCGTATGGCCGTGCAGGCGATTGTTCGTGAACCATCGATAGGAAAAAGCGGGTGTGTTGGTGCGACCGAGAAGGATCGCCCCGGCCTCGATCAGGCTATCGACCACGGGGCTGTTATCCGTCGCCAGCAGATCCTGCTGCAAGGTCACGCCGTTGGTGGTGGCATATCCCTTCTGGTCGACATTGACCTTGACGGTAACCGGAACGCCCGCGAGCACTCCGGTTTCTTCGCCGCGGGCAATGGCGGCGTCTATCCGGCTGGCCTGGACCAGGACGTCTTCAGGCCGCATGTCGACCACGGCATTGATCGATGGGTTGACGGCAGACAGCCGCTCAAGTGCCGCCATCGCGACGTCGTGCGCAGACACCTGCCGGGATTTGATGAGCGCGGCGATTTTCATCGCGTCCAAGCGCCAGAGTTCATTCATCGCGGTTTTCCGATTCCCTCAATCATGGCATGAACGCACAAAGAGTGTCGGCTCGATGCGCGTGGAGCAAGAGGATCATGGCATCTCGCGCCGGCAGCGGGCGAGTGCGCTTCACGCGATCCGCGAAGTCGCCTCCACGATCGTGTGGATAGGTCGCAGCGCCATTCGGACGGTCAGCTTCAATCACCATGAGGATCCTGGATTGAACAAGTCACCTATCGGATTGAACCAGGCAATGGCGCGGCTGTTGCCAGTGCTGTTTGTGAGCCTGTTCTTGGCGGCTCAGACAAGCTCTTTTGCCGCCGAGATCACGCCCCTGGCTGAAAAGGTCAGCCATCGTCTCTTCTACATGAAGGACGTTGCTGGGTATAAAGCGCAAAATCATCTGCCGATAGAAGATCTGGCGCAGGAGGCCAAGGTGCTCGAGAGCGCCAAGTCGGAGGCTGCGAAGCTGGGACTGGATCCCGTCACGGTGGAACCCTTTATCATTGCCCAGATCAACGCCGCCAAGGCTGTCGAATATCGCTATCTGGCAGATTGGCTTGCGCAGCCGGAGGCGGGATGGCAACCGCGTCCGCTCGACAAGGTGCGTCAGGACATTGCCCGGTTGGGCAAGGAGATTCTGCAACAGGTGGCGCAAGACCTCAAGAGCGGGCCGTTCACGCCGAGTGAACGCGCCAGCTTCTTCAAGGTCGTTCACGAGCCCAATCTGAAGGAATCGGACAGGCAGCAACTGTTCAGTACGTTGCTGGCGATAAGGTTGGCGAAGTAGGTCGCAGGGCAAGGTCGCAGGACTTCGTGGAGCGGCGTTAGAGCACCGTGTCGAAAAGGGGCCGCCCGATTTTCGGCAAAAATGATGCTGCTACAACAACCGGCGGCATCGGGCCGATGCCGCAATTCGGCCCGATGCGACAGAAAGCGCCCGCGATTTCCGCGAAATCGCGGTGAGCACGACGCCTCCCGGCGCGAACGCTCGGGCTCAGGCCCGTTGACGCCAATGGCGGTTCGACTGCCATCCCGGTTTGAAATGCTGACACCAATTGCCGGCACTCGGCGTCCAGTGTTTGGGCAGTCGGCCGGCGCGGGCGCAATCGGTGGCACTGTAGGGGATGCTGCGCTCCGTCGCGCAGGCGCTCAGTCCGATTGCCAGGCTGGCGGCCATCGCGGCCAGAATCAGTTTCGTGCGCATGGAAAGTCCTTCATTTTCGCGACGCATCGGAGAACCTGAACCGGACGCCGGGGGTCGTCAAGTCAGCCCGCGCCGATGAGCGAGCCGCCTCTGGACCGCCGTCCTTGATTGGCCTATCCCGCGTGGGATTGCGTACGCGTCTCGAAGAAATAGTTGCTCGGAAATCTCTGGCGTATCGCCTGATAAAGCTTCAGGTCATGGGCCAGTCGAGGGCCGAGACGCTCTGCGACCTCGTTCTTGTCGAGCGCCGCCATCTCATCCGACGCCGGTGTGACATTGTCGACATGATGCGGCAGCTCCTTGCCGAGGTAGAAGCTGATTGCCTCCAGGCTTTGCCTGTAATTTTCGACCGTACCGATATAGGCAAAGTCATTGTTGACGTTTTTCAGGGCTGTCTCGAACTGCGCTGGGCCCACTTTCTGTTGGTCTGCATACCCGGCCAGATATCGCGTGATGTAATTATCGAATGTCACGTCGTCGACATTGTCGAATGCATCGAAGATCGACGAGCATGTGACGATCCGCGTATCCCCAACGACATACTTCATGTAGAGGTAACATGAGATGGCGTGGTCGATCGGATCTCTCACGACGGAGACATATTGGTGGGCCCGGCCGGAATGTCTGTGAAGCCCATACATATAGTGGCCGAATACGATGTCGACATCATCAAGGGCGCCGTTGGTGAAGGTGGCGAACTGCTCTTCATGCAGGCATGGGTACTGGTGATAGACCTGCAGTAGTTGGATATCCGGGTCGCTTTGCAGGGCTCGCCGCGTGCTGGTTCCCGCCGTCTTGGGGATATGCATGAAATAGATGGCTGGCCGCGCCGAATTGGGGCGTGGGTCATAGCGATGATAACGGCGCTGAACGACGTTGCCATTGACCGCAACCTCGACCAGAATCGTGCCGAGTTCACCGATCAAATGTTTACGGGGTTCGAAATAGACATTCCAGCCGAGTGCATGCGGGCGGTTGGTTGCAACGGGAACGTCAGGCCGCTCGCAGGTATCGACATAACCGAGCTGCTGCCGATTGACGAAGACCGAAAATGAATCAATCGGCTGATCTGACGACACCCATCCCTCGACTCGGACAATTCTGTCGCGCAGCGGATTTTTGTATTCCGTATCGATATAGGCAATCGCAGAACAATTATCCGTCATTGTTTCCATCTGGATCGTGTTTGGCCAACTCAACCTATGAAAGCCCTATTTTGGCCATATTTTCTACATGGTTGCTCCATTCATGCAAAGGAGAAAAGAAAAAACATTCGTCCTTTCCATAGATTCCAGATGCTGTACTTGCGGACTCGTCTGCGCGTGCTGTCGCATGCAAGAACAACAATGGACGAGTTTGGCGCAGAGGATGGATTTGACCGGTCGCCGGGACGGAATTGGCCTGAAGATCTATCTTGTTGAAATTCAATGAGAAATTCTTAGCGAAAAACGCCGGGAAGAATGTTCTCGCAAAGACCCCGGCATTTTTGACGGGTAGACTTGTGAGCGTGTTGCCGTAAGATCCTACCCAAGCTAGCAGAGGCGCCAAGGCTAGCGACTGCGTTGCGGGGTTGTGGGTGTTCTTCTGCCGGGCGGTGCTTCACGTAGCATCCAAGCGTAGATTTTACCTGTGAGAACTCGACGTTGATGAATTCAGGATCGGAGGAATTGAGTTGCAGGCTCATTCCTCCGTTTTCTTTTGTAGATCCTGTTCTAGCCAGGTGTACCGGACTGCTTGATGCACCGGCCGCGTTCAGCTCCTTCGCCATTCGCCATTTCGTTTTTTCCGCCTGCGCGGCGCGGATTCGCTTGCACCGACCGTCATGTCCTCCAATCCTTGCAAACGGTGCGGCGGGGGCGCATTGGCAAAACGGGTCGTATATTTCCTGGTTGAGGCCGCAAAGCTCCCCCGCAATAGAGTAAGGCGTGCCCCAAGTTGCCAGATCCGTTCTTTCCTTTGCCCATTCAGGCATGAAAAACCCCGCCACGTTGCCGTGGCGGGGGATGTAGCGCTGCGGAAAGGCCCAGCTTAGTGGGAGGGTGTATCCCCCGACGCATGGGCCTTGCCGCCGAAGCGGGCCTTCACCCATTCGCGCAAGCCCTGGAAGAAGACGTAGAGCATCGGGATCAGGAAGATGCCGAGGATCGAGGCGCCCAGCATGCCGGCGAACACGGCGGTGCCGACGGCGCGGCGGCTGACCATGGCGGCGCCGGTGGCGATCACCAGCGGCACCAGGCCGAGGATGAAGGCGATCGATGTCATCATCACCGCACGGAACCGCATCTTGGCCCCGAGAATGGCGGCATCCCGGATCGGCAAGCCGGCTTCGCGCTGCTCCTTGGCGAACTCGACGATCAGAATGCCGTTCTTGGCGGCGAGCGCGATCAGCACCACCAGACCGATCTGGGCGTAGACGTCGAGGGAGAGCGTGGCGACGGGCATGCCCGTTATGGAGCCGACCCAGGCCAGGAATTGCGGGATGAACAGAATGCCGAGGAAGGAGGTGAACACCGCCACCACCACCGAGAGCAACACCGGTATCGGAATCACCCAGCTCTCATAGAGAGCCACCAGGAAGAGGAAGGCGAACAGCACGGCGAGGCCGAGGATGATGCCCGTCTGGCCGGAGGCCTGGCTTTCCTGGTAGGAGGTGCCGGTCCACTCGAAACCGTATCCGGGTGGCAGGGTCTTGGCCGAGACCTCGGCCATCGCCGTCATGGCATCGCCCGAGGAAATGCCGGGCTTGGGTGAACCGTTGACGCTCACGGCGCGATAATTGTTGTAGCGCGCGATCGTCTGCGGCCCGAGTTGGGTCGAGATCGAGGTGATGGAGCGCAGTGGCACCATCTCGTTCTTGTTGTTGCGGATATAAATCTTCCACAACGCCTCGGTATCGTTGCGATCACCGATCTCGCCCTGGATGTTGACCTGCCAGGTGCGGCCGTAAAGGTTGAAGTCGTTGATATAGGCCGAGCCCAGTGTCGCCTGCAATGTGGCGAACACGTCCGACATCTGCAGGCCCAGGGCCTGCGCCTTGTCGCGATCGATATCGAGGAAGATCGAGGGATTGTTCGCGCTGAAGGTGGTGAACACGCGCGACAATTTCGGATCCTGGTTTGCGGCCGCGATCAGGCCTTGCGCGACGCCGGCCATGGCTACCGGCTCGGCACCTTCCAGATTCTCCAGCATGTACTGGAAGCCGCCGGTGGTGGAGAGGCCGATGATCGGGGGCACGTTGAGCGCGAGCACCTGGGCGGTGTTGATCGCCTGCGTCGCGCCGAAGACCTTGCCAATCGCCGTTTGAGCCGAGTCCGTCGCCTTCTTGCGATCCTCGAACGGCTTCAGGCGCGCCACCATGAAGGCGCTGTTCGACTGGGCGGCGCCGTCAAGGAAGGAGAAGCCGACGATCGCCAGATTGTCCTGGATCTGCGGCATCTGCTTGAGGATGCCTTCGACCTGCTCCACCACGGCGGTAGTCCGGTTGACCGAGGCGCCGTCCGGCAATTGCAGAACGATGAAGAAGGCGCCCTGGTCTTCCTCCGGCACGAAGCCCGTCGGCGTCTTCTGCGAGAGGACATAGGTGCCCACCGCAAAGGCGGCGACGGCGACCAGGCTAAGCACGGAGACGCGCACCAGCCTCGTCACCACGGCGGCGTAGCCGTCGCGGACATTGTCGATCCGCCGCATCACCCAGGCCATGATGCCGCGCTTCTTGCTGTGGCGCAGGAAGACGGCGCACAGAGCGGGCGACAGCGTCAGGGCGTTGAGGGCCGAGATCAGCATGGCGGCCGAGATGGTGACGGCGAACTGGCGGAAGAGCTCTCCCGTCAAGCCCGGGATGAAGGCGATCGGCACGAACACCGACAGCAGCACCAGGGTGATCGCGATGATCGGCGCGGTGATCTGGCTCATCGCCTTCTTGGTGGCGGCGACCGGCGACAGGTCTGGCTCTTCCTCCATCACGCGTTCGACGTTCTCGACCACGACGATGGCGTCGTCGACGACGATGCCGATGGCGAGCACCAGGGCCAGCAGCGACACCGTGTTGGCCGAATAGCCGAGCGCCAGCATGACGGCGAAGGTGCCGACCAGACTGACGGGCACGGCGATGGCCGGAATGATGGTGGCCCGCAGGCTGCCCAGGAACAGGAAGACGACGATCACCACCAGGATGAAGGCCTCGATCAGCGTCCGGATCACCTCGCCGATGGTGTCGGAGACGAAGGTCGAGGTGTCATAGACGATGGTGGAGGACAGCCCCTTGGGAAAGTTCTTTTGAACCTCCGCGAGAGTCTTCTGGATTTCCTTGGAGGTCGCGACGGCATTGGCGCCAGGCGACAGATAGATGGCGACGGCGACGGCCGGCTTGCCATTGAGGCGAGCGGTCTGATCGAGATTCTGGGCTCCCATCTCGACGCGAGCGACGTCGCGCACGCGCAGCACGGAGCCGTCGGGATTGGCGCGCACCACGATATTGCCGAACTGCTCGGGCGTGGCCAGGCGTCCCTGAGTCTGCAGATTGAGCTGCAATTGCTGGTCCGCGGCTGCAGGCTGGGCGCCGATGCGCCCGACCGGCGCCTGGACGTTCTGCGCCTGGATCGCGCTAGCGATATCGGAGGGCTGCAGCCCCAGATTGGTCATGCGCTGGGTATCGAACCAGATCCGCATGGAGTAGTTCTGGCGGCTGAACAAGCTGGCCTGGCCGACGCCGGGCGTGCGCGACAGCCGGTCGAGCACGTTGATCGCCAGATAATTGGTGATGAAAAGCGGATCGAGCTTGGGATCGTCCGACGAGAACATGACGAACTGCAGGATCGAGGACGAGCGCTTCTGCACCGTCACGCCCTGGGTTCGCACCGTATCCGGCAGCTTGGCGAGCGCCGCCTGCACGCGGTTGTTGACGTTCACCGTGTCGATGTCGGGATCCGAGCCGAGCGCGAAGGAGACGGTGAGGCCGTAGCTGCCGTCATTGCCGCTGTTCGACTGCATGTACAGCATCTTGTCGACGCCGATGATCTGCGCTTCCAGCGGCTGGGCCACGGAGGATTCGACCACGGCGGCCGAGGCGCCCGGATAGGTCGCGCTGACCGAGACCTGAGGCGGCACCAGGTCGGGATATTGGGCGACCGGCAGGAAGCCCATGGCGAGCGCGCCCGCCAGCGTGATGACGATGGCGATGACGACGGCAAGACGCGGCCGGTCGATGAAGACGGATGAAAACATCTTACTTGGCCGCCCCATTGTTGGAGGCGGGGGCCGGCGAGGGGGCGACCTTGATGCCGGGACGGACCTTCTGGATGCCGTCCACGATCACCTTCTCGCCCTCGTTGAGGCCGGCCGAGACCATGGCGGTTGCCGGCGTTGTCTGGCCGAGCTGAACGCGCCGTTGCTCGACGGCGTTGTCGGGACCGACGACATAGACATAGCTGCCCTGCTGGTCGGTCAGTACGGCACCGCGCGGGATGCCGAGAACCTGGATCGGCTCGACGCCCTCGAGCAGGACGGTGACGAACTCGCCGTCGATCAGCGGCCGGCGGTTGATTTCGCCGGGTTGGGCGCCGGCGATGGTCGGGTTGGCGATCTCGCCGCGAAGGGTCACCGTATCGGTGCCGTTGGCAATGGTCGGGTCGACATAATTGAGCTTGCCGTCCTGCTCATAGGTCGATCCGTCGGGCAGCTTCAGCTTGATGCGCACGGCGGCAAAACCACCGCGGCTACCGTAATATTTCGACATTTCCAGGAATTGCGGCGACGGGACCGGGAAGGTGACATACATCGGATCCTGGCTGACGATGGTGGCGAGGGTTCCGGTGGTCGGCCCGACGATATTGCCGGTGGTGACGGCGTAGCGCCCGATCTTGCCGTCGATCGGCGAGGCGATGGTGGTGTAGTCGAGATTGATCTGCGAGGTGCGCAACTGGGCGTTGGCCCCCAGGATCTGGGCTTCGAGGGCCTGCTGCGAGGCGATCGCCGTGTCGACCGTCGATTGCTGGCCAGCAGGCGTCTTGAGCAGTGCCTGGGCGCGCTCGGTCGTCAGCTTCGCGTTGCGAAGCTGCGCCTCATATTGGGCGATCAGGGCCTTGTTGACGTCGAGGGCGGCCTGGTAGGGCGGCTGTTCCAGCCGGAAGAGAACCTCGCCCTTCTTGACCTCGCGTCCTTCGGTGAAGGGGGTTTCCTCGAGCTGGGCGGTGACGCGCGCCACCACGCTGACGCGATTGATCGCCTCGACGCGGCCGATGAATTGCTGTGTCTGGGTGATCGGCATCTTGGCGGCAACGATGAATCCCACAGCGGGAGGGCCCGCATTGGGCATCTGCGCCGCGGCCGGCGAGACGAGCACAGGCACCATGGCGGTCGAGCCAAGCAAAGCCGCGAGGGCGAATATTGGCAGCTGATGACGCTGGGCGACTCGATTGGAAGGAAGAAAACGCCGAATAATTGCTGCTATCATCACGCGCCCTATCGCAAGATGCCAGCCGCTGCGGCGCTTGGCATCCCCATCCGAGCGATGTGGCGCCACGAGACCAACTGGATCAAAATAAAAAAACAAAAACAATTTAGTAGAATGAACTGCCTTTTTGGAAGCTCCATTATGGCAGATCAATGGCCGCTGCGGCACAAACCGGTCAGCCAGTGCCGCTCCTGCCTGAAATGGGACATTTTTGCAACAGCACAGGCGCGCTTTCGAGGAGAATGCGTCCAAGCCTCAACGCTTCTTCGCTCCAGTTCTATGGTTCGGGGCGTCTTCGCGATTCTTGAGGCCGACAAAATCGCAAAATGGCGAGAGTCCCGCATGGCTTTCAAAAAACGGGACAGTGCGGCAGAATCTTCCTACAGACGCTCGACAACAGAAAAGGAAGCGTCAGTCCTGCAGGGGCCGACGACGCAAGGGGGAATGCATGAGTGACTTTGCCGGCAAGTCCGTGATCGTAACCGGTGGCAGCCTCGGCATGGGGCTGGCCTGCGCCACGCGCTTTGCGCAGGGTGGAGCCGAGGTGCTGATCGTGGCCAATGACAAGGCATCCATCGAAGCGGCGCTCCCGGACCTCGGTTCAAAGGCCCGTGGCTTCACAGGCGATGTACGCAAGGCGGCGGACATGGAGGCAGCCGCGGCCGAGGCGGCCAGCGCCTTCGGCGGCGTCGACATCCTGGTGTGCTGCGCCGGCATCCAGCGTTACGGTACGGTGGTCGAGACGCCGGAGGAGGTCTGGGACGACGTGCTCGACGTCAATCTGAAGGGCATCTATCTGGCAGCCAAATACGCCATTCCCGCAATGCGCCGGCGCGGTGGCGGCGCGATCGTGGCGATTTCTTCGGTACAGGCCTTCGCGTCGCAGACCTCCGTCGCCGCCTACACCGCCAGCAAAGGCGGCATCAACGCCCTGGTGCGGGCGATGGCGCTCGACCATGCCGGCGAGAACATCACCGTCAACAGCGTCTGTCCGGCTTCTGTCGACACGCCGATGCTGCGCTGGGCCGCCGATCTCCACAAGGGCGATTCGACCGCGGAAGCCATGCTTGCCGCCTGGGGCAAGGGTCACCCGATCGGACGCATCGGCCAGCCCTGGGAGATTGCCGAGGCCGTCGCATTCCTGGCCAGCGACAAGGCGCGCTTCATCACAGGCAGCGATTTCAAGATCGATGGCGGCGTGATGGCCAAGCTCGGCATTGTCTTGCCGGAATGAGGCGTGCGAGTGCGCGGGACCGGCGCACTCAACTCGCCGATTTATGGAGGTATCAGGATATTGAGGCCGAGGCCGGGTTATTTCACCACGGTCTCGCCGCCGGCCATCTTGGGCGCTGGTTCGCCGCTGGCGGCGCTCGGCATGGCGGGGCTCACGGCCACCAGGGGCGGAGCTGTCACCGGGGTGAATTTCGAATCCACGAATTCGAGGGCGTCCTCGATGGTCTTGCGCCACAGCGACCAAGTGTGGTCGCCATCGGTGACGCGGAATTCGATGTTGAGCTTATCGGCCATCAGCGTCTCATAGAGCGCCATGGATCCGCGCCAGAAATTGAGGCCGTCATGGTCACCGACGGTAAGGTAGATCGCCGGCAGTTCGCTACCGGCCTCGATCTGGCGGGCGAGCAAGGTGAAGACATTGGCGTCATTGAAGCGCCTGGCATCGAAGGGCGTGCCGAAAGCGCCGCCAAAATGGGCGCCCTCCGGCGGCAAGTCGGGCCCGCCGACCACGGTTGCCTGATCGATGCGTTTGAAATAGCTGCCGCTCGCTCCCGGCCATGCCGTCATGGTCTGGGAGGTCGGAATGTTCTGCCACAGGGCGCCGGACAGGCTGGCGACCGCGACATAGCGATCCGGCCGCTTGAAGGCAAAGCGCAACGCGCCGAAGCCACCCATGGAAATGCCGGCAATGGCGCGGGACTTGCGGGTGCAATGGGGCGCGAAGCGCTTCTCGAAAGCGGTCGGCAACTCGTTGAGGAGCGCGGTTTCGTAGTTGCCCGGGCCCTTCACATCGGCAGAATCGACATACCAGCTATTGCCGGCGGACGGCATCACGACCAGCATCGGGTTGATCCGCCCGCTTTTGATCAGGCGATCGAGCGTGGCCTTGATTGTGGCGAGAGAGGACCAGTCGCGATTGTTCGCATCGCGCCCATGGAGGAGATAGAGCACCGGCCAACCCGTTTCCGGGGCCGGCAGGTCCGGCCGATAGACCGACACGGTCAAAGGCCTGCCCAAGGCCTTGCTAGGAAAGGACATTTCCTCGAGCGTGCTGGCCTGTGCACCGTGACTGCCGCCCGCCAGTCCGGCCAGGAGGCCGAGGCAAAGCGCCGCGGCCAAGCGGAGTTTCCCGATACTGCCCATTCGCGGGCAGTATCGGGAAACTCCGCAAGCGTTTGAGATCCTGCGGAGAACAGAAAAGACACTGGCGGATTCCGGCCAAGCCATGCGCATTTCAAGCTCGTATTGTGTCCGTGCGACAAGCGAATTCGTCGAAAGCCGGCAATCGCTGGACACATCCGTTGCATCGTTGCCGCTGAAAGACGGGATCGATGCCGGAACACGCCGCGCGCTGAGGCTGCTTGACGGAGCGCTTATGCCGACAAGCTGTGTCACAAATTGGGAAACAATCACAAAATTCCAATCAAAAGCGGTTTGACGTCAATTTTGTCGACCGGCGTGGCGATGATGCAACACGCCAGGCAGCTTTTCTGACAATTTTTCTGGCAACTTTTTTGCTCCCAACTCGTTCATCCCCCGTACAGGATGAGACCGCCACTATGCCCCAAGCTCCAGGACTCAGTTGAGCGAGGCGCTGAAAGAAGGGTACCAAAGTGTTGGTGGCCGGTCGCGGCAATCCGAGCGCGTCGCGGCGAGACGACTTGATGGAAGTGGAAGGCGCGTGTCATGAACATTCAATCCAGCCCCTCCCAACTGGTGAAGACGATCCGCCCCTATCTGCTTACGGCCTTTCTGTTCGTGCCGTGTTATTTCCTGCAGGCCTATCTGGGCTGGCATAGCTATTCATATTTCGTTTTTCTACCTGCGGTTGTACTTGCTGAGGTCTTGTTCGGCTTCGGGATCGGCCTGTTCGCCATCCTGCTGACGGCTACCGTCGTCACCTTCCTGTTCATCCAGCCCTTCTATACGTTGTGGCTGGCGCCCGCCCAGCTTCCGGCGCTGGCCTTGTTTGCCCTCACCGCAATCCTGATCTTCGGTGCCTGCGAGGCGGTGCGCCTGCTGATCGACTATGTCGCCGATCGCCGGCAAAACCCGCCGCGCCCGGTCGCTGCCAGCCCGGCGGTGAAGCCCAATCAGCGCGCCATCTCCGTCGATATGTGGCGCGGCTTCGTGCTGTGCACGATCTTCATCAACCACATGCCCGGCAACCTCTTCGAGGTCATCACCTCGCGTAATTTCGGCTTGTCTGATTCGGCTGAGGCCTTTGTCTTCATGTCCGGTGTCGCCATGGCGCTGGCCTATGGCCGCAAGTTCAACGCCGGCAAGGAGGCCGACGTCTCCCTGGCGCTCGGCAAGCGCGCCCTGAAGCTCTATGGCGTCCATGTCCTGATGACGCTGGCCGGCATCGCGATCTTCTCAGCCGGTGCGCTGCATTGGCGGATGCCCGATCTCATGGCGATGCATGGACGTGACCTCTATACCCAGGATGCCAGCACCTTCCTGCTCGGCACGCTTTCGCTTGGCCACCAGATCGGCTATTTCAACATCCTGCCGCTCTATATCGCCCTTATCGCCCTGGTGCCTGCTCTGTTCTATCTGGCGCGGCTGCATATTGGCGTGATGCTGGCCGCCTCGGCTCTGCTCTACGGCCTGGCCCGCTATTATGGCTGGAACCTGCCGTCCTGGCCGATCGCCGGTGGCTGGTTCTTCAATCCTTTCACCTGGCAGTTCATGATGGCGATCGGCATCGCCGTCGGCCTGCTGCTGCAGCAGGGCCGGCTTGCGATCTCCAAGCCGCTGTTCGCCCTTGGCGGCCTGATCGTCTTCGCAGGTGCCTTCGTGGTCACCAACGGCTTCGGCCTGTCTTTCGGCGTGCGTGAGGCTGTTTATGGCTGGCTTGACCTCGACAAGACCAATCTCGGCCTCGGCCGCCTCGTGCACTTCCTGGGCATGGCCAGCTTTATTTACGGATTGGGCATCTCGCCGAAACTCGCTTCATTGCGGGTGATGCAGCCTCTGATCATGCTGGGACGCCATAGCCTGCTGGTGTTCTTCCTGCTCTCGCTATTGGCCGGGGCCGGCCAGGTGGTGCTGATGACGGGCCACGATTCGCTGTGGATCCAGATCGCCCTCGTCTGCGGCGGCATCGCCTTCCTGTGCGCCGCCGCCAAGTTCAGCGAGGCCGAGAAGGCGGCCGGCGGCCCGGTGATGGTGCGGGGCTGAACCAGCCCCCGCCTCAGCTCAGCAGGGGCAGGATGGCACGAACCCTGGCATCGCGCAGATAGAGGCCGCCCCACATCAGCACGCCGAGATAGACCCCGAACAGAAGGTGGCTGAAGATCGGCGTGCCCGCCCTGAGATTGGTGGCGATGGCGCCGCCGAGAAGCCCGGTCAGCAGTACCGCTCCCAGGATCGAGGTGCGCGGAATGGCGTAGAGCACCGTGGCGGCGAGGGTGATCACGCCGATGGTGCGGGCATGCTCGGGCGGATAGCCCAGGCCCTGCATGGTGTCGATCACCACCTGCAAGGGCGCCAGCTTGATGGCGCCGTCGAAGATGAGGAAAAGCACCACCAGGGTGCTGAGCACGATGCCCGTCCAATAGGCACCCCTGGAGATGGAGGCAGTCTGGCTCGACATGATCGGTCCTCTGTGTTGGCGGGGGCGGGATATCCGCCCGTTGCCACAAGGACGTCGATCAGAGCGGGGAGCCGACAAGACGGCCGAAAAATTTCAGAACGGGTGTTACGGGGCTTGTCGACGCTGGCAGGCAGGCAGCGGGTGAGCGGCCGATTGGAACTCCATGCCTTTTCCGTTGCATAAATCGGCTGCGAGAGTATGTGCCTGCGCTGAATTCTTGCGACGATGAGGCTTCGGACCGGCATGCGGTTATGGCGATTGGCGCGGCGCCCTTTCCTGGCTCTCGATGGCAGCGGCGCGGAGCGCCATGGCGCCCGTTGGACCTCCCCGGGGCGGCCCGTGGTCAATTTCGCTTCGGAGGCGGCTCTCGCGGTCCTCATCGTCTTGCGCTATCTGCCGCGTGATCTTGAAGGAATTGATCAGGATTATCTGCTGGGCTGGACCGAGACCGACGAGGAACCGGAGGCGATCCCCTTTACGCCGGATCCGATCGAAAAGCGGGCGAGAGGCGATGACTGGCTGTCCTCCAGCCGCTCCCTGCTTGCCTCGGTGCCATCAGCCGTCCTGCCGGAAGCCAGGCTGATCTTGATGAATCCGAGACATCCCAGGGCGAGTTCGATCGCGCCCTTGACCGTGCGCCCCTTCAGTTTCGAGCAATGCCTCAGCCTGCCTCCCTTGCCTGTGTAGCGCCAGTGGAACGCCCGTGACCGGACCGCGAACCGTCATCCTCAGCTTTCTGCATCGAACTGCATGGCAGGGCCTGGGCAATGTTTCGGGCCATGTCCTAGAGTGCGCCCGGGCCGAACCAAGCGAGCAACCAGATGCGCCTCGGGCAATGCTGCAATTTTCACGACTTTCGTCGCATGGCCAAGCAGCGTCTACCGGGGCCGATCTTCGATTACATCGACGGCGGTGCCGATGACGAAGTGACCTATCGGCGCAATACGGCCGCCTTCGAGGCCTGCGACCTGGTGCCGAACGTGCTGCGCGGGGTGGCCGAGGTGGACATGTCGGTCGAGGTCATGGGGCAGAAGCTGGCCATGCCGGTCTATTGTTCGCCGACTGCTCTCCAGCGCCTCTTTCACCACCAGGGCGAGCGGGCCGTCGCGGCCGCGGCGGGAAAATACGGTACGATGTTCGGGGTATCCTCGCTCGGCACGGTCAGCCTGGAAGAAGCGCGGCGGATCAGCGATGGGCCGCAAATCTATCAGTTCTATTTCCACAGGGACCGCGGCCTTAATCGCGATATGATGGCGCGCGCCAAAAGCGCCGGCGTGCAGGCGATGATGCTGACGGTCGACAGCATCACGGGCGGCAATCGGGAGCGCGACAAGCGGACGGGCTTTGCCATTCCCTTCAGGCTCACACTTGCCGGCATGCTGCAATTCGCGATCAAGCCGGCCTGGGCGGTCAACTACCTCACCCATGAACGCTTCCAGCTGCCTCAGCTGCAAGAGCACCTCAAGCTGGACGGCGGAGCGCTGTCGATCAGCCGTTATTTCACCGAGATGCTCGACCCCTCCATGTCCTGGGATGACGTGGCCGAGATGATTAGACATTGGAACGGGCCGTTCTGCCTGAAGGGCATCATGTCGGTCGAAGATGCCCGGCACGCGGCCGAGATCGGTTGCAGTGCGATCGTGCTGTCCAATCACGGCGGTCGCCAGCTCGATGGCTCGCGCAGCGCCTTCGACCAGCTGGCGGAGATCGTCGATGCGGTGGGCGACCGGATCGACGTCATCATGGATGGCGGCGTGCAACGCGGGACGCATGTCCTCAAGGCCTTGTCTCTGGGAGCGAAGGCCGTCGGGCTGGGCCGCTACTACCTTTTCCCGCTTGCCGCCGGCGGGCAGCCCGCCGTCGAACGCGCCCTGGAGCTGATGCGGATCGAGATCGAGCGTGGCATGAAATTGATGGGCTGCACCACCATTGCACAGCTCACGCGCCAGAACATTCGCCTGCGTTCCTGAACCTGTCCCACGCGAAGGACTGCCCGACGCGTGTCGCCGCGGCCAGTTTCTCGCGCAGATCGTCGGGATTTTTCAAACCCACAATACGGTCCGGCAATCGCAACCTATGCCAGTCCGTCTCACAGTTTGAGCGTCACCCTGGTGTTCAGGAGTTGACTGCGCCTGGCGCTCGAGCCCAGCTTGATCTCGAAGTCGCCGGCTTCCAGAACCGGCTGCAGGTCCTTGCCGGGGAAGGCGAGGTCCCTGGCTGCCAAGGTGATGGTGACGGTGCCGCTCTGGCCGGGATCGAGGCTGATCCTGGCGAAGCCCCTCAGCTCCAGCAACGGCCGGGACAGGCTCGCCACCAGGTCATGCGTGAACAGGAACACGGTCTCCCAGGCGGCGCGTTTGCCGGTGTTCGTAACCGTGGCGCTGACCTCGATGGTATCGTCGGGGCCGAATATCGTTTTGCTCACTTTCAGGCCGGACAGGCTGAAGGCGCCATAGGTGAGGCCATGGCCGAAGGGAAAGGCCGGCGCATTGGGGGCGTCGATATATTTGGAGGTGTAGTGGTCGTTCGGGTTGAAGGGGCGTCCGGTCGGATATTGCTCGTAGTAGAGCGGCGCCTGTCCGACCGTGTCGGGCCAGCTTATCGGCAGGCGGCCGGAGGGCGATTCCTGCCCCATCAGGAGGTCGCCGATGGCCGGGCCTGCCTGCTCGCCGGGAAACCAGGCCATCAGCACGGCCGAGGCCTTGGGGAAGAGCCAGGGCAAGGTGAGCGGCCGGCCGGCGAAGAGCACGACGATCACCTTCTTGCCGAGCGCCAGGATGGCCTCGGCGAGTTCGCGCTGCTTGCCCGGAAGCTCCGGATGGGCGCGGCTGGCGGCTTCCCCGCTCATCGGTGCCGCCTCGCCCAGGCATAGCACCACGGTATCGGCGAGGCGCGCCGCCTCCACCGCGGTGGCGATGCCGGAGGTGTCGTCTGAGTTGATCTTCACGCCTTCGGCATGCACCACGACAGTGGCGACCTTGCCGAGGCTGGTGCGCAGGGTGATGCTGTCCTCGGCGACCGATGCGCCGCCCCAGGGGCCGCGCATATCGGCCTGGGCGTCGGTGAGGGGGCCGATCAGTGCGATGCGCTCGGTGCGCGTGAGCGGCAGCGCTTCGTTGTAATTGGTAAGCAGGACGCAGGATTTGCGCGCCGCGTCACGGGCGACTTCATGATGGTCGATCTTGCCGGCCATGGCGGCCAGTGGAGCCGTGCCGCGCCGATAAGGCTGATCGAACAGGCCGAGCCGCTCCTTGAGGCCGAGGACGCGCCGCACGCTGGCGTCGATCTCTTCCATGGTGATGAGGCCCGATGACAGCGCCTCGGGCAGGTGCTTGCGATAGGCGTTGGAGACCATGTCGATGTCGACACCCGCCCGCAGGGAGAGAGCAGCGGCCTCGGCCAGGTTGCCGGCCACACCATGGTTCATCAGTTCGGCCACGGCGTTGTAGTCGCTGATGATGACGCCGTCGAAGCCCAGCTTGTCGCGCAGCCAGCCCTTGAGCAGCGGCTCATGCGCCGTCATCGGCATGCCGGCCAGGCTGTTGAAGGCTGGCATGATTGCCGCAACGCCCGCCTTCACGGCGGCCACGAAGGGCGGCAGATAGATCTCGTGCAAGGCGCGGTCGGAAACATCGACCGAAGCATATTCACGCCCGGCCACCGGTGCGCCATAGGCGCAGAAATGCTTGGCGGTGGCGGCGATCGAACCGACGGCCGAGAGATCCGAGCCTTGGAAACCCTTGATCTTGGCGATCGCCATTTCGGCGTTGAGCCAGGAATCCTCGCCTGCGCTTTCGACGATGCGGCCCCAGCGCAGGTCCCTGGAGACATCGATCATCGGAGCGAAGGTCAAGGCGAGGCCATCATTCCAGGCCTCCACCGCCGCGATGCGCGCCGTACGGGCCCAGGCGGCCTGATCGAACATGGCGGCCTCAGCCAGCGGCACCGGAAACGCCGTCTTGTGGCCGTGGATGACGTCGAAGCCGAGCAGCAGCGGAATGCCGAGGCGCGATTCCTCCACGGCGATGCGCTGGACCTCGTTGACGTGATCGACGCCGACCATGTTGAGAAGATTGCCGATATCGCCGGAGCGGATGGCATCGGGCGAGTCCCCACCGAGCAACGGGCCGGTCACCGCATAGCCCGAGGCAACCATATTGAGCTGGCCGAGTTTTTCTCGCAGCGTCATCTTGGACAGCAGGGTTTCGATGCGGCTCATCACAACTCCTCGTTCGGCAGGCTTTTGCTGATCGCGGGATCGGCGGGGCCGATGAGCAAATCAGCTTCTGCTCCTTGCTTAACGCCTCGCGGCTTCTGTTCAATCCCTACCTTGGTTAGCATCGCCAGAGATATTGCGATTTGGCGGAAGCGCCAGTAACCGCAAAGACGATCTGGCCAATCGGTTGGATTGGCGTGGAAACAAAGAGTTGGAGCAAAATGCCGTTTCCGATTAACGCATTTTGCTCCGAGAATCGGAGAGAGCAGATGAGTGTGATCACGGACCTGGATCGCTGGATCGAGCGGCAATATCCCATTGCCGTCAGGAACATGCAGCTTGCAATCTCCGCCACGGCCACTGTGAAGGAACGGCCGGGCTTCGGCCAAAGCATCACGCCGAAAAGAGGGTCGGTGGTGGCATCGCCCGTGCCGGCCTCCTACGATCCGGATCCCGATTATTTCTTCCACTGGTATCGCGACTCGGCCGTGGTGATCGACGCGCTGCGACAGATCGACCCCCGCTGGCTCGACAGCGAGACGGCAGCGGCCCATTTCTGTGATTTCGTGGATTTCAGCCTGGGTCTCGATGATATCCGCACCGATCCGGGCAGGGCGCTGCAACCCGGCTGGCGCGACCGCGTCAGTCCGGATTTCGAACAGTTCCTGCGCGACGACGCCGATCTCGCCGCGCATACGGTGCGGGGCGAGACGCGGGTCAATCCGGACGGCCGCCTCGACATTTCACGCTGGAACCGTCCGCAATATGATGGCATCGCAGCCCGAGTGCTGACGGTGCTGCGCTGGAGCAACCACCGTGGTTTCGGCGTTCGGCACGATGCGAACATCGCAACCTTGCTGGACGAGGATATCCGCTTCGTCCTCGCCCATTGGCGTGAGCCGAGCTACGACATCTGGGAGGAAGAAAAGGCGCATCACTACTACACGCTGCGCATCGAGGCGGCGGCACTGGAGGAGGGGGCCTCCTGGCTGGCGGCGCAGGGCGATGCCGGGGCCGCGCAGCGCGCCCGGGCGGATGCCGCCGAGATCCAGGGCCGTCTCCACCATTTCTGGCAACCCGAGGAGGGGTTCTACCGTTCGCGCCTGACCGAGGACGGCAAGCCGACACCGAAGGACCTCGATATCGCCGTCATCCTCGCTTCTATCCATGCCGGCGGTGCCCTGCCCACCCATTCGCCGCACGATGCCCGGATGGAAGCGACGCTGGATCGCCTCGATGCGATCTTCGAAGAGGAGTATGCGATCAACCGTGGCCGGCCGGAAGGGCGCGGCATTGCCCTCGGCCGTTACCGGGGCGACGAATATTACTCCGGCGGGGCCTACTATTTCTCGACGCAGGCGGCAGCCGAATTCTGCTATCTGCGCGCGGCCGCCCTGCGGGCGGAGGACCCACAAGCAGCCGATCGCCTGAAGGCGCGGGGAGATGCCTATCTGGAGACCATCCGTGCCTTCACGCCCGATGACGGCGAAATGTCCGAGCAGTTCGACCGGGTGACCGGCGAGCATACCTCGGCCAAGCATCTGGCCTGGAGCTATGCCGGCTTCATCACGGCGGTGGAGGCAAGGCGGAAGGCTGGGTGAGCGCTGGAGCAAATGCGATTTCCCTGAATCACATTTTGCTATAACTATTTGTTTTGACGCGTTTTCTTAATCGAAAAGTCTATCAACTTTTCTGGAAAACGCTCTATCCCAAATGGGACATGGCGCCGGCCTCGGCAGGACCTCTACGATATCGGGCAAGCCGCTGAGATAGCTTCGCATCGGAGGGGAACGCCTTGTCGAAAACGCTCACCACCACGCCGCGACAGGATGGTTTCCGCGCGCCCGGCGAGTTCGAGCCGAAAGCCGGTTGTTGGTTGATCTGGCCCGAACGGCCCGACACCTGGCGGCTTGGAGCCAAGCCGGCGCAAAAGCTGTTCGTACGTGTCGCCGCGGCGATTGCTGCAAGCGAGCCCGTCACCGTGATCGTCTCGGCGCGGCAATGGCGCCATGCCCGAGCATGCCTGCCCGATGCGGTGCGGCTGGTCGAAATGTCGAGCAATGATTCCTGGCTGCGCGACAGCGGCCCCAATTTCGTGGTCAACGACCAGGGCGAGGTGCGCGGTGTCGACTGGACCTTCAATGCCTATGGCGGGCTGAATGGCGGGCTCTATTTCCCCTGGGATCTCGATGACCAGCTCGCCCACAAGGTCCTCGAAATCGAGCGGATGGACCGTTACCGTTCCAGCCTGATCGCTGAGGGCGGGGGCCTGCAATGCGACGGGCAGGGCACGCTGGTCACCACCGCGCAATGCCTGCTCAATGCCAACCGCAACGGCCATGTCGGCCAGGCGGCGGTGGAACAGCAACTCGCCGACTATCTCGGCATCGACACCATCGTCTGGCTGCCGCGGGGTTTCGCCTTCGACGAGACCGACGGCCATGTCGACGACATCTGCTGTTTCGTGCGCCCCGGCGAGGTGGTGTTGAGCTGGACCGACGACAAGGACGATCCGCAATATGAGATCGTGCGCGAGGCCGAGGACGTGCTGCGCTCGGCGCGCGACGCCCGGGGAAGAGCGCTGAAAGTGCACAAGCTGCCCCATCCCCTGCCGATCGAGACCACGACGGAGGAAAGCGAGGGGGTGGACCAGGTCGAATTGAGCTGGGCGCGGCCGGCGGGCAATCGCATCGCGGCGAGCTACATCAATTACTATCCCGGCAACAGCGTGGTGGTCGTTCCCGAATTCGGCTGCGCTCTCGATCGCCCGGCCAAAGCCATCCTGGCCGAGCTTTTCCCCGACCATGCCATCGTCGGAATCGAGAATTCGCGCGAGATCCTGCTCGGCGGCGGCAATGTCGCCTGCATCACGCTGCCTGTTTATGCCGGTCGTCGCGCCTAGAGCCGGCTTCGGTCTGCCTGGATAATTCTCGTCATGATCTCAACGAGATGGGCACCTTTCCGGTCTGAGCGGACCGGAAACGCTCCCTAGACTGCAAAGGAGGTTCGCATGCGCTCCCTGCTTCGTTCGGTCGTCCTTGTCATATGTCTCGCCCTTATCGGCCTGGCTCCAGTCCGGGCGGAGGAGGAGAAAGTCGTCAACGTTTACAATTGGACGGATTACATCGCGCCCGACACGGTGGAGAAATTCCAGAAAGAGACTGGGATCAAGGTCGTCTACGACAATTACGACGGCAACGAGATGCTGGAGACCAAACTGCTCGCGGGCCGCTCCGGCTATGACGTGGTTTATCCCTCCGCCTTTCCGTTCCTCAGGAACCAGATCAAGGCCGAGACATTGCAGCCTCTACGGCGCGAGGCCATGCCCAACGCCGCCAAGGTGGACCCGAAGGTGCTGGCCCTAATCGCGCAGGCCGATCGCGGCAACCTACATGCTATGCCCTATATGGGTGTGACGGACGGCATCGGCTACAATATCGAGGCCATCAAGCGCCGGATGCCGGATGCGCCCGTCGACTCCTTCGCCATGATCTTCGACCCGGCGATCGTCCAGCGTTTCGCCGATTGTGGCGTTGCCATGATCGACGCGCCGACGGAGGTGATTCCCATGGCGCTGGCTTATCTCAAGCTCGATCCGCACTCCACCGCACCCGATGACCTCGCCAAAGCCGAAGCTCTGCTGAAGAAAGTGCGGCCCTCCATCCGCTATTTCCATTCCTCGCGCTACATCAATGACCTGGCCAATGGCGACATCTGCCTGGCGCTGGGCTGGTCCGGCGACATCCTGCAGGCCAAGACGCGTGGTGCGGCGGCGGCCAAGCCGGTCACGGTGGCCTATGCCATTCCGCGAGAGGGCACGCTGGTGAATTTCGACACCATGGCCGTGCCCAAGGATGCGCGGCATCCCGACAATGCCATGCGCTGGATCGACTTCAATCTGCGGCCCGACATCGCGGCCGCCAATTCCAATTTCATATCCTATGCCAATGCGGTGCCCGAAGCGCGGCCACTGCTCACCGAGGCGATTGCCAAGGACCCTGGCATCTATCCGCCGGAGGAGGTGAAGGCCCGGCTGTTCGTGGTGACCAATTCCGACGTGGCGGTGCTTCGCCGTCAAACCAGGGCGTGGACGCGGATCCTGACAGGGCAGTGAGCCTGGCTTGAGACGCCGCGTCAAAGCATGCGTCTGTCGCCCCCGCCGGCGAGCAGTTCGACCTGGGAATGGACGCCCAGCTTGGCATAGACGCTCTTGATGTGATTGCGCACCGTGCCCGGCGATATGGCGAGCGTGCGGGCGATGGTCTTGGCGCAGCCGCCATCCATGAGGAGGTCGAGAATCTGGCCCTCCCGGGGACTGAGTTCGACGCGGTTGGCGGTTCCCCTGATCGAAGCGCCAGACTGCCAGAGCTGCCAAAGCCGCCCCAGCACGAGCCGGACGGCATCGCCGGCGCCTTCAGCGAGGGCAAGGTCGGCAGGGATGAAGCCGGGGCTGCCCATATGGCGGAAGAAGGTCACGTAGCCGGCGACGCCGGGGGAGAGATTGAACACGCCGGTGATCTCGTCGATGGTCCGCGACGGCAGGTAGAAGTCCCGATAATAGGGCGTCCTCTCGAAGTGGAAAGCGTCGAAGCTGGACAGCGGCAGCAGGAAGTCGTCCTGCGTGGCGGCGAATTTCTGGAAGAAGGGATCTTCGCGAAAGAGGCCCCTGTCATATTGGCGGTTCCAGCGGTCGGGCCGCTCGCCGTCTATGGTCACGCAGGCGCCTTCCCGCAGATAGAGGCCGACATGGCAGCTGTCCGCAGCCAGCAGATCACGGGCAGTCGGCGCAAAGCGACCCGCAAGTTGCGCCGGGGACGTCGCGACGATCGCCTCGGCGAGGCCGCGGTTCCACTGCGCAAAGCGGGAGAAGGGGAGCCCTGATTCCATGGGATGGCCATCGCATGTTCTTCGAGTCTGCCAAGAACATGGCATAAAGTCCTGCGGGCTCAAATCGGTGCGGATGAGCCGGCTGGCCTCGGCAAGCCCTCACTCCATTGCCATGCTGTGGTCCATCTCCGGCGGCTTTGCTGCCTTTCTCAGGAAGAAGACCAGCGGCATCGCAGCCAGCGTCAGCAGCATCATCAGCTTGAAATCGTCGATATAGGCGATGATGGTCGCCTGATGGGTGACCATCCCGTCGAGCATGGTCTGCCCTGCGGCGCTCATCGGATCGATCACCTTCGCCCGGGTCATGTCCTGCAGGGTCTGGTTGTAGGGGGTGATGTGGGCGACGATATCGGCGTGATTGGCTTGGGTTTTTTCGGTCAGCAGGGCGGCGGTCATGGAAATGCCGACGCTGGAGCCGATGTTGCGCGAAAGGTTGTAGAGGCCGGTGCCGTCGCCGCGCAGGCTGGCATCCAGGGTCTGGAAGGTCACTGTGGTGAGCGGTACGAACAGGAAGCCGAGGCCGGCGCCCTGGACGAAGCCGGTGACGATGATCTGCCATTGCGAGATATCGGGGGTCCAGCCGGTCATGTCGTAGAGCGACCAGGCGGTCAGGCCGAAGCCGATCAGCAACAGCACGCGCGTGTCGAGCTTTCCGACCAGGCGGCCGACGATGAACATGCAGACCATGGTGCCGATGCCGCGCGGCCCCATCACCAGGCCGGCGGTCACCACGGGATAGCCCATCAGTGATTGCAGATAGGGCGTCATCAGCGCCATGGCGGCGTAATAGGTCAGGCCGACCGCCGAGATGAGCACCACCCCGACCGCAAAATTGCGGTCGACGAACAGGCGCGGCTTCACGAAGGGTTCCTTGCCCGTGAAGGTGTGGACCAGGAAGATGTAGAAGGTGCCGATGCAGATCAGGGCCTCGAGCTGAATCTCGCCCGAGGAGAACCAGTCGAGCTGTTCGCCGCGATCGAGCAGCACCTGCAGGGCCCCGATGGCGATGGACAGCATGCCGAAGCCGAGCCAGTCGAGCTTGACGGCCGTGCTGCTGCGGGTCTCGGTGACGAAGGCCATCACGCCGAGCATGGCGACGAGGCCGATCGGCAGGTTGATGTAGAAGATCCACCGCCAGGAAATGTGGTCGGTCAGCCAGCCGCCGATGACGGGGCCGAGTACCGGTCCCACCATCACGGCGACGCCGAACACGGCCATGGCCCCGCCGCGCTCCTCGGGCGTGTAGATGTCGAGCATGATAGCCTGGGCCAGCGGCACCAGGGCGGCGCCGAACACGCCCTGCATCAGGCGGAAACCGACGATCTGTATCAGGGACTGGGCCATGCCGCACAGCATGGAGGCGACCACGAAGCCGATGATGGAGACGAGCAGCAGGCGCTTGCGGCCGAAACGGGCCGCGAGGAAGCCGGAGGGCGGCGTCATGATCGCCGCCGCCACGATATAGGAGGTCAGCACCCAGTTGATCTGGTCCTGGCTGGCGGAAACACTGCCCTGGATATGCGGCAGGGCGATATTGGCGATGGTGGTGTCGAGCGCCTGCATGATCACTGCCAGGATGACGCAGGCGGTGATGGCGCCGCGATTGGCGACCGTGGGAGCCGGGCGGGCAGGGCTGGGTATCGGGCCGGCGCTCGCGGTGGCGGATGCGCTCATGGCGGGCCTCGTTCGCAACGATATGGGACTATGGTGATGAAATAATTAGGTGCTCAAAGGGCGGGCCGGCGCGCAGGAAGGCGCGGCGGCTCTGTCGTCAGCCGGCGCTCGGCTTGGCCTGGCCGAACCAGCTCGTCACGAAGCTGGGCAGGCCGCGGGCGTGGCCGGTGTCGACACCGACCACTACGCTCATGCCCAAACGCAGGCTTGGTTTGTCGGGCGCAGGATCGATGCTGATGCGCATGGGAATGCGCTGGACCACCTTCACCCAATTGCCGGAGCTGTTCTGTGCCGGCAGCAGGGAAAAGCTCGAGGCGGAGGCCGGGCTGATGGTCTCGACCTTGCCGGTCCAGGTCACGCCCGGATAGGTGTCCACCGAAATCTCGACCGGCTGGCCGGGTTTGACATAGGTGAGCTCGGTCTCCTTAGGGGTCGCATCCACCCAGACATTGGTGGTGGAGACCAGGTTGAAGGCGCGCTGGGAGGCGTTGAGATAGGCGCCGCGCTGCAGGGCGTCGACATTGGTGACGATGCCGTCGAAGGGAGCTCGCACCACGCTGTCGCCGAGATCGCGCTTGGCATTGTCGACGGCCGATTGGGCCTGGAGGTAGAAGGGGTTCTTTTCCACCGGCAGGGAAGCGTCGCCGCCGAGCTGGGCCAGCATGGCCTGGGCATTGGCCTCGGCCACGATGACCTTCTGGCGCGCCGCGTCGAGATCGTGCTTGGCCTGGTCGAAGGTCTGCTTGGAGGCGGCGCTTGAAGCCTGCAGATCCTGCTGGCGCTTGAACTGGGCTTCGTAGAAGGGAATGTCGGCCTTGGCCTGGACGATCTGGGCCTCGGCCTGGGCGTAGCTCGCCTGCAGGGTCAGAACCTGGTTGCGCACGGTGCCGAGCTGCGCTTCCGCCCCTTCCAGCGCCGTGCGGTAACTGTCGGGACGGATGCGGTAGAGCACGTCTCCCTTCTTGACGGCCTGGCTCTCGACGACGTCGATCTCCACCACCGTGCCCGCGACATCGGTCGATATGCCGACCATCGCCGCCTGCACATAGGCATTGTCCGTCTCCATCACCTGCCCGCCGGTGACATAGAAGTAGCCGCCAGCCACGACGGCGATCGGCAGCAAGGCAAACAGCAGGGGACGGGTCAGCGAGCGCTTGCGCATCTTGGCCGGCTGCGGCGTGGATGTGCCCTGATTGGCCTTGTCGCCGGCGAGCCGGTCGATCTCGACAGGGCTTTCGAGTTTCTGGGCCTGGTTACTGCCATCAGCCATGATTTGCCTCCTTGTCGTCGACCGGCTGGCGGCAGGCTTCGAGAAGGTTGGCCTTCATCTGCGTCAGGGTGTCGAGTAATTTCACGCGGTCTTCGTCCGGGATGGACGCCAGGGCCTCGGCCCGGGTCCTGTCGCCGACAGCGCGCATCTCGGCGAGAATGGGATGGGCGGCCGGCGTCAGGAAAAGCAGCCAGACCCGGCGGTCGGATGCATGCTGGCGCCGTTCGATCAGCCCACGCGCTTCCAGCTTGTCGAGAATGCGCACCAGGGTGATCGGCTCGATCTCGAGCAGTTCGGCAAGCCCGCTCTGATGGATACCCTCGCTGCGGGAGAGAAAGGCGAGCGCCTGCCATTGCGAGCGCGTCAAGCCGATATCGCCGGCTTGCTGTTCGAAGCGTTTGCGCATCAGGCGGGCGACGTCATGCAGGATGAAGCCGAGGGTGGGCGGGTTGAGCATATCTAGAGCATGCCGTTCTAATTATAAGCTTGCTTATGTTTGTGTATGATTATAACAAGGATGCCTCAAATGCAATCGGGCAGATGGGTACGAACCGCAAAATGCCTGCTGATCACGCAAGATTTGATCGAAGCCGGGTACTGACAGGGGCTGGCCTGTTTTGCGCGGCCTTGCTTGCCCTGGCGCTCGGCACCGATCCGGCGGTTGCTGCCCCGCGGTTCGTCAGCTGCGGCGGCGCGGCCATGCTGGGAGGAGCGCTGCTCAATTGCTCTCACCTGGCGCCGACCAAGCCGGCGCAACTGTGCAATTTCAGCTGGAGCCTCCTGCAGGTCGGCAACGTCCCGCAGGTGGTGAGCGGATCCTTCCTCCTGCCGCCCGGCGCCAACAACGCCCAGGTCTATCAGGGCGCCGGCTATGTCGCCGCCCTGGCATCGCCGATCATCCTATGCCAGGACCAAAACTAGCGTTCCCGGTCCGCTTTCGGGCGCTGGCCTCGCTATTGCCTCCACAACGCCCCAAAACAGCCCCCTTTGGTTCACACGCCATACAAGTCGGCCAAGCTATCGCTTAGGTTGTACTCACAGGCCATGAGCCGTTCGAGCTCGGCCCACGCCGGGTGGAAACCAAGAGGGCCAGATCAATGTCCGCGACATTCCGCAGCGCTTGTGCGCTCCTGTTCATTCTGCTTGCAGCGAGTTTGCCGCTGCAACCAGCCCGGGCACAAAGCCAGGGTGAAAAGCGCATTGCCCTAGTCATAGGCAATGCCGACTACAAGGCCGGGCCGTTGGCGACCAGCGCCAATGATGCGGGCCTGATCGCCCAGACCCTGCAGGCTGCCGGGTTCGACGTCACCGGCGCCCGCGATCTCGACCAGGATTCGCTGCGCAAGGCGTTCCGCGAGTTCCTCGACAAAGCCTCCGCATCGGGACCCGACACGGTGGCTTTCGTTTATCTCGCCGGTTATGGCCTGCAGTCGGAAGGGCAGAATTATTTCGTGCCCGTCGACTCCGCCATTCAGACGCCTGCTTCCATACCAGCCGAGGCGGTGCGGCTCTCCGATTTCATTCGGCCGCTTGGTGCCTTGCAGTTGAAGGCCAGTATCGTGGTGGTCGATGGTGCGCGTGCCAACCAATTTGCCCGCGGTGACCAGCCCCTCGCAGGTGGCCTGGCGCTCGTCGATGCCGAGCCCAATGCCCTGATCGCCTTCAACGCGGCCCCCGGCACGGCGGCGCCGCCCGAGCAGGGGCCGTATGGCGCCTATGCGCAGGCTCTCGCCGAAATGATGCGCACGGGGGGGCTGCCGATTAACGACGTATTCGACCGCACCCGGTTGCGGGTGAGCGAGAAGACCAACGGCGCGGTGCTGCCCTGGAGCGCGTCGAAGCTCGGCGCCCCCTTCAGTTTCTTCGACCGTGCGGCTGATGCACCGGCCCCGCAGGTTTCGCTTGAGGAAGACAGGGCGATGCAATCCAAGCGCATCGCCGATTTCGACGCGCGTGATGCCTATGTCGCCGCCGTCGACCGGGATACTATGCAGGGCTACCAGGATTTCCTGACCGCCTTTCCGCGTGATGCCATGGCCAAGCGCGTGCGCGCCATCGTGGCGGCCCGGCGCGAAGCCATCACCTGGCATGAGACCTGGAAGCGCGATACGCCGAATGCCTATTGGTCCTATCTCAAGCGCTATCCGCGCGGCCCCCATGCCTGGGATGCCCGCCGCCGGCTGAGATATCTGTCCGCCGCGATCGAGCCGCCGCCGACCTTCGACGTGATCGAATATGACGTGCCGCCGCCGCCCGAGGTCGAGGTGGTCTATGTCGAACGGCCGGTGATCATTTTCTCCGACCCCGAATTCGATCTGCCGCCGCCTCCACCGCCGCCGGTGATCTTCCTGCCGCCGCCGCCCCGCGATTTCGTGGAATTGCCGCCACCGCCCCCACCGATCGACGACTATGTGCTGCCGTCGCCGCGCTATGTGGCGATGCCCGAATGGGTACGGCCGCCGCGCTATGTCGAGCCGCCGCCGCAGAATTTCATCTTCAACAACATCCACAATGCCACCATCATCAACGAGACGCTGGAGGCTCCGCCGGAGCGCATGCGGCCCCAAGAGGGCGAGGGTGGCCTGACGACCGGGGAGAAGGCAGCCGGTGCGGCGATCGCCATCGGTGCAGCGGCCGCCGCCGCTCGCGTTGCCCTGCCGCCTTTCCTGCGCAATCGCGGGGGACGGGGTGGGCAACCTGGGATGACGCAGCCAGTCGTGGCGCCACAGCCGGGTGAGGTCGGCGTGCCGCCGGTACCAGGTGCACCGCAACAGCCTGGGCGCCTGCTGCCGGGTCAGGCTCAGCCAGGGCGGACCCAGCCAGGGCAAGCACTCCCAGGTCAGGCTCTCCCCGGAAAAGGCCAGCCTGGACAATTCCTGCCGGGCCAAGCCCAGCCGGGCCAGGCCGCACAGCCTGGAGAACTCAAGCCGGGGCAGACCCAACCTGGCCTCAAACCCGGCCAGGCTCAGCCTGGAAAGGCGCTGCCCGGCATGAACGGCGAGGCCCTGCCGCTCGACAACGGCAAGCCGCCGCTCGCTGGCAAGCCGCTGCCGGGCCGTCTGCAACCTGGCGGCAAGGCGGCCAAACCCGGCCAGCTGGGCCAGCCCTTGCCGGGCACCCAGCCCGAAGGACAGCCTGACCAGGCGCAGCCCGGCCAGCCTCTCCCCGGACAGAAGGGGCGCCTGCGTCCCGGCGGCCGGCAACAGCCTGATGGCACGGCCTTGCCCGCGGGACAGCCACCGGCCACCGATGAGAACCAGCTCGGCAAGCCTTTGCCGAAGGCAGGCAGTCAGCAGCAGCCGGGTCCCGGCCGCAAGAAGCCACAAGGGCGCCAGCCCCAGGATGGCGGCGCGCCGGCGCCGGTGCCTGGTGCCGCACCCGACGGGCAGGCCTTGCCCAATGCAGGCGGTGCGCCGCCGCAGCCGGCCGGCCGCAAGCGTCGTCCAGCGCAGGACGGTCAGGGCTTCGGCCAGCCGCTACCGCCCGCTGGCCAAGCCTTGCCGGATGGCAGCGGGCAGATGCAGCCGCTGCCGGGGCGTCGGCGTCCGCAGAACCGGCAACCCGATGCCGGTCCCGGCCAGCCGGATGCGCCGGTCCAGCCGGCTGGCCGCCGCCCGCGCCTTCAGACCCAGCCGGATGGCGGGTCTGGTGACAATGGCGCGCCGCCACCGCGCCAGAAGCGCCTGAATCCGGCATCCGCGCCTGAAATGGCACCGGCCATGAATGCGCAGCCTCGCATGAACCGGCAGCCGCCCGCACCGCGCGCCCAGCCGGAATTCGGCGGGCAGGCCCCCCGGCCGATGCAACAGATGCGGCCGCCGCCGGGCGAACGCGGCCCGGCTCCCGCCGGCGGCGGGCGCCAGCGTCGGTGCGGCACGCCAGGGGCGCCGCCCTGTGAATGAAGCCTGACAAGGAAAACCGCCCGGCTCGCGCCGGGCGGTTTTGCTTCTGGCCAATGCGTCTTGCGATGCAGCCTTGTCATGCCAAGTCTCGAAGATACTGGTGCGCCCTGGCCTTGGACACCTGATGATTTTCGATACCAAATCAAAGATTTGGCGAAAACCATCAGACGGAACCAAGGGTCATCGAACTCTTGGCATCAGAAGCCGCTGACGACATAGCCCCCATCGACCGGCAGCGTAGTAGCGGTCACGAAGATCGAGGCGGGGGAGGCAAAGAACAGGGCGGTGCCAACGAGATCGTCGACGGTGCCCCAGCGCTTGAGCGCCGCCTTATTGGCGATCTTTCCGGCCGGCACCGGGTCGGACCACAGGGGCTTGGTCATGTCGGTGCGGTGATAGCCGGGCGCAATCGCGTTGACTCGGATGCCTTCGGGCCCGAATTTGTGGGCGAGGGCCCGGGTGAGCCCCATGATGCCGGTCTTGCTGGCGCAATAGGCTGGCACGCTGTCATCGGCGAGATAGCTCAGCATCGAGGCGAAGTTGATGATGGATCCTTGTGATTTCACCAGCAGGGGGTGGGCCGCCATGGCGAGGCGCATGGCGCTGTTCATGTTGACGTCGATGACTTCGAGATAGGTTTCCTCGGTCCATTCGGCTTCGGGGCGGGCGATGCCCTGGGCATTGACCAGCACGTCGAGCGCCGGCAGGGCCGCAAAGAAGCGGTCGACCGCCGCCTTGTCGCGGACGTCGAGCTGTTCGAAACGAATGGAGCGGTCGCCATTGGCGGCTTTGGCCGCCGCCAGGCGCGCCTGCGTGGACCCCGTCGCGATGACATTGGCACCGAGGCCGGCAAAGCCCTGGGCGATGGCCAGGCCGATGCCGCTGGAGCCGCCGGAGACCACGACGGTCTTGCCTTCGAATAGGCCGGGACGGAAGGCGGAGAGCACGTCCTGCATGATTGTTTCCTTCAAGCCAGAGAGTTTTCCAGAAAAGTTGATCGACTTTTCGATTAAGAAAACGCGTCAAAACAAAGAGTTAGAGAAAAATGACGATTGGAGAAAAGTCATTTTGCTCTGGGGAGGGGGGACCAGGCGGCGGTTCAGCCTTGCTGCAGCCGGTCGAGATCGTCGTAGAGCGCCTGGGAATGGCGATAGAGGCGGTCGAACATCGGCTGCATGCGGGCATAGGTTTCCGCCCAGGCCGGGTCGGGCAGGACCTCGGCGCCATAGCGTACGAAATGGGCGACGGCGTCCTCGACCTTGCCGAAACGCCCGAGGGCGGTTGCCGCCATCGCGGCACAGCCGACGAGGCCGCATTCGGTTTCCTCGGGTACCAGGATCGGCACGTTATAGGCGCTCGCCTTGATCTTGAGCCAGAGTTCGGTCTTGGCACCGCCGCCGGAAGCGACCACGCGCTCGAGCTTCTGGCCGGTGGAGGCCTCCATCACGCGGATATGGCGATTGACCGCGAAAGCCACACCTTCGAGCGTGGCGCGATGGAGATGGGCAAGGCCATGCTTGGCGCCGATGCCGAAAAACTGGGCGCGGGCATTGCGATGCGCGCCGAGCCGCTCGCCGGCGAGGAAGGGCAGGAAGAACAAGCCTTCGGCACCGGCCGGGGCCTCGGCTGCCTTGGCGACGATGTCGCCATAGGACAGGCTTTTCTCGTGGAAGGCGCGGCGGGCCCAACGCATGGCATCGCCGCCGGTCTCCAGCAGCGTGAAAGGGCCCCAATGACCCTCGACGGTGCGGACATTGCAGATCTCTGGATCGAGCAGCGGCTCGCCCGTCACCAGGGTGATGATGGAGGAGGTGCCCATCACGTCCGATGCCGTACCGGGATGGACGACGCCCGAGCCGAGCACCGCCACGGGATAGTCGGCCCCGCCCACCAGGACGGGCGTTCCCTCGGCAAGGCCTGTCTCCAGGGCGGCGCCCTCGGTGACATGCCCGAGAATGTCGAGCGGCGAACGGATCGGCGGCAACTTGGCGGCGTCGAGGCCGAGGCGATCGATCATCGCGTTCGACCAGGTCCCGCTTGTCGGATTCATCAGGAAGCTGCAGGAGGCGTCGCCCTCGTCCATGGCGATTTCGCCAGTGAGCCGCAGATTGATGTAGTCCTTCGGCATCAGCACGGTGGCAGCCGCCCGATAGGCATCCGGATCGTTGTCGCGCAGCCAGGCGAGCTTGAAGCCGGGCCAAGCCGGCGTCGGTGGATTGCCGCTTTCGGAAAGATAGGAGGCGGGCGGGTTGTCCCGCTCGAAGGCCGCCACCAGGCCTGCCGTGCGCTTGTCGTTCCACAAGGGCGCGGTGTCGCGGGTGAGGTTGCCGTGGCCGTCGACCAGCACGGTGCCATGCATCTGGCCGCAGGCGGCGACGGCCTGGATCCTGGCGGCGGCGCCAGCATGGCGTTCGAGCACGGTGCGGATGGCGGAGACGGTGCCGGCCCACCAATCGGCGGGGCGCTGTTCGGCCCAGCCGAAAGCCGGTACGATCTGGTCATATTCGCTGGCGGCGATCTCCAGGATGGCACCATTGCCGGCCTCGACCAGGGCAGCCCGGGCACTGCCGGTTCCGACATCGATGGCCAGGATGAGATCCTGCGTCATGGGTGTGTCCTCGGCTCGCTTTTTAAAAGGGACGGGCGGGATATGGCGCGGCCATCGCCTGTGCATTTTTGGGAGTGATGCTACACGTTTTTCGGCGGGTCAACCGAAAATTCCGACAAATTCATGCTGCGCTGCAGCAAAATATCCCAGGTATCTTGCCGAGGCGAGATGAAATATGTAGCATTGCTACAAAATTGCCACTTATGCTGATATCGTCGGCAAGCCCTGAGGAGAGCGCGGACATGGCCAACAATCCCATTGAGCAGATCGAGGCGATCGGCGTGGTGCCGGTCATCGCGATCGACGATCCCGCCCATGCGGTTGCCTTGGCCGACGCCTTGACCGCTGGCGGCTTGCCGATCGCCGAGATCACCTTCCGCACCAGGGCCGCTGCAGAAGTGCTGGCCATCCTGCGCGACCAGAGGCCGGATTTCCTGGCCGGCGCCGGAACGGTGCTGGATCTGGAGTCGGTCCAGGCCTGCAAGGACAATGGCGCGAGTTTCGCCCTGTCTCCCGGCTTCGATGCCGAGATCGTCGTTGCCGCCAAGGCCATCGGCCTGCCTTTCGCCCCCGGCATCATGACGCCGACGGATCTCACGCTGGCGACGCGTGCCGGCCTTCGCCTGTGCAAGTTCTTCCCGGCCGGTGTCGCGGGGGGGCCGAAGGCCTTGGAGGGGATCGCCGCTCCCTTCAATCATCTCGGCGTTCGCTTCATCCCGACCGGCGGCGTCACGCTGGAGACCATGAGCGACTGGCTCAAGCATCGCTTCGTCGCGGCCGTCGGCGGGACCTGGATCGCCAAGCCCGAAGACATCAATGGCGGCAAATTCGCGGAGATCACCGCCAAGGCAAAGGCTGCCGTCGAGCGTGTCAAAGCGATCCGGGCGGGTGCAGCATGAGCGGCTACCAGCCGGCGACGCAGCCGACGCTCTATTTCATTGGCGTGACCACGACCAAAAGCTCGATCATGCGCGTCTTCCCGGCCTGGGCAGAGCACCTGGGCCTGAAGGATGCCGTGATCAAGGGCATCGATTTTACCCTTCATGCCGACCCGGCCGCCTATCGCGAAGCGGTCGCCTTCATCAAGGCCGATCCCTTCTCACTGGGGGCGCTGGTCACCACCCACAAGATAGACCTCTACAAAGCCTGCCGGGACCTGTTCGACGAAGTCGACGATTTTGCCTTGCGCATGGAGGAGACGAGTTGCCTGTCCAAACGCAACGGGCGCCTGATCTGCCACGCCAAGGACCCGATCTCTTCCGGGCTTGCCCTCGACAATTTCATTCCCAAGGGACATTTCGAACGCACCGGCGCCGAACTCTTCTCGATGGGGGCGGGTGGCTCCACCATTGCCTTGACCTGGCACATGGTGCGTGAGGAGCGCGGCGCCGACCGGCCGTCGCGCATCGTGGTCTCCAATCGCAGCCAGCCGCGCCTCGACGAGATCCGGCGCATTCATGAAGAGATTGGCATGCCCGTGCCGGTCGACTATGTGCTCGCCCCCGATCCTGCTGACAATGATGCGGTCACCGCCGCGCTCAAGCCGGGCTCGGTGGTGATCAATGCCACCGGCCTTGGCAAGGACGCTCCTGGTTCGCCCCTCACCTATGCGGCGGTCTTTCCGGAGCGCGCCATCGTGTGGGATCTCAACTATCGCGGCGATCTGGTCTTCCTCGACCAGGCCCGGCACCAGCAGGCGGTGCGGCATCTCCAGATCGAGGATGGCTGGACCTATTTCCTGCATGGCTGGACCCAGGTAATCGCCGAGGTCTTCGACATCAAGATCCCCACCTCCGGTCCCTCCTTCGAGCGGCTGGGCGAGATCGCCATCGCCGCTTCCAAGGGGTAGGGAGAAGAGCCGAAGATATGGAACGCATTCTGGTCACGCCGCGCTCGCTGACGTCGACGGCCCATCCCCTGGTCGAGCGCCTCAGGACCGAGGGCCATGAGATCGTCATGCCGGCGCCCGGCAAATTGCCCGACGAGGAGGATTTGCTCGCTCTGGTGCCCGGCGTGACCGGCTGGCTGGCGGGCGTGGAAAAGATCTCGCCGCGCGTCATCGCCGCGGCGGGCTCGCTCCGGGCGATCAGCCGCAACGGCACCGGAACCGACAATTTGCCGATCGACACGCTGCTCGCGCGCAAGATCGCCGTGCGCATCGCAGCCGGTGCGAATGCAGCCGGGGTGGCCGAGCTTGCCATCGGCCTGATCTTCGCAGCGCTCCGGCAGATCCCGCTTTGCGATGCCGGTATCAAGCAGGGAACCTGGCCGCGCCGGATCGGTGCCGAGATCCGCGGGCGCAAGGTGGGCGTGGTCGGCTGCGGAGCCATCGGTGCCGAGGTCGCGCGCCTGGCTGCCGCGCTCGGGGCCGAGATTCTCGCCTACGATCCGCAGCGCCCTGCCGTGAATGTCGAGGCGAACAGCCTGCGCTGGGTCGAGATATCGGACATACTGGCTGAGGCCGATGTCGTCACCCTCCACTGCCCGGCGCCGGCGGATGGCCGCCCGCTCCTCGGCGCCAGCGAATTCGCAGCGATGCGGCGTGGCGCGGTGCTGGTCAACACGGCCCGGTCGTCGCTGGTCGACGAGAAGGGCCTGCGCCAAGCGCTCGAAGACGGGCATATCGGCTGCTACGCCACCGATGTCTTCGAGGAAGAGCCGCCGGCAAACCTCGCTCTCGCCGGCCATCCCCGGGTGATTGCCACCAGCCATATCGGCGGCTTCACCCAGGAAAGCGTCGACAGGGCCGCCGAGGTCGCCATCGCCAATTTGATGGACGCCTTGCGGGGGAGGGCATGAGGTGACGCTGGAAGTCCTGCCTTTTGCCGGCCTGCTGGCCGGAAAGCTTGCGAGCCGGCCTGAAACCGGTCTCTCGCTCTATTGGCTCGGGCAGGCCGGTTTCCTCCTCGACAGCGGCCGGCATCGCCTGTTGATCGATCCCTATCTCTCGGATTCCCTGGCCCAGAAATATCGCGATCGCGGCCCTTCACATGAACGCATGATGCCGGTGCCAATCGAGATCGACGAAATGCCGCCGCTCGATTTCATCCTGTGCACGCATCATCACACCGATCACCTCGATGCGGCGACATTGGGTCCGCTTGCCCGGCGCTTTGCGCAACTGCGCCTGGTGGTGCCCAGGGCCTCGCTCGAACTGGCGCAGGACAGGACCGGCCTCGACCCGGAGCGTTTCATCGGCATGGATGCCGGCGAGACCCTGATCCTCGACGATGCGATCGAAGTGCAGGCCGTGCGGGCCGCTCACGAAGATCTGCAGCGGGATGGGCAGGGGCATCATCTCTTCCTCGGCTATGGTCTTGGAGTGAACGGCATCCGCGTCTTCCACTCCGGTGACACCATCCCCTATGCTGGACAGGTTGAAGAGGTGCGGGCACTGGCCGCCGATCTGGCGCTGCTGCCGGTCAATGGCCGTTCGCCAGCCCTGGCTGCGGCCGGCATTGCCGGCAATTTCACCCTGGATGAGGCCGTCGAACTGGCATCGTCCTGCGGTATCTGTGCCGTGCTCGCCCACCACTACGGCCTGTTTGCCTTCAACACGCTCGCACCTGAAACGATTGACGCCAGGGTCGCCGCGATGACGGGGCCGACCCGTCTGCTTCGGGCCGGGACGGGAATCGAGTATAGGCTGGCAGGTCCGTCCGAGATGACGGTCTGAGCCCTCCGACCCGAAGAGGGAGCCAGAAAAAGGGAAGCCGCCCATGACCTTGCCGGATCATACCGCATCGCAGCCCGCGCCTCGGACCACGATCCAGAACGTGCTCGAGGTGATCCGGCTGACATTGGGCGAATTGCGCAAGTCCGACCGCAAGGTTGCCGACCTCATCCTGGCCGATCCCCAGCGTATCCTGAACGCGACGGTGGCGGAGACGGCGCTGGCCGCCGGGGTGAGCGAACCGACGGTCATCCGCTTTTGCGCTGCGATCGGCTGCACCGGCTTCCAGGATTTTAAGCTGCGCCTGGCCCAGAGCCTGGCGCTGGGCACCCCGGCCACCCATTCGGTGCTGCTCGATACAGATACGCCGGAAACCGTGGTCGAGAAGATCTTCGACTACACCATCACCAGCCTCGACTGGGCGCGCCATCACCTCGACAAGGCGGCCCTGGCCCGGGCGATCGACATTCTGGAAAAGGCGAAGGCCATCGAATTCTTCGGCCTGGGTGCTTCGGGCGTGGTGGCCCGTGACGCCCAGCAAAAATTCCCGCTGTTCGGCGTGCCCTGCGGGGCCCAGCACGACACTCACCAGCAGATCATGGTCGCCTCGATGATGAAGCCGGGCGATGTTGCGGTGGTGATCTCCCACACCGGGCGCAGCCGCTCGATCATCGAGGTGGCGCGTACCGCGCGCGAGAACGGGGCCAAGGTCATCGGCCTGACCGGATTCGAGACTTCCCTTGCCAGCCATTGCGACGTGGCCTTGCTGGTGGAGACGCTCGACAATACCAACATCTATACGCCCACCACCTCGCGCATTGCCGCTCTGGTGGTGATCGACGTGCTGTCGACCGCGGTCGCCCTGCGTCGCGACGAGGCCCATGTCCGGCGTTTCCAGGCGATGAAGCGCAAGCTCGCCGAATATCGCATCGGCGAGTAGTCGCCGTACCTGTGAGGCTGAACGCTCGGATATTCCAAGGCGCCATTACATAGCGGTTCGTCAGGAATGCCGAACGGCGACCGCCAGGTTGGGCACGAACTGGCACCGATGGGTAGAATCTCGGTGGCGGGTGATAAAAGTCACGATGTCACCAGGTTTCACCGCCATGCCGGATGGGACCAGCACAGATGGCGCAAAAGTTCTGCCTCTTGCGAAAACACGCAGGCCGATACGCTTGAATTCGAAATATTTCGCCTGTGTTTGCAGATGCGAGGTTTCTTCCACGCCATGCAGGATCACGGAAGCAGCGTCTGGCGGCATCACGGCATCCACCAGGCCGGTTGCCCGCTTTCCGTCGACAGGAAGGGCCTCGAAGGATGCCGGGCAAGGGGTTGCGGACCGTTGCCCGTCCTGGGAGGCTGTAGGGGCCTTGTCGTTCGCGCCAACGGCCAAGGGAAGTGGGGTGGATGGCAAACGCTCCATTGCCGGTGCAACGGCATCGGCCCCATGGCGGCCTGCCGTTGCAAAGTACTCGTCGATCGTCAGCCTCTTTGTAGCAAGGCCGGTATCTGCGAGCTCCTTGCCAGTGAGAAAGCGTACCTGGTTGGAAGCCGCTTGATGCATGAGGCTGATCAACTCGTTGCTGATGCCCATCGCAGTCAGGTAGGACTCAGCCTTTACATAGGCGGCGGGCGGTGCGGCCTGCTGAAGGGTGTTGGCGACCGCATGCATTTGCGAACGAAAGCCGATGACCCGCCCGAATGAATCTTTGACGGGGGATCTCTCGATCCATACCGAAGTTCCAGTTTGAACGGTCTCATGTACGCCGATCTGTGCACCGAGAGGAGGCACGATGCGCTGGACTCCCCCCGACAGGACGTAGACGCACGCTGAGGCGCAGATCGCGTCGAAGCCCACGGCTGTGCCGCGACGCGCATCAGCGGATTGGCCGTTGCAGGCCTTGTCTCCTTCCGGGCAGGCCTCCTTCACCGTCCTGCCCACTATAACGTCAAGCCCCCTGATGCGGATCATTTGTCCCACTGCAAAGGAAGCGCGAACCGACCCGCCGGGCGAGGAGATCACCACAGGCAGCTTGCGCTTTCCCAGAAGCGCCAAGGTCATACGAAACAGGAGCGGGGTGTCGTCGGTGATCATCCCCTCGGCCGAAATCCATTCGGCGCAATGATCGTCACAATTTGGCGTGCTGCTGTGGACGACCGTGATCTGCATCGGCTCCCTGCTGGGATGCGTGTCGAGCATGGGGGCCGGGTAGTCGATCAGATTGGCAAGGCCGGTCGATGTCCAGAACGAAGGCGGCTCGGCAGGAAGAAACGGAGGATCGGGCAGGGCATTCGGCAGTGTGAATGCCGGAAACGCGGGTATCTCCGGTTCGAGACGCCAAGGATGGTTCGCGGCGGCGCTTGCCGAATGCGGTATGGCAGCCAGAAGGCCGACGATGAGCAACAATGTCTTCATCGCACAAATTTTGTTGGAGAAAGCCCGCCCACGTTCATCCTTCCGTAGAGTGAGGACGAAAGCAAGAGTCACCCGGGGTGTGACGGAACGGATTTCAAACCCCACCGTGCCACGCATGTGGAAATCCCTGCTGAGGGGTGGGTGGGGGTTGTGAGCAGCCCCTCAGGGGCGCTATGGCTGGGGCGAAACCGGAATCACTGCTTGAGATGAAGATCGAAATCGAGATGGGCGTCGCGTCTGCCGCCGGCAGTGCGCCTGCAATGCTCGACATCGAGGAGTTGCTGGCCACGCGCCTGCTCGTGCAGGGCAATTCGGGTTCCGGCAAGTCGCATCTCCTGCGTCGGCTGCTCGAACAGAGCGCGCCGCATGTGCAACAGGTCATCATCGATCCCGAGGGCGAGTTTGCCAGCCTGTCGGATCGTTACGGTCATGTCGTCATCGACGGCGAACGCAGCTTGGCCGAACTCGAACACATCGCCCAACGCGTGCGCCAGCACCGGGTCTCGGCCGTGCTGGTGCTGGAGAGCCTCGATGCCGAAATGCAGATGAAGGCGGCGGCGGCCTTCCTCAATGCCTTGTTCGATGCCGAGCGCGACCATTGGTTCCCGATGCTGGTGGTGGTCGACGAGGCCCAGCTCTTCGCGCCTGCCGCTTCCGGCGATGTCGGCGAAGAGGCGCGCAAGGTCTCGCTCGGGGCGATGACCAATCTGATGTGCCGCGGCCGCAAGCGCGGCCTCGCCGGCATCATCGCCACCCAGCGCCTGGCCAAGCTCGCCAAGAACGTCGCTGCCGAAGCGTCCAACTTCCTGATGGGGCGCACCTTCCTCGATATCGACATGGCCCGTGCCGCCGATTTGCTCGGCCTCGACCGGCGCCAGGCCGAGACCTTCCGGGAATTGCAGCGCGGCCAGTTCGTGGCGCTGGGACCGGCCCTGTCGCGCCGCCCGCTGCCGATCAAGGTCGGCCCGGTGGAGACGCGGCCCAAGGTGGCAACGCCGAAGCTGACGCCGCTGCCGGAAGGGGGCGATGCCGCGCGCGATCTCATCCTGGCGCCCGTACCCGTGGCAGCGCCGCGCGCCCGTCCCGAGCGCCGCGTGGTGACGCCGCCGCCGATGTCGACCACGGAGATTCTCGAACAGCTCGTGCGCGACAGGCCAGCCGAGGCTGCCGGCGAGGAGGCCTTGCCCGCCATAGCGCCAGCCGAACTGCAGCAGGCTCATGCCCGTATCGCCTTTGCGATCATGGAGGAGCCGGATGCCAGTTTCCGCACCGATGCCGTGCTCTATCAGGACTTCATCGTGCGCTGCCGCATCGAGCGGCTGGGCGGTTCGCCGCCGGCCATGGCCGAGTTCAAGTTCCTGCTCAACGCCGCCCGGGCAGGTCTCGATCCCGATAGCGTCGACCAGGAACAGTGGCGGGGCGCGCTCGACCATGCCCGCCTGGTTCCCGCCGATCTCCAGGCCGTGTTCCTGATCCTTGCCGCTGCTGCGATGACGGGGCTGCCATGTCCGCCGGACGCCGAGATCGCCAGGCGCTGCGGCAGTCATTCGGCTGGGCGCGCCCGCAGCCAGATCCGCCATCTGCAGAATGCCGACTTCGTGATGACGCGCGTCGACATGCGCGGCGCCCGCATCGCGGTGATTCCGGACCTCGGCTGGGAAACGGCGCCGGGCGACCCCAATGGCCCGGTGCTGGACAGGGACGGCCTGGCTGCCGCGGAATGAGGATGGGCGCTGCATCAGCCGCAGGAGACCTCGCCCTATCCGGAAGCATTAGCGTCGCGGTGGCGATGCCCCCTCTAAGAGAAGCGAAATAAACCAAAGCAGGCCTGAAAATCACCTGCCTCTGCCCGTATAATCGTGGCATAGAGCTATTCAGTCGATGGCTCCTCCAATTCAAATATGAGCGGATGATGTCTACCCAGATCGTTCCCCTGATCGTTTGCGGCGGCTCCGGAACGCGGTTGTGGCCGGCCTCGCGTGCCAGCCGGCCCAAGCAGTTCCTGCCTTTGTTCGGCGATCTCTCCACCTTCCAGGAAACGATGCGGCGCGTGAGCGGCGCCGAGCTGTTCGGTCGCCCCGTCATCGTCACCAACCAGGACCATCGCTTCCTGGTTGCCGACCAATTGCTGTCGATCGGCGTCGAGGCCGATATCGTGCTCGAACCCGAGGCGCGCGATTCCGGTCCGGCCATTGCGGCCGGTGCGGCCTTCATTGCCTCGCGGGACGGCGCCAGGACGCCGGTCCTCACCCTCGCCGCCGATCACCGCGTGCGCGATATCGAAGGTTTCCGGGCCGCCTGCGCGGCGGCGCGTCGCGGGGCAGCCAAGAAGAGCATCGTGACTTTCGGCGTGGTGCCCAACCAGCCCGCCACCGGCTATGGCTATATCGAGGCCGGAGAGCCCTTGGTCGAGGGCGTCATGAAGGTGCGCCGCTTCGTCGAAAAACCCGACGCCGAGACCGCCACGCGCTATGTGCGCGAAGGCTATCTGTGGAATTCCGGCAATTTCCTGTTCGAGGCCGGCTTCTTTCTTGCCGAATATGCCCGTTGCGATGCCGAAACGGTCGAAGCTGTGAACGAGGCGGTCGCCAAGGCCACGCTCGATCTCGGCTTCCTGCGTCTCGATGCCGAAGCCTTTGCCCGTTGCGACAAGCGCTCGGTCGACTATGCCGTGATGGAAAAGACCCAGGCCGCCGCCGTGGTTCCGGCCAGCTTCGACTGGTCGGATGTCGGCTCCTGGGGCGCGGTGCGCGAGCTCTCGCCGCAAGACGAGGCCGGCAATGCCAAGCTCGGCGAGGCCCTGTTCGTCAATGCCCGCAACAATCTGGTGTCCTCGGAACGCCAACTCGTCTGTGTCGTCGGCCTGGACGACCTTGCCGTCATCACCACGGGCGACGCCGTGCTGGTGGCCCGCCGCGACGATGCCGCCGGCATCAAGGCGCTGGTCGAGAAACTCAAGCAGAGCCATAACGGGCTGACGCAGGACCACCTGCAGTCCTACAGGCCCTGGGGGCATTACAAATCGCTGGATCTCGGTGCGCGCCACCAGGTCAAGCGCATCGTGGTCAAGCCCGGCGGGCAGCTTTCGCTGCAAAAGCACCATCACCGCTCCGAGCACTGGATCGTGGTGCGCGGCGTCGCCAATGTCAGCATCAATGGCCAGATCAAGACGCTGCATGAGAACGAGTCGATCTACATTCCGATCGGCTCCACCCACCGGCTGGAGAATCCCGGCAAGATCGAGCTCGAACTGATCGAAGTGCAGACCGGCTCCTATCTCGGCGAGGACGACATCATCCGGATCGAGGACATCTACAACCGCGCCGCGTCTTGAGGCGCGAAAAACCTTCTCCCCTTGCGGGACCTGGCACTTCCAAGGGAAGTGCCTTGGGTGGTGCGCAGCGCCGGATGAGCGGTTGACGGAACCTCACAACTCTTGGTGGCCTCTCAGGAGGTAGCTCTGGGATGGGCCGTAAGACCCCTCATCCGTCCCTTCGGGACACCTTCTCCCGCTAGGGGAGAAGGTTAAGGTCCGTCTTTGCGTGCTGCTCCTACCAGCAGGTGTAGCCGCCATCGACGACGACGATCGAGCCGGTCATCAGGCTCGCGGCGTCCGAAGCGAGGAACTGCACGGCGGAGGCGATTTCTTCCGGTTCGCCCATCCGCCCCTGCGGTGTCATCTCGAGCCAGGTCTTGAACATCGCCGTATTGGCCGGGTCCGTCGCGGCATAGGCGGTCAGCGGCGTGTTGATATAGGTAGGAGCGACGGAGTTCACCCGCACGCCGCGCAGGCCCCATTCGGCCGCCAGGGACTTGGTGAGGTGATGCACACCGGCCTTGGAAGCGTTGTAGTAGGACTGTTCCTGCGGCTTGTTGACGATGATGCCGGACATCGAGCCGATATTGATGATCGAGCCCTTCTTGGCCGCCAGCATATGCTTGCCGAAGGCGCGGCAGCACCAGAACACGCCGTTCAGGTTGACGTCGAGCACGTTGAGCCAATGCTCGTCGGCGACGTCCTCGGCCGGCGTCATCGAGCGGGCGATGCCGGCATTGTTGACCAGGATCTCGACGGTGCGGCCCTTGGCGGCGAGTTCATCGGCGACCTGGGTCACCTGATCGGATTTGGTGACATCCATCTGCACCGTTTCGGCTTTGTAGCCCTTGGCCGCCAGGGCTGCCTGTCCTTCGGCCGCGACCTTCATGTCGAAATCGGCGATGACGACCTCGGCCCCGAATTCGGCCAATGCTTCGGCGCAGGCCAGGCCTATGCCGCGCCCCCCGCCCGTGACGAGGGCGTGGCGGCCCGTGAGATCGAGTTTCTTCTTGTACATCGCGGATCCTTTCATGCGTCGCTCCCGTTTGCTGCATCGATTTTGCAAACGGAACAAAAGCCCGTGCAGCTACGGTCAATCTAATGCGGCATGCTGATTCGACGAAGTCAATCCTGCATTGGCCCTACAATTGACGGGCATTTTTGCGGGAATTCGGACGCGACCGGCTGCCCTGCAGGCGCCGGGCTGCGAGGCGGGTCCGGGGACCCGCCTCGCAGATGGTAGACCCATGCTCAGGCCAGGGACAAGCCCTTGTCGTCGAAGCGATGGAGGCGATCTGGCTGAGGCGTGAGATAGATGGTGTCACCGGTGCTCAGGCTGAATTCGCCCGGTGCTCGCGCGGTGACCCGGGTGCCTTCGTCAAGATCGATGTAGAAGAAGGTGTCCGAGCCTAGGTGTTCGGAGATCGAGATCTTGCCTTTCCACTGTCCTTCGGTGGGAGACAGGTTGAGATGCTCGGGGCGGATGCCAATGGTGGTGGCGTTGTAGTTTGCTGCCGAAGCATCCTTCAGGAAATTCATCTTGGGCGAGCCGATGAAACCGGCGACGAACAGGTTCCTGGGCTTGTTGTAGAGCTCGAGCGGCGAGCCGACCTGCTCGACATTGCCGGCATTGAGCACCACGATCTTGTCGGCCATGGTCATGGCCTCGACCTGATCGTGGGTGACGTAGATCATCGTGGTCTTCAGGTCCTTGTGGAGCTGGGAAATCTCGATGCGCATGTTGACGCGGAGCGCCGCGTCGAGGTTCGACAAGGGCTCGTCGAACAGGAAGGCCTTGGGCGAGCGCACGATGGCGCGGCCGATGGCGACGCGCTGGCGCTGGCCGCCCGAGAGCTGGCGCGGCTTGCGGTCGAGGTAATTGGTGAGGTTGAGCGAGGCGGCGGCCTTGGAGACCTTCTGGTCGATGACGTCCTTGCTTTCGCCCGCCATCTTGAGGGCGAAGGCGATATTGCTGCGCACGCTCATATGCGGGTAGAGCGCGTAGGACTGGAACACCATGGCCAGACCCCGCTTGGAGGGCGGCGCCTGCGCCATGTCGACGCCGTCGATCTTGATCTCGCCGGAGGTGGTGTCCTCCAGGCCGGCGATCAGGCGCAGCAAAGTGGACTTGCCGCAGCCTGAGGGGCCGACGAAGACCACGAACTCGCCATCCTCGATGTCGAGGTCGAGATCGGGAATGATCACGACTTCACCGAAGGCCTTGCGCACATTGCGAAGATTGAAGCGCCCCATTTACGCAGCTCCCCATTCTGAAGTGTTTTGGCTCGTCATTTCACGGCGCCGAAGGTAAGGCCGCGCACGAGTTGCTTTTGCGAGAACCAGCCGAGCACCACGATCGGCAGGATGGCGAGGGTGGAAGCGGCCGACAGTGTCGCCCAGAACAGCCCCATCTTGGCCGAATAGCCCGCGATGAACTGCGGCAGCGGCGCGGCATCGAAAGTGGTCAGGTTCAGGGTCCAGAACGCCTCGTTCCAGGCCAGGATGGTGTTGAGCAAGAGTGTGGAGGCGATGCCGGGAATGGCCATCGGCGTCAGCACATAGACGATCTCGCGCCAGAGCGAAGCCCCGTCCATGCGGGCCGCTTCCAGGATCTCGCCGGGGATCTCCTTGAAGTAGGTGTAGAGCATCCACACCACGATCGGCAGGTTGAGCAGGAACAAGACGACCATCACGCTCCAGCGGCTGTCGAGCAGGCCCCAGCGGTTGAAGAGCAGGAAGATCGGCATCAAGGCGCCGACAGCCGGCATCATCTTGGTGGAGAGCATCCACATCAACAGGTCCTTGGTGCGCTTGCCGGGCGCAAAGGCCATGGCCCAGGCTGCGGGAACCGCGAAGATCAGGCCGAGCAGGGTCGAGCCGACCGACAGGAAGATCGAGTTGAGTGCGGCCCTGCCATAATTGGATTGGGTGAAGATGTTGCGATAATTCTCCAGCGTCCACTCGAAGAAGACGAATTTGGGAGGCAGAATGCCAGCCTCGCCCTCCGTCTTGAAGCTGGTGATCACCATCCACAGGATGGGGAAGAAGATCAGAAAGCCGACGATCCAGGCGGCGGTTGTAACGGCGACCTTGCGCCGGGTGGAAACTGCGCGTGCCATGGCTCAAGCCTCCAGGTTCTTGCCGATCATGCGGACGAGGAAGAAGGCGACGATATTGGCCAGCACCACGGCGACTAGTGCGCCGGCCGAGGCCGCTCCGATATCGTGGTCGCCCGCTTCGGTGAGATAGACCAGGAAGGGCAGGTTGGCGGTATTCAGGCTGCCATTGGTGGTGACCTTGATCTCGGCGAAGATGTTGAGGAGGAAGATGGTCTCGATCAGGATCACCACCGTGATGGCGCGCGAAAGATGCGGCAGCACGATGTAGAAGAAGAAGGAGAGCGGCTTGGCGCCGTCGAGCTGGGACGCTTCCTTCTGCTCCTCGTCCAGGGACTGGATGGCGGTGAGCAGGATCAGGGTGGCAAAGGGCAGCCATTGCCAGGCGACGATGATGATGATCGACAGGAGCGGCCAGTTGGTGAACCAGATGACCACCGGCAGATGCAGCGTCTGCGAGACCCAGGTCAGCAGGCCTGAATCGGCGTTCATGAACAGGTTCTTCCAGATCAGCGCCGCCACGGTCGGCATCACGAAGAAGGGCGCCAACACCATCAGGCGCACGATGCCCTGGCCGGCGAAGGGCTGATCCATCAGAAGGGCGATCAGGATGCCGCCGACGATGGTGATGGCGAGCACTGAGCCGACGATCAGCAGCGAGACGCCCAGCGATTTGAAGAAGGTGGGGTCCGTCAGGAAATAGGTATAGTTCGCGAAGCTGTTCCAGTAGAAATTCGTCGGGTCGTCGAGCGTGTAGTTGTTCAATGAATAGTAGATCGTCAGGATGAGTGGAACGATCATCCAGATGAAGAGCATGATGACCGAGGGCGCGACAGCCACCCTGGCCAGCACGCGCGTCTGCTGCGTTGCCATCTTGAGGTCCTCCCCACAGACCAAATCTTGAATGTTCCTGAGCAAAGCGCGTTCAAGCCCGAACGCCTATTTGATCGGGTACTTTGCTGCGACGTCCCGGCGATTCTCGGCAATCCCGCAAAACATGGTGATCTCTTCGAATCGCAAGACGCTTCGTTCAAGTCTTGAAGGTGGCTGTCCCGGTGACGAAGAGCCGGGACAGCCAAGTTTCAGGAGGGGCGATGAGCCCCGTCCCGGGAGGAACGGGTCATTTGATATAGCCGGCCTTGGTCATGGTCCGGGTCACCAGTTTCTGGGCAGCGGCCAGGGCGTCGTCGATCGAGGTCGAGCCGGCCAGGGCGGAGGAGAATTGCTGACCCACCGAGGTGCCCATGCCCTGGAACTCGGGAATGGCGACGAACTGTACGCCGACATAGGGCACTGGCTTGACGGTGGGATGGGTCGGATCAGCCGACATGATCGAATCCAGCGTCAGCTTGGCGAAGGGCGCAGCCTTCTGGTAATCGGCATTGTTGTAAAGCGAGGCGCGGGTTCCGGGAGGTGCCGCAGCCCAATTGCCCTCGACCTTGGCGACCAGGGCCGAGTAGTCCTTGCTGGTCGCCCAGGCGATGAACTTCTCGGCGGCTTCCACCTTCTGCGAGCCGGCGGGGACAGCGAGCGACCAGGCCCACAGCCAGTTGGCATTCTTGCCCATGCCCGTATTGGGGGCGAGGGCGAAGGCGACCTTGTCGGACACGGTCGATTGCTTGGGATCGGTCACGAAGCCGGCCGCCACCGTGGCATCGATCCACATGGCGCATTTGCCCTGGTTGAACAGGGTCAGGTTCTCGTTGAAGCCGTTGGAGGAAGCGTCCGGCGGGCCGGCCTCCTTGAGCAGGTTCACATAGAAGGTGAGCGTCGCCTTCCATTCGGGCTGGTCGAACTGGGGTTTCCAGCTTTCATCGAACCAGCGGGCACCGAAGGAGTTGGACATGGCGGTGAGGAAGGCCATGTTCTCGCCCCAGCCGGCCTTGCCGCGCAGGCAGATGCCGTAGGTGTCGGCGGTCTTCAGCTTCTTGGCGGCATCGGCCACGAAGTCCCAGGTCGGGCTGTCGGGCATCTTCAGCCCGGCCTTCTCGAACAGATCCTTGCGATACATGATCATCGAGGATTCGCCGTAGAAGGGAGCGGCGTAGAGCTTGCCTTCATAGGTCAGGCCGTCGCGGATCGGCTTGATCAGGTCATTGGTGTCATAGCCGTCGCCGAGCTTGTCGAGCGCAACCAGCCAGCCCTTCTTGGCCCAGATCGGCACTTCATAGGTACCGATGGTGAGGACGTCGAACTGGCCCGCTTTGGTGGCGATGTCGGTCGTCACCTTCTCGCGCAGGGCATTCTCTTCGAGCGTGACCCAGTTCAGCGTGATGTCCGGATTGGCCTTGGTGAAATCCTCCGAAAGCTTCTGCATCCGAACCATGTCGCCATTGTTCACCGTGGCGATCGTCAACGTCTCGGCGGCCCCGGCCATTGGGGACCAGGCGAGGGAAACGCCGCAGGCCAGCGCGCCTGCAAGCGCAATCAGTGATTTTGCCGTTTGCACCAGAACCTCCCGTAAAAAATGCGCGCCGCTTGTCACGGCTTGTGGGCGTGGGCAGACGCCCAATACGAGGGCATATTCTCAGCGACGCAGCTTAATGTCAAGCCGCCTCATGCGTCAGGATCGCACCTAGTGGGCAGACAGGTGCCAGCGGGCGCGGAAGCGTTCCGTGCGCTCGTGCTGTCGCTGGTGTTGGGTGGGAGCAGGGGGGGCTGGCGATGTGCCGGAATCGTCAAGAATCGTAAAGACGCTCGAGCCAATCCGTTGGCTTGGCTTGGAAGCAGGGGTAGCGCGAAAAAGCGTTAAGCCTGAACGCGATTTGCTTTAGGACTGCTCGAGCAGGGCAGCGGCCGTCTGTTCATCGGTGATCAGGCCGGAAAGCAAGTCGCCGTTCAGGGCGGCGCGGATCGGGGCGATCTTGCGCTGGCCGGCGGCGACGCCGACCACCGGCACGAGGCGGGCGAGCCGGTCGGGACGGAAACCGGGGAGGCGCTCGGTATAATCATTCTGCAAGATGCGGCCGTTACGATCGAAGGGCCAGGCGGCGATTTCGCCGATTGCGCCGTTCTCAAGCAGATAATGCATCTCCGATTCCAGGACGAAACCGTCCTGGTGAATCGGAGAGCCATAGCTGACGTCGCTGACGCCGACATAGACGGCCCGCGCCGTCTCCACCAGTTCCTGCAGCAAAGTGTGTACCGGCTGGCTTCGCAGGGACTGGCAATGCTCGATGGTGTCGGCGAGCACCGGCATTTGCAGCGGGTAGCATTTGGCGTCGAGCTTGTCGGCTAGGCGCATGGCGATCTCGAAGGGGCTGACACAGCCATCACGGGCGGCGTTGCCGACGATAGACACCATCTTGAGATCGGGGCGCGGCTTGGCCGAGATCTCGCGGACCATGCGCAGCAGAGTACGGCCGGTCGAAAAGCCGAAAACACCCGAACCGCGCTGACCGAACTGGGTCTCGAGGATCTGCGCGGCGGCCAGGCCCACGGCCGCCAGGGGATCGTGCAGGCCGTTCGGCACGACCTCGCAGATGGTCAGTCCGTAGCGTTCGCGCAATTGCTTGGCCAGGGCTGTGCATTCGGCGATGGGGCTCTGGATGCGGAACTCGATCACCCGTTCCGAGACCGCGAGCGCGACCAGACGCTGTACGCTCTGGCGGGAAATGTCGAATTGGGTAGCGATCTCGTCCTGGGTCGCTCCGTCGATATAATAGAGCCAGGCGGCGCGGGTGGCGAGGTCGAGCTTGCGGTTTTGCAGGTCTCCCAGGTCGCTCATGATGTCCCATACCTCCGAGTATTTGCCCAGGCTGGTTGCGAACGCCCAGTTTTATAACCTAGAATGCATTCATCGCCCACCAACGCAAGCTTGCTGTCGCTCAGAGGTACGATTTTGATTCCGGCGGCGATGGAAGCGAGCCTTGGCATGCGTGCAGGCAGTGTTGGCGGGCGGGCGGCGGCCTAGCGCAGTTTACCCAGCAGGCCGAGCAGGGCGTCCCGCTCGGTTTCGCTCAAGGGTGCCAGGGTCTGGTCGGTTACCTTTGCTGCCCGGGCTACCAATTGGGCATAAAGGGCTTGCCCGGAGGCCGACAGGGAGACGACGAGGCGGCGGCGATCCTCGGCGTCGGGCCTGGTTTCAATCAGGCCGCGACGAGACAGCCGCTCCACCACCCCCTTGACGGTGGCGACATCCATGGCGGTGAGCCGGCCCAGGAGATTCTGGGAGGAGGTGCCGAGCTCGGCGAGCTTGGCCAGCACCGCCCATTGCATCGGCGTCAGATCCTCACCCAGACCATCGGAAAACAGAACGGCATGCCTCTGGTAGACTTGCCTCAGAATGAAGCCAATCTGATCGTCCAGTCTGTAATCGGTCATGGCATCCTGGCGGCGAATCGGGTGTCGGACGCCGAGCCTACTTGTCCACGAAGGCCTTTTCGATCACGAAATCGCCTGGCTCGCCATGATTGCCTTCGACAGCGCCGCGCTCCTCCAGCAGGACCTTGAGATCACGCAGCATTTCGGGGCTGCCGCAGATCATCACGCGATCCTGCTCGATGTCGAGCGGGGGCAAGCCGATATCCTCGAACAGCTTTTCGGACTTGATCAGGTCGGTGATGCGGCCGGTGTTGCGGAAGGCCTCGCGCGTCACCGTGGGGTAATAGATCAGTTGCTCGCGGACCGACTCGCCCAGGAATTCATGGGCGGGGAGCTCATGGGTGATGCGTTCGCCATAGGCCAGTTCCTGGACTTGGCGGCAACCATGGATCAGCACGATCTTCTCGAAACGGGAATAGGTCTCTGGATCCTTGATCAGGCTGAGGAAGGGAGCAAGGCCGGTGCCGGTGCCGACGAGATAGAGGTGGCGGCCGGGCTTGAGGTTGTCGAGCAGCAGCGTGCCGGTGGCCTTGCGGCCGACGATGATGGCATCGCCTTCCTTGAGATGCTGCAGGCGGGAGGTGAGCGGCCCGTCCTGCACCTTGATGGAAAAGAATTCGAGCGTCTCTTCGTGATTGGCACTGACCAGGCTATAGGCGCGTAGCAGCGGGCGGCCATTGACCGGCAGGCCGATCATGGTGAACTGACCATTCTCGAAGCGGAAGCCCGGATCACGCGTCGTGGTGAAACTGAACAGCTTGTCGGTCCAGTGATGAACGCTCAGAACCCGTTCTTCGTTGAAATTGCTCATCCTGGCTGCCTCGCCGCTAAGCAGCTTTCTCCAGATCGGGCATGGCCACGATCAGGAGGAGCTGCAAGGTATCAAACATCTGCAGAGTTTCCTGGCGAGGCCCATCCGGGGGCCTCGCCAGGAAACTCTGCCTAGGTCGTCACTCATTCTCACCGTGGAGATATCCGCAAATAATCTGGCAATCAAATAAATAAACAAGGAATTGCGTGAATTAGAACCGATCCACGGTGGAGGTGATAATTTTAGGGAAAATTCGTTAGTGTGCAAACGAATTTTCGACACGGATAAAGTGATTGCCTGCAACAAGCTCTTGCCAAAATCTGGGAAGCAAGGCCAAGTATGGCGTTGTTGCAGGCACGCCTTCGAATTGCGGTCAGGCGTTGCCGCTCCTAGAGCAAGGGGCGTTTCGGCGGAAACGCTGGTTTGCCCTAGTTCTTTGCTTGAACGCATCTTTGCGATTCTTGGTGATTCCACCAAATCGCAAAACGCTACGGCCGGACGAGAACAGGAGGGGCAGCCCCGTTCCCGATCCGGGATCCACCAACCCCAGCATGGAGGCTCGGGCAGGCTCGTCTTGCCGGCTCGACCTCACGTCAGACGGCGCCGGGTCGCGGCTGCCGCCGCCATCATGGAGACGATCTTGAAGAAGCTTTCCTTGAAAACCCTTGGAAACCTCGGCGCTGCCATCGCCGTTCCCGGGTATGATCGTTCCGCCGTGCGCCCGGGTATCGTGCATTTCGGCCTCGGCAATTTCCATCGGGTCCACCAGGCCGTCTATGTCGATCGCTGCCTGCATCGGCCCGGCAATGAGGGCTGGGGCATCTGCGGCGTCGAGTTGATCGACGCCCCGGCCACCCGTGCCAAGGCCGAGGCCTATCGTGGCCAGGACTGCCTCTATACCGTCACCGAATATGCACCCGACGGTTCGGCGAACACTCGGGTTGTTGGAGCCATGGTGGATTATCTGCATGCGCCCGACGATCCCGAAGCGGTGCTGATGCGCCTCACCCATGCCGATACTCGCATCGCCTCGCTGACGATCACGGAGGGCGGCTATAATCTCGACGAGACCACCGGTGTGTTCAAGCTCGATACCCCGGAGGTCGCCCTCGACCTGGCCGGTGGCGCCCCGCGCACGGCTTTCGGTTTCATCGTCGAGGCCTTGCGCCGCCGGCGCGAGCAGGGGACAGGACCTTTCACGGTGATGTCCTGCGACAATCTCCGGCACAATGGCGATACGGCGCGCAAGGCGATCGTTTCCTTCGCCCGCGCCCGTGATGCCGGACTCGCGGCCTGGATCGAGGCCGAGGTCGACTTCCCCAACTCGATGGTCGATCGCATCGCGCCCCAGATCCCGCCCGAGGTGAAGGATCGCCTCAACCAGCGCAGCGGTATCGACGACGCCGTGCCGGCCTTGGGTGAAACCTTCAGCCAATGGGTATTGGAGGACGACTTCCGCGCCGGACGCCCGCCTTTCGAGGAAGTCGGGGTGGAAATGCGCGACGACGTGCCGACCTTCGAATTCATGAAGGGGCGCATGCTCAACGCTTCGCACATCCTGCTCGCCATGCCCGGCATTCTCATGGGCTATCGCATCGTGCATGAGGCGCTCGGCGACAAGCGCCTCCATCGGTTGCTCGAGACTTTCCTCGACCGCGATGCCATTCCACGCATCGAGGGGCCGAAGGGCGTTTCGCTGGAGGACTACAAGAACGCGGTACTCGAGCGCTTCTCGAATCCAGCGATCAACGATCAGTTGCTGCGCATCGCTTTCGACACCACGGCCAAGATCCCGGTCTTCCACTCCAGGACGCTGGAGATGCTGCTGGCCGACGGCGGCGATCTCCGGCGCGAAGCCTTTTTCCTTGCCTGTTTCGGGGCCTATCTGACCGGCAAGGACGACAGGGGCGAGGCGTTTGATGTGGTGGAGCCGCGCCTCAGCGAGCAAGATTGGGAGCTCGTCCGCGGCGGCAATCCGCTCGACCTCCTGCGCACCAGCCCCTTCGCCAAGCTTGGCCTTGCCGAGCATATGGAATTCGCCAAGCTCTATGCCGGCTATGTCGCCTCCATCCAGGCGACCTCCGCCGGCCAGACCCTGGACGCGCTGCTGGTCGAGACGGCTTGAGAGTAAATTATGGCGTTCTCCTTCTCCCCTTGCGGGACCTGGCTCTTCCGGCGGAAGTGCCTTGGATCCTGGCAGGGGGATGAGGGGGTGTCAGCTCGTCCTCTGCAAAGTGGTGTATCTCCCCTTATCCGCCCCTTCGGGGCACCCGGTCCACTCCAAGTGGAGTGGACGATACCCGCAAGGGGAGAAGGCTGGTCCGCGCTCTATTCTTATAGGGCCTAATCCAGGTTGATCGTTTCGGCGCCCGGCCAGGTGACCTTGTAGCCGAAATTGATATCCTTGGTGGCACCAGCGGCGAGATCCACCGTCCATACCAGCACGCCGCGACGATTGTCGGCATCGCGCTGGGTCGGCGGCGTCGTCTGGGCTGAGGCCTCCACCTTGATGTCCTTGTTTTCGGCCACCGGCAGGGCTTCCTCGATCGAGAGCTTGATGGCGTTGGGGCGGCCATTGCGCAGGCTGATCTTGTAGTCGCGCCTTTCGCTGGTGGTGGGGCGGGTGATGCCGGTATTGCTTTCCACCTTGCGCATCACGGCCCGTTCCACCTTGATGCGATCGTCGGCGCCGAAACCGAGGCGGACGGGTTCTCCCTTGGTGGCGAGCGGCATGGCGGTCTGGCCGGCATAGAGGCCGTCACGATAGATCGAGACGGAACCCGGGAAGAGCGGCGTGTCCTCGCCGTTGCTGAAACTGGCTTCGAGGAAGGCCGTCTGCTGCAGGGAGGGCACGGCTCGCGCCACGATGTCCGGGGTGAGCTTGGCGGAGGCGAGAGGCAGCGCCTTCGAGCCGGGGCCCGAGGGCACGCTGGCGCGGGCGGGAAGGGTCCACACGCTCTGGTAGCCGGCCGTGTTCAATTTCGCCTCGGTTTCCCGTCCCGGCCTCGGTTGGGCTTGCTTTGCCACGGCAGCCGGCGGCGCTGGGCGCGCCTCGCTCTCTTCAGCGCGATTGCGGGCCAGGGCGTCGACCGGCAGTGCAAAATAGTCGGGTTGGAAATTGAGGACATAGCTGGCGAGTTTGGGAGGCGCGGCGCCCGAAGTGGCTCGGGCGGTCGAGATGGTGAGCGCAACGTCGCTCCAATCTTCGCCGGTCGCTTGCGTGACCTTGGCTCGCCTGACGAGTTCGAGCTCACCCTTCTCGCTGTCGAGCCGGGCATCGTAGAGCGGTGACCAGCCGGCATTGCCGATCAGATAGGAGACGGCGATGCGGCCTTTCGCGGCCTGCTCGGCATTGACTGAGAGGCGAAGTTGCGTGCGCTTCTGGCCCTCCGGGCGGCCGTCGCGCTGGCTCTGGAGCTTGGCGATCTCCTCGTCGAGGTCGCGGATCTTGACGGCATTCTGGCGTAGCGCCTCGTTGACCTCCGTCATATCGTCGCCGACCGCATTCCAGGCACCGCGCAGGGCGGTGACATTGCTGCCTTCCTTTGTGGCATTGAAGGTGGCGCCATTGGCAAAACGCTCGATGAGGCCGCGCTTGGCCAGCAGAGCCTTGCCGATCCCGGCAAGGCCTTCGCGCTTGTCCTTGAGATCGCGCAGGGCCCCGGTGGCAGCGGCATCGGGAACGGGACCGTCAAGCAGAGCGTCGGCGAGATCGGTTCCCGAGAGCGAGACGCCGGCGGCCTCGCGCATGTCGGCACGGATCGAGGCGGCATCGAGACCGACGGGCAGGTCCTTGGTAACCAGCACGGTTTCGCCTGCCGGAATGTCGAACTCGATGATGCGCGTCACCGTCGCGCCGTCGGGATAGACAGCCACGGCATCGATCTTCGACTGCACCCCCAGATCTCCCGCGAAGACCGGCGTGGTGCCCAGTAGCAGAAAGGCGGTAAGAGCGAGGCGAGGGACGGCGGACATGGCGGATCTCCATTGCGGGACCGCCATGGGAAAGCAGGATTGCGGCGCGATGGCGGCCGCAACGTTAGGCTGTATCGACGGGAACAAGGGCGCCGGAAGCATGGTGTGCCGATCAGGAGATCGGCACACCAAAGTTGCATTGCGATCGGAGACACAGCACCGATCGAATGCGGTAATTTCAGGTCAGCCGCGACCGCGCTCGGAAATCACCGGCTTCACGCGCAGCTCGATGAAGTTTTCGATCTCCCTCAGCCGGCGGCGGGCGTCGAGGATGTCGGGGCCGATGCCGTAGCGCCAGGAAATATCGGTGCGGCGCTTGTCGGAGACCAGCGCCTCCAGATCGGCCACCCAGCGATCAACAGCCTCGTCGTCGCGGAAGAAGCCTTCGGCGAGCAAAGTCGGCTTGTAGCGCCGCATGATCACCGTCAACTCGTTGAGCGAGAATTCGGGATGGTACTGGATGCCCCAGAAGCGGCCGCCGTCATGGCTGATGTCAACAGCCTGCACGTCGCTCACCGCATTGCTGGCGAGCACAATAGCGCCCTCGGGCAGGGCTTCGACTTCGTCGCCATGCACGCAGGGGCTGGTGAAAACAGGTGCCTTACCGGTGTAGAGAGGGTGGTCGCGTCCCTCGGCGGTCAGCGTGATGTCGCGCGCGATGCCGACCTCGCGGCCCTTGGGATTGGCCCGCACCGAACCGCCGGCGGCGACGGTGGCGACCTGCAGGCCCCAGCAAGAGCCGAAGAAGGGCGTGCCGGATTTGTAGACCTCGCGGGCCAGTTCGACCTGGCGCATCGATTCCGGCTCGGCCTTCCAGATGTTGAGGCCGGAGCCGGTGATGACGACGCCGTCATAGCTTTCCAGGCCTGCGGCATCTGGCAGGTTGGTGCCTTCGTCGGCGGGCATAGCGATGTCGCAGACTGCATCCGGTGCCAGGCTCTTCAGCACTGCCGCATAGGATTCCGACGGCGTAAGGCCGTAGGTCGCGCGGTGACGTTCACGCGCTGCACGGACATTGCCTTCGACGACGAGGAGACGCATCGCTCACCTGTGATCACATTTTGCCGCGACCGGGTTTAGCAGTCCGCGGGCCGGCGGGAAAGAGTAATGATCCATACAAGATGGGGATTGGGGCGGCAAAATGAAGCGTTTGGTATGCGTGCCTCGAACATTTCTCGGCACGAACCCGCCTGAGCGGGGCTTCGCTCAGGGAAAGGAGTCGACGATTTCGATTCCACCGACGATGGCGGCATTGAAGGCGGGAAGATCCTCCGCCGGGATCCAGTATTCCTGATGATCCTTGCCGCCGGCATCCTGGATCGCATAGCGTTCAAGGAAGGCCTGGTCGACTTCAAAACGGGTCACGAAGCCGGACCCGCTGGCCGGCACATTCCAGTCTCGCGCTATTTTCACGGCATAGGCCCGCGTCGTTACCGGATAGAAAATGGGCTGATCGGGCAGGCGCGGAGGAAACGTCTTCATGCCGCTCGCCTGGATCAGCGCCAATTCCGCCGGACCGACGGGACGCCACAATGTTACCCCAGCCATGTCGTCCCCATCCTTGCCGATGCCCCCGTTCAACACAGTGGGCACCGGCCGATCGTAGATGGCTATCGTAGCCTCAGAAGGTCAGCGCCTTCACCTGCACCACGTTCGGGATGGTGTTGATTTCCTTGAGCAGGGTTTCGCTCACCACCTGGTCGATACCGACCAGGGCGATGGCATTGCCGCCCTCGAAATCGCGCCCGAACTGCATATGGGCGATGTTGATGCCGTTCTCGCCGAGCAGCGTGCCGATGCGGCCGATGAAGCCGGGGCGATCATGGTTGGTGATGTAGAGCATGCGCGGCAGGAGGTCCGCCTCCACATTGATGCCCTTGATCTGCACGATGCGCGGTTTGGTGCCGGCGATGATGGTGCCGGCCACGGCTCGGGTCAGGTTCTCGGTCTCGACCTCGAGCGTGATCAGGCTGTCGTGGTCGCCCGTCTTTTCGCGCGTGGTTTCCTCGATGACGATACCGCGTTCGCGCGCCACGCTGGGAGCAGCCACGATGTTGATGTCGGCCAGCGCGGGACGCAGCAGACCCGCCACCGCGGCGGAGGTGAGCGCCTTGATCTTCATATGGGCGACATCGCCCTCATAGACGATGCGGATGGTCTTGATGTCGGTCTCGGTGAGCTGGCCGGCAAAGGAGCCGAGCTTTTCGGCAAGCGAGATATAGGGCTTCAGGCGCGGGGCCTCTTCCGCCGTGATCGAGGGGAAGTTGACGGCATTGGAGATGGCGCCGCGCAACAGATAGTCCGACATCTGTTCGGCGACCTGCAAGGCGACGTTCTCCTGGGCTTCCGAGGTGGAGGCGCCCAGATGCGGCGTGCAGATCACGTTGGGCAGACCGAATAGCGGGTTCGCCGTGGCCGGCTCCTCGATGAAGACATCGAAGGCAGCGCCACCGACATGGCCCGATTTCAGGAGCTCGGCCAGCGCCTCCTCGTCGACCAGGCCGCCGCGGGCGCAATTGATGATGCGCACGCCCTTGCGCGTCTTGGCCAGCGCCTCGCGCGACAGGATGTTCCGGGTCTGCGGCGTCATCGGCGTGTGCAGAGTGATGATTTCAGCGCGGGCGAGCAGGTCGTCGAGCTCGACCTTCTCGACGCCGAGCTCCAGCGCACGCTCGGCGCTCAGGAAGGGATCGAAGGCGATCACGCGCATCTTCAGGCCGACGGCGCGATCGGCGACGATCGAGCCGATATTGCCGCAGCCGATGATGCCGAGCACCTTGCCGGTGATCTCGACGCCCATGAAGCGGTTCTTCTCCCACTTGCCGGCCTGGGTGGAGGCGTCGGCGGCGGGAATCTCGCGGGCCAGCGCGAACATCATGGCGATGGCGTGCTCGGCGGTGGTGATGGAATTGCCGAAGGGCGTGTTCATGACGATCACGCCGCGGGCCGTGGCGGCCGGGATGTCGACATTGTCGACGCCGATGCCGGCGCGGCCGATCACCTTGAGATTGGTGGCCTTGGCGAGGATGGCGGCGGTGACCTTGGTGGCCGAGCGGATGGCGAGGCCGTCATAATTGCCGATGATCTCGGCGAGCTTGTCCTTGTCCTTGCCGAGGGCAGGCTGGAAATCGACCTCGATGCCGCGATCCTTGAAGATCTGGACGGCGGCGGGGGACAGGGCGTCGGAGATGAGAACCTTGGGGGCGGTCATGGGGAGGCTCCTGCGGAGCGCGGACATCTTGTCCGCATTTTGAAACGGAGAGGGTCCAAGGAAGAGCGGATATCACGACATGCCAGCATGTCGCTGAGATGTCCGCGCTCCAGTATCAGCCGAGTGTGGCGATCGCCTTGTGGAACGACCAGTCGAGCCAGGGCATCAGGGCCTCGACGTCGGCGGCCTCCACCGTGGCGCCGCACCAGATGCGCAGGCCCGGAGGGGCGTCGCGATAGGAGCCGATGTCGAGCCCGGCCTTCTCCGCCTCGATGGCCGAAGAAAGCGCCTTGGCGAAGGCAGCCTGTCCGTCCGGAGCGAGCGCCGCCACCCTCTCGTCCACCACCTTCAGGCACACCGAGGTGTTGGAGCGGGTGGCCGGATCCTTGGCCAGAAAGTCGATCCAAGGCGTCTTCTCGACGAAGCGCTCGATGGCGGCGAGGTTGGCGTCGGCGCGGGCGATCAGCCCGTCGAGACTGCCCGTGGCCTTGGCCCAGTTCAGCGCGTCGAGGTAATCCTCAACGCAGAGCATCGACGGCGTGTTGATGGTCTCGCCCTTGAAGATGCCCTCGATCAGCTTGCCGCCCTTGGTCAGGCGGAAGATCTTGGGCAGCGGCCAGGCCGGTGTATAGCTCTCCAGCCGGGCGACGGCACGAGGGGAGAGGACGAGCATGCCATGGGCAGCCTCGCCGCCGAGGGCCTTCTGCCAGGAGAAGGTCGTAACGTCGAGCTTGGCCCAGTCGAGGCGCTGGGCGAAGGCGGCCGAGGTGGCATCGCAGATGGTGAGGCCTTCACGATCGGCCGGGATCCAGTCGGCGTTCGGTACGCGCACGCCGGAGGTGGTGCCGTTCCAGGTGAAGACGATGTCGCGATTCCTGGCGTCGATCTCGCGGAAGTCGACGATATCGCCATAACCGGCCTTGAAGATGCGGGCATCTTCAAGCTTCAGCTGCTTGACGACGTCGGTGACCCATTCGGCACCGAAGGATTCCCAGGCCACCACGTCGACGCCGCGTGCGCCGAGCAGCGACCACAGCGCCATCTCGACAGCACCCGTGTCGGAAGCCGGCACGATGCCGATGCGGTAGTCCGCCGGCACGCCGAGCACGTCACGGGTCAGTTCGATCGCCTGTTCCAGCTTGGTCTTGCCAAGCTTCGCACGATGCGAACGGCCGAGGGCGGCGGATTTGAGGGAGTCGGGGCTCCATCCGGGGCGCTTGGCGCAGGGGCCGGACGAAAAGTTGACTACAGCGGGCTTGGCCGCTGGCACTGGTAGTGTCATCGCGATGTCTCCATCCTCGCAGATGGGCGTTCCTCGTTGGGGAGGAATGTCCCGCAGCCCGTATGCGCTGCGGCGAGGATGGCGTCAAGAGACTTTTGATGGTCGGATACAGGAAACTTTGACGTAAGCCTTTCGACGGCGCGGCCGTGGCAGAAACGCCGCGGTCGCGCCTGGTATTGTCAGACCTGCACCACGAAATGCTTCAGCACGGGCTTGGTGATCTCCCACACGCCCTTGAAGTCGGCCTCGATGACGAAGGCATCGCCGGGACGGAGCGTGACTGCCTCGCCGCCGTCGGGCGTGATGATGATCTCGCCCTCGATGAGATGGACGAACTCATAGGCCGAATAGGTGGCGTGATAGGTGCCCGGTGTCGCCGCCCAGGTGCCGGAAATGATCTTTCCATCCGCCGAGGTGTGCTGCACCCAGGTCTTCATCGTCGGCGAGCCGGCGCGCACGACCCAACCTTCGAGGTCGGTGGTCATGGGGTCGGCGCCGGGAGCGGGAAACTTGAAAACGGTGGGATGGGCCAAATCGATTACTCCTGTTGTGGATGGTCGGAAGCTACCAGACCACCGGTGACGCCCTTATCGCAAAGCGACGGATTTCGGCCGGGCACTGCCCGTCACTTCACCGAGCCGGCCGTCAGGCCCTTGACGATGTAGCGCTCCAGGAAGATGCCGATCAAAGCGAGCGGGGCGATCGCCGTGGTGGCGAGCGCGGCCATCGACCACCAGTTGATGCCCTGCGAGCCGGTCTGGCTCGCCACCATCACCGGCAGGGTCTTGGCATCCGAGGAGGTCAGCAAGGCCGCGAAGAAATATTCGTTCCAGGTCAGCACCAGCGCGAGGATGAAGGCCGCTACCATCCCGGGCAGGGCGATCGGCAGGATGATGTGCCAAAAGGCCCCCCAGAGCGACAGGCCGTCGACCAAAGCGGCCTCGTCGAGTTCGGTGGGGATGGTGTCGAACTGGTCTCGCATGATCCAGATCACGATCGGCAGCACGGTGAGGGTGTAGAGCAGGATCAAGCCGATGCGGGTGTCGAGCAAAGCGAGCTCGCGGTAGAGCACCAGGAAGGGCAGGGCCAGCACCACCGGCGGCAGGATCAACTGAGACAGGAAGAAGAAGGAGATGTCGCGGTTGCGCATCCAGCCGAATTTGTACTGGAAGCGGCTGAGGCCATAGGCGGCCAGGGAGCCGATCACCACGGCGAGCAGCGAGGCGCCGAGCGAGGTGATCACGCTGTTCAAGAAGCGCGACAGGAATTCCGAGCGCACCGTCGAGGTCGAGCCGAGCGTATCAGGCGAAAGGCCGAGCGAGCGCCAGCCCTTCCAATCAGGCTGGAAGTCGAGCCAGGGAATGAGATGCCCCTGGGTGACATCAACAGCCGATTTCATCGAGGTGGTCAGCGTCCAGTAGATCGGAAACAGGCAGATGAAGGCCCAGGCGATCAGCGCGCCATAGATCAGCACGCGGCTGAGCACGGTGGTCAGGCGGAAGGCGGTGTCGCGGGGCGCGGTGGTCGGGATGGCTGTCGTCGTCATGTCGGTCTCTTCCCGGTCAACTGCTGCGCTGTATGAAGCGGTTGGCGACGTTCAAAAGCAGGGTGACGAAGACGATGATCGCCACCAGATAGAACATCGCCAGCATGGTGCCGTAGCCGACATTCGAGCGGTCCCGATACTCGCGGTAGATGAAGCTCGATACCGTGTCCGTTGCCCCGCCGGGCCCGCCGGAGGTGGTGTTGATCACGATATCGGCGAGCTTGAGCTTGAAGATGATGCGCAGCACGATCGCCGTGATCGAGACGGGCAGCATCAGGGGGAAGATCATCTCCTTGAACTGCTGCCAGCCGGAGGCGCCGTCGATCTTGGAGGCTTCCATCACTTCCTTGGGCAGGGCCTGCAGGCCAGCCAGCAGCAGGATCATCAGGAAAGGAATCGAAACCCAGGCGTCCATAGCCTCGATCGAGAGGCGGGCGATCCAGGGATCGGTGAAGAAGGAGGGGCTCTTCCAGCCCAGTTCGCGCATCAGCTTGGCTACCGGGCCGTAGCGATATTCCATCATCGACTTGCCGACCATCCAGCTCACCGCCACGGGGCTGAGCATGAAAGGCAGGAGGAAGGCGACACGGAAGAATTTGCGGGCCTTGATCTCGGCGTTGAGCAGGAGGGCGAGGCCGAAGGCGATGGCATATTCCACCAGCACCATCAGCACGTAGAACACCATGTTGGCGAGGGCGTTCCAGAAATCGGCGTCGTGGAAGAGCGCGACGAGATTGTCGAGGCCGTTGAAGCGCTGGCCGGCGAAGGAGGAGAGGTTCCAGTCGGTCAGGGCGATGTAGAAGCCGAAAATGGTGGGGAAGATCACCATCGCCACGGTGAACAGCACGGCTGGCAGGATGAACAAAGCGCGCTCGCCCGCTTCCCCTCGCATCAGTACCTGCCCGACGCCGAGCGCCATCGACCACAGCACGAAGGCGTAGAGCACGGGCCGCCAATTGTCGAAGCCGAAAGCCAAGCCTTGTTTTTCATGCAGGAACTGCACCAGGGCGGCAACGACCAGGAGAACGGAGGCCAGGCCGATCAGCAGCCGGCCAAGCAGGATGCGGCTGCCTGAGATGGAGGAGGAGGCGCGTGTGGCGGTTGCAGACGAGGTCGGCGGCATCAGATCCCCAGGACGCGAAACGAGATTGAAAAGCGCGATTCCCGCCTTCTCCCCTCGCAGGAGAGGGTGGCGCGAAGCGCCGGATGAGGGGTAGCTCCGCCAGACTCAGGATTGGTCGTAAGACCCTTCATCCCCCTGCCGGGACCCAAGGCACTTTCATGGAAAGTGCCAGGTCCCGCAAGGGGAGAAGGTACCTTATCGGCGTGGGGGTGCTTAACCCTACAGTCCCAGCGAGGCCTTGTAGAGCTTGATCTGCTTCTCGCGGCCGATCTGGTCGGTCAGCTTTTCCCAGGCCGCGGCGATCTGGTCGGCGCCTTCCTGGGCCTTGAGCTGGCCGGCATAGATCTTGGCGAGGATGTCCTCGGCCAGGCTGTAATATTGGAAGATGCCGGGGATGCGCGGCTCGATCGCTCCGTTGGGGTGGTTGTAGGAGTTGAACTGCGAGTCGAGATAGTTGGAGATGAAGGTCTTGTCGTAACCGGCCGCCACCCACTCCTCGATATTGTGCTGGCTGTTGCGGTAGCACTGGAAGCCGGAGGGATAGACCGCCGTCCACAGCGCCAGGTCCTTGCCGCCGAGATGGGCGGCGGCGCTCCAGGCGGCCTTGTGCTTCTTTTCGTCCTTGTCGACGCGCGCCATCACATAGACGCCCCAGCCGAGATAGGCGAGGTTGGGTGCGAAGTTCGGGCCGCTTGCCAGCTTGTCCCACTTGCCGGTCTTGGCATTGTAGACATCGTCCGAGCCCGGCAGGATGTCGAAGCCGCATTTGTCGCCGATGACCGAGGAATCATTGGTCTTGGCGTTGGAACCGATATCGCCCCACCACACGCACATCGAGCCGGTGCCGCCGAGGAACTGTTGGAAGCCGGTGGTGTTGGGGTCGGCGTTGAGCTGGTCGGCGGGCTCGGAGGGTAGGGCGTCGAGCACGTCCTGGATGGCGCGCACCCAGGCCGGGTTGTTGATGCGCGGCTTCATGGTGTCGATATCGAACAGCCAGGCCTTGTCGTCGGGGTGCTTGGCATAGGCGGTGGCGCGGCTGCCGAGGAAATAGAAGCCGAAGCCGCCCCATGCCTTGCAGGCGTCGAGATAGCCATAGGCATCCTGGCCGTCGACCTGCTTGCCCTTGAGGAATTTGGTCACCGCCTGCACCTGCTGCCAGGTGCGGGGCGCGGCCCATTCAGTGGTGTTGCCGGCTTCCTTCCAGGCCTTGGCCAGGGCCTCGTCCTTGAAGTAGTCGGTGCGGTAGTTGAAATTGTGGGTGTCGCCGTCGATGGTGACGCGATACTGCTTGCCGTCCCAGGTGCCGACGGGCGGCTTGAGGTAAGAGACCAGATCGTCCATGTCGATCTGCTTCTTCACCCAGTCAGGCATTTCTGAAGCAAGGCCCTTGCCGCAGACGTCGCCTTCGAAGGGCGCTCCCATCTCGAGCAGGTCGAAATCGACCGTGCCTGTCGCGATGGCTTGTTGCAGCCGAGGATTGTAGTCGGCCTGGGCGAGATCGATCCAGTTGATCTTGGCGCCGGTATAGGCCTCCCAGGGCTTGAGGAAACCGCGGAACAGGAGGTTGTGCAGGTTCTGGTTGTTGAGCCCCATGAAGGAGAGCTCGACGCCCTTGAACTCGCCTTCCTTGATGGAGGCCTTGGTGGCGCTGAGGCAAAGTTCGCCGACCTTTTGCCAGTCCGCATCGGTGGGCGAACCCTTGCCGACCCCTGGGATCTGCAGGATCTTGGCGCGCAGGTCGCTGGCTTCGTCCGCCAGGGCCGGCTCGATGGCGGCGGTGACGCCCAGGCTGCCCATCGCAGCCAGAGCGCCGACGCTGGCGGCGCCCTTGAGCAGCCCGCGGCGGCTCGCCTGCAGGGCGAGGAGATTCTTGTAGTCTTCCGTTCTCACGTCGATTCTCCCGTTCTGAATGGCTTGTTTTATTCTTGGCTGTTTCGCAGCAGGGACGTTTCTTCGAACCGCTCCGACAACGCTTGGTTGTGGCGAAGTGTGCGGATGCTAGGAAGGCCTCGTTTGCTCGTCAACAAAAAGGTCAGACCATTCCGGGTGCACGGGCATCTTGCCCGTTCTTTTTCTGCAACGAGCGCGATCGCTCCAAGAACGGACGGGACGTCCGTGCACCCGGAAATCTCAGTTCAGCCTCAAACCGGTCTCGGCATCGAAAAGATGCACGGCGGCAAGATCGGGCTGGAGCGCCAGGATTTCGCCCGAGCCGGCCGTCACCCGTTCGCGGAAGACGCCGAGCACCCGCTGTTCGCCGAGCTGGGCGAAGACCTGGGTTTCGGCACCGGTGGGCTCCACCACGCTGATCCTGGCCTGCAGGCTGCCGCCGAGGGAAAAATGCTCGGGGCGGATGCCGTAGACGACACGCCGGCCCTCGCTCCCCGCCGGAACGGCTGATACGGGCAACTCCATGCCGTCATCGGTGACGAAGCGTGGCGTCGGGCTGGTTTCCAGCCGGCCCTTGATGAAATTCATGGCGGGCGAACCGATGAAGCCGGCAACGAACAGGTTTGCCGGCCGGTCATAGAGCTCGAGGGGTGAGCCGATCTGCTCGATGATGCCGTCATGCAGCACCACGATGCGATCGGCCATGGTCATGGCCTCGATCTGGTCGTGGGTGACATAGATGGTGGTGGTCTTCAAGCGCTGATGCAGTTCCTTGATCTCGGCGCGCATCTGCACGCGCAGCTTGGCGTCGAGATTGGAAAGCGGTTCATCGAACAGGAACACCTGGGGCGCGCGCACGATGGCACGGCCCATGGCAACGCGCTGGCGCTGGCCGCCGGAGAGCTGGCGTGGATAGCGCGCCAGATAGGGGCCGAGATCGAGGATCTCAGCCGCCCGTTTCACCCGTTCGTCGATCTCGGTCTTCGGCGTCTTCCGGATCTTGAGCGCGAAGCCCATGTTTTCGGCCACGGTCTTATGCGGGTAGAGCGCATAGCTCTGGAATACCATGGCGATGTCACGATCGCGCGGCGGCAGGTCGTTGACGAAGCGATCACCGATCTTGAGGCTTCCCTCGGTGATCGGCTCGAGGCCGGCGATCATGCGCAGCAGCGTGGACTTGCCGCAGCCGGAAGGCCCGACCAAGGTGACGAATTCGCCGTCCTCGATGCTGACAGACACGCCATGAATGACCTTCTGGGTGCCATAGGATTTCTTGACGTCGATGACATCAACGGAGGCCATGCGGCGGGGTTTCCTCTGCCTGGATTTGTCGGACGAAGATTGGTAGCCGAATGCTTCGCCATTCGGCAAGGTCGGTGCCATTCTTTCCCATGTGCGGGAGAGAATGGCACCATTCCCTGCGGGAGCTGCCTGGCTAATCCGCCACGACCGCCGCCTATTTGAACTCCTCTGCCCGATGAACTTCCTTGCCGCCGACCACCGTCAGCAGCACCTTGGTCTTGGAGACCTCCTCCGGCGCGATCTTGAGCGGATTGCGGTCGAGCACGATCAAATCGGCGAACTTGCCCGGCTCCAGCGAGCCGGTGACCTCGTCCTGATGCAGCTCATAGGCGGCGTCGATGGTGGCCGCCCTGAGCGCCTGGCCGATGGTCAGGCCGGGATCGGCATTGAGCCGGCCCGGATTGCTGGGGTCGCTGCGGGTGACGGCGATCTGGAAGGCATACCATTCGTTGAGCGGATCGACCGGCCAGTCGCTGCCGAAGGCGACGCGGGCGCCCGCCTTGTAGATCTGCCCATAGGGTTCGACGAAGGGCAGGCGCTTCGGCCCGGCCTGTTCCTTGATCGAGGCCACCTGGTCGGGCGAAGCCGCACCCCATTGGAAGGAGAGGACGGGAATGGCGCCGAGCTTGGCGAAACGCGGCAGGTCCGCCGGGTCGACCATTTCGTTATGCGCCAGCGCCGGCCGGATGTCCTTGCCGGGCACCTTGGCGCGCATCGCCTCGATCGCATTGAGCGTGACATGGACGGCGCCATCGCCATCGGTATGCAGATGGGGATCGATTCCCGCCTCGGCGAGGCCGATCAGCAAAGGCGAGAGGCGGTCGGGCGCGACATAGAGCGAACCGCTCACCGTGCCCGGCTGCCAGTCCGGCTTGTCGGCGTTGCCCTTGTTGACGAAGTAGGGAGCCAACGTATAGCCCGTCTGCGCCGGCGCCTGGATGACGCCGTCCATGAAGATCTTGGCGTTGCGCAGCGTGATACCCGGTTCTGGCCGCAGCGGTCCTTGATCGAAGCGAGCCGCGTAGTCGCTGACGGTCTTGACCAGGGCTTCGGCCGTCTGGTCGGTATCGGTAGCAATTTTCGGGGCCAGATGGGCACGCGCGGTCAGTTCGCCCCGCTTTTGCAAGGTGGCCCAGGCGTTCATCTCACCCGGCTCGGCCGCCGCTTCGAGGAAGCTGGTGATGCCACCCTTGCGCAGGGCGTCGAGGGCGGTGCGCCCGAAAGCGAGATTCTGCTCCGCCTCCTGTTCGGGCGAGAGCTTGGGCATCGCCGCCATCACCAGTGCGTCGCCGCCATCCTCCAGCATGCCCGTCGGCTCGCCGGCGGCGTCACGGACGATCTTGCCGTCCTTGGGATCCGGCGTGTCCTTGCTAACCTTGGCGAGCGACAGGGCCCGGCTGTTGGCGAGCTTGGAGTGATAGTCGAAATTGATCACCAGGATGGGACGCTTGGTCTTGAGCTTGTCGAGCTCGCCGTGGGCCATGTCGGTGCCTGCGGGCAGCATCTTCTGGCGGAACCAGTTGTTGACGATCAGGAAGTCATCGTCTCCCGCTTTGGTCTCCTGGTCGAGGCAGGCCTGGATGGCCGCCAGGGTCTGCTCCAGCGTGAGGGCGGCATAGGCGAGATTGCAGCCCGTCAGGCTCTTGCCGCCGCCGAGGGGATGCATGTGGCCGTCGATCAGGCCGGGCATGGCCATGCGCCCGCCGAGATCGATCACCTTGGTCTGTGGGCCGATATGGGGCTTGGCATCCCCGCCGCTGCCCACGAAGACGATGCGCCCTTCGCGCACGGCCAGGGCCCCGGCCACGCTGTCCTTGTTGTCCGCCGTATAGATCGTGCCGTTGAGATAAACCGTGTCGGCAGGGGCGCTCCCCTCGGCGCGGGCGCCCGCTGAGCCGAACACTGAAATCGCGGTGAAAGCCGCGCCGAACAAGCCTGCCTTCAGGCCATGGCTAACCATCTTCATTCCCCCTAAGACCCCTCCCACTCCGCACTATCTTTCAAGAAACATGGTTGCGCTTGGTTTGGAAAGGCGCCATTTCCCCGCAGGGAGGCACTCATGAAAGCCAACAATTCACCGTCCGCTGCGGACGTCATCGTCGCGGTGTCCGGCGTCAGCAAGACCTACAAGTCCGGCTTCCAGGCCCTGAAAAGGATCGATCTCGACCTGCGCCGCGGCGAGATCTTCGCTTTGCTCGGCCCGAACGGGGCGGGCAAGACCACGCTGATCTCGATCATCTGCGGTATCGTCAATCCCTCGGGCGGCACGATCCGTGCCGACGGGTACGACATCGTCAGAGATTACAGGGCCGCCCGCACCAAGATCGGCCTGGTGCCGCAGGAACTGTCGACCGATGCCTTCGAGACGGTGTGGGCGACGGTGAATTTCTCGCGCGGCCTGTTCGGCAAGCCACCCAACCCCGCCTTCCTGGAAAAGATCCTGCGTGACCTCTCGTTGTGGGAGAAGAAAGACAGCAAGATCATGGCATTGTCGGGCGGGATGAAGCGCCGCGTGATGATCGCCAAGGCGCTCTCGCACGAGCCGACCATCCTCTTCCTCGACGAGCCGACGGCGGGCGTCGACGTCGAGCTGCGCCGTGACATGTGGGAGATGGTGCGCGGGCTGCGCGAGAACGGCGTGACCATCATCCTCACCACCCACTATATCGAGGAAGCCGAGGAGATGGCCGATCGCATCGGCGTGATCAACAAGGGCGAGATCATCCTGGTGGAGGACAAGGCCGAGCTGATGCGCAAGCTCGGCAAGAAGCAGCTCACCCTCAGCCTGCAGCAGCCTCTCGATGCGGTGCCGGCTGATCTCGCCGCCTATCGCCTCGATATCGCCGACAATGGCAACCAGCTCATCTACACCTTCGATGCCAAGGACGATCCGGAAGTGCTCTCGCGCCTGCTCCACGACGTCGGCGAAGCCGGCATCGGCTTCAAGGACCTGCAGACCAGCCAGTCCTCGCTCGAGGACATCTTCGTCAGCCTGGTGGGGGCGCACTGATGAACATTCACGCCATTCGCGCGATCTACGTCTTCGAGATGTCGCGCACCTTCCGCACGCTTCTGCAGTCGATCGCCTCGCCGGTGATCTCGACCTCGCTCTATTTCATCGTGTTCGGCTCGGCCATCGGCAGCCACATGCCCACGGTGGGCGGCGTGAATTACGGCGCCTTCATCGTGCCCGGCCTGGTCATGCTGGCGATCCTGACCGAGAGCATTTCCAACGCCTCCTTCGGCATCTACATGCCGAAATTCATCGGCACCATTTACGAGGTGCTGTCGGCCCCGGTCTCGGTGGTGGAGATCGTCATCGGCTATGTCGGCGCGGCGGCATCCAAATCCATCCTGCTGGGCTGCATCATCCTGATCACCGCCTGGCCCTTTTCGCATTATTCCATCCAGCACCCGTTCTGGATGCTGGCCTTTCTGGTGCTGACTTCGGTGACCTTCAGCCTGTTCGGCTTTCTCATCGGCATCTGGGCGGATGGCTGGGAAAAGCTGCAGATCGTGCCGACCCTGATCATCACGCCTCTGACCTTTCTGGGCGGCAGCTTCTATTCGATCAAGATGCTGCCTGACTTCTGGCAGGGGGTCAGCCATTCCAATCCGGTTCTTTATCTCGTCAGCGGTTTTCGCTGGAGTTTCTACGGTGTCTCGGATGTCGACTTCGGGCTCAGCCTCGGCATGACGCTGGTCTTCATGCTGCTGTGCCTGGTCGCGATCGCGGTGATCTTCCGTACCGGGTGGCGGATCAAGGTTTGACGGGTTTTCGGGCGCCGGTCGGCAGTGGCGTCACAGGGTGATTTCATAGAAGAGCGAGATTTTACGATGATTGAGACGCCGCGCCTGCTCTTGCGCAAGCCCGTTCTCGACGATTTCGAGCCCCATGCCGCCATGTGGGCCGAGCCGGAAGTCTACAGGCACATCTCGGGCAAGAAGCGCAAGCCGGGAGGAGATGTGGCAGCGCTTTCTGCAGGCCCACGGTACCTGGCACTTCTTCGGCTTCGGTTATTTCTCGGTGATCGAGAAGGCGAGTGGCCGCTATCTCGGCATGACCGGCTTCCAGGACGCCATGCGCGACATCGAGCCGAGCCTGGTGGGCTCGCTGGAAGCGGGCTGGGTGTTCGCCTCCCACGCCCATGGCCGGGGCATCGCCTTGGAGGCCAGCCGGGCGGCCTTCGACTGGGCGCGTGACGTGCATCCGGGCCGGAGGGTGACGGCGATCATCGCGCCGGAGAATGCCGCTTCTATCAGGATCGCCCGCAGGCTCGGGCTCGAAGCCGGTCCCGACGTCCGCTATCATGATTCCATCGTCACGCTGTTCGAGGCTTGGCTGGGAGAGGCCGATGCGAAAGGCAGCAGCGACGTAGAATCTGCTAGGTGACGAAGCCTGGGTTGCCGTGAGCTCCCGTCCTCGACATTCCCCCATTGGCGCAGTAGCAGGATGGCCAACCGTCGTAACCATGACGTGGCAAGGTGGTCTCAAATTTGAGACCTTCCGGGAATACCCACACGGAGCCAAACGATGCACATGATCGGAAGCTGTCGCTGCGAGCAGGTCCAGTTCGAGGTCACCGCGCCGCCCCTAATGACGATGGCGTGTCATTGCCGCGGCTGTCAGAAGATGACCGGCAGCGCCTTTTCGCTGAGTGCGGCAATTCCCACGGAAGGGTTTCGCGTGACCCGCGGGGAGCCGGTGATCGGCGGACTCCACGGCCCGTCACGACATTATTTCTGTCCGCATTGCAAGAGCTGGCTGTTCACCAGGCCTGAGGACCTGGACTTCTTCGTCAACATCCGCCCGACCATGCTGGCCGAGGCGGTGTGGACCGAGCCCTTCATCGAAACCTGTACGGCCGAGAAGCTCGCATGGGCATCGACGTCAGCCCGCCACAGCTATGCTGAATATCCGCCGCCGGAGATGTATCAGCCTCTGATGGCGGAATTTGCCGAGCAGGTTGCATCGTCACACGCGCAGGCAGGACAGCCTGATTCGGACGGCTGAAACGGCCGCCAGAGCCGGCTCGCGGAGCCCGCGTCCGCCTATCGTACCTCAGGGCCCGGCTTTGCACGGGTCCGAATGACGGCCGCCGGCCATCCTGTTCGCCCTCCCGGGAATGGTCCGACGGGTCAGGCCTTGGAATAGGGCGTGCCGTCCTTGTGCAGGAAGCGACCGTCGGAACTCGGGCTCATCATGTCGATGTCGGAGCAATAGATCACGTCGGCAGGCGAGCGTGAACCGATTTCGAGATAGACCGCCATGGCACCGGATCTGTTGATCATGTGATGGCCGTTGCCGGAGTCCTTGGGAAAGGCGGCGCAATCGCCGGCGCGCAGGATCGTTTCGCCGCCATCCTCGACGAGTATCAACTCGCCTTGCAGCACATAGACGAATTCGTCCTCGGCCGTATGCCAGTGACGTTGGCTCGACCAGTTCCCCGGCGGCAGACGCATGAGATTGATGCCGAAATCCTGGAGGCGGCCGGCATCGCCGAGGCGTTGCCGCACCCGTTCGGCGCAAGGAGCATCGAAGGGTGGCGGGTAGCCCGAGCCTTGGTGCTCGGGGACGGCGACGAGGTCGATCTTGGGCATGGCAGGCTCCCGGTTGTCATGACAGTCTGGGCGGCGACGGCGGAAGAGCGATGATCATGTCCCTTCCGGCTTGGGAAACAAGGGTGAGCCCGTTTCGACCCGACGCCCCGCCAAGGGCGCCGGGCCGGGCGGTTCGGAGGGGACTAAGGGAATCCAGCTCATCGCCAAGAATCAGTGCAAACGCCTATACAGACTCGCCTCAGAACCTGATCGAAAAGTTGCCACCGGAGCCAAGAAAAGCCTCATTTTGCCATGCCCGGGTTTCGACCCGAGCATTCAGGCACCACTGCGCGTCGAGAGGGCAGCTCTGGATTTACACCGGACAACTTGTTCGGTGTGGGACAAACCCGATGGTGGCAAAAGTCGAGGTCTCCGCGGCTTTTTGATCAATTTCTCAAGCCAGTCGATACCATCGGCGGCGAGACAGGGAGGTCATTGCGGGACATGTCCTGTTCGAGTTCGAAGGATGTCGAGGAGACGCTGCGTTCCTATCTCGATGAAGTCGTCGCTGCGCTGAGGGGCGCGCTGGCAGACAGGCTCTCGGCCATCATCCTGCACGGTTCGCTGGCCACGGGCAGTTTCCGCATGCCCAAGAGCGACGTGGATCTTCTCGTCTTGGTGGAAGATCTGACGGTTGACGAGGCCGGCCTGCTGCATGCCGTTTTCGAACGCCTCCATCGCCGCAGGCCCTATGTCGGCGGCCTCGAGGTCAGCGTGATACGGGCTGATGACGCCAGATCACCGCGACATCCCTTGCCCTATCTGGTGCATTTCAGCGAGACCACCACCGCACCGCAATCGTGGTCCGGCGGCAGGCCGCCGACCGACGAAGATCTGATCGCGCATCTGACCGTCGCTAAATATCGCGGCGTCGGCCTGCATGGCCCACCTCCCTCGGAGGCGATCGGCGACCTCTCATGGGCCGACTATCTGGCCTCGGTATGGGGCGACATCGCCTGGATCCTGGAGGGGGAGAATATCCTCGCCTCGCCCTATTACGGCATTCTCAATCTCTGCCGCTGGGCGATGATGGCTGAGGCCGCGGATCACATCGTGCCGGGGAAGGAGGAAGCTGGCGAATGGGCCCTGACGCATTTGCCGGGGGGACACGGGGCTGTGGTCGCCCAGGCTCTTGCCGCCTACCGGGCCTCCGATTGGCCGCGGACACAGCGCGAAAGGCAATTGTCGGGCGGCCCCTGGCACCGCGAGCCACTCATCGCTTTTCGCGACTATATGCAGTCCACCCATGTGGCCTGAGCGACAAAGGGGATATAGGCCGGAACCGCGGATCGATCACGGGCTGCATCGAGACTGCCTATTCCAAGGCAGCGATCCCGGCGGTTACTTGCGGCGAGTTACTTATGCGCGTTACTTGCGGCTTGACGGACTCCGGCGCTCGGCGCACACTAAAACCGTCGATTTTGGCCGGTGACCTCGATCTTCAGTGGCCAATAAGCCCTTGAATCAAGCCAGCCTTCCACCGACGTGACTTGGCATAGTCCTCCACCTGGAAGGTGCGAAGGGAGTTCAAAAAGGGCACGATATGAGCACAGGTACTGTTAAGTGGTTCAACTCCACCAAGGGATATGGATTTATCCAGCCGGACGACGGAACACCCGACGTTTTCGTGCATGTGAGCGCTGTGGAGCGCGCTGGTCTGCGCGAGCTGGCTGAAGGTCAGAAGATCAGCTTCGAACTGGTTCGTGACCGCAAGACCGGCAAATCATCGGCCGGCGACCTCAGGGTGGGCTGACCCCGAAGCGTTTCGCGATGAGACGGAAACGCCTCCAATCGCAAAGACGCCCAAGCCGATCAAACGGATTGGCTTGGGAACAAGGAGCTAGAGCAACAAGCGTTCAGCCATGAATGTGCATTGCTCTAGGGGACGCCGCGGACGTTCGGTGGCATGGTCGTCTTCAACGACGGCTCATGATGCCGGGACTTCCGTGTGAGGCTTTCGCTCATCGACATTCGCGACGGGGAGTGCCGATCGGATGAAAATTCTGCAACAAGGGCAGATACGATGCGGCGAGCCTCAAGCTCGTCCGCAAGCCTGCCTCCATCAAAGCTCAAGCATTTTCGTCTTCCAGATCTGCTTCGTTGAACGCTGAAATCCGATCCACGGGAGAATGGCGGCGGCAGTGCCACACCCATTCCAGAACACGATCGAATCATAGGGCAGAGGATGGGCATACATGTTTTTGGGATTGGCGATTTCGTCACCTTGAGGCTTGCTCCTGTCTGCGAGCAGGACAAGGCCTATGAAATCATCCGGCTTCTGCCTGCCGACGGCTTGGAGCCGGTTTATAGGATCAAGAGTCTCGGAGAGCCATTTGAGCGGACGGCTCGGCAGCGCGAACTGAACGCCATGAAGACGGCCGATCAGCTTAGTGTGTTGCCGTCTCACTGACGAGACGGCATGGAAAGGTCTTGTCGGCACTGGGCCTGCACGTGCGGTTTTCATGCCCGCCTACAAGCCGGGTGCCTCATAAGTGCCGCCTATATCCATTGGCCTGAGGGGGCCGGCCGCAACAAACGGGCCTGCCGGGACGTGATCCGGCGGCCCTTAATCAGGAGCCCAATTTATCGTACACGCAGTTGCATATCTGATAGATGTCCTGCGCTGGTTGCAGGGATTCGCTCTCTCCCGGTGGGAACCGGCCAGGGGCGATGCGAACCACTGAGCCTCTGGTCGGAGCTCCCTTTCGTGCGAGACCGGCGCCTTTGTTGCGTTCCTTCCGTTTACAATGCCAAACGAACATCGGCCGGGATCCTGCGGAGCTCCGGCAACGGGGATCCGTCGTCGCGCCGGCTTGGACCTCGGTCAGCGTAGTCGAAAGAGCCCCGGTTGCCCTATCGGCCTCCGAGGTGGCCGCCTGCGCTCAAATCTGTGCGGGTTTGGACGCTCAAGTCTGACCGATGCCATGGGTTACTGTTGCCGCATCGTTTTTTTCCGAAAACCGGCGCCCACTTTTCGGCGCGATGTTCAGCCCCTGTGCGGTTGGGTCCTTGCCCGTCTTGGCTTCTTGCTGGATCGTAACGGTTTGACCACGGCGCCTACCTTGGGCTGAGAGGCTTCGCGCGCCAGCCGCAGGGCTTTGAGTCTGGCTATCTGTTCGTCGCGGGTGAGCGCGTCCGTATCAATCCTGAATCGGGCTGCCGTATCTATTGCCTCATGATTGGCAGCCCATTCATTCGGTCGCCCTTTGTCTTCACTCATGGCGTTTGCCTCCTTCCGTGAGGACATCAATTCCCCTCGCGAGGCTTTCGGAGAATGCGATCTTGACCATGTCTGATCCATATATCCGAGAGTCCTGGAGGGCATGGCAGACTCGCTCCCAGCCCTGCAACATGTGAAACGAGAAACGGGTGACCGGAGTTCAATGCTCGATCATTGCGTCGCCTGCAACGTTGGGGCTCCCTGCCGATGAGCGAGAGATCCGCGAGGCGGGTGACGGCAATCGCAATCTCGGCACGCTCCACCCGACTTCGGTCGCGGCTTTCACCAAGAAGAGATAGAGCGGCTCAATCTCAGCCTCGCATCGAAGAATCCGCCTGGAAACGCCGACCGTGGCGCCGGGTCCATTCAGCTTTTGATCTCCAAAGGGCCCAGCAGTCATGTGGCACTCCAGGCCATGTCGACTGCAAGCACGGCATTGGCGTGCATGAGTTTCAACTCGCCGGACACTCTCGCCTTGCCGAGGCGGTCATCGTTTCCATTAGACCAGCCATATCGATAGCTGGCGCTTCGATGTTTCAGTGAACGCGTCGGCTGTTTACCGCCGGCTTGCCATCCGTCCAGATAGCCCTGATTCTGTTCCCGCTCGAACTCCTCGGCATTGAAATGCACATTGTCGTTCGACATTTCGATCCTCCAGCAGTTTGGCGACCGCTCGTCTCGGCCAGCGAGATACAGAACAGGATGTAACGGAGAGAGCCAGCCACTCCTCAAGGGAGAAGGGCATCAATCCATGCTTGCAAGAATAGGGGCTGTCGCTTGAATGTCGCCGAGAGGTCGATCACGTAATAAAGGGTGATCGCTGCATGAATTGAACGGCGAAAATGGCAGCGTACAAAAATATGCAAACTTCAATGTTGATCACAGGCGTAACGATCAGAGGTCACGATCTGAGAGATCAAATTGTCGAGAGGTATCATTCGCCAAGAACTGTAGCAGCTTTTGGGCGATGGGCCTACCATTATATTTATAGACGTCACTTCTTGAGGGGCCGATCGGATCACGGATTTCTCAATCTGAAGTGCAAGATCTCCTAGATGCGTGCAGCCTATGTCATGTAAAATTGACTAGGGGAATGACGCCAAGAAGCGCATTATGTCAGACATCATCGACACAGGCCTACCCAACAGGCGTCGATGGCGGAGCGGCCTCAATCCTCTCGCCTGCAACGGAATCGTTTGAGGCGCGACATGACTATCAAAGGCAATAAAACCATCGATCGGATGGATGACTCCGAGCGAGGGGAAAGCATCATCCATTTTACAGGACTTCCGGCCGCGGATGTGTTGGATGATCATCGCCTGGTTGTTGAAGAAATCCTGTCAAATTTACGGTTTGAGCAAATTAGAGATGCGATGAAAGCCGCACATCAGGCTGGGTCAGCGCCACGGCGGTGAAATTTTTTCGCAAGTGGAAGCGAATGCGAGCATCATATTTCAGTACAACCTGCCCGGCCCAGGATCTGCGCCGCAGGGGGACCTTATCGTGAGCAATATCGACCAGGGCTCGTCGCTGGACGAAGCAGAACGTCAGGCTACGACGATCAATGCCTATTGGGCCGAGCGCGGGCAATGCGCAGGAGCCCGGGCAGTGCCTGTCTATGACCACCGAGGTCGCTTTTTGTCTTATGGCGTTACCAGTGACCTGATTGTCTTTCCACGTAACCGTATCGAGGACAAGCGATAGTAGTTTCCAGGAAAGCTGATCGATTTTTGACTTAAGACATTAGGCAAAACAGGAAGTTGGCGGAAAAGCGCGATTGGGAGAAATCGCACGGTGCTCCGGAAAGAAGGCAGCGAGGCCGGGCAGGGGGCAGCCGGGGCTTCCACAGGCGCAAATGAGCGCCGAGCGGGGCGACCTAAAGCCAAGAATGACGACAATTCCTTCAATCATTTCTCCAATAGAAATTAAACTCACGGCCACCTTGTTTCGAACATGTTTAAGATATATAGAGAAGTATCGATCTTGCTGATGAATTACCGGGCGATCTTTAAATCGCCTTTGACGATTCCCCCTGACAATTTCGGTAGAAATGTAGCGCCCATTGATATCAATGGGCAGGTTTATCTATGTCGATTGAAAGGAAATCGTCGTGAACACAGGTATCGTCAAGTGGTACAACTCCCAGAAGGGATATGGCTTCATCGCTCTTGAAGATGGCAACCGGGACGTCTTCGTCCACGTGAGCGCTGTCGAGCGAGCCGGCATGTCTGAACTTCGCGAAGGCCAGAAAGTCAGCTTTGACGTCGTCACGGATAGCCGTAGCGGTAAGGCCTCTGCCGAGAATCTGCAGACCGTATAGAATTAAAGCGTTTTGCGATTTGGCGGTGATGCCAAGAATCGCAAAGATGCTCCAGCCAATCCCATGGATTGGCTTGGAAACAAAGAGTTAGAGCAAACAGGCGTTCGATCATGAACGCACTTTGCTGCAGCGCCTGCAGTCTTTGACCACGGATATACTGGCATAGTCTGCCGAGACGCTCGAAGGAGGTCGGGTTCGCGCCCGGCCTTTTTTGCGTCCGCCGGGCAAAATATCCGTCAACGTCCTCGGCGCCTCATTTGCCATCCGCTGCCGTTACTGGTTTGGTCATAGTCGACGCCAAACAGAATGTCGGCGACGGTCGTCTTGAGCTTAGCCGAGAGCCTTACCGCCATCTCGCGCGGTATCGGTTCGTGCCCCTTGATCCAGGCTTCAAGAACGGCCGGATCGACACCGACTCGCTTGGCAAGCCACGGCGGATCCATGCGCGCCCGTGTCATTGCGCGGGCAAGGCCATTAGATCGAGTGGCGATCATCTTTCCTCACCACGAGTCCGTTCGGCAACCAGTCTCCATCCTTCAGCGCCCACAAGATCGCCATCGCTTCGTCACGATAGGATTCCCATATTGGCTTGCCGTCAAATGACGAGTCTTTCAACTGGCCGTGATGGCGGCAGAGGGCACGGCAAACACGCTCGATAGGGTCAACAGGCTTCGCCATCGCATTCCCTTGAGCGTTTTGCTCGACAGCATCAGACCCGGCTTCGGAAGCGGCATTGATGCGGCGTCTTGTTGTTATCGCATCGTTTTTGCCGAAAACCGGCGTCCGCCTTCCGGCCCGACGCCCCAGAGTGGAACGTGGAATAGCCATCCTTGCTTCGCGCGTCCAGACGATCCGATGAATGCGCAATGTCCCCTTGCGACGACGAATCGGTTCATCGCAAGGGGAGATCTCGAAGATGTCACAAAACCTTGGCGGGGCTCACCGGAAGAGGCGCGCGCCCTGGACCGTTGCGCTTGGCGGCATTTTCCTGTTGCTTGGGACGCGGGAGAAGTCCCTCGCGCTGGGCTTGTTTGCGCGCGAGTTTACGGGCACGGCGCACCGCCTCGGCCTTTTCCCGGGTTTTTCTTTCTGAAGGCTTCTCATAGGCCCTGCGGCGCTTCATCTCGCGGAAGAGACCTTCTCGCTGCAGCTTCTTTTTCAATACGCGTAAGGCCTGTTCGACATTGTTGTCCCGCACGAGCACTTGCAATGAGTCGTCTCCTTTTCGGTTGGTAAAATGGGAGCCATCCCGAACGTGGTCTGTTGCTCCAAAAGGCCGATATTTTTTGGAATCGAACCGATCTCAATCGGCCGACTGGAATCGAGCCGTCACGCGGGCGTTATTTCACGCTCTTTGACAGCACGCACATGCTGGTCGCTTTTGCTCTTGATGCGATAGGCTGGTTCCGCATGTTCGACGGGAAGGACCTTGACGACTTCGTAATAGCCGCTCTGACCCACCAAGCCCGGACGCAAATAGATGACGGTGTCGCCGATGTTGAACTTATGGCTTGTCGCTTGCGGGTTTCGAGAAGCCGAAGGCGCGCCGCCTTTGGCGCCACCTAGGACGGCATACCTTCCCTCGAGCGGATAGTCTTCGTTCTCATACAGAGAGCGAATGGCGGAACCTGTATATTCGCACGTATTCGTATGAATGGAGGTCCCGTTAAGATTGGCTCCATACTCGTCCATAGCAAATTTTACGGCCGAGGCGAGGCTGTCAAACCGTCGATATTTTAGAGAATTTCGAGTCCATCCGGCAGATTTTGATTTTACAAAAAGCTCAGAAGGAACAAAAAAATCTAGTTTTGACATATCTCAAACTATCATCAGGTTTCAGATTTGTCATTATATATTTGAAATTACGACGAAATCTCTGGAGGCTAAGTTTGATGCCGTCTTGGAGACATTGAGTAAGGCCGTATCCTAATACCGGTCATAATCGTTCTCGATGCATGGCCGCTATCCCCACCGGCGGTGGGCCCACATCCATTGTTCGGGATATTCGCGCACCCATTTTTCGAAGAGCCGGTGAGTCTGATGTGTTGCCGCGTCGACATCGGCATTTCGATCGTCGGTGTGGGGCACATCGAGGATCTCGGCCTCGATCCGAAAGCGCACGCCGCGCGTCCGGATGACTCGGGCCGCGACCAGCAGGGCATCGCTGCCTCGGGCAAGCAGGGCAGGAAAGGTGGTGGAGGGAGCTGGCCGGTCGAAAAACGGGACGGAGAGCCCGTTGCGGTCGCGCAAATCAGCCAGCAATGCGATAGCGCCGCCGCTGCGCACGATGCGCAGCAGTTTCTTGCCGACATTCGCACCCTTGACGAAGAGTCCGCGCGGATAGCGGTCTCGGCGCACGAGTGCGACGTAGTCATCGACCTTCGGATTCTTCATGCGCTGGTAGACGCCGGCAACCTTGATGCCGCTTGTCACCGTCGGAATAACGACGAGTTCCCAATTTCCGGTATGGAGCGAGACGAAAACGACGCCCTTGCCGGTGGCTTTCACCGCTTCGATCAGCGGACCGCTCGCGTCCTCGATCCGCCCTGCCTTGACGATGCGATCCACCATCAGGCTTTCGGCAAAAGTCCGCCCCAGATGCATCCACATCGTGCGCGCCAGTGCATCGATTTCGGTGGCATTCTTTGCAGGATAGGCCGCAGCCAGATGCTGCAATGCGCGTTCGTGGCGGCGTAATCGTGGCGCGGCCAGGCGCCACATGGAACCCATGGCCCAGGAGCCGAAGTCGAGCGGCAGGATGTGCAGAAGGCCGACGAGGCCGCGCAACAGGAGATATTCGGCGGCGTGTTTGCTGTTTCGCCAGCTGCGCCCTGTTTCCGACGGGATCACGTTAGATATATCCAACAAGTTGGGCATCATCGCAATGAAGCCACTGGCTCGACCAAATGTCACGGCGATGTACGAGAAGCGGGTACCAGGGCGTTGGGCGTGCGAGATGGAGGGAGTCGCCCGCCGGTCGATACCGGCATTCGCGTCCGACATATGTTTTTGCCAGCATCCGGCGAGATCCATCGCCGCTACCGCCATTGGGGGCACACATCACCGAACCTAACGCTGGGTCTTGGCCCGCTGCACGCGACGAGGCTTGGCGGCAGAGCCAGCCGGCTTATCGTGACTTTGGCCGTCTTCCGTTATTTTTGCTTCTTGCGCGAGTCTGAGCTCTCTCAGATGCGCGGTCTTCTTGTCGCGGTCCGAGACTTCGCGATCGATGATCTCCTGCGCGGCTGCTGTGAGAGCCGCGTATTTTTCCTCCCACGCCAGGTGGGAACTCTTGGTTTTCGTCATAGCCACCTTTCGCGAACCGGCACCGCTACCTCAGTGCAGAACGATCCGTCTGGTTACAACAAGGTCGTCGCTGATCTGATCGCCCTCGCGAAAGACCCTCAACATGTGGTGAGCCTGGCCTCGATGGGACTCTCACAGGGGGCTTGCCCTCAAAGGCGGCGGCATTGTCGGGGATCCCGTGATAACGACACCTCGCCCGACGGATCCGTTCCACGGGAGTGACGCCTTTGGGCAAGCTGTCTCTCCTTCTTCATCGAAAGGCGGCCAGATGCCCAATGGTTTGCAGCCGGCAAGGGCAATCACCCGGGGGCCTGCGTCCCCCCGTGTGACTATCTCAAGTCTGCCGGCGCGTCGGTCTGGTACGACTGGGACGCAGAGTACTCTCGGGTGAGTCCGCTACAGGGCTGATGCCTTGCCTGGAAGCGCGCAGTTCGTGTTCCTGAGCCACCCTTTCGCGGGAATCCGCCACACCCTTGAGCCTATAGGCGGGCTCGGGGCCGTCCGAGGGCATTTGTCGGGTTACTTGATATGTTCCTTCTTCGTGTCTTGAGATAGACGAATGAAGGATGACGATATCGCCGACCTGAAACGTATGCTTCGTCAATCACTCCTCCTTGGATGCATTGGAGGTGTCGGGACGGCGCTCGCCGTGTCACAAATTCCGCGAGCCTCGGGCGCACCGAAGGACGCTGGCCAGGCGATAATCACGTCTTGGCGGCAATCGGGGGGGCGCTTCTCGGCAGGGCTCCCCGTCCTCTCGACGGAACCTTGGGCTTGGGCGCGGGCAGCAGGCCCTCGCGCTGAGCTTGCTTGCGAGCGAGCTTACGGGCGCGACGAATAGCTTCCGCCTTCTCGCGCACCTTGCGCTCGGACGGCTTTTCATAAGCTCTGCGCAGCTTCAGTTCACGAAGGACGCCTTCGCGTGCCAATTTGCGCTTGAGAGCCTTGAGCGCCTGCTCAATGTTGTTCTCACGAACGAGTATCAGCATAAAATCTCCAAATACCAAAAACAAAAGGGCCGAACGCGGCGCCGGCCCAAAGATGAATCGTAACCGTCTTGCACCAATCAAATGCTCTGATCGGCCGGAGCTGAAGCGTTTTGTGGTTTCTTGGAAACACCAAGAATCGCAAAAACGCGTCGGAACAAGGTGCTAGAGCAAATAAGCATTCACGTTTGAACGCGCTTTGCTCTGGAGGAGGCAGGCACCTTTCAAATTGCCCACCACGGACTTAACCCGTCCCACGGCGCGCCGTGACAAAGCCGGGAGAAGAGCTGCAGTTTTCTGGAAAAATCGCAGCTTGCAGGCACGATGCCGTAAGAGCTTTGGTCAATCCGCCGATTGTGGAGCATGTCTCAACTAGGGCAGCGTCTCATACGCTGATTTCGCTCCATCTTCCGATGGTTGTACACCATTCACCCCGGGATAGCTAGGATCGGATAGCCGCATGCAGGGTGCCGAATTCGGAACCCGATAGCTGCATGGCCAGGGATACTTGCCGGCCGGCGTTCCTGGATTGATCCGTGCTTTGGAGATGGACCCGGCCGTTTCGACCTCGTTGAATTGAGCATGGGGCCAGGAGGGAGGCAATCTCGAACGCTCCGAATCCCGCCATGCTTGTAACTCACGCCGTGCGCTTGGCCTTCCTACAATCCCGGCAGTGAACCAGACAACGGGAGGCAGCCATGACGGATAGCAGCTACACCACCAGTTTCACGGTCGACCAGACGCCGGCCCAGGCTTTCGCCGCCATCAATGATGTACGCGGCTGGTGGTCGGAAGAGATCGAGGGCCGGACAGCGCGGGTCGGGGAGAAGTTCAAATATCACTTCCAAGACCTCCATCGCTGCGAGATCCAGCTGCGCGAGATGATACCGAACCGCAAGGTCGTCTGGCGTGTGCTCGACAATTATTTCAGCTTCACGCAGGACAGATCCGAGTGGAAAGGGACCGACATCGTCTTCGAGATCGCCAGGAAGGGGGACCAGACCGAGGTCACCTTCACCCATCTGGGACTGGTGCCGGACTATGAATGCTACGATGCCTGCTCTGACGGCTGGCACACCTACATCAATGGCAGCTTGCGTGATCTGATCGCCACCGGCAGGGGGCAGCCCAATGTCGGTGAAGCCATCACCGAAAGCGAACAATTGCTGATGCGCTGAGCTGGGATCTGATCGACCGAGTCCGGAGCAAAGCGCTTTCTCAAAGGAATGCGCTTTGCTCCAACACGTTTTGCGGCTCTGATGGAGCCGCACGGAATCGCAAAATCGCGTCGAAACAAGATGTTAGGGTGAAAAAGCATTCAGATGTGAACGCTTTTTGTCCTAGATGCGGCCGAGAAATTCGAGCACGCGCCGGGTGAGTAGGCTGGTTGCATCCGCGTCGAAGGATGGCAGCGAGCTGTCCGCGAAATAATGCTGGTCGCCCGAATATAGGAACAGTTCTGCGTCCTCCGCCGTCTCCACGATTTCGCGCGCTGCCTGGAGGTCACCCTCGCCGACGAAGATGGGATCGCGGTCCATGCCGTGGATCTGCACCGGAACGCCACGCGGCCACGGTCCGAAGGCCCATTCGCCGCTGATCGGCAGGCAGGAATAGAAGAGCAGGGCGCCGCGTGCACCCGGGCGGGTCTGGGCAAGCCTTTGGGCCGGCACCACGCCGAAGGAGAAGCCGGCATAGACGAGGTCCGGCGGCAAGGTGTTTGCTGTGTGCTCGGCCCGCGCCCGCATGGCGTCGAAGCCGGTCTCGTTGATATGAGCGAGGCCTTCCTCGATGCTGGCGAAGATACGCCCGTCAAACAGGTCCGGCGTGTGGACGAGATGACCACCGGTCCGTAACGCCTCGGCAAACGCCTGCACGCCCGAGGTGAGCCCCTGAGCATGATGAAACAGCAAAATCTCAGCCATCATGGATCTCCGGCTGTCAGCGATACCGGCACCTCATACCAGCTTGCATAATGTTTGAGCTGTGTATGCAAACTGGCCCCTGGATTCCCTTCCCCTCGCTGCCACTCACAAGCAATGCTTGTGGGGATATGGCCGGGAATGGCAGGTCAAACATTATGTAGGCTGGTATAACCACGCCGATGTTGCAAATTGAAGGTTAGGCGGAAAAACCCTGTCTCCTTGGCATTGAGTACGGCGAAACGGGGTGCCAAGCCAGCGGCAACAAGTCCAGGTGCTTTGCTTTCGTCAGTCCAATTCACAGGACTGGTGCCCGCATGGGTGGCGTTCTCGCCAGCTTCTGCAAGACTGGAGCAAAGTGCGATTTATCCGAATCGCACTTTTTCTCTGACTTGCTGTTCTGACGCATTTTCTCAGCCGAAAAGCCTGCCGACTTTTCCGGAAAATGCCTTAGGGCCTCGCATTCGCTGCCTGGAGTGTTGCTCGATGAAATTGTTCTTTTCCGACAGGCAGATGGCGCATCGCCCGACCCAATATATGATCAACGGTCGAATCGGGAGTGCCCTCGAGAACCCCGAGCGCGCGCAAACCCTGGTCGGATCTCTCACGGCGCTCGGATTGACTCTCGAGGAGCCGAGGGATGCGGGCCGGGCGCCGATCGAGGCCGTCCATGCTGGCCATTACATCGACTTTCTGGAGACGGCCTATCGCCGCTTCCAGGAACTGCCCAATGCCGGCCCCGAGGTGCTGCCGGCAGTCAGCCCCTATCAGGGCGCGGATGCCGCCTTCCGCCCGCGTCCCGCCCCGCGCCCAAAGGGCATTCTCGGGCAGACGGGCTGGTACATCAACGGCCTGTCCAACGCGATGACGGAGCATAGCTTCGCCTCCGCCTATCTCTCTGCCCAGAGTGCCGTGGCGGCTGCCGACGATCTCATCGCCGGTGCCTTCGACAGCTTCGCCCTCTGCCGTCCCCCGGGGCATCATGCCTATGTCGATCGCGCCGCCGGCTTCTGCTTCTTCAACAATGCTGCCGTCGTCGCGGAGCGGCTACGCACGCGCTTTCAGCGTGTGGCCGTCATCGACTTCGATACCCACCATGGCGATGGTACGCAGGCGATCTTCTACAGCCGCGGCGATGTCTTCTTCGGTTCCACCCATACGGATCCGTCGAGCTATTATCCCCATTACACCGGCTATGCCGACGAGAAGGGCGAGGGGCCTGGCGAGGGCGCCAACCTCAATTTGCCCTTGGCCGAGGGTAGCGGCGATGAAGCGTTCATCGAGGCCAACCGGGCGCTGGCCGCTGCCGTGGCAGCTTTCGGGGCTGAGGCGCTGGTGATATCAGCCGGCTGGGACGCGCATCGCGAGGATCCGCTCTCCAAGCTCGCGGTGACCACGGTCGCCTATGAGGCGATCGGCTCTGTCTGGGGTGCTCTGCCCCTTCCCATCGTGATCGTGCAGGAGGGCGGCTATTCGCTCAGCGCCGTGTCCGAAGCCGCGCCGCGCTTCGTCTCGGCCTTCCGCGCATCACGGCCGCCGCGCTGAACCATCGTAATAAGCGAGTGACGCCATGACACAGACCGTGACTGCCGAGAGCCAGCAAACGCCTGAACGGCAGCCCATCCGTGCCGCGCTCGGCGCCTTCGTCGGCACCATGATCGAGTGGTATGATTTCTACGTCTACGGCACGGCGGCTGCCCTGGTGTTCGGAGACGTCTTCTTCAAGTCAGAAGACCGCTACATGGGCATCATCGCCTCGCTCGGCACCTTCGCCATCGGCTTCGTGGCTCGCCCGGTCGGGGCCTTGCTGTTCGGGCATTTCGGCGACAAGGTCGGGCGCAAGAACTCGCTGATCATCACATTGTTGCTGATGGGCGGAGCAACCGTGCTGATCGGTCTTCTGCCCGGTTATGATTCGATAGGCATCAGTGCCGCGATCCTGCTCATCCTTTTGCGTCTCATCCAGGGTGTTGCCGTCGGCGGCGAATGGGGCGGGGCGGTGTTGATCGCCGCCGAGCACGCGCCGCCGAAATGGAAGACCTTTCTTGCTTCGGCCCCGCAATATGGCAGTCCGATCGGCCTGATGCTGGCGGCGCTCGCCTTTCGAACGGTCTCGGATCTGCCGCGGGAAGATTTTCTCAACTGGGGCTGGCGCATTCCCTTCCTGGCCAGCGCGGTGCTGATCATCGTGGCCTTCGTCATCCGCGCCGGCATCAAGGAAAGCCCGGAACTGGTCAAGCGGCTACAGGAAGCACCGCAGGACGATATCGTGCCAGCCAAGGAGATCTTCCGCACGCGGCGTTACACACTCCTGCTCGGCATGGGCCTGTGCCTGCTCGGCGTTGCCGGCTTCTACTTTCTGACCACGCTGATGACGACCTTCGCCACCGAGTCGCTCGGCATCTCCAGATCCGACATTCTCAACGTGATTTTCTGGGTTGGCGTGCTCGAACTGGTCGCCTTTCCGTTCGGTTCCTGGATCGCCACCCGGTTCAACGAGCGCATCCTGCTGGTGGCGATGTCGGCGGCCGCGTTTGTCTTCGCCATCCCCATGATGATGCTGATCGTGACCGGCGATCTCGGCAATATCCGTATCGGCATCCTGGGCGGCACCTTCTTCGTCGCCGCCCATTATGCCGTGATGGCGCCCTTCCTGACGCGCGCCTTTCCGGTGCATCTGCGCTACACCGGCATTTCCTTGAGCTCGTCGCTGAGCGGAGCCATCTTCAGCGGCCTCACGCCCGTGGTCGGGGTCTGGCTGGTGAAAACCTATGGCGTGCAATGGCTGCCGCTGTCGCTGCTCTTCATGGTGATCGCCGGGCTAACCTTGCTGTCGAGCCTCTTCCTGCCCATCGAAGAGGAGCAGGTCCGATCCTGAGGCCATGAATGGGAGGCGGATCTCAAGATCCGCCTCCCATTCATGCGGCCTTGGTGATGGCGTCGATCACGTCGTCCACGGCGGTCTCGACACTCACGCGGTCGTCGCCTTCGGCCATGACGCGAATGACCGGCTCGGTGCCGGAGGGACGGATGACCAGGCGGCCGCCATCCCCGAGCTGCTTGCGCGCGCCCTCGATCGCCTTGGCGACCGTGGGATCATCCAGCACCTTGCCGCCACGCGTGCGCACATTCTTGAGGATCTGCGGCAGCGGATCGAAGCGATGGCAGACCTCGCTGACAGGGCGATCTGCCTTCTTGAGCACCGCCAGCACTTGCAGGGCGGCGACCAGACCATCGCCGGTGGTAGCGAAATCCGACAGGATGATGTGACCCGACTGCTCGCCACCGACATTGTAGCCCCGCGCCCGCATGCGCTCGAGCACGTAGCGATCGCCCACCGCGGTGCGTTCGAGTTGCAGGCCAAGCCCGCCGAGATAGCGTTCCAGGCCGAGATTGGACATCACCGTGGCGACGATGCCGGGCTGGGTGAGCCTGCCCTCTTCCTTCCAATCCGCGGCGACCACCGCCATCAATTGGTCACCGTCGATGACATGACCCTTCTCGTCGACGATCGCAACCCGATCGGCGTCGCCGTCGAGGGCAATGCCGATATCGGCCCGCAACTCGCGGACCTTGTGCGAGAGCGCTTCGGGGGCGGTGGAGCCGACATCCTTGTTGATGTTGTAGCCATCCGGCTCCACGCCGATCGGAATGACGTCGGCCCCGAGTTCCCAAAGTGCCTCGGGCGCGACCTTGTAGGCGGCGCCATTGGCGCAGTCGACCACCACCCTGAGGCCATCGAGCCGGAGCTGGCGCGGCAAGGTGCGCTTGGCGAATTCGATGTAGCGGGCGCGCACGTCGTCGATGCGCCGGGCGCGGCCGAGATCGCGCGAACCGGCCAGCCGCGACGACAGGTCAGTGTCGATCAAGGCCTCGATGGCGCGCTCGGTCTCGTCCGACAGCTTGAAGCCGTCGGGGCCGAACAGCTTGATGCCGTTGTCGTCATAGGGATTGTGCGAGGCCGAGATCATCACGCCGATGTCGCAACGCAGTGAATTGGTGAGCATCGCCACGGCGGGCGTCGGCATCGGGCCCAGCAGCATCACGTCGATGCCGACAGCCGTGAAACCGGCCACCAGGGCGTTCTCGATCATATAGCCCGACAGTCGGGTATCCTTGCCGATCACCACACGGTGGCGATGTTCGCCGCGCTGGAAGGCAAGGCCGGCCGCCATGCCGACCTTCATCGCCAGTTCCGGCGTAATGACACTGTTGGCCCGGCCGCGAATGCCATCGGTGCCAAAATATTTGCGACTCATGCGACAACCCCAAAACTTTCTGGGGTGATTATGCCTGAATCTTCGGGCAATTTGCTTCAAAAAATGTGTTCAACCGTAACAGCCGGCTGCCTTTTCAGCGCCGCCATTCATAGTCGAAGGTCGGCAGGCCGGAGCCAGGATTGACGCCGCTGCCGCAGCGTTCGAATGCCTCGCGCTCATAGAAGCGGATCGCCCTTTCGTTGAAGGCGTTGACGGTGAGGCGCAGGACGGAGCGGGCCTTCTGCTTGGCAAACAGCATCAGCAGATGGGCTATGCCGCTGCCATGCTCGGCCGGCGGCAGCGCGATCTGTTCCAGCAGCAGGGCATCGTCCTCCTGCGGCGCCAGAACCAGCATGCCGACGATCGTGTCGTCGTCGGCGTCCTCGTCGCGCATGGCCACGAAAATTTCCGCTTCCAGTGCTCGCCAATGGCGCCACTGCCCCGGCCAGCGCGCCTCGTAGTCGAAGGCCGGATAGGTCGCCTGCCAGGCCCCGCACCACAGGGACCTCAGCGCCGGCTCGTCGGCAGCCTCCGCCGGCCGGAGGGTGACCGCGGCGATGCTCATCGCTCGGTCAGCTTCAGCTCGATGCGGCGGTTCTTCTTGCGCGCCTCGTCGGTGCCAGCCGTGTCGATCGGCTGGAATTCGGCAAAACCTGCCGCGACCAGGCGCTGTGCCGGGATACCCTTGGACATCAGATACTGCACCACGGAGATAGCGCGGCTGGATGACAACTCCCAATTGCTCGGAAATTGCGGCGAGTTGATCGGCCGGTCGTCGGTATGGCCGTCGACGCGCAGCACCCAGGGAATATCGTTGGGGATCTTGTCCTGCAGGTCGAGGAGGGCGGCGGCCAGCTTGTCCATCTCGGCTTTGCCCTCGGGCTGGAGGGTGGCCTGGCCGGCCTGGAAAAACACTTCCGACTGGAAGACGAAGCGGTCACCGACGATGCGCACGTCAGGACGATTGCCGAGCACTTCGCGCAGGCGGCCGAAGAAGTCGGAACGGAAGCGCGAAAGTTCCTGCACCCGCTGGGCCAGGGCCGCATTCAGGCGCGAGCCGAGATCGGCAATCTTGGTCTGGCTCTCTCGGTCCTTGGATTCGGAGGCATCGAGGGCCTGTTCCAGCGCGGCGATCTGGCGGCGCAGGGCGGATATCTGCTGGTTGAGCAGTTCGACCTGTGCCATCGCCTGGTCGGAAATGCGCTTCTGGCTGTCGAGTTCACCCTGGATCTGCGCGACTTGGCCACCCTGGGCGCTGGCGGCTGCGGCGTCTTTCTGAGCGTCGTCGAGCAGGCCCTGCAACCGCGCCTTATCGGTATTGGCCTTGTCGAGACCGCTGGTGAGCACCGAAAGCTGTTCCTGGGCGCTCCGCCCGTTGGTGCGCTCCAGGGCGAGCAGTTGCGACAATTCCGCGATCTGGGCATTGAGCCGGTTGAGTGCTTCGTCCTTGCCGGTGACTTCCTGGGACAGGAAGAACTGGCCGAGCACGAAGATCGACAGGATCATGATGATGGACAGGAGCAGGGTCGACAGGGCGTCGACGAAACCCGGCCAGTAATTAATGCCCTCGCTGCGGCGGCGGCTGCGTCCAAGGGGCATTATTCTGCCTCCGGCATCAGTTCTTCTCGCGCTCTTGCATCAGGCGCTCGAGCACGCTCTTGATGTCGCGCTGCTGCTCGGCCTGGCTTTCGACCCAGTCGCGGATCATCTGCTGCTCGGAGCGCATGTGCTGCACCAGGCCCTGGATGCCCTCGGCGAGCTGGGCCATGGCGGCGGTGGCGTTGCGGCCAGAGCCGGCTTCGCGCGAGCCGTCCGCCATGCGCTCGATCGCCGACTTGATCGCCGCCATCTCGCCGTCGGAGCCGCCGCGGGCCAGGCCCTCGGCCTCGATGTCGGTCACGGTGGCGGCGAGCCAGTCTTCGAGCTCGGTGTAGAAGCGGTTCTGGGCCTGGCCGGCCTGCAGGTCGAGGAAACCGAGGATGAGCGAACCGGCAAGACCGAACAGCGAGGACGAGAACGAAACACCCATGCCCTTGAGCGGGGCGGCAAGGCCGCTTTTCAGGCTCTCGAACACGGTGCTGGCGTCGCCGCCGCCGACCGACATGGAATTGATGACATTGCCGACCGAGCCCACCGTCTCGATCAGGCCCCAGAACGTGCCGAGCAGGCCGAGGAAGACCAGGAGGCCGGTGAGATAGCGTGAAACCTCGCGCTGCTCGTCGAGGCGCATGCCGATCGATTCGAGAATGGAGCGCAGGGTCGAGAGCGAGATCGAGCGCCGGCCGACCTTGTCGCCGAGCAATGTGGCCATGGGCGCCAGCATCACCGGCTGGTCGCGAAGCTCGAGGCCGGGATCGCGCAGGCGATAGGCATTGACCCAGCGCACTTCCGGCAGCAGGCGGATCACCTGGCGGAAGCCGAAGACGATGCCGAGCAGCAGCGTGAAGATGATCAGGCCGTTGAGGCCGGGATTGGCCATGAAGGCGATATAGAGCTGGCGATAGAGCACGGCGGTGACGCAGGCTGCCAGCACCAGGAAGATCAACATGCGGATGAAGAAAATCCGGGGGGAAGACAGCTTGTAGGGATCTAGGTCTCTGGCCATCGCACCACGCCGTTGCAGCAATCTATACGCGAACCCTCGAAGGGAGGGCTCTCCTTTTCGACCAGAGCTTAGCTCAAAGCAAGGCCGGAACGCACGCCCTCAATGGTCGGCGAGGCGGTTCAGGCCGCTACCGTCTGGCTGCCATAGGCGAACACGGTCTGCGGCCGCGCACCACGGATGAAGCCGCCACCGAGGACTCGGGCCTGGCCATCGGCATGGTCATAGAACACGGCCGCCTGCCCCGGCGAAACGCCATCTTCAGCCTCGGTGAGTTCGATTGTTGGACCTTCCGGGCCGAAATGCAGCAAAGCCGGCTTGGGTGCGCGGGTCGAGCGCACGCGCACTGCGATCTCCAGACCCTCGGCAGGCAGGGCATCGAGAGCGCCGTCGCCGATCCAATTGACGTCGCGCAGGGCGACCTGCCGGGTCGCCAGCGCTTCGCGCGGGCCGACGATCACACGCGCCGCCTCGGCATCGAGGCGGATGACATGCAACGGCTCGCCGGTGGCAATGCCTAGCCCCTTGCGCTGGCCGATGGTGTAGTGAATGACACCCTGGTGCTGGCCGAGCACCCGGCCGTCGAGATGCACGATCTCGCCGGGGACGGCGGCGCCTGGCTTGAGCTTCTCGATCACCTGGGCGTAACGGCCTGATGGTACGAAGCAGATGTCCTGACTGTCGGGCTTGGCGGCGACCGACAGGCCGAAACGCTCGGCGGCCTGGCGGGTTTCCGGCTTGGTCATGTCGCCAAGTGGGAAGCGCAGGATGTCGAGCTGCTCCTTGGTGGTGGCGAACATGAAATAGCTTTGGTCGCGCTCGGCATCGCGCGGGCGGAACAGGCCGCGCCCGCCGGGCACGGCGCGACTCGCGACGTAATGACCGGTGGCGAGCACGTCAGCGCCGAGGTCACGCGCGGTGCCGAGCAGGTCACGGAACTTGACGCGCTGGTTGCATTCGACACAGGGGATCGGTGTTTCACCAGCCACATAGGAATCGGCGAAACGGTCGATCACCGCTTCCTTGAAGCGGCTTTCATAGTCGAGCACGTAATGAGGAATGCCGATACGGTCGGCGACTTCGCGCGCGTCGTGAATGTCCTGGCCGGCGCAGCAGGCGCCCTTGCGGTGAACGGCGGCACCATGGTCGTAGAGCTGAAGCGTCACTCCGATCACGTCATAGCCCTGCTCCTTGAGAAGAGCGGCACAAACGGACGAGTCGACGCCGCCCGACATGGCAACAACGACACGGGTATCCTGCGGCCGGCGCGGCAGGTCGAGTGAGTTCAACATGGCATCCTTCCGTCCATCAGAGGGTCAAGGTCTCTGCGACGGCGCTCCTTTACGCGATTTCGGCCGCGAGGGGAACGCCGATGTTCGAACGGAAGTCGCAGCACGGGGCATCGTCAACGTTAACTCCTATATTACCTTGCGTAATACAGCTGCGATGTTGGCGTCATTAACCATGTTTGTTAAGTATATCCATTATGGATTGCTCAATAAAAAACCCAGTGTTGCATTTATGTCATAGGATTTCATGTAAAGGCGGTGCTATCAGGCGTTCGAGCGTAACAAGTTCCAAGTGCTGGGGTATTAAAATGCAAATTCTTAGGAGTGCTCTGCTTGCGGGCGTCGTCGTTCTTGCGCCGGCAGCGGCATTCGCCGCCGACCTAGCGCCGCCGCCCGTCGAGCCCGTCGCGCCGGAAATCGTGCCGTCCTTCACCTGGACCGGATTCTATGCCGGTCTGAACGCTGGCTATGGCCGCGGCAATCTCGACACGGATCTGAAGGCGGTGCCGACCACGGGCGCCAATAACCTGCCCGCTGCGCTCGGTTTCGGCTTGAACGGCGGCCTCGCCCGCGTCAAGGATACCGCCAATGGCTTCGTCGGCGGTGGCCAGATCGGCTACAACTACCAGTTCGATCCGCATTGGGTTGTTGGCGCCGAAGCCGACCTGCAATATGCAGGTCTCGATTCCAAGAAGACCTTCATCGGCGACCAGAACATTCCCGTCAGCGTGAAGACGCAACTGGACTGGTTTGGCACTGCCCGCCTGCGCGCCGGCTACGCCTTCGACAACGTGCTGATCTATGGCACTGGCGGTCTGGCCTATGGCCGCGTGAAGTCGACGGTGAGCGCGGGTACCTCGGTTCTGTCCGGATCGGAGACCAAATTCGGCTGGGCCCTGGGCGCCGGTGCCGAATATGCCTTGACGCAGAATTGGACGGTGCGAGCCGAATATCTCTATGTCGATCTCGGCAAAGCCGAGACGATCAAGCAGGCCGTCAGCGACATTGCCCAGGTCACCGCCAAGGCTGATGTCTCCGTACATACGGTGCGCGCCGGCGTGAACTACAAGTTCTGATCGCAATTTCGCTGCCGTTCCAATTCCCAGGGCTCCGCATGGCGGAGCCCTTTGCTTTGGTCGGCCAGTCTTGCGTCTACCCGCCTGTCGTTCTAGTCAGGGTTCCTTTCCTGGAGACCTCGAACCATGCCGGCTACGCCTGACGATCTTTTCGCTTTCCTCGACAAGCTCGGAATCGCCGTGACGACGATCGAGCATCCGCCTCTGTTCACGGTGGAGGATTCGAAGGCGCTGCGGGGCCAGATTGCCGGTGGGCACACCAAGAACCTGTTCCTGAAGGACCGCAAGGGCAGGCTGTTCCTGGTGGTTCTGGAAGAAGATGCCAGCGTCGATCTCAAGCGCATCCACGAAATCATCGGCGCCCAAGGCAAGGTGTCCTTCGGTTCGGCCGATTTGCTGACGCAGATCTGGGGTGTCTTGCCTGGCGCGGTCACGCCCTTCGGCGCCATCAACGATACCGAAGGGCAGGTTGTTGTCGTGCTCGACCAGGGGCTGCTCGAGAACGACAAGCTCAACCATCATCCGCTGGTCAATACGCAGACCACCACGATCACCCGCGAAGACCTCATTGCCTTTCTACGGGCGACGGGCCACGAGCCCAAAATCCTTGCGGTATCGCAGCCTCAGCAGGCTGACGCCTGAGACCAGGCGCGGTTCCGGCAAAGCGCGCGCCCTGGCTCTAAAGTTCCCGATATTAGGAGCAAGTCTCGGAGATGCAGACGCATCCGAGACCCGAACATCTGTCGATATCAGACACCAAATCAAAGATTAGGTGAAAATCGAGAAGGAGAACCAGAAGCCATTTTCAATGCCTCCTGGTATCTGGCTTTATGCGGGGGGCACCGGTCAGGAAGCCTGTCGGATCGCTGACGGGCCCGATCTCGCTCAGTCGAGGCAGCCGCGGAAAATATCATATTTCATGCATTTGCGGCGAGGCGCATAGGCGGTTGGGGCAGCCGTGGCGCCGCCAGCATAACGCTGCGCCGGCTGCTGCACACCGGCTACGCCGGTCGATGGTGCGGCCCTGGGGCCGACCTGGCAGCGAATGCCTTCCGTCGCCAAGGCGCCGGCAACATCGGCGTCATAGCACAGCATCTGGGTGGCGGCCCTGCGATAGCCCATGGATTGCAGCGTGCGGGCAAAAAGGCGGATGTTGCAGCCCTGGTCGAGCTTCGTGGTACCGAAGCTGAAGCCGAAGCCGGCGCCCGAACCGCCAAGGCTGACACTGCCGAGGCAGGCCTCGATGCCTGCTGCCGCAAGGCCGGGGGCAAACGCCGCGGGAGCCTGGCGCCGATCGCGATTATTCAAAGTGGCGCCGCCGACATTGCCGGTGATGTTGCCGTTGCCGTTGCCGTTACCCGATCCGTCGCCTGAATTATTGCCGTTGCCTGTCCCGTTCTGTGCCTGCGCCAGCGAAGCGGCGGCAAGGAAGATGGCGACGGCGAAGAAATAGACAATACTCTTTGTAAGCGATTTCATATGCGTTCCCCCAAGCACAAACACTTTCACAAACTTTCGGCAAGTCTATGAGGTGTGTTGGAGGCTACGCTACAAATGGGATTCTCGCAATGAATACAATATTTTTTCGCTAAGGAACCTGACGGGGAGTAATGCCGCAGCGCTGAAGTTCTTCCATCATGCGCTTGTAGTCCCATCTATACATTGTGTCGTTATGGTTTTCGTTGTTATCGCTGGTGAAGCAGTTTCCGTTGCCATTGCCAGAATTAAAATTGCCGTTGTTGTTTCCCTGGTTGAAGTTTCCATTAAAGTTGCCGGTATTGCCATTACCGTTGTTGTTTCCTTGGCCAACATTGTATTGAACCAAGATAACATCATCTTTCCGTAGTATCTCGATTTGCGGCGTCCCTTGATGCAGCGCCGAAATGTGGCAGCGGGAAAGCGCCGGAACCTGCAGGGAAGGCGAGGATTGCCAGCAGCCGATATCGAGGTCTGCGATCATGATTGCATTCCTTTGATCAGGAACAGCGTGGTTCAGTATAAAGCATAAAGGCCGGATCGACCCTTGGTGATCGATCCGGCCGAAGCTGCCTCGACAGCTTCCTATGGCCGCCCGTTCCCGTTGCCGTTGAACGAGCCGATATTGCCGTTGCCGTTGAACATGCCACCATTGTAGTTGCCGTTCGCGGCGCCGATGTTGTTGTTGCCGCTGGTGGAGCTGGTGTTTCCACGGCCGTTGAAGGCGCCGATATTGCCGGTCCCGCCATTGCCGTAACCGATGTTGCCATGGGCGTCCGGCGGGCCGTTGCCGTTGGCGTTGCCGTTCAGTGTGCCGGAATTGGCATTGCCGTTCAAATTGCCGCTGCCAAGGCCGTAATTGCCATTGCCGTTGCCATTGCCGTTGGCCAGGCCGCTATTGGCGTTGCCATTGGCGTTGCCGTTGAAGCCGCCCCAATTGCCATTTCCGTTGCCGTTCCCGTTGGCGATGCCGGTATTGGCGTTACCATTGGCGTTGCCGTTACCGATGCCGACATTGCCGTTTCCGTTGCCATTGCCATTGCCGGAGCTGAAGGCATGAGCGGCGGAGATCGAGGTGCAGGCCAGTGCGGCGCACAGCGCCGCATGGAGCAGGGTCATTCTCATGGTTCTACCTTTCCTGGACTGGGTTCGGGAAAGGCAGAGCTTTCCCATTATCGTGTTCCGATCCCTTGACGGGGGCGAGGGCAGATGCACATGCGGCATGCTTCGCTCTGGAGACCCTCCGCGCCGCGAAATCGATGCTTGGTGATTTGCCGGATGATCGTGCGCCCTCACGGGTGCTCGGTGTGCCTCCCAATCAGGAGGAGGCGCGCCTAGTGGCTTTCATCTCAGCGCGAGGTGCAGCCATTGTTGAACATGTAGCAACCATATCGCTCGGCCAAGGCCCTTGCAGGGGGGGACGTCGTCGCCGTGACCGATACGCCACCGGGTGTCGGGCCGCCGGGCCCGCCAATGCCGTAATTGCCATTGCCGTTCATGTTGCCGTTACCGGTCCCGGTGTTGAAATTGCCATTGTAGTTGCCGTTCAACATGCCGGTATTGCCGTTGCCGTTCAGATTGCCGTTGGCGGTCCCGGTATTGCCGTTGCCGTTATAGTTGCCATTGTCGGTGCCGGTATTGCCATTGCCGTTCATATTGCCATTGCCGGTTCCGGTGTTTCCGTTGCCGTTCATGTTGCCATTGCCGGTGCCGGTATTGCCGTTGCCGTTCATATTGCCGTTGCCGGTTCCGGAGTTGTTATTGCCGTTTCCGTTGCCGTTGTTGGTACCGGAATTGCCGTTTCCGTTTCCGTTTCCGTTTCCGGTTCCGGTGTTGCCGTTGCCATTGCCGTTGCCATTGCCGGTTCCCGCATAGGCGCTGAGGACCGGGGTGCAAACCAGTGCCGCACTCAGCAGCAGCCGCGTGAGGAGGGTGCGCATAATACTGTCCTTTCTTGCGACTCGAAAAACAGCCTGACCCGAAGGCGGAGAGGCGTGTTCGATGATCGGGCGGTGCGGTCAGTCGCTGCCGCGGCCCGTCCATGATGCAATGTGACTAGGCCTGCACGCTCGGGGCTGTTCGTTCCGTCAGGTCGAGCTACCTGGAGCTCGGCCAAAAGGCCTGGATGCAGGATCCTCTTCCGTCGGCCGTCCGTGGAACGCTACGCCGGAGCAGGGAGGGAAGCGAAATGCCGCATCCAGATTTCAGAATTCCAGGAGCGAATGCTGAACGCCAGGGGAAGTGGGAGCCGACTGGTGGCCGGGAGGAAGGCCAGGCCAGCTCCCTGAGAGCAGGCAAGACTTACTGGTTGCCGTTGCCGTTGCCGTTGCCGCTGAGGGCACCCCAGTTGTGGTTGCCGTTCAGGTTGCCGTTGCCGATGCCATAGTTGGCATTGCCGTTCACGTTGCCGTTGCCGAAGCCGAAGTTGTGGTTGCCGTTGGCATTGCCGTTGCCGAGGCCGGTGTTGCCGTTGCCATTCACGTTGCCGTTGCCGATGCCGGCGTTGCCGTTGCCGTTGCCGTTTCCGTTGACAGCGCCGCTATTCCCGTTGCCGTTCAGGTTGCCGTTGAGGGCGCCCCAATTGCCGTTTCCGTTGCCGTTGCCGTTGAAGGCGCCGGTATTGGCGTTGCCGTTGCCGTTGCCGTTGCCGAAGCCGACATTGCCGTTGCCGTTGCCGTTGCCACTGCCGACGCTGAAGGCCATCGCGGCGCTGGAGACGCTCAGGATCAGGGCGGATGCGATGAGAAGCGATTTCATAATTGTCTCTCCACTCGGTCTGTCTTGTGAGGTGCTTAAGGCTGTAATCAGCAGAAGCGTGTGCTTTAAGCCCGCGGTGATTACAGTTTTAATCTTATTGTTTTTTCAGTGTAGGGAAACTTGTCTATTGGAATTAGTACAAAGGGGTATTAATTCAATGGCGATATACTAAAAATTGATTTGGGAACGACAAATATTGCCGCGTGACGACGCTGATGCGTGCCATGCAGCTCAAAGGCCCCGGATTGTTCAAGAGGGAAGATATTCAAAGTGTGGAACGGCTGGATCAGAGTTCCCCAACACACCCAGTCCGGTCCATCGGACGTCTTACGTCGTGGTGGTCAATAGGCGATGGCTGGAACGGCCATTTGGCTGTCCTCGCAATCGGGCCCGATCATCATGGTGGTGCCGGGCGCTCGCATCTGGCTGCCGCACATCAGGGCCACTTCGGTCCGGTTGCGCAGGTGGAATTTGCGCATGATGTTGCGAATATGAACCTTTGCGGTGCTCTCGGAAATGTTGAGGGCATGCGCAATGATCTTGTTCTGCTTGCCCTTCTGAAGCAGGCTCAGGACATCCATCTCGCGGTCTGTCAGGTTGAGGTGGATATCGGAACGCAGACGACGCTCGGGCTGCGGTTTGGGCGTATTCAATGGCTGCTCCGCCAACAGGGCGGTTGCGTTCGAATAGGCGGTAGGCCGAGCAGGCGTTTCCTGGCGCGGTGGCAGCGACAGGACCTGCCGGATCGCGCTTACCATGGCATTGAAGCCCATCGAGGCGGTGATCCAGCTGTGGACGCCGGCCTCGTCCATCAATCTGCCAATCGAAGGATCGCTGTTGTCGGTGACCACCAGCAAAGGCAGCTTGCCGATGCGGGCTTGCAATTGCTGGATGACAAAGGCGATGAAGAGCGGATCGGTGCTGCGCTGTACCAGGCTCAGTATGGCGAGCGAGGCTTGCGGGCCACCTTCTCCGGGAGAGCCCATGATGCGGACGTCGATATCGTCGGCAGCTTCTTTGAGGGCATGTGAAAAGATCTCGCCCAGCAGGGGGCGACTCTCGATCAGCAGGACGACTTTGCGGTCTGCAACAGTCAGAACGCTTGGTTCCGTTTGTCTGTGATCATGGCAGTCCAGCATGTCATTGCAGGTGACGTGATGACTCATGATTTGGCCTCTTGAAAATTCTGGCGTTACTTCCTCTGCAAGTCTTCTTGTGAGTTAGGCTTTCATCCTAATACGTCGTTAGGATGCGAGCCATTACACTTGTATGGCTGTTCTGCGTGACAGGCCTGAACGGCCTGTTGTCTCACACATCCAGCTTCGTCGTCCGCCACGAACTTCTTTGCCGCGGAGTCCGAAAAGTAAAACGATTCACGAATAATAGGATGCCAGAATATTGATCATCGCGATGTGTCATTTATCTCACAGAAACGACTATTCGCGAAAGTCTTTTGGGATTAATCCGAAAGGGACCTTCCCTATCGTCAGCCCAAAAAGGTATCATATTGAGGCATAAGGCGATTTCCACCTTCCCGGTTCGTGTAGGCAGGTTATATTGAGGGTGGCGTGAATTCGCCGTGATTTGAGTGAAGTTTCCGAATACGATGAAGAAACTTTAATCTTCGAAAATATCCTCTCAGTTCTGTATGTATAGGCGAATATGTTTTCTTTCTATACGAGGCACCAGGCGACGCTCTTCGATATGTCACGCGGTCGTTTTGCTGGTGGTTGACTACCACTGTTACCCCTTTCGAGCCTTGTTGGCGAAAAATAGGTATGGAGTTCCATTCGTTCCATTCTCGCAACAAGCAAGACGAAATCTATTGTTTCGTACGGCAATGACATGCGTGACGGTTGCCTTCGCGGCGATTTGCCCCCATCTAACCGCAGACGAAGCTTTCCAAGCGGGTAGGAATGATGAGCAACGATGCTGCCGGGACCAACGGCCTGATCAAGGATACCACCACTCAGACCTTCATGGCCGACGTGATTCAGGAATCGATGAAGCAGCCGGTGCTGGTCGATTTCTGGGCTGAATGGTGCGGTCCGTGCAAGCAATTGGGCCCCATTCTCGAGAAGACGGTGCTAGCGGCCAAGGGCAAGGTCAAACTGGTGAAGATGGATATCGACAAATATCCGCAAATCGCCGGGCAATTGGGGGTGCAGTCGATTCCCGCCGTCTTCGCCTTCTCCAAGGGCCAGCCCGTCGACGGCTTCATGGGCGCTATTCCAGAAAGCCAGATCAAGGAATTCATCACGAAGATTGCGGGCCCGGGCGGCGATCCGGACACGGAGGCCATGCTGGCCGAGGCCGAGGCCTTGCTGAACGAGGGCGAGGGTGCGGCGGCTGCCCAACTTTTTGCGCAGATTTTCGAACAGGATGCCGAGAATCTAAAGGCAATCGCTGGCCTGGCGCGCTGCGCGCTTGCCGCCGGGGAATTGGAACAGGCCAAAGCCACACTTTCGCTTACCCCCAAGGGCAAGGAGAATGATCCCCTCATCGCCAGCGCCCGGGCTGCGTTGGAGCTCGCCGAACAGGCCAGCGATGTCGGCGATCTGCAAGGGCTGGCCCGCCAGGTGGAAGCCGATCCGAAGAATTTTCAGGCCAGATTCGACTATGCCCTGGCTTTGGTTGCCGCCAATCGGCGTGAGGACGCCGTCGACCAACTGCTCGACATTGCCCGGCGCGACCGCAAGTGGAACGATGACGGCGCGCGCAAACAGCTTGTGCAGTTCTTCGAGGCCTGGGGCCCGATGGATGAGAACACCATCTATGGCCGTCGCCGGCTGTCGTCGATCCTGTTCTCATAAATAGTGACGCGCGCCGCCAGCAGGCCGTAAGATATTGTTGGGGGATCGCAGTCGCGGCCTCTTGAGCAAAAAAGCGTTCAAGCGTGAACGCTCGTTTGCTCTAACTTTTTGTCTCGACGCGTTTTTGCGATTCTGGGTGGTTCCGTCAAATCGCAAAACGCTTTTGGTCGTTTGAGGAATGGCAGCCGATGCATCCCTTGTTCAAGACGGAGGCGGATCTGCCTCCCGTCATTCCGGTCTTTCCCCTGGCAGGTGCGCTGTTGCTGCCTCGGGGGCAACTGCCGCTGAACATCTTCGAGCCGCGCTATCTCGCCATGATCGATGATGTGCTGAAGGGGCCACGCCTGATCGGCATGATTCAGCCCGAGGACGAGGATAACGAGACCATGCCGCGCCTGTTCCAGGTCGGCTGCATCGGACGCCTCACTCAATTTGCCGAAACAGGCGATGGGCGCTACCTCATCCAGCTCACCGGCATCTCGCGCTTCAAGGTCTTGTCGGAAGAGACGGTCCCGACGGCCTATCGGCAATGCCGCGTCACGGCCGAACCTTTCGCCGTCGATTTCACGCCGCGTGCGGGCGAGGAAGAGGTCGATCGCAAGAGCCTGATCGATACGCTGCGCGCCTATCTGGCCGTCAACCGCTTCCAGGTCGATTGGAACGACATCCACGAGGCCTCCAACGAGGCGCTGGTCAATGCCCTGTCGATGATGAGCCCGTTCGGGCGGCGTGAGAAACAGGCGCTGCTCGAAGCCTCGTGCCTGCGCGAGCGCGCCGAGATCCTGATCGCCATCACCCAGATCGAACTGGCCAAGAGCGGCGACGGCTCCGATACGCCGCTGCAGTGAGAGTGAGTGCCGATGGCCACGCCGACGCCGCATCGCCCGCCGCCGCTGACCGACCCGAAGCTTTTGGAGCTTTTGGTCTGTCCTCTGACCAAAACGACGCTGGAATATGATGCGGAAAAGCAGGAGCTGATATCGCGCGCGGCCAAGCTCGCCTATCCCATCCGTGAGGGTTTCCCTATCATGTTGCCCGAGGAGGCAAGAATTATCGAGTAAGGACGGGTTACCGAAAGGATCGGGCCGGTCTCTCGAGCCATCTTGCCCGCTAGAGCAAAGCGCGATTTCTCCGAATCGCACTTTTTCTCTAACCCTTTGTTCCGACGCGTCTTTGCGATTCTAGGTGACTCGGTCAAATCACAAAACGCTTTAGCCGAAAGGAAGACGCAGAGAATGTATGACAGCCGCCTGCCGGAGCTCCAAGAATCGACACAGGAACCGACCCTTCTCGGTGCCGCCTCCATCCCACGTGAGGATTGGGATCGTGCACCATGGAACCGCTGGTCGTTCCAGCATGTGCGGGAGCTGGTGCCGACGGCGCAGGTCTGGCGCGGGACTGGCCCGGCGACTCCGCTGCCGCCCGCCTTGCAGGACATAGACGGGATCGCCTTCGAGAGCGACGGTCAGCCGGCGACGGTCGGAAGCTTCTTCGAAGCGAATTACGCCGACGGTCTCCTGGTGCTGCATCGCGGCAAGGTCGTGGCCGAACGCTATTTCAACGGTATGACCGGCCATAGCCAGCATCTGTCGCAATCGGTCGCCAAATCCGTGGTTGCCACGGTCGCCGGCATTCTGATCGGGCGGGGCCTGCTCGATCCGGCCGCGCCGGTCACCTATTATCTGCCGGAGCTGGAGGCCACGGCCTATCGTGGCGCCACCGTGCAGCAAGTGCTCGACATGACGACCGGCGTCGTATTCGACGAAACCTATACGGCGCTTGATTCTCACATCGCCAAGATGGACGTGGCCAGTGGTTGGAAAGCACGCAAGGACCCGAGCTGGCCTGCTCATGTCTTCGAGCTGATCCTGCAGCTCCAGGCCAGTCAAAACGTCCATGGTGCCATATTCAACTACCGCTCAGTCGAGACGGATGTGCTGGCCTTCATCCTGCAGAGCGCTTCCGGCCTCAAGCTGCCCGAACTGGTGAGCCGAGAGCTATGGGCGCCGATGGGTGCCGAGGAGGACGCCTATTTCACCGTGGATTCCGCCGGCTACGGTCTGGCTGACGGCGGCTTCAACGCCACCTTGCGGGATTATGCGCGCTTTGCACTGCTCCATCTCGGGGGCGGGGAGATCGCCGGCCGGCGTCTTCTGCCTTCCGCCTGGCTTGAGGACACCCGCTTCGGCGCCCGGCCCGATCTGTTCCAGGGCGTCTACCGCGACATCCTTCCGAGCGGTGCTTATCACAACCAGTTCTGGATCGAGGATGTCGAGCGTGGCGCCTATATGGCGCGCGGCGTGTTCGGGCAGCTGATCTATATTGATCCCGTCGGCGAATTCGCGGCCGTGGTGCTGTCGAGCTGGCCGGAATTCCTGCACGCACCGCGGACGCGCGCCAGCCTGGCCGCCGTCCGGGCGATTCGCGAGGCCTTGGCGTAAGCGGCATGGACCATGCGGCTGGAATCACGTTGCGCCCGGCCCACGCAGGTGACGGGGCCGCACTGTTCGAGGTAACCCGTCGATCGGTGCTGGGATTGGCGGGGAGCCATTATTCGGCGGCGCAGCTTGCCGGGTGGATGGGGGATCGCGACGCGACTTTCTATGAGGGCGTTATCGCGCAGGGCGGTGCGGTGGTGGTGGAAAAAGCGGGCTCGATCGTCGGCTTCGTCGACGCCGAAGCCGGTGAGGTGACGCGTTTGTTCCTGTTGCCGGAGACGGCGGGAGCCGGGCTGGGCAAGCGCCTGCTCCAGGTCGGCATTGAAACGGCGAGGGCAGGACATAGCGGGCCGATCAAGGTGGAAGCGACCCGCAACGCCGAGAGCTTCTATCGGCACCATGGCTTTGCGACGGTGCGGACCGGGCATTTTTCCCACGGTGTCGGTGGTGATCCGATCGAGATCGTCCTGATGGAGCTGGCTGCCAAGCCGGCATGAGCCATTTCGGAGCTGATTGCCGCGACCGGCACAGGCCGCCCCATCATCGTGTCTGAGATCGGCGAATCGTTGTCGTCAGGCAGGCAGCGTTGTCTCCGTCTGGCAGCTTGCCAGGAGCCAGATTCGAAAAGCCAGCATCGCAGGTGAAGGCTGGCGGGATTTGAGGTGGGTCAGCCAGTATGAACCGGCGTGAACCTCGATTTCGAAAGGGCGTACCAGCCGGCCCGTCGCGAGTGCATCGGAGAACATGGCAATCGGCAGCAGGCCGACGCCGATGCCCTGCGCGATCGCTTCGGCCATGGTGACCGAGGAATCGAAGACCACCGCAGAAGTGGTCGGACCGCTCGCGTGCGCCGCAGCGAACCAGAGCTGCCATTCATCCTCGCGATAGGAGCGCAGCAGCACTTCGCCGACGAGATCCGTCGGCTGACGCAGGCGTTTGGCGACCGCCGGCGCGCAAGCGGGCGAAAGTGGAGCAGGCATGAGCAGTATCGCCTCGGTGCCGTGCCACAAGCCGTCGCCGAAGCGGATGGCATAGTCGAGCCCGTCGCCGGCCAGATTGATCCGGTTGTTGTTGGTCAGGACGCGCAAATCGATGAAAGGGTGAGCCTCGCGAAAGGAATGCAGGCGCGGCAACAGCCAGCCGGCAGCGAAGGTTCCAACCACGCCGACCGTCACCACCTCGCGAAAATGACCCTTCTCGAAGCGGTCGAGCGTGGCGCCGATGCGCCCGAAGGCCTCGTTGAGAACCGGGACGAGGGCCTGGCCCTCCTCGGTGAGGGCAAGGCCGCGCGGCAGGCGACGAAACAGGCGCACGCCCAGGATCTCCTCCAGATTCTTCACCTGGTGGCTCACGGCGGTCTGGGTCACGCGCAATTCCAGCCCGGCACCGGTGAAGCTGAGATGGCGCGCCGCGGCCTCGAAGGCGCGCAGGGCATTGAGAGGCAGATGCGAGCGGATCATGTATCCCCAAATTTTTCTCAGGTCTGAGGCGATTTATCATCGTTTGTCGCCCGCTCAAGCTACCGCCATCCTGGCATTGAACATTGTAGGGAGTTGGCATGACCAGACGGAATTTCATGGTTGGGGCGGGTGCGACCTTGTTCTTGCTGCCGTTGGGCGGCACGCTTTCATCGGCCAGTTCCCCAGCCTCGTCGGATTTCGCAGCGGCAATCGGGCGGATCGAAGGCGGGGTGGGAGGACGTCTGGGCGTGGCCGCTCTCGATCTCAAATCGAACACGAGGCTGGCCTATCGGCCCGATGAGCTTTTTCCGCTCTGCAGCACTTTCAAACTGCTGGTCGCCGCCGCGGTGCTCGCCCGGGTCGATCAGGGACGCGAGCAACTCGCCCGTATGGTTTCGATCGAGGCCGCGAGGCTGCTGCCCAATTCGCCGACAACAGCCAGGCATGCCGGCGGACAGCTGACCTTGGCGGAGCTTTGCGAAGCAGCGATCACACGGAGCGATAATCTGGCCGGCAATCTCTTGCTGGAGGCCGTCGACGGCCCGGCCGGGTTGACCCGCTATCTGCGCTCGATCGGTGATTCGGTCAGTCGTCTCGACCGTTGGGAGCTGGAGCTCAACGAATCGCTGCCGGGAGATCCGCGCGATACCACCAGCCCCGCCGCCATGCTGGCGGACCTCAAAGCCCTGCTGGTCGCAGATGCGCTGTCGCCATTCTCGCGCAGCCAGCTCAATGCCTGGCTGAAGGCCAACAGAACCGGCGGTAGCCGGCTGCATGCCGGACTGCCTGCGGGATGGGACGTCGGCGACAAGACGGGAACCGGTGAGCGCGGTTCAACCAATGATGTCGCCATCGCCTGGCCGCCCGCCCGTCCGCCCCTTCTCATTGCCGCCTATCTGACCGATAGTACTGCTCCGGTCGAGCGCCGCGAGGCCGCCTTGGCGGCCGTGGCCAAGGCGGTGGTGGCGAGCCTGCCGGGCTGAGGGCGGTTTGGAGTGCGGACATCGCGACATGCCTTCATGTCGCGATGTCCGCTGGTGCCACCTTGCGAGCGCAGCGTTCCCATGAGGGGACAGGATGTCCGCGCTCCGGGCCGGGTTTCTGCACGATTTCTGCACGAACCGCCCATCACGCCGCCACGAGTGCTGTATCGCGGCTGAACATCGGTGAAGCAAGATGGAGGCCATGGAGGAACCCATGCCGATCGCATCCGCTTCGCCGGACCAGTCCCTGCCGACCCGCAACCGTCAACCTCTTCGATTGAGTTTCGTTCTGAAGGGCCTGGCCGTCATGGTGTTGGCTGCCCTTGCCGATTTTGCGCTGTCGGCCGGGCAGGCGCTGCCGCAGGTCGGCAGCATCATCGGCTTCCTGGCTTTCGCCTGGCTCGGAGCGCTGCTGACCTGCGATACGTTGATGCGTCGAAGCCGGGCCAGCCGCATCGCTGTGGTCGGCGCCAGCCTTGCGGGCTTTGCCCTGATCGTCGAGCCGAGCCTGCCTGCCGGCCTGCTCTTCCTGACGGGATTGGCACTGGCGCTGTTGCTGCCGCGCTATGGGGAATTCGGCAATGCGCTGCTCTGGGTCCTCCGCCTCCCGCTCTACGGCGTTCTCAGCCCGATGGCGGCCCTGATCGACACAGGTCGACTCGCGCGGATCATGCGGCGGCGCGGAGCCCTCGCTCTTCGCGGGATCGCCGGAGGCCTGCTCGTGGCGGGTTTCGGCTCGATCCTCTTCCTGCTGTTGTTCTCCGACGCCAATCCCTTGATCGGCCTGGGATTCTCTGCCTTGTGGAATGGGCTCGCCCTGCAGAGCGAGGGCACCGGCCTGATCTGGCATGGCCTGTTCGTCCTGGCGAGCGTGGTGGCGCTGTGGGCGAGCTTCAGGCCGCTGCGCCTGCGCCTCTTCGCCAGTGCCTCCGCCTACGCACCGTTGCCAATCCTGCCCGCCTGGCCCGGGGTGACGCCGGTGGTGATGGCGCTCGCCGCCTTCAATCTGGTGTTCGCCCTTCAGAATGTCTCGGACATTGCCTTTCTGTGGAGCGGTGCCAGGCTTCCTGAAGGCGTGACCTTTTCCCAATATGCCCATCGCGGTACGCAAGCCCTGGTTTTGGCAGCCCTGCTGGCGGCAGGTTTCGTGCTCATCTGTCTGCGTACGGGCTCGCCATTGGCGAGCAGGGCGGGCGTGCGCCTCCTGGTCTATCTGTGGATTGGCCAGACCATGCTGCTGGTGGCCTCCACCATGCTGCGCGTCATCGCCTATATCGAGGCCTATTCGCTGACCTATCTGCGTATTGCGGCCCTGATCTTCCTGTTCCTGGTGATGACCGGATTGGCGCTGATCTCATGGCGTATCGCCCGCCAGCGCGATGGCGTGTGGCTTGTAAACGCCAATGCTCTTTGCCTTGCCATCGTGCTCGGCGTCTGCTGCTTCATCAATTTCGAGGGTGTCATTGCCCGCTGGAATCTCGAGCGACGGGGATCGCCGCAAACCTTCGAATGGCGGCAAGATACGTCCTATGTGGCGAGCCTCGGCGGTACGGGCACACTGCTGGCGCTCAAGGATGCCAGCGTGGCCGCCGACGCAGCGCAGAGCCGTGATCTTGCCGAGTTGCGCGGGTTGAGGCAGGCGGTGCAGACCAGGCTGGAGGCGCAGCAGGTCGATTGGCGCCGATGGACCCTGGCCGGCGCCTGGCGGTTGCAGCAGGCGGGACCGCTGCCCGGTCAAACACTGCCGAACCCCACTTTGACACCTTCCCCTTGAAATGACATTCATCGCTCATGTCCCGCACCATTCTCATCGTCGATGACGATCCGCATATTCGCGAATTGCTGGCTTTCGCCCTTGCCAAGGCCGGCATGACCACGCACCAGGCCGGTGACGGCGAGGAAGGCCTGGCGAAGGCCCTGTCCCTCAAGCCGGACCTTGCCATCCTCGACATCAACATGCCGCGCATGGATGGGCTCGAAGTCTGCCGCCGGCTCCGGGCGCAAAGCGAGCTGCCGGTGCTGTTCCTATCCTCCCGGGACGATGAGATCGACCGGGTGCTCGGCCTCGAAATGGGCGCCGACGACTATGTGGTGAAGCCCTTCTCGCCCCGCGAAGTGGTGGCGCGTGTCGGGGCCATCCTCAAGCGGGTCGGCGCCAAGCCGGTCCAGGCGGCGCCGGCGTCGGTGCTGGCGCGCGGCCTGCTCAACCTCGATCCCGAAGGCTGGCAGACCCAATGGGACGGAGCATCGGTGGGCCTCACTGCCAAGGAGTTCCAGCTCCTGCAGATCCTGGCGGCGACGCCGTCAAAGGTCTTTTCCCGCGACGAGATCATCGACCGCCTGCACGGGCCGGGCTTTGCCATCACTGACCGCACGATCGACAGCCATATCCGCCATATCCGCCAGAAGTTTTCGGTCGTGGGTGCCGAGGACGTGATCGAGACCCGGGCAGGCATCGGCTATCGCATAGGCTCCTGCGCGGGCAAGGCGGCATGATCCTGCTCACCCGGTTGAAGGACGCCGTCAAGGCGCGCTGGCCGGCGCTGCGCCTGCGCTCGATCCTGATCGGCGTGCTGTTGTTCACCGCCTTGATGCCGGGCCTCGGCGCCATCTTCCTGCGGGTCTACGAAAATGTCCTGGTGCGCCAGACCGAGGCGGAGTTGATCGCCCAGGCTGCCGTCTACGACGCTGCCTTCGATCTCGCCTGGCCCGGCCCGAAGCCGCCGCCGGTGCCGCCTCCGACGGACAATGATCCGAACGAATCCTATCGGCGGGACGATGCGACGGCGGAGCCCTATTTCACGCCGGAGGCGCTGACGATCGATCTCAACACCATGCCGATCCTGTCCCAGCGTCCCTTGCCCATCGCCTCGTCGCAGCCGCCGGATGCGGAGGCGCTGGTGGCGGCCGGGGCGATCGCGCGGCTGATCGAGCAGAGCCGGCGTACCACGCTGGCGAGCGCGCTGATCCTCGACGCCAGGGGCACGGTGCTGTCGGACGGGCCGCTTCAGGGCCAGAGCTACGCCTTCCTGCCGGAAGTCCAGTCGGCCATCAATGGGCGCTCGCAATCGGTTCTGCGCCGGCGCGGGGATTATGCGCCGCGCTACGCTTTCGAAGTCTTCAGCCGCGCTTCGGCCATTCGCGTGCACTATGCCCGGCCGATCAAGCTGGGCGATCGCACCGTCGGCGTCCTCTTGCTGTCGCGCTCACCCCGCGCCCTGTTCCGCGGCATCTACGACGATCTTGGCAAGATTGCGCTCGGCTTCGGCATCATCCTCGCGGTGATCATCGGTTTGGCCGGCCTGTTGTCCAGGGCCATCGCCAAGCCGATCGAACAGTTGACGCAGGCGAGCGCCGAAGTCGGCCGTCATCTCGGCCGTGGTGGCGCCGAGGTGCCGCCGACCCCGGCAACTGCCACCATCGAGATCCGGGCGCTTTTCGACAATTTCCGGCGCATGGCCGTGGCCATCGATCTGCGCTCGCGCTATCTGCGCGATTTCGCTGCTGCGATGAGCCACGAATTCAAGACGCCGCTCACCGGCATTCGCGGGGTGCTCGAGCTTCTCGACGAGCACGGCGATACCATGCGCGTCGAGGAGCGCCGGCGTTTCATCGCCAATGCCGAGGGCGACGCCGAGCGCCTGTCGCGCCTGGTGGCCCGCCTGCTCGAACTCGCCCGCGCCGACATGGCGGACGAAAGCGAGGCCGTATCCACGCCTCTGGCCGATCCCGTGCGCCGCATCGCCGATGCCGGCTCCGACGACGACTTCAAGGTCGAAGTCGATCTCGATGCCGGCTTGCCCACCGTGCGTGTCCCGGCCGACGTTCTGGAAGCGGTATTGACGACGCTTGTCGAGAACAGCCGCCAGGCCGGGGCATCGAGGGTGACGATCTCGGCGGCGACGGTCGGGGACGGTCATCTCGATCTTCGGGTCGCCGACGACGGCCCGGGCATTTCCCCCCACGATCGAACCCGATTGTTCGAACCCTTCTTCACCACCAAGCGCGCCAATGGCGGCACCGGTCTCGGGCTGCCGATCGCCCGCTCCCTGCTCGCCAACAGCGGTGCCAGCATCGACTATGTCGATGAGGGTCCCGGTGCCTGCTTCCGCCTGCGTTTGCAGCGGAATGGGGTGGAGTGATCTGGGTTGAGTGTCGAGATTTTTCTAGAGCGTTTTGCTCTAGAAATGCGGGCCGATATCCATGCGCTGATGCAATATGCGGATAATGTCGATGATTTGCTCCATGCGGCGATAGAATACGATATGTGAGCCGACATTATATTTGAGATAGCCTTCCCGGATCTCGACCGGGCGGCCGGTTTTTGCCCCAGCGGCGAGCCCTTCGAAGGCTGCCAAAAGTGTACGAAAATAGCTATTCGGCTTGCTCGCGCGACCATGTTCGGAGCGTATAGAGCCAGATTTCCGCGAGCTCGCTTTCGGCCTGTTGCGTGAGACGATAGTGGCTGATTCTATTCGCCACGCTTATCTTGCAACCGTTTGAGGAAGACTTCACCGTCGAATGGTTTGGGAGGCCCGGACTCCTCACCGGCGATCAGGGCATCGCGCAGTGCTTTAAATCGCACTTCCTGCTCCTCAAGCAGGCGAAGGCCTGCACGTACGACATCACTCGCTGATCCGTAACGTCCAGTGTCGACCTGTTCGTCGATAAAGGTCGCGAAGTGATCTCCCAAGGAGACCGAGATATTGCGGGCCCTGTCTATATCTCCAAATCGATACCAGTATATATTATTTTTTGGTACTAGATCCTACCGATCGCGTTTCCCCGCGAGACGTTGAGACCCAAGGTGAAACCAGTTGCGACCCGGGTTCGTTCAGCACAGGATTGCGCGCACGCTTTCACCTTCAAATCTTGTCTGCATCTATCGTCCTCGGGAGGCCATTGCCCTCGAACAGCCGCTTCTCCGCAGCCAGGCCGGTGCCGACCAGATCGAAGAAGGCGCGGATGCGGGCAGTGTTCTTGAGATCGCCATGGGTGACGATCCACAATTCGCCCATCAGTTCCGGCATCGGTTCGGCGAGGGCGCGAGCGAGGCCGGAATCGCTGTCGCCGAGATAGCAGGGCAGCAGGGCAAAGCCGAGGCCGGCCTTGGCCGCCACCGCCTGGTTGACCAGGCTGTTCGAGCGATAGGCGGTGGCGTCGGCTGGCAGGTGCTGCACCAGCCAATCGGCAGCCCGAATGCCTGCCGTCCCTTCCTGCCAGCCGACAAAGGTCTGGCTGGCGAGGTCCTTGGCGGATGCGGCCGGCCCACCATTCGCCTCCACGAGGGTTGGTGAGCCGTAGAAGGTCCAGGCCATGCCGGCGAGCTTCCTGCCCCACAGATCTCCTTCCCGTGGCCGCACCGGGCGGAAGGCGATATCCGCCTCGCGCCGCGACAGGCTGAGCACGCGATTGTCGATGGCAAGCTCGACCACGATGCCTGGATGGATGCGACGGAAGGCAGCGAGGTGCTGCGTCAGCCGGCTATAGGCCAAGGTCTCCGAGGAGGTGACGCGCAGCCGGCCCGAGAGGCGATGGTCGCGGCCGGTGATGTCACGGTCTAAGGCCAGCGCCTCGTCCTCCATGCGCTCGGCGGCGACGGCCATGCGCTCGCCGGCCGCCGTCGTCTGGTAGACGCCACCGGGAAGGCGCTCGAACAGGCGCAGGTCCAGGCGGGCTTCCAGGGCGTTGAGGCGCCGGAAGGCCGTGGAGTGATCGATCGCCAGGGCCTTGGCCGCTGCGGTGAGGCTGCCGGCGCGCTGGATTGCCAGCACCAGGCGCAATTCGTTCCAGTCGTCCATGGTTTCCACATAGAATTGGGCTTCCACATAGCACTGCAGCGGCTTGCAGTCACGCAAGTACTGCTGGTGCAATCCCAATTGGCCATGCGTGTGTGCATTACCCTAACCTTTGCGTCGAACAGGCCGCAGGTCCCGCCCGATGCCGGCGGGGCGGCCGCTTCAAGCTGAAAGGAATGGGACATGAAACTCTATTATGCCACCGGCACCTGCTCGCTCTCGCCCCATATCGTGGCGAAGGAGGCCGGCATCGGGCTTGAGCTCGAACGCGTCGACCTGCGCAAGACCCCGCACATCACCGAACAGGGTGTCGACTACACCACTGTCAATCCCAACCATTACGTGCCGGCGCTGCGTCTCGACGACGGCTCGGTGCTGACCGAAGGCGCTGCGATCAGCCAATATCTCGCCGATCTCAAGCCCGAAAGCGGCCTGGCGCCGGCCGCCGGCACGGTCGAGAGGGCTCGCCTGCAATCCTGGCTCAACTTCATCGCCTCGGAACTGCACAAGATGTACAGCCCCTGGCTGTTCCATCCCGAATATGGCACGCAGGCCCAGGATGTCGCCCGTATCAAGATCGCCGAGCGCCTCGCCACCGTCGAGCGTCATCTGGCCGAGGGCGGCCCCTTCCTCTTGGGCGAGACCTTCACCGCTGCCGATGCCTATCTCTTCACCATCGTTGGCTGGTCGCCCTACACCAAGGTCGACCTTGCGCCTTTCCCGGTGATCCGCGCCTTCATGGCACGCGTCGGCGCGCGTCCTGCCGTGCAGGCCGCAATGCAGGCGGAAGGCATGAAGGTGGCGGCATGAGCACGCAGTTCCGGTCCGCCAGGCTGACGCTCGTCAGCCACCATCTCTGCCCCTATGTGCAGCGCGCGGCCATCGCGCTGATGGAGAAGGGAGCGCCGTTCGAACGGCGCTTCATCGATCTCTCGGCCAAGCCCGATTGGTTCACGGCCCTATCGCCGCTCGGCAAGGTGCCGTTGCTGCTGGTCGAGCGGGCAGGACAGTCACAGGCCGTGCTGTTCGAGAGCAACGTCATCTGCGAATTCGTCGAGGAGACCGTGGAGGGGCCGAGGCTACATCCTGCCGATCCGCTCGAGCGGGCCCGGCATCGGGGATGGATGGAATTCGGCTCCTCCCTTCTCGCCGATCTCTGGGGCCTGGAGACGGCTACCGATGAGGCTGGTTACGAGCGCGCACGTGCCAAGATCGCGGGCAAATTCGCTCGCGTGGAGGATGTGCTCGGTAAAGGCCCTTATTTTGCCGGCGAAGCCTTCTGCCTGGTCGATGCCGTCTTTGCACCGATCTTCCGCTATTTCGACCTGTTCGACACGCTTGCCGATACCGCCGTCTTCGCAGGGCTGCCCCGTGTACAAGCCTGGCGCCAGGCCCTGTCGGCACGCCCCAGCGTGCAGGCGGCGGTCGAGCCCGACTATCCCGATCGCCTGCGCGCCTTTCTCGTTCGGCACGATGCCTTCCTGCTGAAACAGGCGGCGTGAAGCGGGCGATAAGAGGCGGGTCTGTCATCCCCGGCCCCCGGCCTCGCCGGGAATGACAGACCCGTCAGCCTGACGAAATTGGAAAGCACCGCTGCGCTCCGGCCTCTCACACCAGCAGGCGGGGGATCACCTCGTGGAAGCTGCGGTCGGCGATCTCGACCCAGTCCTGCAGGGCGCGGACCCGGGCGCTGATCTCGAAATTCTCGTCATTGGCGATCATGCGGGCTTCCGCCTCGATGCGGAATTCGATGCCATCGCAGGTTAGCGTGCAATGATGCATCACCGTCTGGCAGGCGCTGTGCGGTTCGCCGTCGCGGATGGAGAATTCCCGGCGCAGCTTATGGGCGAAATCGGTGGCGATTTCCTCGAACCGCATCGGCGCCGAGCCGAAGGCGTCGCCGTCGACCACGAGATGGGCCGTGCCTTCGATGAGGTCGAGGCTGAATCTTCGCTCGGCCTGAGGCGGGCGGCTCGCATGGACCGGGCCGGTCTCGGCCATGCTGACCGGCGGGAAGGCGAGGGCGGCGTCCTCGCGCCGCGGCCGACGCACCGGCAGGATCAGGGCGGCTTCGCCGGTCCGGACCGTCAGTGTCGCCTGGTCGCGTGCGGGCCAGACCGTGGGCCAGGCCGAGGTCGCAATCGACAGGCGAACACGATTGCCGGCCACGAAGGCATGGGCGCAGTCGTTGAGCCTGATGCGGACCGTCTCGAAAGTGCCGGGCGTGAGGGGCCTGGGCTCAGCGTGACCATCCCGATGGGTGAGGTTGAGGATGGCGTAGGAGACACGCTCGGAAGAACCATCGGGCGCGACGTCGCATAGCCGCACGCAGATCTGCGCGGCCGGCCGGTCGGAGGCGATTTCCAGCACGAGTTCGGGAGCGCCTAGAATCTCGGTACGGTCGGCGAGCTCTTTGGAATCGAAGACGAGGGACAGGCCGTCATCGAGGCGCTGGTCGGCGGGCGCTTCGCCCGGCAGGCCGGAACTCATCCATTCGCCGCCGCCTGCGCCGCACCAGAGCGGCGAGCGGATGGCAAGCTCCGCGGCCGGCGCCGGCCGCCACCACAATTGGCCGGGCGAGAGGAACATCGGCCGCCGGGTGATCAGACGTGAGGGCCAGGAGGCCTCGCCGATCCAGCGGCCGTTGCGGCCCTCATCCGAGCTGCCGCGTTCCTGCATATAGGCCCGCAGCATCGGCTCGCTCATGATGCCGTTGTCCTGCCCCTTGAGCCAATGATCCCACCAACGCAGGGCTTCCTCCAGAAAGCCGATGGCGGGGCCGGGCGTGCCTTGATGCGGGTAATGATGGGCCCACGGCCCGATCAGGCCGAGGCGTGGACCGGGCAGGCGCTCGAGCAGGCGCGGGATTGCGTTGGAATAGGCGTCCGCCCAGCCGCCGACCGCGAAGACCGGCACCGCGATGGCGGACCAATCCTCGCAGACCGAGCCCTGCCGCCAATAGCTCCCGCGATGCTGTTCGCTAGCCCAGATGGCGGGGAAGAAGGGCAGGTGGTCGAGGCGCTGCTCCCAGGCCTCGCGCCAGCCCTCGCCATGGAGCGAGGGCGTGGGCGGCAAGGCCTGCCAGGCCATCATCGCCGAGCCCCACCACAGATTGTCCGCCAGCAGGGCGCCGCCCATGAAATGCACGTCGTCGGCATAGCGGTCGTCGGTGGAGCACACGCTGATCACCGCCTGCAGGGCCGGCGGCCTGCGCGCGGCGACCTGAAGGGCGTTGAAACCGCCCCAGCTCTTGCCGATCATGCCGACCTTGCCGTCGCACCAGGATTGCTGCGCGATCCAGGCGATCACGGCGCAGGCATCCTCCTGCTCCAGCGGCAGGTATTCGTCGTCGAGCAGTCCCTCGCTGTCACCCGACCCGCGCATGTCGACCCGGATGGCGGCGTAGCCTCGTGCCGCGAACCAGCCATGCATGGCCTCGTCGCGCGAACGCGTCCCGTCCCGCTTGCGATAGGGGATATATTCCAGGATGGCGGGGACGGGCCTGGCTTCGGCCCCTTCCGGCAGCCACAGGCGCGCTGCCAGCTTGACGCCGTCGGGCATCGCGATCGTCAGATGTTCGATGGTGCGGACGGGATTGGGCATGGTTCACTCTGAATTGGCTGGACCGTTTCTCATAGCACGGTCGGGGAATGCAGGGCGATCAGGGGTATTTTATGTCTTTCGTGATTACCAAAGCCACAATGCTCCCGAGATGTTTCTAGACCAGACTTGCATTCTGGAGATGGCGGCGCATCAGTGCGGCGGCGACCTCGAAATCGCCTGCCACCAGCCTCTCCAGGATCTCCATATGCTCGCGGCAGGAGATTTCGACGCGGTCCCTGCCATAGGTCCAGTCATAGTTCGACAGGCGCCGCAGCCGTGACTGGCGCCGAACCGCATGAGCGAGATAGCGGTTGCCGGATGCGGCGCCGATGCCTTCGTGGAAGGCGGCGTTGGTTTCGAAAAAGGCGATGCTGGCCGAGGCGCTCCACTGGCCTGCCCGGGCCGTGGCCAGGGCCGTGGCATGGCGTTCGCGCATGTCTCCAGCCCATCCCGGCCTCAGCTTGAAGCCGGGCTCGAGAATGGCGGCCGGCTCCACCAGCATACGGAAACGATAGCTTTCCTGATTGGCGCCGTCGTCCTGTAGAAGATCGGCGAAATGCCAGCCATAGCCGGCCTTGCGCTCGACGATGTCGAGCTCTTCGAGCCGGGCGAGGGCGTCCCGCACGCGCTGGCGGCTGACGCCGTAGCGCTTCATCAGCTCGGCTTCCGAAATGTCGAGAGGCAGGCTCTGACGCTCATGGTCGTGGGCGATGCGCACCAGCAATTCGTCGTCGAGGTCGGTGCTGCGCGAGGGGGGCGGCGCGGGCGCTGGCGGCAGGGCGATGAGCTCGACGCCCCGGTTGGGCCGGCGCCCGACGAAGCCTCCCGCCGCGAGCTGGTCGAGGGCGGCCCGGATCGGTGTGCGGGAGACACCGAGCTCCTGGGCGAGGCGGTTCTCGTTCAGCCGCGCGCCCGGCTGCATCGCCTCGTCGTGGATCAGGCGGACGATGCGGTCGAGCAGATCCTGCCGCAAGCGGGTCGACGGCTCCTTGACATCCAACTCAGATTGTTTCATGTAATCACAAAATACAATTCATGGTGCGTGAACCTGTTCAATTCTGATGTATCAGGTCCCGCGTCGACAATGAAGGCTCGGCCTTCATCGCACAGACATACAAAGTGGGAGATGGTGGAAATGAGTTCGCGAAACGGTGATGGCCCGGTCTCCTATCAGCCGCGAGTCCTGCCGCTTCCCCTGATCGAGGTTGCCGGTACTCCGCGGGAAAGGGGCCGGCAATATGGCGAGCAGGCTGCCGCGCGCATCCGGCACGGCATCGAGCATTACTCGGCGCAGCTGGAGGCGGCCAAACTGCCCTGGAACGAGGTGGAGGGGCTGGTCTCGCGCTTCGAGCCGACCATCCGCGAATTCGCCCCGGCCTATATCGATGAAATGCACGGCATCGCCGAAGGCGCGGAGCTGACCTATGCGGCCATCGTGCTGCTGAATGCCCGCACCGAAATTCTCAAGCTCGCCGAAATGCGGGAGAACGGCATCGTCGCGCCGCTCGAAGCCGATGGCTGCACCGGCGCCGTCGTGCTGCCGCAGGCGACCGCCTCGGGCCGCCTTCTCCACGCCCAGAACTGGGACTGGAAGGCCGAATGCGCCGAAACCGCCATCGTCCTGAAGATCCGCAGCGAGGACGGCCCGGACATCCTTACCTTCACCGAGGCAGGTGGGCTTGCGCGCAGCGGCTTCAATTCGGCCGGCATCTCCATCACCGCCAATTATCTGGAAACGGATCGCGATTATCGCCGGCTCGGCGTGCCGCTGGCCCTGATCCGGCGCAAGGTCCTGGAGCAGAAGCGCCTAGCCCTGGCCATGCACGCCGTCTACGCCACGCCGAAATCGGCGGCCAACAACATGATCGTGGCCCAGGCCAACGGCATTGCCATCGATTTCGAATGCGCCCCCGACGAGACCTTCCAGGTGCTGCCGCAAGCCGGGTTGATCGTGCATGCCAACCATTTTCAGAGCCCGGTCGCCTTGTCCAAACTGGTCGATCGCGGCATTGCCGATACGCCGGACTCGCTCTATCGGGACCTGCGGGTGCGGGCGCTGATCGAGCCCCATCTCGGCGCCGTCACCATGGATCACGTCAAGGCGGCCCTGTTCGACGATTTTGAAACGCCTTGGGCCGTCTGCCGCCCGCCGCACCGGGAGGGCTCCACCAATCTTTCGGCGACCGTCGCCATGATCGCCATGGAGCCTGCGCTCGGCGTGATGGAAGTGGCGATGCTGCCGGCGCTCAACCGCAGCTTCGAAACCTATCGCCTCGACATGAACATCCACGTGCCGGGCAGCGGCGTCCTGCCCCGGCATGCCGCCTGATACGCCGAGGCGGCGCAGACCGTCCGGTTCATTCCACCATCCCGACGACAAATCGCATAGGGAACTGACATGACGAACTTTCGGACCCTCGCCTGGGGTCAGATCTTTACTTGCGGATTGGCAGCCCTCGGGCCTCTGGCCGTAGCGCCGGCTGTGGCCCAGCCGCGGGATGTGCTGCGCATCCAGCTCAATGCCGATATCCGTTCGACCGATCCCGGCATCAATCGCGACGCCAATTCCGACGCGGTGGTGATGAATGTGCTGGAGGGCCTGGTCGCCTTCCGCGAGGATGCCACGGTGGGGCCGATGCTGGCGGAGAGCGTGGAGACGTCGGCGGATGGGCGCAGTTACACCTTCAAGCTGCGCAAGGGCATCACCTTTCATGACGGTACGCCGCTGACCGCTGCGGATGTGCTGTTCGACTGGCAGCGCTACATGGCGCCGCAGAACAATTGGCGCTGCCTGCCGGAATTCGACGGCAGCGGGCGCATGAAGGTCACTGGCGTCGAAGCGCCCGATCCGTTCACCGTGCGCTTCACTTTGGCCGAACCCTCGGCCCTGTTCCTGACCACGCTGGCGCGGGTCGATTGCGGCGGCACCGGCATCTATGCGCGTAGCTCCGTCGGTGCGGACGGCAAATGGATCAAGCCTGTCGGCACCGGCCCGTTCAAGTTCGGGGCCTGGGTGCCCGGCCAATATATCGACCTTTCCCGCAACGATGCCTATGCACCCTTGCCCGGCAAACCCGACGGCTATGCCGGCAACAAGACGCCCAAGGTCGCCGGCGTGCGCTTCATGATCATTCCCGATCCCTCCGCAGCCAAGGCGGCCCTGCTCTCGGGCGGCATCGACGTCATTCCCGACATCGCCGTCTCCGACATGGCCGAGCTGCGCGCGAACGCGGATGTGAAGGTGCAAAGCAAGCCCACCATGGAGCTCAACGCCATCCTGTTCCAGACCAAGGACCCGCTGCTGTCGGATCCGCGCATCCGGCAGGCGCTCGCTTTGTCGCTCGACGTGCCGCAGCTCGTCCAGGCGGTCACCGAAGGCGAGGGCAAGCCGAACCGGTCGCTAATCCCGGTCAGCTCGGCCTATTACGGCGAGCCCGAGGCGAAGATGCCGGAGCGCGACCTCGACGCCGCCCGGAAATTGCTGGCCGAGGCAGGCTACAAGGGCCAGCCGATCCGGATGCTGACCTCCAAGCACTATCAATATCTCTATGACATGGCCGTGCTGGTGCAGGCGATGGCCGAGGAAGCCGGCATCAAGATCGAGCTCGAAGTGCTCGATTGGGCGACCCTGCTCGACCACTACACCAAGGGGGACTACCAGGCCGCGGCCTTCTCCTATTCGGCCCGGCTCGATCCGTCCCTGTCCTTCGATATGGTCAGCGGCGACAAGGCCAAGGCGCCGCGCAAGGTCTGGGACAATCCTGCCGCGCTCGCTTTGCTCAAGCAGAGCACGCAGATCGCCGACAAGGCCCCGAGGCAGGCGCTGATCGACCAGATGGAGAACATGTTCCGCACCGACGTGCCGATGATCGCGGTCTACAACCCCGCGGCCAAGGGCGCGACACGCGCCAATGTCGAGGGCTTCGAGGTCTGGTCTCTCAGCCAGCCCAGGGGATGGGGCGTGACGCTGAAATAGCATCTCCTCCGACACCCCCGCCTGGCGAGGTAGCTCAGCAATGAAAGCACTGGCTCTCTATGTCGCACGCCGGATCCTGTGGGCGATACCGACGCTCCTGCTCGTTGCCATCATGGTTTTCGTGCTGGTCCGGTTGATCCCGGGCGATCCGGCCCAGGTCGCGCTCGGCGACAATGCCAGCGAGGCCCAGCTTGAGGCGCTGCGTATCGCCATGGGGCTCGACAAGCCGATCGTCGTGCAGTTCTGGTACTGGCTCCAGCACATGCTGCAGGGCGATCTCGGGCAGTCCATCACCAATGGCCAGGCCGTGCTGCCCTTGATCGTCGATCGCTTCAAGGTCTCGGCCATCATCGTGCTGGCCGCCGTCTTCCTGGCCGCCCTGCTGGCGGTGCCGGGTGGATTGCTGGCGGCCTGGAAGCAGAATCGGGTGGCCGATCTCGTCATCGTCTCCAGCGCCACGCTGCTCTTGTCGATCCCGAGCTTCTGGCTGGGCATGATCTTCCTGCTCGTCTTCGGCGCCAAGCTGCACTGGCTGCCGGTGGTAGGCTATGTGCCCTTCTCGCAGGATGCCGGCCAGGCCCTGCTCTATGTGATCCTGCCGATCGCCACGCTGGCGCTGATCGAGACGGGCGTGCTGACCCGGATGTCGCGCGCCAGCGCCATCGAGGTGCTCAGGCTCGAATATGTCATGCATGCCCGGGCGAAGGGACTGAAGGAAAGCCGGGTGCTGCTGCGGCATGTCCTGCCCAATGCCTTCGCGCCGACCTGGACCGTGATCGGCCTCACACTCGGCAATCTGCTCGGCGGCATTGCCGTGCTCGAGACGGTGTTCACCCTGCCGGGACTCGGCCGGCTCATGGTGGATTCAATCTTCTCGCGCGACTACCCCGTCATCCAGGGCTGCCTGCTGATGACGGCGCTGATCTATGTGCTGGTCAACCTGGTGGTGGACCTGTGCTACCCGCTGTTCGATCCGAGGGTCTCGACGACATGAGCTTCCTTCGCATCCCCCGTTTTCGCTTCAATGCTGCGCTGGGCAGCGTCTTCGTCGGCGTCGTGGTGGCGATGGCATTGCTGTCGCTGGTCTGGACGCCCTATCCGCCGATGAAGGTGCATTTCGCCGCGCTGCTCAAGCCACCCTCGGCCGCGCATTGGCTCGGTACCGACAAATATGGCCACGACGTCCTCTCCGGCGTGATGGCCGGGGCGGCGATCAGCCTGGGCATCGCCTGCCTGTCCGTCGGCTTTGCCGTGGTGGTCGGTACCACGCTCGGTCTCCTCGCCGGCTATCTCAAGGGAACGGCCGACCGTATCCTGATGGTCGTCAGCGACGCCCTGCTGGCCTTTCCCGGCCTGCTGCTGGCGCTCGGCGTCATCGTCATCGTCGGGCGCGACCACAGCGTCGGGGCGATCGTGCTGGCTCTCGGCCTCGCCTATACACCCTCCGTGCTGAGGGTAGTGCGCGGCACGGTGATGTCGGTGCGCGAGCGCGAATACATCGAGGCCTCGCGCGTGATCGGCAATTCCGAATGGAAGACAATGGTCAAGCATGTGCTGCCCAACTGCCTGGCGCCGATCATCGTGCTGGCGACCTCGATGCTGGGCTGGGTGATCCTGTCCGAAAGCTCCCTCAGCTTCCTCGGCCTCGGAGCGCCGCCGGAGATGGCGAGCTGGGGCAACATGCTGGCGGCGGCCCGGCCCTATATCGAGCGGGCGGCCTGGCTCGGCATCGCGCCCGGCCTGTGCCTCGCTTTCACGCTGCTCGGCATCAATCTGATGGGCGATGCCATCCGCGACCGCTTCGATCCGCGCATGGAGGGACAGCGATGAACGAGACGATCGCAAACCCGCTGCTCAGTGTGCGCGGCCTCACCATGGAGGGGCCCGGCGGCCTGCGCATCCTCAACGACGTCGGCTTCGATGTCGGGGCTGGAGAAATCGTGGCGCTGGTCGGCGAATCCGGCAGCGGCAAGACCATGGCGGCGCGCTCCGCCTTGCGGCTGATACCCCCGCAGGTGCGTCGCATCGCTGGCGAGGTCCTGTTCGAGGGACGGGATGTCGATGGCTTGAGCGCGGAGGCGATGCGCCGGTTGCGCGGCGGCTCGATCGGCATGATCTTCCAGGAGCCGATGGTCTCGCTCAATCCGGCCATGACCATCGGAGCCCAGCTTGCCGAAGGCCTGATGCTGCATCGCAAGGTCACGGCGGCCGAGGCCGATCGTCTGGCCTGCGAGATGCTGGCGCGGGTGCAGATCAAGGATCCAAAAGGCTGCCTGACCGCCTATCCGCACCAGTTTTCCGGCGGCATGCGCCAGCGTATCATGCTGGCCTCGGTGATGCTGTTGAAGCCGAAATTGCTGATTGCCGACGAACCGACCACGGCGCTCGACACGCTGTCGCAGCGCGAAGTGCTCCGGCTGATGGTGGAACTCACCCAGACCGAGGGTACGGCGGTGCTGCTGATCACCCACAATCTCGGCCTGGTGGCGCAATATGCCGATAAGGTCGTGGTGCTGCAGCGCGGACGGCTGGTCGAACGGGGCGGCGTGGCCGAGGTGCTGACCCGTCCGCGTCAGGCCTATACGCGAGCCCTGCTCGATGCCTTGCCCAGGCGCGAGGACAACCGCGCGCCGGTTCCCGACGCGCCCGCCCTGATCGAGGCGCGCGAGGTCAGCGTGCGTTTTCCGGGCTCTGGCGGGATGTTCTCGTCGACCCCTCCCAAACTGGCCGTCGACGGCGTGTCTCTGGCCGTGCGCCCCGGCGAAGCGGTAGCGGTGGTCGGCGGCTCCGGTTCCGGCAAGACCACGCTGGGGCGGGCGATGATCGGCCTACTGCCTTTGGCCGGCGGCGAGGTCGCCTTTCGTAACGAGCCGATGGCCGGGGCCGAGCGGGCGCGCCAGCGCGATTTCCGCCTCAATTGCCAGCTCGTCTTCCAGGATCCCTATTCCTCGCTCGATCCGCGCCAGCGCATCGGCGATATCGTCGCCGAACCCCTGGCCCATGTACCCAGGCTCAGCCGGGCAGAGCGGCGCGAGCGGGTGGACGCCATCCTCGCCGAGGTGGGACTCGCCGGTTTCGCCCAGCGCCTTCCCCATGCCCTGTCGGGCGGCCAGCGCCAGCGCGTCGCCATTGCCCGGGCGGTGGTGCGCAACCCTGCCTTCGTGGTCGCCGATGAGCCGGTGTCGGCGCTTGACATGACCATCCAGAAACAGGTGCTCGAGCTGTTTCGGCGCCTGCAGGACAAGCACGGCTTTGCCTGCCTTTTCATCTCGCACGACATGGCGGCCGTCTCGCAAGTCGCCGACCGCATCGTGGTGATGAAGGACGGCCGGATCGTCGAGCAGGGCAGCGTCGCCGAGATCTTCGACCGGCCGCAGCACGCCTATACGCGCGCCTTGCTTGAAGCGACGCCGTCCCTGGCCGTCCCGCAGGCGATGTCGGCCTGAGGCGCCGTCGCCCCGGGTCTGCCAGGCTGCCGCCGCCATACTTCTCATCGTCAGCAACTGCGATGGGACGGATGGCGCAAATATTTGACCTCGGCGTCGGCGACCTCCGCCTGGTCGCCGCCCGTTGACCAGGCCAGCGGCGAGGCTGGCGGCTCGACGTCGAAAAAGGGTTGGCCAAGCAGAGCATTGGCGATTACCGCGCTGCGCCACGCCATCAAGCTGAGCTGGGGTTCGGCGATGCCATGGCTGATCAGCCCGGCATTCAACGCGAAGATGCGGTTGTCGGCCGGGCCGTCCCATTTCACTGAGAAGTCGGCATCCAGCCGCAGCCGGCCCGTTCCGTCGATCGCGATGCGGTCCTGGATCGGCGCGATGCAGTCGGGCAGGCGATAGCTATAGCCCGTGGCCAGCACGATCACGTCGGCCTGGCTGAATTCGATGCCGCCGTCGAAGCCATTGCGCATCACCAGCCGGAAGCCGCCGGCGTTCTGCTCGACATCCAGCACTTCGCGATGCGGCATCAGGCGGGCCTGGGGGCCGCCGCGCTCGATATGGCGCAACGTGTAGAGGCGTTGGTAGATTTGCGACAGCGTGGAGGCCGAAACGCCGTCGCCCGCCAGTTTCTCGCGCTCCACGGTGGACAGGCGCCGCCCCTCGGCGAGGTTGTGGAAGTTGCGCACGTAATGCGGCGTGAACAATTCGTTGGTGAAGGGCGTGGCATCGAGCGGCTGGAAGTTTGGGCGCAGGCTGATCCAGTCGACCGAGGCCGCTGCGGCTTCGCCCGCTCCGAGCAGATGAAGCAGGATCTCCGCGCCGCTCTGGCCACCGCCGATCACCGCCACGCGCTTGCCCGCGGCACGGGCGAGTTCGAAGGCGGCGCGCGAGGAGTGGAAATGGTTCTGGCCGGTCAGCTTGCGTACGAAGTCGGGCTGGTAGGGCTGCAGGCCGATGCCGAGTGCGACATTGCGGGCTTCGACCGTGCCGTTGCCCGTCTGCAGGATGAAGTGGCGGCCATCGAAATCGAGGCCCTGGACGTCTTCGCCAAAGCGCAGGCTGTCCAGACCCTTGGCGACCCAGGCCAGGTAATTGGCGAATTCCTGGCGCGGAACGTCGGCGAATTCGGCATTGATGAAGTCGTAGAAGCGCCGATGTGCGACGAGATAGGCGATGAAGCTCCACGGACTGGTCGGATTGGTGGCCGTGACCAGATCCTTCAGGAACGAGGTCTGCAGCGTCACGTCGGGCAGCATCATGCCCGGATGCCAGTTGAAGCGCTCGCGCTTCTCGAAGAAGGCGGCTTCGACGCCGTCGATGGCATCGAGCTGCGCGGCCAGGCTGAGGTTGAATGGGCCGATTCCGATGCCGGCGAGGTCGAGCGGATTGCGCTGTGTCATGCCTGAACTCCTGCGGATTTGTCGGCGAAACTGCGGTCCCGGAGGGGGCGGGATTCGCGTTCGGCGAGGTGAAGGGGGTTGTCGAGTTCGCTGCCCAGGCTGGGTACCGGGCGGCGGTTGGCGTCGCCATAACCGATGGCGAGCCGGACGCGGTTGATGCAGATGCGCGGCACCTTCGGCGTGAAGAGATCGAACAGCTCGAAGCGGTCCGCCAGATCGGGATGGCGCGCCTGATAGAGGCGCAGGCGCCGCGCCAGCACGCCGTAGAACTCGATTTCCGGGAAACGATCGTGGCTTGCGAGCGTATCGGAAAGGAAACGCAGCACGCTGGCGAAATGACCGGTCTGCAGGTGCTGCAGGAGATGCGCCGCCGGCCGCTTCAGCAGGGTGTCGCGGATGGCGGGCTCGAGGTCGGCGGCCTCCGCGAAGGCCTGGTCGACGAGGTCGACGTCGCCTTGCAGGTCCTTCAATGCGACACCGCAGGGCACGCTACCTTCGAGCAGCAAGGTGATGTTCTGGCCATGGGCGATGAAGCCCACGCCATAGCGGCAGAGGAAGTGGTAGAGCGGCAGGACCACGGCATCGAACAGGCGCGCCAGCCATTCCGCATGCGACAGGCCCGATGCCGCGATCAGGGCAGCCGCGAGCGGCACGCCGGCAAAGTCGCTCTTGATGAGGGCGCCGAGCATCAGCGGGCGCCGGCCGGCGGCGAGGCCTGCTTCCGGGCTCTCGCGCCAGATCACACCCAGCATTTCGCGGAACTGGTAGGGAGCGTCGGCGATGCGTTCGTAGAGGGGGTGAGGATAGAAGGCGCCCGCGCATTCGCGCAGCACCAGCGCGTTGGCAAGCTCGGGATCCTGCCTGGTCTTGTCGGCGAGCCAGTTCGAGAAGGCCGGCCCGATCGTCATGTATTTGCCGGGCACGCCGCGCCAGGCCGAGGTGTTGAGGATGGTAAGGGAGAGCTTGAGGTGGAGCTTGGCTGGCGAGGCCGCATTGGCGAGGGTGCGCAGGGACTGCAGGGGACGATAGGCATCGCCGAAGAGCCCGAGCGGCACGATACGTCCGGCCGCCATTTCGCCGGCGAATTGCGCCAAGATCATGTTGTCCCACTGCCAGGGATGCACGGGCAGGAGCATGAAACGGGTCGGATCGAGGCCCGCTGCCTTGCAGGCGGCCAGCAGCCTCTCGCGCTCCTCCTCGCCAAGGGAGGCAGCGAGCAGCGCCTCTTCGTCGATGTCCCCGGCCAGGCTGAGGCGGCAGCGGCTGCGATCCGCGGCCAGCCAGAACAGCTGGAAGGTGGGCTGGAACTCGGGCGCGTAACGGGCGAAGTCCTCCAGGCCCCAACCGATCCGGCCCTTGCTGGCCGGCGCCTTGGGATGGCCGTCGAGATAGGCCTGGATCTGGTCATCCGGCAGGGTGAGCAGGTGTTCGCTCTCGCCGGAGCCGGCCATGGTCGCGATCCGGGCATCCGCCAGCAAGGTGCTGAACAGCTCCTTGGTGTAGATGCACAGCGTGTCCGGCTCGATGTCCAGGGTTTCGCGGGCATCGAGCATGAAGCCGGCGGCATCGTCGGCGGGGCACAGGGCGGCGCCCTCCTGCCGCATCAGGCTGGCTGTATCGATCGACAGGTTGCCCCAGATGCGGCGCACAGCCTTGAAGCGGTAGGCGACCCCACCGCCCAACCGCAGGATCCACTGGGTGGCCTCGGCATTGGTTGGCTCGGGCGCGAGGCCCTCCTCGAAAGCGAGTTCGCTGATCGCCTTGGCGATGACGGTCCGGTTCAGCGCCAGCCAGAGCCCGGCATCGATCGGGCTGCCGTCGGGCAGGGGTCCAAGGGTTGGCGTGCCCTGGATCATAACACCACCTCCCGGAAGAAGCGCTCGCGCTGGCAGCACACCAGCGCTGCGCGCTTATGCGGGAAGTCGAATTCCTTCACCTTGTCATAGGCGGTCTGGGCGCAATAGCTCAGCATCTTCTGGTGCGAGGCGCGCGGCTCGCCGACCACCCGGCGCGTGCGCGGCTCGTCGAGGAACAGGCTATGGGTCACCGAGCGGAACCAGGTGCCGGTCTTGGCGCGGCCGAGGTGGCGGGAATTGCCGATCAGGCCGTGCCAGCCGCGATCGTAATCCTCCGCGTCGTAGAAGGGGCCGAGCCGGTCTTCCTTGGCCCAGTAGAATTCAAAATAGCCGGAGGGTTCGTCGCCCAGGCTGCCGACCGTGCCGAAGATATGCGGATCGGCTTCCTGCTCGGCGAGATAGCGATCGAGCTCGGCCTCGCTCTGGGCCAGCTCCCAGAAGAAGGCGACGCGCGGCTGGTTCATCCAGCCATGAAAAAGCTTGAGATCGCGGCGTCGGTCGATGGCCCGTATCGACAGCGTGGTTCCCAGCTCCGGAATCCAGCGCCGGTAGAAGGTGCCGGTCGGCTGCGGCGGCCGCAAGGGCGGCAGGCGGTCCTGCGGGCCGATGGCAGAGCGGATCTCGGGAAAGGCGCGCAGCCCCTCCGGACGATGCCAGAGCAGGGGCAATTGGTAGAAATGCTCGCGGGCGATGCGCACGGCACTTACGCCGGCGGCCTCGTCCGTCACCGTCTGCGCGGCAAGGGCAAGCAGCCCCGGCTTGAAGGCGAGGTCGGGCAGATGCAGGGCGGCCATGGCGGGGAAGGCCTGAAAGGCCGCCTCTACCAGGATGGCGATGACATGGACATCGCCGGGATAAGTGGCATCGGGTTGGTGGATGGCAAGGATGCCTGGCCCGCCCCCTTCGGGCGCGCGCAACCCGGCCCGCCCGATCGTCGCCGGGCCGGCCTGGGCAACCAGCGCCAGGGTACCGTCTGGCTGCAAGCGGCTCTCGATAACAGCCTCGCCGTCGAGGCCGATGGGCCAGTGCCGGCTCGGTGCCGGGGAAGCGGCAATGTCGGTGGGATCGATCTTCATCTGCAGGGTCATGCTGCGACCTCCGCAATGGGGTTGCGTAAGGGCACATAGCCGGCGAGAGGATCGGTCACCTCGGTGTTTTCATTGATGTTGCGGAAGCAGATCATGAAGTTTCCTTTGCTGCCGAGCGTCGGCGCGGTGAGGAGGTAGGTGAGGCAGGTCTTGTCGGCGAGCGGGAGGGCGGCGAGTTCCTGGAGGAAGGCGCGCAGATCGCCGATCAGGACGTCCTCGGCGATGAGACGCGAGGTGCCGAGCGCCCCGATCACCGCGAAGACCGAATTGACGAGGAGGTAATAGCCCACGAGCTGGGCCGCTTCGTCCGAGTTGAAGACATGGCCTGCCTTCATCGGACTGCCGGGAGCCTTCCTGGCGAGCTCGGGCAGGAATTCGCGGATATATCCGGTGCCCTGGCAGTCACGGAAATGCACGCCCACCGGCCAACCTTCGGCAAGTTCCACCACGATGTTCTGTTGGTGCGCGCCGAAGAGCAGGCCGATATCGGCCTGGATCAGCAGGAAGGGCGCGACGACCTTGTCGAGGAACTGGCGGAACCAGCGGCGCGCCACCGCGGCGGGATCGGCCGGTTCCTGCCCGGCAATGCGCCGGATGATGGCGGCAAGGGCGCTGTCATGCCCGTCGGGATAGATCTCGCAAAGAGCAGCCAGCACGGCGGCCGGTGGCTGGCCTGCCCCCTTGAAGGGGTTTTCGCGCAAGATCACCGTGGTCTGTGGCAGGGCCTGGCCACCGGCATCCCGCAGCAGCAGATAGGCGGGCTCGCCCATCACCTTGAAGCTCGGGAAACGCCGGGCGATGGCTTGGCCGACTTCGCCAGCCAGAAGGCGATCGATCTCGATGCCTCGCTCGCATTCGCGGGTTTCGATCACCCGGCGCGAATTGGTGAGGCGCAGGCTCAGCGAGAATTTCAGCATCCAGTCGGCATGGGAGGCATGGATGGCGCGGAGCGAGGAGGTCGCCTGCCAAAGCGAGCCGGCGTGGCCGAGATCCTTCAACAGGCCCCGGCGGAACAACCCGTCAATGGCCGGGTCGAGCGCCAACTGGGCCGCCTGCCAGGGATGCATCGGCAGAAGAACGCAGCCCTTGGCGGCCTGCACGATTTCGGGATCCATCGCGGGGTCGCCGGCGGCCAGGCTCTGGCAAAGCTCGGCTGCGGTCTGGGAGCGCGAACTGTCCTGGAGCACCAGAGCGGGGTCGGCGGCCCACCAGCGCAAGGTGAAGCCGCGCCGGTATTCGGGGGCGAAGCGCCTGGAATCCTCCAAGGTGAACTGGTCCCGGCTGCGCGGGGTCGGATGCACGGCATGGCCGAAGCGCAGCGAGCCCTCCGCCTCGGCGAAGCTGGGGTCGCGCTGCGCGAAATAGGCATTGGGGGACGGGACGCTCGCTGCCACATCTTCGATGTTTCGGATGCTGTCGAGCACTCGCGACAGGAAGGTCAGGCTCCTGTCCTTGTCGCCGCTGCCGACGATGTCCGGTTCACTGGCGAGGAGGAAGACGAACTCCTGGAAGCTGATCGGGCGCGGCGGCGCCGTCCCTGAGAATTCCAGGAAGGGCGGACGGAAGCCGTGATAGGCCGCCCGCGATCGATGCGTCATCTCGATGGCGACGTGGCCGCCCCGGCGCGGCAGGGGAAAGCGGGCAAGAAGGCGACCGCCCCCGGCGCTGCTCTCTTCATCTTCCACAGTCCAGCCCTGCCATTCGCGCATCAGGCTGTTCAGGAAGGCGCGCGTGGAGACGTCATGGGCGGTATCGATCGAACGTCTGATCAGGTCGATGGCGTTCATGGTGTTCCTCTTCAGCAGAACTCCAAATTGTAAAGCAGTTATATAAATCACTACTTGTACAATTTATAATATTTCTACGATTTTTCTAAAATTACTATTGAATTACCTAGAGTTTGTTTCTAGTTGGATCAAGGAAATTGTTTGGAGAAAAGCATGACCGCCGATGCCGCCCCCTCTGTTTCGCGTGCGGACAGCCTTCGCCTGTCGTTGATCGCCGCCTCGTCGGGCTTCGGCCAGTCGGCCCTGCTGGCGCTGGTACCGATCGTCACGGAAAGGACGGGCCTGGCGTCGCCACAGATCGGCGCCGTTGCCTTCCTGGGCGCGGCGGTTTTCCTGGTGGCGGCCCCGCTCTGGGGGCATCATGGCGCGGCGTGGCGGATCAGGCCGTTCTTCGCCGGGCTCGCCTGCCTGATGGTTGCAGGCCAGGGTCTGTTCGCGGGCGCGCTCTATGTCGGTGTGCCCGCAGCCGCGCTCGGGCTGCTCCTGGTCTCGCGCCTGCTCTACAGTGTCGGTGCTGCCGGGGTGATGCCACACGCCCAGGCCGCCATCGTGCAGCGTAGCGCTGCCGAGCGCCGGCCGGCCGCGCTTGCCAATCTCAGCGCGGGCCTGAATGTCGGCCGCATCGCCGGTTCCCTGGTGACGCTGGGCGCAGGAGCCGGCGTCATAGTGCCTGTCGTCATGATGGTCGCCAGCCCGCTGCTGCTGCTGTGGGCGCCGAACCTGCCGGTCTCTCCCACGACCGGGAAGAAGAATGAAACCTCGAGCAGGCGCGCCAATATCCGGCGCGTCCTGCCGCTGCTCGCCGTCGGCTTTGCGCTGACCTTCGGCTTCGGCCAGATCCAGCTCGTCCTCGGCCTTTTCCTGCAGCATCGCTTCGGCCTCGATGCCGTTGCCGCTGCGGGCCTGGGAGGCGCCACCTATGCCGCGGTTGCGGTCGCCATGATCGCGACGCAGATCCTGCTCGTGCCGCGCCTTGCCTTCCAACTGGGGCGCAACATGCGCTGGGGCGTTGCGGGCTTCGCACTGGGGTGCCTGGCCATCATCCTGGCGCCGCTCCCCTGGCTGGTGCCGGTCGGCGCGGTGTGGGCCGGCATCGGGCTGGCGGTGGCGACGCCCGCCTACACCGCCTGCCTTAGCCAGCGTGTTACGGTCCATCGTCAGGCGGGAGCCGCCGGCTGGCTCGCCAGCACCCACGCTGCCGGACAGGGGTTGGGCGCACTCTGCGGCGGCGCGGCCTTCGCCGTGTCGCCGGAACTGCCCTTCGCCGTGGCCGTCGGCATCGCGGTGATAACCTGCCTCGCCTTGCTGCGCCTGGATGACCGCGCCCAGGATGAGGTGTTCCGGGATGATGCTTCCCGGGATCATGGCGTGGCTCCCTGAGGGCGGGCCACGTTCGCCAGCAGCCGGATGGTGGCGAGAACGGCGATGGCCGAGAGGGCGGTGGCCAGGGCGAAGAGCGCGCCATAGCCCATGAGATCAGCGAGCTTGCCCGAGATCAGCGACCCCACGAGATAGACCACCATCTGGGCGCAGGCCAGGATGGTGAAGTCGGTGCCGGGCTGGTCCGACGAGGTCACCGTCATGAACAGGCTGTAGAGCGCGACGATCTCCATGTAGCGGATGAATGTCTGGAAGCCGGCGGCGCCGAACAGGGGCCAGGAGCCGGTGACCAGGCCGAGGGCGTGGGCGGCGAAGAGGGCGAAGCACAAGGTGCGCAAGCCGCCGAGCAGGCCGAGCGTAGCGGCGGTGCCGCAGCGCTTGACCAGGAGTGCGGCGATCGCCGATCCGGCGAGGCCCGCCGTCGCCGCCGATATGCCGGAAAGATAGCCGATGCGGTCGAGCGGCACGCCGGCATCGACGAGGTAGGGGCCTTCCATCGCCTTCACCAGGCCCTCGCTCATCCGATAGATCAGCGCGATCCACAGCACGGTGCGGATTTCCAGGCGCCGCAGGAAGGCCATGATGGAGGGCCGCGTCAGCCGGTCGGACGGCGTGGCGGGTGCCTCCCACATGGCGAAGGCGGCGATCAGCGGCAGGGCCGAGAAGGCGGCGATGACCAGGAGCATGCCGGTCCAGCCGACATGGTGGTAGAGCACCAGGCCGAGCGTCCCGCCGATCACCACGCCGAAGGCCACCGAGCCGCCCTGGATGGCATTGCCGATGGGACGGTCCTCCGGTGCCAGATATTTGGCGGCATAGCCGTCGGTGGCGATGTCCTGGGTTGACACCAGCAGCGCGGTGACGAGGCCGATCCCCAGAATGCCACCGACATGGGTGGGGCCGAGCGGCAGCAGCGCCAGGATGGAGGCGATCACCCCGAACTGGGTGATCACAACCCATCCCGCCCGATGCGCCCGGGCGAAGGGCCTGATGCGATCGACCAGGGGCGCCCACAGGAATTTCAGCACCAGCGGCAGGAAGAGCAGGCTGAGATAGCCGATCGCCGTGCGCGAGACGCCTGCCTCGCGCATGATGGGGGGCAGGGCGGCGGCGATCAGGTAGGAGGGGATGGCCTGGGCCAAATAGAGGCCGCCCAGCACCGCGAACAGACGCAGCCGGCCGGGCCTGGAGGCTGGGATATCCTGGACGAGCGCGCTCATGCCGTCTCCATATGCTGCGTGATGAAGCGCCTGGCCGCCTGTTCGTCGGAAGTCGCCGTCAGCGGCATCGACCACAGGCGCTGGAAGGTCTCGATCATGCGCGGGTTCGCGTCCGGCCGGACGATGGCGAGGGCGCGGCATTGCCGTTCGAAGCGTTCGCGCGTCGCCTTGAACCAGAGGGCCTGCTCGCGTTCGCCGGCCTGGGAGAGGCCGCCACCGCCGGCGAAGACAGCCAGCAGGGCAAAGGCACTCTCGTTGCGGCCGATCTCGATCAGGGCGTCGAGATAGGCCCGCTCGTCCCGCTCCTCGTAAGGAGGCAGATAGCGCAGGATCATGAGCGGGCCGTGTTTGTCGAGCTTCACCATGATCAGAATGTCTTGCGATAGCCGAGCGTCACCGTGCGGCCCCAGGAATAAACCGGGAGGTTGCGCACGGAGGTGGCCGTGGGGTTCTGGAAGCGGGTATCGAACAAATTGTCGACGGACACATAGGCTTCGCCGCCCTTCACCGGTGCCGACAGGGCGACGTTCATGGTGGCGCCCGGCTTGATTTTGTAGCGGGTGCCCTTGAGGTCGATCGCCTTGTCGCGGCCGGAGAAGCCCTCGCCCTCCACGCGCACCGACACGCCATTGTCGAAGACGTAGCTGGCATAGAGCGTGCCGCGGAAGGGTGTGGCGATGCGATTGTTCGGCAGCCAGCTGTCGAGCTTGCCGTCCTTGTTGGAATCGTAGCGCCCCTCGCGATAGCCGAGCACGGTGCCGATGGTCAGCTGGTCGGTCCAGGCATATTCGCCGGTGAACTCGCCGCCATAGATGAATTCCTTCTGCTGCGAGATGCTGTTGGAAATGGGGTCAAAGGTCACGCCCTTGCTGGAGGTGGAGATGAAGCCCGTCAGGCTGCCCTTGAAGCGGTCATGGCTGCCGCGGATGCCGAGTTCGTAATTGTTGACGACCTGGGCCTCGGGACTGATGGAGGCGTAGGAAATGCTCGTGCCTGCCGGTAGGCAGTTTGGCCGGGTGAGAGGGCAGGCATAGGCGAGCGACAGGCCGGCACGGCGGGTATAGGCGCCGACATCGGGCAGAGCGAAGCCTTGCGAGAAGCCGCCGAAGATTTCGCTGGTGTCGGTCAGCTTGAAGGTGCCGCCGATGTTAAAGGTCGGCTTCGAATAGCTGAACTTTCCACCGGTGACGCGCAGGGCCGGCAGCACGAAGTCCTGATAGCCACGCGGATCGCGGCTGGAGGCGACGGCGGCATAGGCGGCCGGACGGGTGAAGTCGTCGACGTCGAGGGCGAAATGCTCAAAACGCACGCCGCCGCGTACGGTGAGGCGATCGGTCAGCGGCACCTGCAACTGGCCGAAGGCCGCGGAGGTCACCTGCTGCAGGGGCGTGAAGACATCCTGGCCGTTGGTCAGCGTCTGATGGGTCTTCTCGAGGATGAGATCGCTGCCCCAGGTGAGCTTGGCACCTTCCCAGATGGCATCGAGCGGGGTGTCGATGGTCAGGTTGATGCCGCCGCGATCCGAATAGAGTGTGGTCTGGTTGTCAGGGCTGGTTGGATTAGCGGGGTCGAAGGAGTAATAGACCTGCGAATTGTAGGGGAACGAAAAGGTCGAATAATTGAAGCGCTTCTTGATGTTGTTGTAGAAGCCGACGATGTTGAGGCTGCCGAGGGCGAAGTCCTTGTCGGTGTAGCGAAGCGACAGGGACTTGGTGTCTTCGAGAACGCTTTGCCCCGTATAAGGCTGGAGATAGCTCGGCCGGGCATAGGGACCGGAATAGTCGGTCATGTAGCGTGGCGTCTGGTTGAAATAGTACCAGCCTGCCGAGAATTCGAGCCGCTTGGCGGCGTCGAAGTCATAGCCGAGCTTGGCGAGAAGGTTGACCCGGCCGAAGCGGTCGCCGCCACCCTGGCCCAGCATGGCATCGGACGGCAATTCCCGTCCCGAACCGTCATAGGTGCGCCGACCGAGATAGCCACTGCCGCTCAGGACATAGTCGAGCCCATTCTCGGCCTTGCCGGAGATGCTGGCTGACAGCTCCGGAGCGACCGAATCCACCGCATTCGCCGTGAAGGCACGCAGCGCCGTGTTCACGGTGATGCGGGGCTTGCCGGGCCCGGCCTTCCTGGTGATGAAGTTGACGGTGCCGCCCGTGGCGCCGGCACCATAGAGGCTGGAGGCGCCGGCCACCATTTCGATGCGTTCGATCGAGTTGAGGTCGATCAGGGACAGGATGCGCGAAACGTCCCGCAGCGGCGTGCCGAGGGGAACGCCGTCGACCAGCACGAGCAGGTCACGGCCGCGATAGCTCTCGGAGGCTCCCGACACCGTCTGGTTGGAAACCGAGAATCCCGGCACCAGCTTGGCCAGAGCCGCCGAGGCGCTGGAGCTTTGCTGGAGCTGCTTGTCGATCTCCTGCCTGTCGACCACCTGCACCGATTGCGGAATATCCGAGACCGATCTTTCGGCGCGGGCGGCGGTAACGGTGACCGGATCGAGCTCAATCGGCTCCTGCTGCGACTGCTGTGCCAGTGCAGGCGAAACAACCGATAGAAACATGGCCGCCGATACGGATATCTTGCGCATGATGAATTTTTTGACCTCCAGCCACTCTCGATCCAAATCTAAGTTATATTTGGCGGTATCAGGCGAATTCCTGTTGTATATTCGTAGTATATTCCCAGTTTATAACGATTATAATCTGGGAAGAGAAATCATATACTTCTGGATATCCGGCCTTCCGCATTCTATATTGACGAGCGGTCTTACTTGTCGCGTTACATGATTTCTTGGACTTGGGCGCATTGATTGATGGACTGAAGCGAACTGCCGGCGCAGACCACGCCGTTTTGCCGCCCCAGCAGGCCTATGCGGGAAGGCTCAGGCCTGTCTGGCTGCTTGGCCATGGGCTGACGGGCGAGGAACTGGCTCTGGTTGCATTGCGGACCAGCGGCCGCATGGCCTCGCAACGCAGGCTCGGCCCGTCGGACCCGGTCTTGCTCGGCGCCCGGGCATTGCTGCGCCTCGAGCCAGACATCGGTCCCGTCTCCTGCTTTTCCCCTTTCCAAGACCGAGAGCTCGTCCTGGATGCTACCGAACTCGGGGCGGGCGGGGTGCTGTTGCGCCCCTCCAACGGCCGCATGGAGGTGGAGCGGGGCGGGCAGCGCACGGTCGTCTCTGCCAGGGAGGCCATATTCCTGGCGGGCGGCGGGCCAGCCAGTCTGTGGCTACGGCATGTCGACCGTGTCGATTGTCTGGTCCTGGCGCGCGAGCGCATCACCGCGAGCATGCTCGAATGCTCGGCCAGTCTGCGAGTCTTCCCGCAAAACAATGACACGCTGGTTCTGATCGGCAATTATGGCGCGGCGCTGATGCGGGGCCTGCTGCCGATGAGCGGGCCGGTGCTACTCCAACATGCCTGTGCCTATATGGGCGATCTCGTCGACATTCTGTGCGGCGAGGCCGAAGCTCAGGTGCTCCATACCGTGCAGGATCGTGCAGCCTCACGGCTGAATGCCATCAAGTCGGATATCGAGGCCCATCTCGACGACCAGGCGCTCAACGCAAGCCAGGTCGCCCTGCGGCACGGCATCAGCACGCGCTATCTCCAGAAGCTGTTCGAAGGAGAAGGCGAGACTTTCTCGGAATTCGTGCTGCAGCGCCGGCTGGACAGGGCAATGCGTCGGTTGCAATCGCCCGACCAGGGCAAGCGTTCGATCAGTGAGATCGCCTTCGATGTCGGCTTCGGCGACCTGTCCTATTTCAACCGCACCTTCCGCAGGCGTTTCGATACCTCACCGCGCCTGGTGCGCGCCAAGCACCGGTCGGTGCTTGCCGAGCCTTTGAGGCCGGAATTGCCGGAGGCGGGCAGCCCCTGATCGCGAACCGTATCGGGGCCGCATCGATATCGGCGGCCCTGAGTCTCGGCACTTTGCTTCAGTGGGCGATGGCCGAGGGTGGCTTCATCCGGGTCATGGTATCGAGGGCGCAGGGGCTGACGGGAGCGATGAATAGCCCGACCCGCGCGAGGGCCTTGGCAAGGGCGGTGGTGGCGTCGAGCGCCCGGTGCAAACCTTCGCTCTTCAGCAGGTATGAGGCAGCGTGAAGGAGCTGCACCCTGTCGTCGCGTTGCGCCGCATCGACCATGGCGAGTACCAGGCATTCGTCGCGGCACAGGGCGCGGCAAGCCGCCGGCCGCCAACCGATCTCGGTATCGGCGGTCGCCCTGAGCGTGCGCACGAAATGATGGAACTCGCCGAATAGCGGCTTGGCGTTTTCCTCAGGCATTTCGCGTGCCAGCCCTTCCCAGGCGATGTCCCAACAGGCGGCATCGCCGGTGGCGTAGCCGGCCATCCAGCAGCGATAGACGGAAAAGAGCAGGTTCTCGGCCGGGGCATCGATGTGATAGCCGACGGGGCGTGCGGCAGCGGGGCTGGGCAGGGTCATGATATCAGTCCTTCAATCCGCGGGGTTCAAGGTCCCGGCATTGGCAACGGCGCGCATAGGAGCATGCCGAACTGATTTGTTCAAGAAAATCTCTTGTTATTTCAATAGTTTATAGGAATTCCAGGGTGGGCGGAGACTCGCCCCACCTTGTGCTGTCCTGAGCGGCAGAGGTTAGCCATTCAGAATTGCTCCGGCGGACCACAACTCGCGTTTCTCACGGTTGCGGACCTCGGCCGTCTGCGCGAGGATCCAGTCCCGGAAGGCTCTGATCTTGGGCGTCGTGCGCCGCGCTTCGGCATGCACCAGCCAGTAGCCATCGCCATCCGACCCGGTGACGTCGAAGGGCTGGATGAGCTGGCCCTTGTCGAGGAAGGCCGTGTAGAGGTTGCATGTGAGCATCGCCGCGCCCTGGTCGGTGATCGCCGCAGTCGCCTCATAGGCCTGTGTGCCGAAGGTCGGGCCGGGGATCACGCGATCCGGCTCGAATCTGGCTCCTGCTGCCTTGAACCAGACCTCCCACCAGGGATCCTGCGGGCAGCACAGGGGAACCTTGTAGAGGTCCTCGGGTGCGCGGATGCCGCCGACCTTCTCCGCCAGTGCGGGGCTGAGCATCGGCGAATAGTCGGCCTTGAACAGGTAGTGCGCCGACAATCCGGGCCATTTTCCGGCGCCGACACGGATGCCGACATCCACGTTTTCGCGAGCGATATCGAGGGAGCGCGATGCAATGTCCATCTTCACGGCCAGATCGGGATACATCAACTGGAATGTTCCAAGCCGGACGGCAAGCCAGTTCGACGCGAAGGTATCGATCGTCGTGACGGAGAGCACTCCGGATGCGCCGCCCTTGGTTGCGAACCAGGCGTCCGACAGCGCCGAGAACGCGTTGGAGACGAGAGGGGCAAGTTGTTCACCGGCCTCGGTCAACGCGATTTGCCTTGTTTTTCTGATAAAAAGCGGTGTTCCAGCGCGTTCTTCGAGAACCTTGATCTGATAGCTAGCGGCTGATTGCGTCATGCCGAGCTCCTCGGCGGCCTTGGTGAAGCTGCCAAGCCGCGCGGCGGCTTCAAAGACTCGAATGGCGCCCAGAGGCGGCAGATCCCAACGCATGATGCATCAATCCAGTTGATGCATACTACGTGACGTTCGATTGGAATCCAAGGCTCGGCGGCGGCAGGATGTTTCCATCGCTCCAACCCGAAAGGACCACGAACATGACGAAACACATCAAGCGCTACAGGCTTTCGATCCTCGACTTTTTCGCCGCACCGTTCCGGTCGCGCGCCCACCGCCTGCTCTATCCCCGCGACCTCTGCGATGACCTGAAGCGCGACCTGGGCCTGATCGACGGAAACCGGGTTGTCGGGGGTGTCCGCTGGCGCTGACCCGCGCTGCCGACGCGATGTGACAGGATGGGGGAAGGCCCATCCGGAAGAAGAGGGAGGCCATTGTCATGAACAGGACGACCGAGGCGCTCGAACAGTGCCGCCAGACCATCCAATCCTATGAGGGCTGCGCGGATCGCTACTATGCCCGCATTCCCGAAATGCCGAATCTGCGCGACCAGGCGGCATTGCGGCGCACCGCTGAAATGGCAGGACGAGGCGGGTTGATCCTGGAGGTCGGATCGGGGCCCGGCCGCGAGGCGGATTTCCTGGAGACGCTCGGAGTCACGGTGCGCCGAACCGATGCGACCCGCCGGTTCCTCGAGTTGCAGGCCGCTCGCGGCAAGCATGGCGAATTGCTCAACATCGTCACGGACGATCTCGGCGGTCCCTATGATGCCGTCGTCGGCCTATGTGTGCTGATTCACGTTCCCCGCGATCGGATCGATCACGTGCTGGCCAAGGTCGCCGCATCGCTGCGTCCCCGTGCGCCTTTTCTCGTCTCGATGCGCGACGGCGACGGGGAGACCGTCGGGAACTTTCATACGGTCTATTGGCGACGTGATGCGTTTGCCTTGCGGCTCGAACAAGCCGGACTGACCTTGCTGTGGGACGAGTTTTCCATCGACCCGGATGGCGATCCCTGGAACACCTTCCTGGTCGTCAAGTCATGAATCGGGCGCTGCCGGGGTGTCGCAGGGGCTTCGCGGCGTTGACTTTCCCCACGCCCGGGCGCAGACGCGGAGGTTCCCGCGTTTTTTCTCGGTTTGCCTGTGATGCCCAGCCATAAAGTCATCTACGATACCGATCCTGGCGTCGACGACGCCATGGCGCTGTTCTTCCTGCATTACCATCCGGACATCGAGCTCGTTGGCATCACCACCTGCCATGGCAATGCACCGGTCGAGACGACCACCCGCAACGCCCTCTATCTCAAGGAGCGCTTCGGCATCGCGGCGCCGGTGGCGCGCGGGGCGGCGGGGCCGGTGACCGGCGATGACGCCCACCATGCCGCCGTCGTCCACGGTCATAACGGCCTGGGCGAAGTCGAAATTCCTGCGGATATCAAGGCCGAGGCGATCGATACGCCCGCCCACCGCTTCATCATCGAGACCGTGCGCAGGCACCCCGGCGAGATCACGCTGCTGGCGGTCGGACGCATGACCAATCTGGCGCTGGCCCTGCGCGAGGATCCGGAGATCGCCGGCCTGGTTCGCCAGGTGGTGGTGATGGGCGGCGCCTTCGGCTATCGCGGGCACCTGGGCAATGTCACGCCGGCCGCGGAAGCGAATATCCATGGCGATCCGCATGCCGCTGATGAAATGTTCGCCGCGCCCTGGCCTGTAGCCGTTATCGGCCTCGACGTCACCCACGAGGTGCTGATGCCGCAGGATTATCTGCGCCGGCTCAGCGAGGAGGCCGGCGAAGTCGGCCGCTTCATCTGGGACATCACGCGCTTCTACGAGAATTTCTATCTCGAGAAGGGGCTCGCCGGCATTTCCGTACATGATGCCTCGGCGGCGATCTATCTGGTGGCGCCGGAATTGTTCGAGACCCGCTCGGGGCCGGTCCGAGTGGTATGCGAGGGTCTTGCCTTCGGGCAGACCATCCAGCGGCCTGCCGAGATCGGCTTTCCGCCCAACGACTGGGATGGCCGCCCCAGCCACGCGGTTTGCGTTGAGGTCCAGGCGCAACCCTTGCTTGATCTCTACCGTCAGACCATCTTGCGCGCTGTGTAGGAAGGACCGCGGACATCCTGTCCGCTCAAATCCTTGCTCAGCCAGGCCTCGATACCCTTCGCTGCGGCCACTCCGGTGGCGAAGCAGGCCTGCAGCAAATAGCCGCCGGTCGGCGCTTCCCAATCCAGCATCTCGCCGGCGACGAAGACGCCGGGAGCCTTGCGCAGCATGAAATGGGTATCGACCTCGCCAAGAGCGATACCGCCGGCAGTGGAGATGGCGCGTTCGAGGCCGCGCTGGGCCGTCACCTGCAGGGGAACATGCTTGATCAGGCGGGCCAGGGTAGCAGGATCACGAGGCAAGGCATTGTTCGTGGCTTCGCGCAGGAGGCCGATGGCTGGCGGCGCCAGCTTGGCGGCCTTGCGCAGATAGGTCGAGAGAGACTGGCTGCCCTGTGGCCGGTCGAGCAAGCGAGCCAGCGCCGCTTCGTCGAGATCGGGACGCAGGTCGATGCCGATCTCGGCATGTCCATGCTTGGCGATCGCCGTGCGGACGAAAGGGGAGAGCGCGTAGATCACGCCGCCTTCCAGCCCCTGTTCCGTAATGACGGCCTCGCCGCGGCGCGTAGTGTCGGCAATGGAGACGGCGATGCGCTTGAGCGGTTCGCCAGCCGATTTTTCCGTAAAGGCGCGGCTCCAGGCGATCTCGACGCCGCTGTTTGCCGCGGCGAATTCGGTGACGGCGATGTCGCGTTCGCGCAGCAGAGGGGCCCAGCCGCCATCCGAGCCAAGCCGCGGCCAGGAGGCGCCCCCGAGTGCGAGCAGGGTCGAATCGGCCTTGCGGTGAAGAGGCGTGCCGTCCGGATCCAGGAAGACCAGAGAGCCGTCATCGTCCCACCCCGTCCAGCAATGACGGGTGTGCAAGGTCACGCCGAGGTGAGCGAGCCGGGCGAGCCAGGACCGCAGCAGCGGCGAGGCCTTGAAGCTTTCCGGAAAGATCCGCCCGCTCGAGCCGACAAAGGTCTTTTCGCCCAGCCCCTCCGCCCAGGCGACGAGATCGCTGGGCGCAAAGGCGCGCAGGGTGGACTCGAGGACGCTTCGTGCGGGACCGTAGCGGGCGAGGAAACGATCGAGATCCTCGCCATGGGTAAGGTTCAGCCCACCTCGGCCAGCCATCAGGAATTTGCGGGCAGGCGAGGGCATACGCTCATAGATGGCCACGCCATGCCCGGCCTCGGCCAGCTTTTCGGCGGCGATCAGGCCCGCCGGTCCGGCGCCGATGATGACGATGTCGCTCAAGTCGGCCACGTCCGTCTTTATTTCCCGTTCGCGTTGTGCTCACTGCCCTCATGGCATTCTCCTTCCGGCAAATCCAATATTTCGTGGCGGTGGCCGAGAACGGGGCGGTGTCCCGCGCCTCGCATGAGCTCTCCATTTCGCAATCGACGGTGACGGAGGCCATCCGCGAACTGGAGGGCGATCTCGGCTTTTCCCTGTTCGACAGGCGTGCCCATGGCGTCGAGCTCACGCTGAAGGGGCACCAGTTCCTGCGCCATGCCCGCAAGATCCTCTCCGAGATCGCCGATGCTCGCCGCGCCCTGCGCTCGGACACGGCGCCGATCGAGGGGCGCCTCGCCGTCGGGGTGACGCCTCTGGTCGCCGCTTATGTGCTGCCTGACCTGCTCGCCCGTTTCCGCCGGGCATTCCCGCATGTCGCCGTCGAGATCATCGAGGATGGGCGTGATTATCTCGATCATCTGCTGGTCGGTGGGGAACTCGACGTCGCGGTGATGGTAGCGGGCACCGAACGCAGTTCGGCGGCTCTGCATGTCGAGACGATGGAGGCTTCGCCCTATCGCCTCTGGCTGCCGATCGGCCATCGCCTGGCCGAGGCCGAGAGCATCGGCATCGCCGATCTCGCCGAGGAGCCCTTCGTGCTGCTGATGTTGGACGAGATCGCGGAGGCGGCCGAATATGCCTGGCGGCGGGCCGGCGTGCGGCCGCCGGTGGCGATCCGCACCCGTTCGGTGGAGGCCGCCCGCAGCCTGGTGGCGACGGGGGCGGGGGTCGCCATCCTGCCCGATCTTACCTATCGGCCCTGGTCGCTCGAAGGCGACAAGATCGAGGCGCGCGACCTCGCCGAGGCGCTTTTGCCGGTAGAAGTGGTGATCGGCTGGCGGCGCGGTTCGCCGCTGGATGCCATCGCCACGCAATTCGTCGCCGTGGCGCGTACCTATCGGGCCGGACGCGGGCGCTGATTTCTTAGAAAAAGACGCGGCAGCAATGGCTTAAAGCAATGGTCCGCCATCACCCACGCGTGAATTTCAGCCGCCTCCACAGCGACGCAAAGCGTCCGACCTCCATGGGATATAGCGAAACGATCCCTTGGTGCTGGTATCGATTTTTCCGATATCACCGATCTCCCGAATGGTGTGGCGTGTGTGGCTTTTCCAAGGCATGCTCGCCGCAATCAACAACGCGTCCTGCATCCAAACGGCAACCGGAGGAACGATCAGCATGTCCAAATCTGGCGTGAAAAAGTCTCGATGGCTCAAGTCTCGATCGTTTCTGGCGCTGGCTGGCGTGGCGGCTCTGGCGCTGCCAGCCTTCGCTGCCGAAGTCGGCAAGGGGGAGGGCGAGGTCAATATCGTCGCCTGGGCCGGCTATATCGAGCGCGGCGAAACCGACAAGAGTTATGACTGGGTCACCGAGTTCGAAAAGAAGACCAGCTGCAAGGTCAAGGTGAAGGTTGCCGGCACCTCGGACGAGATGGTCACGCTGATGAACCAGGGCGGCTACGACCTCGTCACGGCCTCCGGTGATGCTTCTCTGCGCCTGGTTGCCGGCAAGAAGGTACAGCCCGTCGACACCTCACTCGTTCCCAGCTGGAAGACGGTCGACGAACGCCTTCAGAATGCGCCCTGGTTCACCGTCGAGGGCCAGCATTATGGCGTTCCCTATCAGTGGGGCCCCAATGTGCTGATGTACAACACCGAGGTGTTCAAGGAAGCGCCCAAGAGCTGGAGCGTGGTGTTCGAGCCGCAGAATTTCCCGGACGGCAAGCCCAACAAGGGCCGTATCCAGGCTTATGACGGGCCGATCTACATCGCCGATGCCGCGCTCTATCTCAAGGCCAAGAAGCCCGAACTCGGCATCAAGGATCCCTATGAGCTGAACGAGGAGCAATACAAGGCGGTCCTCGATTTGCTGCGCCAGCAGCACCCCCTGGTGCAGCGCTACTGGCACGATGCCAATGTGCAGTCCGACGACTTCAAGAACGAAGGCGTGGTCGCCTCCTCGTCCTGGCCCTTCATGGTCAACCTGCTGCAGGCGGACAAGAAGCCGATCGCCTCCGTTTTCCCCGAGGAAGGAGCGACGGGCTGGGCCGATACCACCATGCTGGCGGCCAACGCCGCCCACCCCAACTGCGCCTATATGTGGCTGGAGCATTCGCTCGAGCCCAAGGTGCAGGGTGACGTCGCCGCCTGGTTCGGTTCGCTTCCGGCGGTGCCCGCGGGTTGCAAGGCCAGCACGCTGCTTGGTGAGAATGGCTGCAAGGCCAATGGCTTCGAGAATTTCGAAAAGATCAGCTTCTGGAAGACGCCAGTCTCCAAATGCGAAAGTCAGGGGACCTGCGTGCCTTATCATCGCTGGGCCAGCGACTACATCGCTATCATTGGTGGACAATAAGGGGTGGCGGGTTTTATCCGCTCCATCGGCTAGGGCGCGCGCGTCCGGCGCTTTCAAGACAGGGCGCGGAAATCCTTCCCCGGTTTCGGGGAAGTCGCACGCACAACTTGTGTACGCTGGGGCCGGGCCGGATGGAGGCGGGTGGCGCGACTTCGCCGCTCTGTCGTCCGTCCGACGCGACTCTACCCTACCCTACCCCTTCCGCCGCCGCTGCGCGGCGCCATCTTCCCCGAAACCGGGGAAGGATAGTCGTGCCCTTTTCGGTACGGCTGGGGTGCTCGTCACATTCTGCGACGCATCCAGGATCCACTTTGCAAGAACCCACTTTGCAAGCATCGGGACGCCCCATGGCTGAGCCAAGCACCATACCCGCCGTATCCTTCCGAGGCGTCGAGCGTCATTTCGGCGCCGTCAAGGCCGTCGACGGTGTCAATCTCGACATTGCGCCGGGTGAGTTCTTCGCCATGCTCGGCCCTTCGGGGTCCGGCAAGACGACGTGTCTGAGACTGATCGCCGGTTTCGAACAGCCCACGGCTGGCCATATCGAGATCTTCGGCGAGCATGTTGAAGGCATGCCGGCCTATCGCCGGCCGGTGAACACCGTCTTCCAGGACTATGCCCTGTTTCCTCATCTCAACATTCTCGACAATGTCTGTTACGGCCTGATGATCCGCGGCATCGGCAGGCAGGAGCGCTATCGACAGGGGCGCGAGGCCCTCGCCATGGTCAAGCTCGCCGGCAAGGAGGATCGCAAGCCCGGACAGCTATCGGGCGGCCAGCGTCAGCGCGTCGCGCTGGCTCGCGCGCTGGTGGTTCGTCCGAAGGTGCTGTTGCTCGACGAGCCGCTCGGTGCGCTCGACCTCAAGCTGCGCGAGGAGATGCAAAGCGAGCTCAAATCGCTGCAGCGTTCGCTCGGCCTCAGCTTCGTGTTCGTCACCCATGACCAAAGCGAGGCGCTGTCCATGGCCGACCGGGTTGCCGTCTTCAACGATGGCCGTATCGTCCAGGTCGGCAGCCCGCAGGAAATCTATGAGCGGCCGAGCAACCGCTTCGTCGCCGATTTCGTCGGCAGCTCCAATGTGATCGAACCGGCGCAAACCAAGGCCTGGCTCGGTATCGACAAGCCCTCCAGCCTGAGGCCGGAGAAGATCGGTCTGCTTGTTGACGGGACAAGTCCAGCGGCCGACACCGTCACCATCACCGGCACGATCACCCAGATCCTCTATCATGGTGCCGTCAACCGCGTGGAACTGGCGGCCGAGACCGGTGGCCGGCTGATCGCAGCCATTCCGGCTTCAGCGACGGCCGGGATGCCGGCCCAAGGAGCGACCGTGCGGCTGAATTTCTCCGCTCAAGCCCTGCATGTGATGGAGGGCGCATGAGTACGCCAGTCACCATCGCGGCCCCTGCCGACGGACTGTTGCGACGTTTTTCCGACCTGCTGGTCAGGCGGCGCGGGCTCTATCTCATGCTGTTGCTGGTGCCACCCCTGCTGTGGCTCGGCGTCGTCTATCTCGGCTCGCTCTTCATGCTCTTGATGGAGAGCTTCTATTCGATCGACGATTTCTCCGGCGTGGTGGTGCGCGAGCCGACCCTGAGCACCTATGGCCAGCTGTTCTCGCCAGCCAATTTCAGCATCATCATGCGCACGCTTTCCGTCTCGGCGGTGGTGACGGTGCTGTCGGCGATAATTGCCTTTCCGATCGCCTATTATGCTGCCCGCTACGCCAGGGGGCGGATGAAGGCCGCCTTCTATCTGGCGGTGATGATGCCGCTGTGGTCGAGCTATCTCGTCAAGGTCTATGCCTGGAAATTGCTGCTCGCCAAGGAAGGCATCGTCGGCTGGGCCATGAACGGGATCGGCCTCGGCCGTTTGCTCGAAGCCTGGCTGGCACTGCCCGTGGTCGGCGGCCCCTCCCTGTCGGTAAGCTATACAGGCATGATCCTGGTGTTCCTCTATCTGTGGACGCCTTTCATGATCCTGCCGCTGCAGGCGGCGCTGGAGCGGGTGCCAGCCACGCTGATCGAGGCCTCCGGTGATCTCGGTGCCAGCCCGGGGCAGACATTCCGCAAGGTGATCTGGCCGCTGGCCTTTCCGGGCTTGGTGGCGGGCGCGATCTTCACCTTCTCCCTGACGCTGGGCGATTACATCGTGCCGCAGATCGTCGGGCCCTCATCGCTCATCCTTGGGCAGGTCGTCTATGTCCAGCAGGGCACGGCCGGCAACATTCCGCTCGCCGCAGCTTTTTCCGTAGTCCCGGTGGTGATCATGGCGGTGTTCCTGACCGTCGCCAAGCGATTGGGAGCCTTCGATGCGCTGTGATCTCCGACAAGTCCGCGAGGCAGGCTGCCATGACTGAGAATCGTGCTTCCTTCGGCCTGCGCGTTGCCGCCGGCGCTTCGCTCGCCTTCCTCATCGTCCCGCTGGTCTTCATCATCCTTTATGCCTTCACCACGGAAGAAAACAGCTATCAGTTTCCCCCGCCGGGTCTGACGCTGAAATGGTTCGGTGTGGCCTGGGAGCGCCCGGATGTCTGGGCGGCGCTATCGCTCTCCGTCCGGGTGGGGCTGCTTTCCACCCTGCTGGCGATCATTCTCGGCACGCTGGCGGCGGCGGCGCTCTCGCGCACCCGCTTCTTCGGCCGGGAGTCGATCTCCTTGCTGCTGATCCTGCCGATCGCCTTGCCGGGCATCATCACCGGCATGGCCCTGCGCACGGCCTTTCACGAAGGTGGCATTCCTTTTTCCTATTGGACCATCGTGCTCGGCCACGCCACCTTCTGTATCGTGGTTGTCTACAACAATGCGGTCGCCCGTTTCCGCCGGCTGTCGCCCTCGCTGATGGAGGCGTCCATGGATCTGGGAGCCGACGGTTTCCAGACCTTCCGCCATGTGGTGCTGCCCTCGATCGGCACCGCCTTGCTGGCGGGCGGCATGCTTGCCTTCGCTCTGTCCTTTGACGAAGTGATCGTCACCACCTTCACCTCCGGCCAGCAGCAGACCCTGCCGATCTGGATGTTCGAGCAATTGATCCGGCCGCGCCAGCGACCGGTCACCAATGTCGTCGCCGTCATCGTCATCCTGGTCACCGCCATACCCATTCTCGCGGCCTATTACCTGACCCGCGAGGGCGAGAACGTCGCCGGTTCGGGGAAATAGGTACAGGCCCCGATTGCAAGCGATGGGGCGCCGCGGCAGCCATGCGCCCCATCAGGATCACTTCCCGTAGGAGGGCGAGGCATGGTGCATGCCGCCCTCAGCCCTGCCTTCACATCCGCCCTGACCCAAGGAGATTGCCATGCTCGACACCAAAATGCTGATCGGGTCGAAATTCGTGCCCGGCACCGAGGCACCGGAGAAAGTACTCAATCCCAAGACGGAGGAGACGCTGATCGATCTTCCCGAGGCCTCCGTCGAGCAGGTCGACGAGGCGGTGGAGGCGGCGGCCACGGCTTTCGCCGGCTGGTCGCGCACCACGCCGGCCGAGCGGTCGGCTCTCCTGCTCAAGCTTGCCGATGCGATCGAGAAGGATGCGGAGGCCTATGCCACGCTCGAGGCGCTCAATTGCGGCAAGCCGCGCATCCGCGTGCTGCAGGACGAGATACCCGGCGTCGTCGATTGCTTCCGCTTCTTCGCCGGCGCCGTGCGCAACATGCATGGGCTGGTGGCCGGCGAATATCTGGCTGGACACACCTCGATGATCCGGCGCGATGCCGTCGGCGTGGTCGGCTCGATCGCGCCCTGGAACTATCCCCTGATGATGGCGGCCTGGAAGCTGGCGCCGGCGCTGGCGGGCGGTAATACCATCGTGATCAAGCCCTCCGAGCAGACGCCGTTGACGCTGCTCAAGCTCGCGGCCAGCATTGCCGAGATCTTCCCGGAAGGCGTGGTGAATGTGGTGGTGGGACGCGGCGAGAGTGTCGGCAATACCCTGATCCATCATCCCAAGGTCTCGATGGTTTCGCTGACCGGCGACATCGCCACAGGCAAGAAGGTGCTGCAGGCCGCCGCCAAGACGGTCAAGCGTACCCATCTCGAACTCGGCGGCAAGGCGCCGGTGATCGTGTTCGACGATGCCGATCTCGAGGCCGTGGTCGAGGGCGTCAAGCTGTTCGGCTACTACAACGCCGGCCAGGACTGCACCGCCGCCTGCCGCATCTATGCCGGCAGCAAGATCTACGACAATCTGGTCGCTGATCTTGCCGGCGCGGTGAAGAGCCTCAAATACAACCAGGCCAATGACGATGAGAACGACATCGGCCCGCTGATTTCCGCGCGCCAGCGTTCGCGCGTCGCCTCCTTCGTCGAGCGGGCTACCGAGCACAAGCATATCGAGATCGCCACCGGCGGCCATCAAGCGGCCGGCAAGGGCTTCTTCTACGAACCCACCGTGGTCGCCGGGGCCCTGCAGAGCGACGAGATCGTGCGTCGCGAGGTGTTCGGGCCGGTGGTCTCGGTGACACGCTTCGACGATGTCGAGGAAGCCCTGGGCTGGGCCAATGATTCCGACTACGGCCTGGCGTCTTCGGTCTGGACGCGCGACCTTTCCAGGGGCATGCAGATGGCCTCGCGCCTGCAATATGGCTGCACCTGGGTGAACTGCCACTTCATGCTGGTGAGCGAGATGCCGCATGGCGGCGTCAAGTCCTCCGGCTATGGCAAGGACCTGTCGATGTATGCCCTGGAGGACTACACTGTGGCACGCCACGTCATGGTCAAGATGGGCTGATTCCGGACGCGAGACCGTCGGGCGCGAGACCGTTTCGCAAGCAAAGCAAGGATGGGTCTTGCATTCCGCCAAGGCCCATCCTTTCGTTTTGGACAGCAATGCCGAGTTCGGGCATGGTCTGGTGTTGTGCGTGGAACAGCCCGCACAAGCCATTGATTTCATCATGTCATTTCATGAACGAGGTGATTGCCATGAAGCTTGCGAAGAAGCTTGCCTCGGCCGCGCTGTTGGTCTGCGCTCTGCTGGCGGCGCCGGCAATGACCAAGGCCAACGCGGCCGCTGTCGAGCCGATCTGGCAGGTCTGCCGGGCTATCGGGAAGGATCCAGCCGCTAGCGTCAAGGCCTGCACCCAATTCCTCGATTTGCCCGAGGGAAAGCTCAAGCAGTTTCGCACCTATGCCTTTTCCAATCGTGGCAACGCCTATGTCAGCCTGCAGCGTTATGATGAGGCGCTGGCCGATCTGAACGAGGCGCTGCGCCTCGATGCCGGGAACGAGACCGCCTATGTCGGTCGCGGCAACGTCCATTTCTGGCGCGGCGAAAACGATCTCGCCCTCAAGGATTTCGCGCTGGCCATCAAGCTCGATCCGCGCGATGCCAATCCCCAACACGGCCGCGGCAATGTCTATTTCAACCAGGGCCGCTACGAGGAGGCGATCAAGAGCTACAGCGAGGCGATCCGCATCAATCCGAAATTCTTCAACGCCTATAGCGGCCGCGCGAACGTCTATGCCGAACTCAAGCAGACCGATAGGGCGATCTCGGATCTCTCCCAGGCGCTCAAGCTCAATCCGAGCTATGTCAATGCGCTCGTCAATCGCGGCAACAACTATATGATCGGCAAGCGTTTCGACGAAGCGATTGCCGACTACGACAGGGCCCTGGCCCTCAAGCCGGAGACCATCCTTGCCTTGAGCGGGCGGGCCGGCGCCTATGGCTTGAAGAAGGATTATGAGCGCTCGGTCGCCGATTTCACCAAGGCGCTGGAGCTCGATCCGTCCTATCTGAACGCGCGCTATGGCAGGGGGCAGGCCTATAAGGAGTTGGGCAAGCTCGATCTGGCCGCGGCGGATTTCCGCAACATTCTTGCCCAGAAATCTGATTTCCTGAATACGCGCGACCTGTTGGCCGACGTCGAAAAGGCCGGTGCTGCGGCGTCCGTTCCCTCACCGGGCACCAATGCGGCACCTGCGGCCGGCGCGCTCGCCGCCATCAAGGCACAGCGCCGCGTCGCTTTGGTGATCGGCAACGGCGCCTATCCGCAGGCGGCTCTTGCCAATCCCCACAATGATGCCGCCGATGTCGGTGCCCGCTTGCAGCAGCTCGGCTTCGACGTGGTGACGGGCTATGATCTCACTCTGTCGGGCTTTTCCGACACGGTGAACCGGTTCGTCGCCAAGGCGCAGGGCGCCGATGTCGCCGTCTTCTATTATTCTGGCCATGCCATGCAGGTGGATGGCGAGAATTGGCTGCTGCCCGTCGATACCAGGGTGCGCAGCCTGTTCGACGTCCAGCAGTTCAACGTGTCGTTGCAGCGTCTGCTGCACACCGTGGATTCGCAGGCGAAGACCACGCTGGTCTTCCTGGATGGCTGCCGCAACAATCCGTTCGCCGACGCACTCAAGGCCCAGCTAAAGGCGCAGAATCGTGCCTATGCCGAGACGCGCGGCCTGGCCCGCCTCACCGTCGATTCGCCCGATACGCTCGTGGTGTTCGCCACCCAGCCCAATGACGTGGCCGCCGACGGCACTGGGCGAAACAGTCCCTTTACGCAGGCCTTCCTTGCCAATGTCGGTGCGCCGGGCGTCGAGGTCGAGACGCTGATGAAAAGAGTGACGGCCGATGTGAAGGCAGCGACGGGAGACAAGCAGCGTCCCGAACGTCTGTCGGGCCTGACAACGGAATTCTACTTCGTCCCGCCAAATTAATGTGCGTTGCCGTCGTACAACTTGCCCACCGCGACAATTCCGTCATGATATCGCCAACCATAAACGGGTTGGGAGGAATCATGACGGCGGTTTCGTCTGCGCAAAGGCCATGGTTGGCAGCTTATGACGGAGACATGAAACCGCATGTCGGGGAAGTGCCCTACAGATTGCTGGGGGACATGATCGTCCAGAGCGCACGCGAGACCCCGCGCAAGACGGCCTACACCTGCGTCATGCCCAACGGTATGCACGGTTCGCTCAGCTATAGCGAGGCCGATCGATTGTCGGATCAGTTCGCCGCCTATCTGCATGGCGAGCTGAAACTGCCGCCCGGCTCGCGCGTGGCCATCCAGGCCCCCAACGGGCTCGCCTATCCTGTGGTCGCTTTCGGCGTGTTCAAGGCAGGCTGCGTGCTGGTCAATGTAAACCCGCTCTACCTGGCCGAGGAGGCCGGTGCGGTCTTCGCCGATGGTGGCATTTCCGTGCTGGTGGTGATCGACATGTTCGCCGACCGCACGGCCAAGACCCTCGCGACGGTGAAGGTGCCGCATGTGGTCATGATCAGCGCAGCCGAATTTTTCCCGGTCTTGCCGCGCACCGTGATCGGCCTGGTGCAAAAACACGTGCGCAAGGAGATCCCGGCCGCGACCTTCCCGCATGTCCTCCTCAAGCAGGCCCTGGCGCTTGGCCAGGCCAAGCTCGCACGCGGCCTGAAGGTTGCCGACATCACCGCCGGCATGGACTCTTCGGCGACTGCCTGCCTGCAATATACGGGCGGCACCACCGGCGTGAGCAAGGGCGCCATGCTCACCCATCGCAACCTGGTCATGAACGTCATGCAGGTGCTGGCCTTCGGGGGCGGTGCCTTCACGCGGGACGACGTGATCATGACGGCGCTGCCGCTCTATCACATCTTCGCCTTCACGGTGAATTTCCTCACCTTCACGGCGCGGGGCGCTCATGTGCTGCTGGTGCCCAATCCGCGTCCCCTGAGCAATCTGCGCAAGGCTTTCGAAAACTATCCGGTCAGCTACATCACCGGCGTCAACACACTCTATAACGGCCTGCTCAACGAGGCCTGGTTCACGTCCATGCCCAAGCCCCATCTCAGGGTCTGCATTGCCGGCGGCACGGCGCTGCAGGCTGCGGTGGCCGAGCGCTGGCACAAGAGCGTCGGCGTGCCGGTAGGGGAGGGCTACGGCCTGACCGAGACGTCACCGGTCGTCTGCTTCAACCCTTTCGGCTCGGGGCACAACGGCGCGGTCGGCGTTCCCTTGCCGGACACCGATGTCAAATGCGTCGACGATGATTTCAACGAGGTGGCGCTGGGCATGCCAGGCGAACTGGCCGTGCGCGGGCCGCAGGTGATGGCCGGCTATTGGCGCCGGCCGGACGAGACGGCCAAGGTGATGCGCGGTGAGTGGATCCTCACCGGCGACATCGCCGTGATGGATGCTTCCGGCTATTTCCGTATCGTCGACCGGCGCAAGGACATGATCCTGGTTTCGGGCTTTAACGTCTTCCCCAACGAGGTCGAGGACGTGCTGGCCAAGATGCCGGGAATCAAGGAAGCGGCGGTGATCGGTGTCCCCGATGGCGCGGCCGGCGAGGCGCCCAAGGCCTTCGTGGTCAGGAGCGACCCCACTTTGACGGTCGAGGCCGTACGTGCTTATGCCAAGCAGCATCTCACCGGCTACAAGGTGCCGAAATTCGTGGAATTCAGGGATGATTTGCCGAAGTCCAATGTCGGCAAGATCTTGCGCAAGGATCTGCGGAGCTAGAGCGTTGCGATTTGGCGGAATCGCCAGGAATCGCAAAGACGTGTCGAACCAGAGAGTTAGAGCAAACAATCGTTTCCGTCCAAACGCGCTTTGCTCTAGCTGGGGAAACTCGACTGCTTCCTGCTTAGCAGCCCGGCGACATCATTATCCTCAACGAATGATCTCCGGCTTCGTCGTACGGAATGTCGGGCGACCGCGCTTCCAGCCACGTATCACGCGGCTGTTCTCGCGTATCGCCTGTTCGGGCGTCACGCAGTCGATCAGTACGATGTCGGCTGCCGCTCCGACCGATAGGCCGGATGCGCGCCGCATTCCGCGCGCTGCAAGGGGACCGATCATGTCGAAGATGAGCCGTAGATGCTCGGTGCGCGAAAGTTGAACGACATTGGCATAGAGGTTCGCCATGCGAAGGAGTGAGGCATCACCAAATGGCGTGAAGGGGTTGAGAATATTGTTGGTGGCGATCGAGGCATTCACACCCCTCAAAGCCAGAATATGGGTCGGAGCGACCCCACGCGGCACCAGTCGCTCATACTCGCGGCCATTTAGGAACAAGTCGGTGGCTGGCAGGGCCACCACTGCAATACCGGCCTCCCGGAGCCCTGTCGCGATCGCTTCAACTTCATGCGACGGCCGCGCCGAAAGGCTCGTCATGTGTCCGAGCGAGACGCGCCCCTGCCAACCGCGTCGTATCGTTTCCTTCAGGACGACGGGCAGATTGCTCTTTTCGGGTGCGAGATCGAAATCGAGATGGAAGTCGACAGCGACGCCGTGCGCTTGCGCGAGGTCGAAGATCAAGCTGATTTGTCCAGCCGGATCGGGATCGGTGTAGGGAGCACCACCCACCAGATCCGCTCCGTCCGCCAGGGCCTCATTCAACAAACCTAGCGTTTCCGGCTCGTTGGTGAGCCCTTCCTGCACGAAAGCGCAGATCTCGATATCGATGGCGAACGCGTAATCCCGGCGAACGCGTTTGACGGCTTCAAAGGAGCGCAACCCGGCCCGCGGATCGACTTCGACGAAGCTGCGCATCGCCATGGTGCCTTGTATGATGGCCTGCTCGACGACGCGAGCGGCCCGTGCATAGACATCCGCCTCGGTGAAGGACGCCTTGGCTCTTGCCGTCTCGCGCACCGCCTCCGCCAAGGTACCCTCGCAGATGCGGCAGCGATCGAGGATACAAGCTTTGTCCAGATGGATGTGGCTGTCGACGAAGCCGCTGCAAGCCAGCGCACCTTCGGCGTCTACGATTTCAATCGCTTCACAACGAAGCTCTCGACCGATCGCGGCGATCGACTTGTCGCGTATCGCCAAGTCTACCGGCTCCTCACTGGTCGGCAGGCGGGCATTGCGGATAAACAGGTCAGCTGGGGGAATGTCCATCGTCAAAGACCAATCGCCCCGCCATCGCTGCGCGGATCATGCGCGGCTATGATCGTCCCGTCAGGTCGCAGGCGAATGATGCCGGCATGTCCGCCGAGTTGGCTGAAGGGTTCGATCCGGCCCACCTGATGTCCCTTGTCTGCAAGCTCGGCAATGAGCGAACCTCCGGCATGGGCCTCTATCTTCAGGCTGTCGCGACTGTCCGAGAAGGTGCGCCCCAGAAGGAAACGCGGCCGGGATAGGGCCGCAAGCGGATCGAGCCCGTGGTCGATCAGCAGCGACAGCAGCAGAGCGAGGGTCTGCGGCTGTCCGTCGGCGCCTTGAGTGCCGTAAAGCAGGCAGGGGCGCCCGTCCTTCAAGCCGATGCCGGGGTTCAACGTGTAGAAGGGACGCTTGCCGGCCCTGATGCAGTTCGGGCTCGCTGGATCGAGGCTGAAGGCCGCGCCGCGGTTCTGCCATAGGATGCCCGTGTCGCCGGCGACGACGCCGCTGCCCCAGTCGAAATAGAGGCTCTGCAGCATGGCAACGCTCCTGCCCGCGCTGTCCGTCGCCGCCAGGAAGGCCGTGTCGGCGGTCTGGAAGGGGTGCGGCCAAGGCAACGCCCTGTCCAGATCGATAGAGCGTGCCTTCGCAGCCAGTCGGCGCCCATCGAGCAACTGCGCGACATTCACGTCTGTGAAGGCGGGGTCGACGATCGACGGGCGATCGAGGAAGGCCTGTTTCACGGCTTCCACGAGGAGGTGGTAGAATTCGGCCGAGGCAGGGTCGAGCCGGCCCAAATCGAAGGAAGACAAGACAGCCATGATGGCGAGCGTCGTCGCGCCTTGCGTCGGCGGCGGCGGCGCAAGAAGGGTCACGTCGCGATAGCTTTGCGCCAGTGGCTGCTCACGGAGTGTGCGGGTGCTGGCGAGATCCGCAGCAGTCAGGGGTGAACCGGCGGTTCGGAGGCCCGACGCGATGCGCGCACCGAGCTCGCCTTCGTAGAACTCGCGCACGCCGTGATCGGCTATGGCGCGCAGCGAACTCGCCAAAGTCGGCTGGCGCTGTATGCCGTTCCGGAAGAAGACCCCTTGGAAGCCATGCCATTGCGTGACCTCGCTTCCGCGGAAACGATGCCAGAATTCTTGAGAAGGACTGACGTCGAAGCCGTTTTGTGCCAGCGCGACGGCGTCGTCGAGCAGGCTGGCGATGCACAATCGGCCCTGCCAGTGGCTGTGGGAGTAATCGAGGACTTGTCCCCAACTGTCGACCAGGCATGCCGTCGTTATGGCCGAAAGCGGCCCGCGAAGCGGGATGACAGACAGATCGGGGATGAACCTCGCCGCCTGGCCAATGCCCAGGAAGACGGTGGCAGTGCCCGTGCGATCGGCAACCAGCCAAACCGCGTCTCCGCCGAGACCACAAAAATGTGGATAGAGGACCGAGAGTGACGCGCTTGCGGCAACCAGCGCCTCGATGGCATTGCCCCCCCGCTTGAGGACCTTTGCTCCGGCCTCTGTGGCGAGCCAGTGCGGCGCGACGACCATGCCTCCGCACGACGTCGCGTTCTCGCTGGGCCTTTGCCGTGGGACGGTCTTCATGCAATCGCTGCGATTGGGTGAACAGGCCCCCAGTCAAGCAAGTTCCGGGCCATTTCCGGCGTAAGCGCGTTCGAATTCTTCCGGGTCCCGACGTCGGTGCACCCAGCGGAAATCCCTGCGATGGGCAGACGACAGCGAAGCGTTCACAGTGCTGGACAGGCCAACCCCAAGGCGTCCGGACGTTGTCTATTCGTGGCGTCGCTGGCGTCCTCGTCTGCTCCTCCGATTCGCCAGTCGGAGCGCTTTAAAGAGCGGGCGAGGACGCCTGCGTTTCCAGGAAGGTCATGCTTCGACCGGTCAGCATCTTCGAGACGTGGTATGACGCCAAGACCCCTTGTGCGGGGTGCATGAACCCGATCTCGCAGACCAACTGGCTATTATAGGCGGTGGATGCGTGGCTCGCCGTCCGATAAAAAAAGAGCAGGTTGCGACTTTTGGTCATCGCAATCTGCTCTTGGACTGTCGTATCCGCTGCAAGCGGAAAGAGCAGGCCGGACGGCCTGATCCCAGATCTATTGCCGGTAATGCTGAATGCGCGTGGTGCGCAGGCCCGCCAGGCCATGGCGGTCGATCGAGGCCTGCCAGGACAGGAATTCCTCGGTAGTCAGCACATAGCGGTTGCAGGCCTCCTCGAGGCTGAGAAGTCCGCCACGTACGGCGGCAACCACTTCTGCCTTGCGCCGGATCACCCATCGCTGGGTACCAGGCGGCGGCAGGTCCGCGACGGTCAGGGGGCTGCCGTCGGGGCCAATGACATATTTCACCCGAGGGCGAAGAGTTTCGGTCATGGGTACGCTCACACAATTCGAATGACCATGTAAGCTGCAGGCTAGGGGGGCTCGCTTAAAAATTGTTGAAGGAAATTGAGAAAAGCCATTGATCTCGCTTCGATCATTACAATTCGGCAACAAGCTGAATCAGGCCTTAACTTCGTCGCCATCTATTCGTTTGCCTGGCGGCAGAAAGGGTTTGGCCAGAGCGTGGTAGAGCTTTTCCCGGCAGATGAGAGCCGAGATGCCGTCGGCGATGATGGCGGTGGCCAGCAGCGGTAGTACCATGGCGCGGCTGTCCGACATTTCCGAAATGATGATGACGGCTGTGAGCGGTGCCCGCACCACGCCGACGAAATAGCCGATCATGCCGAGCAGCACGATGGCACCGAGCGGCTGGCCGGGAAAGGCAAGGGCGATCAGATTGCCGACGCCGGCACCGGTGGCGAGCGAGGGCGCGAAAATGCCGCCCGGCACGCCCGACAGCACGGTGATCAGGCTCGAGAAGAATTTGGCCGGTCCGAACCACAAGGGTTCGGCATGGGATTCCACCAAGCGGCGGGCGACCTCATAGCCGGTGCCCCAGGTTGCGCCCTGGCTGAGAACACCAAGGATCGCGACAAGGAGGCCACAAATCAGGGCAAGCCAGATGGGCCGGCGGCGCAGGGCCGCAATGGGGGAGAGGGCGGTGGCGCCGAAGGCCAGAATCAGCCGCGAGAACAGGCCACCGGTGATACCGCCGATCACGCCGGCCAGCGGCGCGATGAGCAGGGCGGCGCCGAGCGGCAGCGCCTCGTGCACGGAGCCGAAATAGATGTAGTCACCGGCGATGCCGAGACTGACGAGGCCCGAGATCATCACGGCCGCCATGGCCAGCAAGGCGAGGCGCTGGTGATAGGAAGCGGCGAGTTCCTCGATGGCGAAGGCGATACCGGCGAGCGGCGTGTTGAAGGCGGCTGAGACCCCCGCCGCCCCACCGGCGATGATCACGGCGGGCGAAAGATCGATCTTCAGGAGGCGATGCATGAAAGCCATGAGGGCGGCACTGATCTGCACCGTCGGTCCCTCGCGGCCGACCGAGGCGCCGACCAGGATGGCGCCGATCGTCGCCACGAATTTGAAGGCGGCGACCTTCATGGAAATCAGGCCCGCCACGACGGCATGCTGGGGATCGCGGGCGCCGGCGCTCACCTGGGGGATGCCGGAGCCGCGGGCCGCGGGCGCAAAACGCCGTGTAAGCCAGGCCAGGAGAGCGAGCCCCAAGGGCGTCACCAGCAGCGGTGCGTATGGGGCCTTGTCCACCATCAATTCGAATAGTTTCGCGGCCTGGTCCGCCGTCCAAGTGAAGGCGAGGGCGACTAGGCCGAGAATGACGGCACCGATGGTCGTTGCGGTGCGGCGGCGCAGTAATATCGGCAATTCGCGAGGGGTCATCGGGGGGATAAAGTCCTTTGCTTCCCCTTCTAAACCGCCAAAGCCTTGCGACGGCAAGGAGGAATGCCTGATCGCGATCTGCGAGCACCCAGTCAGCCCCGCCTAATCACTCGCCCGCTCGGCGCTGATGATCCATGCACGCGAATCGAAAAGCACACCGTCGGTCGTCATATGGGCGTCCAGCAAGTCACGCAGCCGCTGCAGCGGCTGATCCGGTGTTTCATCCGTGCGCGCAAGCGTGTCCTTCACCAGATAGAGGCCGGTGAGGGCATCGAACGCGGCGTCGACATTCGGCCCGTAGAAGACCGGCTCGTTCACCTCGGTAAAGTCGATCGAGATGAAGCCCGCAGTGCTCAGAAGCGCTGTCGCCACGGCGGGATCCCCGAGCGAAAACGGCTTGCCGGCGTCGATGGACAGCACGCCTCCCGGGGCCAGTGCCTGCCTGATGGCACCAGACCATCTGTTGGCCTCCTGGCTCTGCCACACCATCCACACAAGGCGCGCGCCCGGACGTAGCGCGCGGGCAATATTGGCAAAGGCCACCGCTGGATCGGCAAAGAACATCACGCCGAATCGGCTGATGCACAAATCGAAGCCGGAGGCCGGGAAGGCGTGGTGCTGCGCGTCGCCCCGTTCAAACACGACGTTTCCCAGCCCAGCTTCCAGGCAACGCCGCCGCGCGATTTCCAGCATCTCGGCAGACGTATCGACGCCGACCACGTTCGCCTCCACCGCGATGCTGGCGGCCTCGCGCGTGGTCTGGCCTGCACCACAACCGATATCGAGCACTCGGTCGCGTTTGCCGACCCTGGCGGCAGCCCGCAAGTGCCGGTTGTGCCGCGATAATTCCGCGTCATAAAAATCAGCACATTGCAACGCCATCAGACCCACCCGCTTTTGTCTTGGCTACGAAAGTTCGTCTCTCTGCTGAGTTCCTCGGTCGCTGGCGGGGGCAGCACCCCATGCCTGGGCGCGTACCCAAAGCCTCCGTTACAAACTGATTGCACAATAGGATCAGATGTGCAATCTGAAATCCAGTTGCAATTTGCAATCAGAAGGATCGCGTTCATGGAACGGGCCACATGCCTGGTTACCGAGAAGGTCGTCGAAGTCAAAGGGGCTGATCTCCAGACCCAGGCTTTCGGTGTCGCCTCCAGCCCACCCATCGTGCTGATCATGGGGATGATGTCTTCGATGCTGTGGTGGCCAGACCGGTTGTGTGAAGAACTTGCGGGTCGTGAGCGCTATGTGATCCGCTACGACCAGCGTGACACCGGGCTTTCCACTCACTATCCACAGGGCGAGCCCGGCTACTCGCCCAGCGATCTGGCAGACGATACGATAGCCATTTTCGACAGTTACGGCTTGGAAACGGCGCATCTGGTCGGCATGTCGATGGGCGGCTTCGTCGCGCAGGAGGCCGCATTGCGCCATCGCCGGCGTGTGCGGACGCTCACCCTGATCAGCACATCGCCGTTCGCGGTCGAGGGATTGCCGTCCTCGACCACAGCCTATCAGGAGCATTCCGCAGCAGCCGAGGGGGTTGACTGGTCCGACCTCGAGGCCATCGCCGATTTCTTGAGCCGCGATGCGGCCATGCTTGCTGGCACCCGGCATCCGCATGATGCCGGGGCCGCAAGCGCGCTGATCGCCCGCGACATGGCCCGGGCGCCGTCCTTTGCCAGCGCCACCAACCATTTCGCGCTGGTGCGTGAAGAGGGGCCTGCAGGGCTGCAGGCTTCCGATCTCGATATGCCGGTTCTTGCGATCCACGGCACGGCCGATCCGCTGTTTCCCATCGCGCACGGGGAGGCCTTCACAAAGGTCGTGCCACATGCGCGATTGCACCGGATTGAAGGGGGAGGGCATGAAATCCACGATCATGACATTGACGAGATGGTCCAGGCCATCGCCCATCATGCGGTGTAATGCATGCCCGGAAAGCTAGGCATGCGGATCCCGGCCATCGTTTGACCGGCTCCGTACAAGGCTCTGATTGAGGCAGCAGCCTCATGGTTTTTGAAAGTCGTCGTGCCGGCAATCAGGCGCATCTTTCATGCTGAATTCGTAGTATTTTTCGTACAGCGCGCGATGCTGATTGAATACAGGCTGGCAGGCTATTTCGCGCTGGCAAAAATAAACTGGAAGGGGCAGGGTAGTCGGAGTCTTTCCAAGGCAATCGAAAGAATTCGGCTATGCTGATGTGTCACCAGGGTAGTAAAGCGGCCTCTCGATTTCGGCGCTCGCTGGCGGCAACCATCGTCGCCAGCTCGATGACGCTGTCGGCTATGGCGGTCGCGCAATCGCTCAAGCCCGATCTCGGCCCTTCGCCGCCGCAGGATGCCATGCCGCTCTACAAGAGCGGCATCGACAAGGCGGTTGGCCGGCTGCCGGACATCGTTCGCGATATCAGGGCAAAATCGCATGTCCCCGGCATTGCCGTGGCCGTCGTGCATGGCGGGAAGACGGTGTTCGCAAGAGGGTATGGCGAACGTGTCAAGGGCGATGCCACCCGGCCGGTCGATGAATTTACGGTGTTCCAGGTCGCCTCGGTTTCCAAATCCATTTCCGCCACCGTGGCCGCGATCGCGATGACCAAGAGCACGCAAGCTGGCAAGCCCATCAACTGGGACGATCGCGTCCGCGCCTATCTGCCCGATTTCAGGCTGGGGAACGACTATGTCTCGAACCAGGTCACCATCGGGGATTTCTTCGCCCATCGCTCGGGCCTGCCGGAAGCGGCCGGGGATGATCTGGAGGATCTCGGCTTCGAACGCCGGGACATCATCCCTCGGCTCAGGCTGATGCCGCTCGATGCCTTCCGAACCTCCTATCACTACGCCAATTTCGGCACGACGATCGGGGCCGAAGCGGTTGCCGCCGCCATGGGCGAGCGTTGGGAAGTCCTGGCCGATCGCCTGCTCTTCCAGCCCCTGGGCATGCGGTCGAGCAGCTACCTCCATAAGGCCTTCCTGGCGCAGCCGAACCGCGCCGTCCTGCATGCTTTCGTGGGCGGCGAGTTCAAGCCCCTTTATGACCGCAATCCCGACGAGCAGGCCCCGGCGGGCGGGGTTTCCTCCAATGTCACGGAACTGGCAAAGTGGTTGCAATTGCTGCTTGCCGGCGGCAAGCACGGCGGCGAAACGCTGATGACCCCCGAGGCCATCCTGCCAGCACTCACGCCCCAGGCGGTGAATGGGCGTGGCGATGCGCTCGACGCACGCACCGGCTTCTACGGCTACGGCTTCAACGTGAACGTCAATGCCAACGGCCGAACCTCCATGAGCCATTCGGGCGCCTTCCTCCTGGGGGCGGGCACCACCTTCCAGATTCTGCCCTCGGCCGATGTGGGCATCGTGGTCCTGACCAATGGTGCACCGGTCGGCGCCGCCGAGGCCATTGCGGCGCGCTTCATGGACATCGTGCAATATGGCGAGGAAACGCGGGACTGGTATGGCCTTGCGCATCAGCGCATGATGGGCTTCTTCAAACCGATCGGGGATCTTGCGGGTGCCGCGCCGCCGGCGCGTCCCAAGCCCGCACGAAATCTCGCGAACTATGCCGGCCAATACACCAATTTATATCTCGAAGCCGCCGCGGTCGAGGTGGAGGGCGATCATCTGGTGTTGGTGCTCGGGCCGCGCCTGATGAGATTCCCGCTCCGCCATTGGGACGGAGACATGTTTGCGATGAGCCCTGGCGGCGAGAACGCCCCGGAAGGCTCCTTGTCTTCCGTCAAATTCTCGGGGCAGGAGGCCAATCCGAAGGTGATGACGGTCGACTATTTGAACGCCGACGGCCTGGGAACCTTGAGCCGATAGACCGGCTATTCATGGCCGTGCCGTATTGCTCTCCGCTGCCGTGGAGACTGGTCGTTGCAGCACGTGCCTCACGCTCTTGTCGATGAGGGCAAAAAAAGCCCGCTTGAAAGAGCGGGCCTAGTTCCGGAAATCACGCTTCCCGGGGGCGCTCCGCCGCAGGGGAAGCGGCGGGATTCTTCTGGATCGACGTCACGCATGGAGGCGGGCGTTGGCGTCAGGGTCAGATCAGGCATAGCGCTTGGCGCCGGCGACGCAGACCACCACGCCTCCTGCGACGGCCCACACCGCCAGCCCGACCTGCTCGTGCAACAGCAACGCGGCCAGGGCCAGCGACATGAAGGGCTGCAGCAGCTGCAACTGGCCGACGGCGGCGATGCCCCCCTGGGCGAGGCCGCGATACCAGAACACGAAGCCGATCAGCATCGAGAACAGCGAGACATAGACGAGAGCCGAAAGCGCCGGCCAGCCGATGGTCCTGGGATCGGCTGGTTGCCACCACAGGGCGAGCGGCAACATCACCGGCAGGGACAGGACGAGAGCATAGGAAATCACCTGCCAGCCGCCGAGATCGCGCGACAGCCGGGCGCCTTCGGCATAGCCGAGGCCGCAGACCAGGACGGAGGCCACCATCAAGCCATCGCCGAGCGCATTGCCGGCCGTGCTTTGACTGAGGGCGTAGGCCGCAACCATGGCGGCACCGGCAATCGAGAAGAGCCAGAAGCCGAGCCGAGGGCGCTCGCCCCCGCGCAATACGCCGAAGACGGCGGTCGCAAGCGGCAGCAACCCGATGAAGACGGTGGCACGCGAGGAAGTGATGCTCTGCAGGGCAAGTGCCGTCAGCAGGGGAAAGCCGACCACGCAACCTATGGAGACCAGGCTCAACGAGCCGATCTGTGAAGTGCGTGGCCATTTCTGCCTGAGGACGAGCAGCAGGACGATGCCGAGCAGGCCGGCGATGGCGGCACGGGCGGTGGTCAGGAAGAGGGGGGTGAGATCGTGCACCGCGATGCGTGTCGCTGGCAGCGATCCCGAAAAGATCGCCACGCCCAGGAACCCGTTGAGCCAGCCTGCCGACTTGTCGTCCATTTCCGCATCTTTCCGTATTTTGTTCGTTCTGCCGGCGAACGGCCCTGGGTCGATTGCCTCCTTCGGGAGGAAGTCCTCGAGTGTCCTGCTTCTTGTCTCAGAAAGGGGCTGGCGAAGACAGGGACGGGCCAGTACAATTGATCTAAACTGTACTGGGTCATGGAGGGGTACGGATGCTGAACCAAGTCGGCGGTTCAACCCTGATCGATGCGACGATGGCGGAGATCCGCCGTCTGATTGCCACGGCGCCCGGCGCGCGCCTGCCGTCCATCCGTCGGCTGGCCGAACGGCAGAGCGTGTCGAAATCGACCGTCGTCGAGGCCTATGACCGGCTTGTGGCGCAAGGCGCCGTTGAAGCGCGGCCCGGCTCGGGATTCTTTGCGGCAGGCCGTATTCGTCCCTTCGCCCTGGCGGAGAGCGGGCCGAGCCTCGATCGCGCCATCGATCCCCTTTGGATCTACCGTCAGTCCCTGACCCAGCAGATAAGCGCGCTGCATCCCGGCTGCGGCTGGTTGCCCGATTCCTGGTTGCCCGAGGATATGGTCCGACGCGGGCTTCGCGCGGTGGCACGCGACGAGACCGCCAATATCTCGACCTATAGCGTGCCCCAGGGCCTATGGCCGCTACGCGAGCATCTGGCCCGCCGCTTCACGGAGCGGGGCTTGGAAGTGGAACCTGCTGCGATCCTCTTGACCGATTCAGGGTCCCGCGCCATCGATCTCGTCTGCCGTTTCCTGATCGAGCCGGGCGATGCCGTACTGGTCGACGATCCCTGCTATTTCAACTTCCAGTCCCTGCTCCAGGCTCAGCGGGCGCGCATCATCGGCGTGCCCTATACGCGCCAGGGGCCGGACCTCGAGCGCTTCGCCAGCCTGTGCGCCGAGCATCGCCCAAAGCTCTATCTGACCAATGCGGTGCTGCATAATCCCACCGGCGCAACGGTGAGCGTGGGTACGGCGCATCGCCTGCTGAAACTGGCCGAGCAGCACGATTTCATTCTGGTCGAGGACAATATCTTCGCCGATTTCGAAGCCCGGCCTTCGCCGGGGCTGGCGGCGCTCGATGGTTTCGAGCGGGTGATTCATCTCGGCAGCTTTTCCAAGACGCTGACGGCCGCCTTGCGCTGCGGTTATATCGTGGCACGTGCCGATTGGATCGAAGGGCTGACGGATCTGGCGCTTGCCACCGGTATCGGCTGCAGCGATGTCGCGGCCCAGACCACGCTGCGCCTGCTCACCGATGGCAGTTATCGTCGCCATCTCGAAGGGCTGCGACCGCGCCTCGCCAAGGCGATGGCCGTGACCGCGGAAAGGCTGCAGGCCTGCGGCCTGCGCCTGTGGCTCGAGCCACAGGCCGGCATGTTCCTGTGGGCCGAACTGCCCGAGGGCCTGGATTCGGCGATGATCGCCCGCAAGGCCCTGGAACGGGACGTGGTGATGGCGCCAGGCAACGTCTTCAGCGTCTCGCACAACGCTACCAGCTTCATGCGCTTCAACGTGGCGCAATCGGCCGACAAGCGTATTTTCGAGGTCCTCGCCGACGTCATGGAGAAGGCAGCGATACCCTCCGGGGGACGATGACGTCTGGTCAGCGCCAGCGCTTGCGGGTCAGCAGCCCAGCGGCAAGATAGGCGAGCGCCCCCAATGCCGTGATCCAGAAGCTGGTGGGCCAATCGGTATAGAAGGCCAGGATCAGGCCCATCCAGGCGATGGCGACCGCCAGAGCGATCGAGATGATCAACCCCTGATGGACACGGTTGCTGATCTGCATGGCGGCAGCGGCAGGAGCGACCATCAACGCAAAGACCAGGAGAACGCCGACGATCTGCATCGCTTCTGCCGTGGCCAGGGCGACGATCACCATGAATAGCGCCGAGATGCGCGCGGTCGATACGCCCTTTGCCTCGGCGAGCTCGGGCTGCAGGCTGGCGAACAGGAGGGGCCGTCCGATGACGGCAAGGCCGATCAGGCAGGCGAGGCCGAGCCCGGCCAGCACCCAGACCGTGCCCAGGCTGACCCCAAGCACATTGCCGAAAAGGAGATTGGTCACGGCGCCAGCATAGGCCTTGTAGAAATACAAGAAGAGCAGGCCGATGCCGAGCGAGAGGGTTAGCACGATGCCGATGGCGACGTCGCGATGGGCGCGCTCGCCCAGAAGGCCGATGCCGATGCCCGCCAGAACGGTAAAGACGGTGAAGCCCACAAAGGGCGACAGGCCGATCAGAGCCGCCCCGGTGGCACCGGGAAAGCCGACATGCGCCAGGGCATGGCCGGCGAAGGTTTCGCCGCGCAGCACCAGGAAATAGCCCACGGCCCCGGCGACGATCCCTACGATCGTGCAGGCCATGAAGGCGTTGCGCATGAACTCATACTCGAACATTACCGGGCTTCACTCATCATGCACATGGCTTTCCAGCTCGCCTTCCTCGGCCATCACGAAGATGCGGCCATTCACGCGGGCGACATGGATGGGGGTACGGTAGAGATCGGACAGGACATGGCGGTTGACGACCTCGTCGACGGTGCCGATCGCGGCGCGGCCATGGCCCAGATAGAGCACCTGGTCGACGGCGTTGAGCAGCGGGTTGATCTCATGGGCGCAGAACAGCACCGCGATGCCGCGCTCTGAAGCGACCTCCTTGATCAGTTCGACGATGCCGCGCTGGTGGGCGGGGTCGAGGCTGGCCAGCGGCTCGTCCATCAGCAGGAGCCTGGGCTCGCCGATCAGGGCCTGGGCGATCAGCAGGCGCTGGCGCTCGCCGCCGGAAAGCTGGGAGATCGGCCGGCGGGCGAGATCGGCGGCGCCGACACGCTCGATTGCGGCCCAGGCCGCTTCCTTGTCGGCCGCGGAGGCAAACGGCCACCCCCAACGGGTGCCTTCGATGGCGCCGAGCACGAGTTCGTAGCCGCTAAGGCCGAGCTGGGCTGCGCTGCGGCGCATCTGCGGCATATAGCCGATTTTGGGATTGCCGCGCCGCGGTGCTTCGCCGAGCACACTGATCCGTCCGGCCTGCGGGCTGACCAGGCCGAGCACGGCGCGCATCAGCGTGGTCTTGCCGGCGCCATTGGGACCGAGCAGGCCGACGAACCGGCCTTCGGCAATGGAAAAGGAGACGCTGGACAGGATCCGGCGCCTCCCGAGGGTCAGGCTGACTTTTTCGAATCCGACAGCACTCACTGCGTCAAACCGGAAAGGGCCAGATCCACCTGGCCGAGCTGTCCGTCGAACCAGGCCTGGATCGCCGTTCCTGCCGGCATGGTTTCGGTGACGCCGACCACCGCAACCTTGTGATCCCGGGCGATCTGCAGGAGCCGCTTCGTGGTCTCGTCGGTGACCTGATTGTTATAGAACAGGATCTTGGCCGAACCATCCTTGAGACTGTTCTCGAAGGCGGCGACCTGGCTGGGGCTCGGCTCGCTGTCATTCATGATCGCGGTCTGGAAATCCTGGTTGAGCATCTTGAGGCCAAGGGCATCCGCCATATAGCCGAAAACCGGCTCGGTGGCGGTCACTTGCGTGTCCTTATACTTGGTCTTGATCGCATCGACCTGTTTCGTCAACTCGGAGAAGGAGGCTTCGAACTTGGCGAGATTGGCCTTGTAGTCGGCGGCATGGGTGGCGTCGCGCTTTTCGAGCTCGGCCGCGAGTGCCGTGGCCACGGCAGGGAACGTCTTCAGGTCGTACCAGAGATGGGGATTATCACCTGCCTTATGCCCGGTCAGCTCTGCGGCGACGATCGCCTTGCGATCAGGTTTGGCAGAGGCGGAAAGCAGCTTGTCCATCCACGGATCGTAGTCGGCGCCATTATAGACGACGATCGCAGCGGTCGAGAGGGCGCGTGCGGTGGAAGGACTCGATTCGAACAGATGCGGGTCGTCCTCGGGATTGGAAAGAATGGAGGTGATCTCGATATGGTCGCCCCCGATCTGGCTGGCGAGGTCGCCGTAAAAATTCTCCGCAGCGACGACCTTGATCTTCTCGGCGGCTGCGGCCGGGTGGGGCATGATCGCTGCTGCAGCCAGCAGGACGGCGGCAAACATCATCGAACGCATCGTGATCTCCGTAGGGGCAAAGAGGCGGACTGTCCGTCCGTCCTGGTCGTGAAATGTTATAATATAACAGTTCATATGAAGCGAGGTGGAAGATGTCAACCACGGCGAACGGACTTGGTGGGTCGATCTCCAGATCGACCACCTTCATCCTCTTTCACACGCTGCGTTTCCAAGATGGTCGATCTGGAGATCGACCCACCCCGGTTGCACTCGTCTGTAACCCCCGATACACCTCGGATAAGCCGTAAAGCTGCTACAACAGCACCGAGACCCGTCGCCGATCTCTTAGAGCAAAGCGCGTTCAGGGCTGGACGCTTGTTTGCTCTCAACTCCTTGTTTCCAAGCCAATCAATGGATTGGCTAGCGCGTCTTTGCGATACCTGATGGTTCAGTCCTATTGCAAAACGCTTTAGAGGGCTTTTCATGCGTTCCCCCCTTCTTCTTGTCCTGATGGCCACCACCATGCTCACCGGTACTGCCGAAGCCGCCGAACTCGTCCTCAAGCGTGCCGTGCTCGGCACGGGGGGCATGGGCTATTTCGAATATGCCGCCGAAGTCACCGGCAAAGAGACGCTGACCCTGCGCGCCCGGCTCGACCAGGTCGACGACATTCTCAAGAGCGTGCTGATTCTCGATCCGGCCGGCACCGGCTCGGCCACTCTGCCTGGCAAGGCCGGTGCAGACGAGACCTTCGCCTCCCTGCCTTTCGCCAAATCCGACCTCGACAGCATGCCGGCCTTGATCGGGGCGCTGAAGGGAGCCGAGATCAAGCTTTCCGGCCCACGCAAGCTCGAAGGGCGCATCGCCAGCGTGCAGACGGAGACGGTGACCGGCAAGGACGGCGCTACCATGACGCGCACCCGCGTCTCCGTGTTCTCGGGCGTGGCGATCGAGCAGTTCATCCTGGAAGAGGCCGAAGGGCTGGAGTTCAAGGATGCGCGGTTGGGCGAACAGGTCGAGACGGCGTTGAAGGCCCTGCGCACGGCGCAGGACCGTTCCGGCCGCGACATTTCCATCCAGCTCGCCGAGGGCGGCAAGCGCACCGTGCGCATCGGCTATGTCGCGGAAGCCCCGGTATGGAAGGCGGCCTATCGCCTGACGCTGCCCAAGGCCAGCGAGGACAAGGCGCGCCTGCAAGGCTGGGTCGTGCTGGAGAACATGACGGGCAATCCCTGGAAGGATGTCGAGGTGACCTTGTCCTCGGCCTCGCCGGTTACCTTCCGCCAGGCGCTCTACGATCCCTATTACGTCACGCGCCAGACCATCGCGCCGCCGGTCAGCCGGACGGCATTGCCGCGCACCGATGCCGGGCAGCAGGCCCTGGAACTAAAGGCATCGGGCAGCGCAGGCATCGACCAGCCCATGTATGATTTGGCACCGGCCCCTGCTGCTGCACCCGCCCCGATCGCACCGTCCGCGCGGCTCCGCAAGAACCAGGCTTTTCTCGGCCAGGGAGGCGGCGCGCAGGAATTCAGGATGGCCGAGCCGCAGGAAGCCGGGAGCGCCGCCGAGGAGAACACAGCCGGTGCCAGCTTCACCCTGTCGAAGCTGGTCAGCGTTGGCTCGGGCGAAAGCCTCACCATTCCCTTCGTCGATCTCAAAATGCCTTCGCAGGCCGTGGCCTGGTATCAGGGCGGCAGCCGCAATCCCTGGCAGGCGCTGACCTTGAAGAATGACGCCACCACCTCGCTGCCGGCGGGGTCCGCCACCATTTACGAAGCTGCCGATGCGGGGCCGCTGTTTTCGGGCGAGGCGCAATTCCCGCTGCTGCCCACCGGCGATTTCCGTCTGATCGGCTTTGGCGCCGACCAGAAGGTGCTTGTTGACTCGGAGTCGAGTTCGGCCAAGGCGGTCACCAAGATCAAGGTGGTCGACGGCACGCTCAGTGTCGAGAGCCGCCTGCGCCAGACCACGACCTATCGCGTCAAGAATGGCGCCGGTGAACTGCGCCATATGGTGGTGGAGCAGCCGCGGGTCGCCGATTGGACTCTGGTGGAGCCCAAGGCCGAGGAGGCGACCATCGCCGGGCAGGCCTATCGTATCCGCTTCGATGTCGAGGCGGGCAAGTCCAAGCAATACAAGGTCACGCTTGAGCGGCCGGTGGTCGAGGCGATGGCGATTGCCGATGTCACGGGCGAGCGCGTCCAGGCCCTGATGGCCGCGCCCGATCTCGACGCCGAGACCAAGGCCCGGCTTGCCACGGTTGCCGAGGCTGCCAAGGTGAGCGACGAGGCGCAGGCCGCCACCGCCCGCCTCGAAGAACAGCGCGACGGCATTACCCAGGATCAGGAACGCATCCGCGAAAACCTGAAATCGGCGCCGCAGGGGTCCGACCTCGCCCGGCTCTATTCGCAGAAGATGCTGGAACAGGAAAAGGCCCTCGACAAGCTCGATGTGGCGATCAAGGAGGCGCGGGCCAAATATGAAGTGGCCCGCAAGGTCCTGGGCGATCGCGTGAGGGCCCTGTAGCGGCGGGGGCCAAGGCCGGCCCGACAGGCTCGGCCTCGATCTGCGGATAAACTCCCTTTTTTTGGCAGCCGTCGAACGGTTGCAATGCTGGCTCAATGCAGCCGGGCAAAATGGTCGTGCCTGCCGGCGAAGGTTGAGTCGCGTTTCGCGTCCCGACTTTGCGACAGGCCCGGCGGTGCATGCGCGATCGAGGCTGTATCCGTTCCGGTGGATGCGTGGAGCGTGCTTCAGCCGCGGTCTTCCATGTGGTCTCGATCATGTGCGGACGATGGCATGACCCTACGCGACGTGTTGCCCTTCTTGCGGGCCTTGAGTTCAGATCCCCTCAGTGTGGGTGCCGTCGCGCCTTCGGGGCCCGCCCTTGCCGAACTGATCACCCGCGAGATCACGCCCTCCTCGGGACCCGTCGTCGAACTGGGACCGGGGACAGGCGTCTTCACCCGGGCGCTGCTGGCCCGGGGCGTCAAGGAGGACGATCTCACGCTGCTGGAGCTTGGCACCGATTTCGTCGAACTGCTGCGTTCGCGCTTTCCCCTGGCGCGCGTGCTGCGAGAGGATGCCGCCAGCCTCGGTACGCTCGGCCTCTTCAGCGGGCCGATGGTCGGCGCAGTGGTTAGCGGGCTGCCACTCCTCAATCTGCCCAAGGACAAGGTTCAGGCCATACTGGCTGGCGCCTTCGAGACGCTGCGTCCCGGTGGAGTGTTCTATCAATTCACCTATGGCGCCCGGTGCCCCGTGTCGGGGCCGATGCTCGAAAGCCTCGGCTTGCGCGCGATTCGGATCGGCCGGGCCTTCGCCAACATACCGCCGGCAACGGTATATCGGATCGGCCGGCGGGGGGCCTCTTTGCTCCGCTGATCTCGCGGCCGGGCGTCGTCAGGGCGAGGCCCTGCGGGACAAGGTGGGACGAGAGCCTTGCCTCAGCGACCAACCAGCTTCTTGACCTGGCGGACGCAGCCGATAGTGGCGGCCTTCGAGCGGTCGACGATCGCCGAGTGGCCGGGCGAACGGGGCTTCAGGCCCATGCGGCGCAAATAATAATTGGCCCGGTAGACGTCCTTGTACTTCCAATTCGGAAATTCGAGATTGAGCGACAGGCTGACCGAAATATTGTCATGGTTCTGCAGCCAATGCGCGCCATGCGTGGGAATATGCACAGCGTCGCCGGGCTGAAGGGTGATCTTGCGGGCCTTCCGCTCGGCTTCCGACTTGAAGGTGCCCGCCGTGGTCGTCACCGCGTAATAACGCTCGAGTTCATCCTCGGTGGTGATGCTCCGATCCATCGGATCGCAGACCCAGATGTCCTTGGTGCCATGAATCTGGGTGAGGACGTTGACCTCGGCATCGAAGTGATAAGGGGTCTTGCGCCGCGGTGAGGTGATGAATATCAGCATTTCGGTGTTGCTGAGCAGCTTGGAACCTTCGGGGCCGGCAATCTGGCGGATGAAGTCGTCGAACTCGTCCAGCAGCTTCTTATAGCGGGGATCGATTTCGATATGCTTCAGCACCATCCAGGCGCCGGCCGTCTCGATCCGGTCGATGACCTGGTGCACCGTCATGTCCGGCTTGGGGACCGAGCCCCATTTGTCGGTGATCGAAAGGTCGCCCGCATCCCAGTAGAGGTCGCCCGGGCGCTCGGCGGCTTCCTCCGCCACACTCGCCAAGGCGTCGATCGAAAACAGTGGATGGCTGGCCAGAGGATGCTGCATCGAGAAGGCGGCTTTGTGAAGCAGGCGCCGGCATTCCTCGAACGGCTCCACGGTCGACCACTGACCTGAATGCTGAACAATAGATGGCTTCGTCAGCATGCCTTGCTTCCTCTGAATTGGGCGGAGTGTTTCAGTAGTTGGGTTATGATTTATTGATTTATCGCAGAATTTTACTTTGCGGGCGAGGAGGGCGAAGGAGTCTTTCGGAGGCGTTCAAATCAATCTTTAGTAGGGGGAGTTGTTCTCTCGCTCGATCAGAAGCCGTATGACTTAAGGGAAGTCGACGCGGTGCGAATGGCAAGATGAGCGCCTAGGACGAGCGCCTGCATCCCCTGCAGTCGCAGTGCGGACGGCGGTTGAAGTGCGCAAAGGCACGGTTCGGCTTGCAAACATCGTGCCTTCTACCGCCAAGCGAATTATAAAGGCGCGGCCGGCGACGCCTGACTGATCCTGCCGGTTTCGAGGGTATCATGCGGCGCTCGGCACGCTTCTTCACTGGTCTGGTTCTATCGCTCGCGCTCGGCTTGTGCGCAGCCGAGGCTGCCATGGCGCGTAATCTCGCGCTGGTCATCGGCAATAATTCCTACGCCAATGTCACGTCTCTCCAGAAGGCGGTCTCGGACGCCCGCGCCATCGCGGACCAGCTCGAAAAGCTCGGCTATGTGGTGAGGCGGGTCGAAAATGCCGATCAGCGCGGCATGAGCCGGGCTCTCGTCGCCTTCAACGCCGATATCCAGCCCGGCGACCGGGCGCTGTTCTACTATGCCGGCCATGGCTTCGAGATCGGCGGTACCAATTATCTGCTGCCCACCGACGTGCCTTCCGTCCAGGCCAACCAGCAGGACCTCATCCGCGACGCTTCCTTTTCGGTGGAGCGCGTGGTCGACGGGATCCGGGACAGGGGAGCCGGCGTTGCCGTGCTGGTGCTGGATGCCTGCCGCAACAATCCCTTCGCCAATGACCGCTCGCGTTCGGCATCGGCGACCCGTGGCCTTGCCCGTGTCGACGCGCCGGAGGGCGTCTTTGTCTTGATGTCGGCGGGAGCCAAGCAGGAGGCGCTCGATCGGCTGTCGGACCAGGATGGCAACCCCAATTCCGTGTTCACTCGCAGTTTCCTCGGCGAATTGTCGAAGCCCGGCCAGACCCTGGTCGAGATTGCCAAGAAAACACAGGTCGATGTGCGCGCTCTGGCGGCCAGTGTCGGCCATGACCAGACGCCTGCCTATTACGACCAGGTCATCGGCGACGTCGTGCTATCGGATGCGGCCGGTACCGCAACAGAGCCCGGCCAGCAGGTCGCGATGGCCAGCCAGGCAGGACGGGCGGGCCCGAATATTCCCACCGAGATCAACACGGTCGGACGGACCGAGGCCGGCAAGGGAGTCTCCATCGGGCCCGGTGTGAAGCTCGGCCCGGGCGTCACCATCGGCGGCAAGGACGCCAAGATCGCCCTGCAGCACCCGGCCAATCCGCCCACGACCGATCCGGCCAAGGCCCTGAACGTCCAGCAAGGCGGCGCAGCGACAGGCCAGCAACTGGCCTTGGTCAGTCCGGATATCAAGCCAAGCCAACTGATGCAGCCCATCGGCCGCGCACCCATCGCCAGCTTCTCGCGCTCCAATGCCGGCTGGACTGTGACATTGTCCCTGCCCGAGCCGGCGACAGCCCTGTCGTACCGCATCGGCGAGGCCGGCGAATTCAAGGAGACCGGCCTGCTCGACGTTCTCGACCAGCGCACGGGTGGCCGCATGCCCAATCCATCCTTCTCGATGTCGCCACGCGCCCAGGCTGGTATCGTCCAGGTGCGCTATCGCAGCATCGACGGAGCCGATGTCGGTCCCTTCTCGATTCGATTCGACCCGGATATCGCGCTCTACGAAGACCAGCGCCGCAATCTCACCTCGATCCAGGGCAGCTGGGTGGAGTTTCGCGACTTCAACGGCGTGCTGGTCTATTTCACCACGATGGTAAGCTATCGCTGCGCCGTCACCGAGGTGCGCTATGGCCTCAATGGCGCGCCGCCCCTGACCCGCTTCGACCTGCCAGTTTGCAATATGAAGGATCCCTATTCGATCCCCAACAATGCCAAGACCTATCTGAAGGTGCCCGGCAATACCAAGTCGATCAGCGTGCAGGTCACCTGGCGTGACGGCTCGCAGTCCGAGGTCAACACGGTGGAGAAGGATTGAAGCCGGAAGATTCGGAGAGCAAAACGCAACTTGGTGGAATGGCCTCCTTATTCCAGCTCTTTGCTTCGACGTATCTTTGTGATTTGAAGTGATTCATTGAGATCACAAAACACGTCAGCATTGTTCGGTTCCATGACCTCCTCCACTCCCGTTCTTCCCGCCGGCTATTCCAGCGTGCCGCCCGGCATGCTTGCCAATGTGGTCACCTGTCTCGAGATGCGGCAAAGGCCCAGGCCGAAGCCGGCCAAGCCGCTCGAACGGCCGCTGACCCTGGAGCGGATCGAGAAGCCTGAACTGGCCGACTACCGTGCCCTCTATCGGGCCGTCGGCGAGGATTGGCTGTGGTTTTCGCGCCTGGCCATGCCGGACGCCGAACTCAGGGCGATTCTGGAGCACCCCGATGTCGAAGTCTACGTGCTCGGCGGGCGCAAGCAGCAACTTGGCTTGCTCGAATTGGATTTCCGTCAACAGGGACAGTGCGAACTGGCCTTTTTCGGCCTAGTGCAGCAAGCCATCGGGCAGGGGGCCGGCCGTTTCCTGATGGACCAGGCCCTGGCCAAGGCCTGGGCGAGGCCGATCGAGCGGCTGTGGGTCCATACCTGCACTTTCGATCATCCTGGAGCGCTTGGCTTCTACCGCCGTTCGGGCTTCGTGCCCTTCGCCTTCGAGGTGGAGGTCTGCGCCGATCCGCGCCTGAGCGGATGCCTGCCGCGCGAGGCGGCGGCGCATGTGCCGCTGGCAGACTTCACCGGCTGATCATTCGTTATTTTGCCGGCGTCAGGCGCAGCAGACGTCCGTCCGAATCGTCCTCGATCAGCCAGAGCGCGCCATCGCGATCGACGGCGACGTCGCGGATGCGGGCGCCCATGTCCCAGCGATCGGCTTGGCGCGCGCCGTTCTTGCCATCGAAGGCGATGCGCACCAGCGCTTCGCCCCCGAGCGCGCCGATGAAGGCCGAACCCCGCCATTGCGGAAACAGCTTGCCCGAATAGAAGGCCAGGCCCGCGGGGGCGATGATCGGGGTCCAGTAGACGACAGGGGCTTCGAATTCCGGCCTGGTCCGGTGGCGGGGGATGGGAACGCCGCTGTAATTGTCGCCGTTGGAGACGACGGGCCAGCCATAATTCAACCCCCGGCGGATCAGATTGAGCTCGTCGCCGCCGCGCGGCCCCATCTCGTTTTCCCACAGGCTGCCATCGGGGGCGAAGGCCAGGCCATAGGGATTGCGATGGCCGAGGCTCCAGATCTGCGCCCTGACGCCGCCCTGGGCCGCCATCGGATTGTCGGCGGGCGCGGAACCGTCGAGATTGAGCCGGAGGATCTTGCCGAGATTGCTGTCGGCGTTCTGAGCCGTTTCCGGCTCCATGCGGTCGCCGGAACTGAGGAAGAGGTGGCGCCCGTCGGGGTCGAAGGCGATGATGCCGCCGGGCTGGCCGCCGCCGCCCTTCGGCGAAGCACGCCAGATCACGTCAAGATCGCTCAGGCGCGCCTTTCCGTCTGCTTCGGTCAGCTTGGCCCGCGCCAAAGCGAGAGTGCCGCCGCCCGAGCTCGGCTCGACATAACTGAGATAGACCAGGCCATCTCGCGCAAAGCCGGGCGAAGCGGCAATGTCGAGCAGGCCGTTCTGGCCTCCGACCTGCGCACGTGGAACGCCGGCGACCTCGGTCTTGGCGCCCGCCGGCGTCACCAGGAATAGCCGCCCGCCCTTTTCCGTGACCAGCATGCGCCCGTCGGGCAGGAAAGCGATAGCCCAGGGCGTATCGAAACGTGCGATGGTCGTGGCCTTGAAAGGGCGGCTTGCCGAGGCGGGGCTGGTCGCTGCGTTCACTTCGGCGCGGGCCAGGCTCGGAAGGGCGGCTGCGCTTCCGATGATTGTGGCGGCCAGAGTGATTCGGACGGCATTGCGCATCGATGATTCCCCCTCAGGCTCACGCATCCTGCCGGCGCGAACCCGGATTCATCAATCTCAGCCGATTGCGTCGTTCCAATGACCGGACGAGGTCGTCCCTCGACGGCGCCACGGACAGATGCCACCCTTGCGCAGGATGGCCTCGGCGCAGCGCAGGTTGAGCCAGGTCGCGGTCAGGAAGATCACGGCAAAGATCAGGCTCTGGGGCGACAGATCGATCATGGCCATGCCGCGCCGCGCCAATTGAATGGTGAAGGTCGCCGCGACCAGGGCCGAGAAGCCGGCGCCGATCGCGCTGAAGGCGAGGCGCAGCAACGGCCAGACGCTCGACGAGCGCCGACGCTCCCACAGGAGGAGCCCGAAATTGGTGAGCGGTGCCACCAGAAACACCGCCACGATCGGGCCGAAGAAGAGCAGAATCCATTCGAAATTGCACAGGAGTTCGCGGCAGGGCAGGCTGTCGATGTAGAGATAGACGCCCCAGTAGAACAAGGCGAGCACGATGCTCGCGAGCCCATAGGCCAGCAATCCGGTGGAGAAAGCCTTGGTCTGTGACGGCGTAGGAGAGGTCATGGTCCTGTCCCGCTGGCTTGCTCGAGATCATTTAAGTTAGTGAACGAACGCTAACTTAAATGATCTCGCGGTCATCGTCAACCGCATTTGCTCTCCGCGCGAGGCGGAGAGAGGGCGGTGTGCGATCAGACACCAAGACGCCTAAAGGATGAAAAGATCGCCGTCGCGGATGTCAGCCGCGGCATCTCACGCCGGGGCCGCCAGTTGCAGCAGGTCCCAGAGATTGCCGTACAGGTCCTCGAAAACAGCAACGGTGCCATAGGCCTCCACCCGTGGCTCCTCGTGAAATCGCACGCCACGCGCAAGATAGAGGCGATGATCGCGCCAGAAATCGTCGGTGTTGAGAAACAGGAAGACGCGGCCGCCCGTCTGATTGCCGATAGCCTCCGTCTGCATGGGAGAGGCGGCCTTGGCGAGCAGCAGGCGGGTTTGGCCGGCGCCCGGCGGGGCAACAAGCAGCCAGCGCTTGCCGTCGCCGAGATCGCTGTCCTCGACCACGTCGAAGCCAAGCTTGCCGACATACCAATCCCTGGCCTCGTCATAGTCGCGGACGACCAGTGTGATTGCACCCAGATGCTGCGGCATCGTCTCTCCCTGTTTTGAAACGCCGGCCAAGATCAGGCAGCCGGTACTGCAATTCTGCACATGTTTGGAATCTTGCTGGGCCGGACGGGCGCGACAATACGGCATCCCGATGCGGCGGCGAGAAAATTCACGTCGCTCTCGCGCTGTGGCACAACCCGTCCTGCGTGCCACATGCGGCCGCAGGCCCTCATCGGATCGCCCCTTTATGATCGTTCGCAAAAACCCGCAGGCATGGGAACTCTTTTTCATCATGCGCGGCTCCATTGTGCCGCAGATTTGGCCGCAAATGCTGGTGGTGGTGCTGATTTCGGTCGCGGTGACGCTGCTGGAAACCCGCGGCTTCATCCATGTGCCGCCGATCGCCGCCTTGCCCTTCTCCCTGATCGGCGTGGCGCTCTCGATCTTCTCGGCATTTCGCAACACTGCGAGCTACGACCGCTGGTGGGAGGCGCGCAAGATCCTGGGGGCGCTGGTGATCGATGCCAGGGGCCTTTCGCGCCAGGCCCTTGCCTATCTTGCCGCCGAGCCGGCGGCGGCGCGGCGGCTGGCGCTTCTCGCCATCGCCTTTTGCGATCTGGTGCGCTGCCATTTGCGGGACGAGGCGCCGGACGAGGCGGCGCTGCGCCATCTCGCTCCGGCCGATCGCGCAGCCATCACCGCGAGCCGGCATGGGCCGAATCGCCTATTGCTACAGATGAGCCGCCTGGTTGGTGAAGTCCTCGACAAGGCACGGATCTCGGCGCAGATGGGGCAAATCCTCGAGGAACGAATCTCGGCGCTCTCGGCCGATCTCACCGCAGCCGAGCGCATCAAGCAGACGCCGCTGCCCTTTGCCTATTCCCTGCTGCTGCACCGCACTGCCTATCTGTTCTGTTTCCTGCTGCCCTTCGGGCTGGCTGACAGCATGGGGTTGTGGACGCCGGTGATCGCGGCCATCGTGTCCTACACCTTCTTCGGTCTCGACGTGCTCGGTGACGAACTAGTGGCACCTTTCGGCTCCACGCCGAACAGCCTGCCGGTGATGGCGATCTGCCGGACCATCGAAATCAACATTCTGGAAGATCTCGGCGAGACCGATCTGCCCGAGGCACCCAAGCCCGTCGATTTCGTGTTGAGCTGAAAGGCTGTCCGGCAAGCTGCGATCCGCAGCTTGCCGCGCAAGGCTCACGAATGCTGGGGCGGATCCTGGTGTACGGTTTCGAGCTTGATTGCCGGCGGAGCTTCCTTGCTCTCTACCGCCTTGCCGCCGACGACCGAGCCGAGAAGACCCCCAAGGGACTGGCGCTCGGTGTAAAGCACGATGACGCAGGAGATTGCCAGCGGGATGAGCAGATAGAGCAGGCGGAACATCAGCAGAGCCGCAATGATCTCGGCCTTGGACTGGATCACTGCCGGATCGCTCGGATTGGCGCCAGCCGGCAGCATGATCAGCAGGAAGACGGCCTCGAACACGCCGACACCGCCCGGGGCGTTCGAGATCAGCCCGGCGCAGAACGAGGCCAGGAACATGCCCAGCACCATGAAGAAGCCGGGATTGAGCGAGTCGGGCAGGGCGAAATAGATGATGCCGGCGGCGCCGATGATTTCGATCGGCGCGGCGAAGAGCTGCCGGAAGGCGATGGTGGGCTTGGGATAGGCGATCTGCAGCGAGCGGATGCGCAGGGGCTTGAGATGCAGGATCGAGCCGGCCTGATAGAGCAGCACGAAGCCGAGCATGGCCAGACCCAGCATGAAGGCGGCGCTGGTGGGGAAGTGGAACAGGCGCGAGAGCAGCTCGGGCTCGCCCACCAGCACGATGCCGCCGAGGAACACGGCGCCATACGCGAAGGTGAAGGCGCAGAACGCCGTGACGACGGCGACCTCGGCCGCGTTCAACCCCATCTTGGAATAGGCTCGGTAGCGCACCAGGCCGGAAGAGAGAACGGACACACCGATATTGTGCCCCAGTGCATAGGCGACGAAGGAGACGATCGAGACCACCGGCCAGGACAGTTTCTTGCCGACATGCATCAGGGCGATGCGGTCGTACCAAGCCAGGGCGGCGTAGGCCAAAGTGGTCGAGACGAAAGCCAGCAGGATCATCCACGGCCCACGATCGACCACGGCCTGCCAGACCTGGCCGACTTCGACGCCCTTGAGTTCCTTGGACAGGAGGTAGACCGAGAAAATGACGGCGGCGAGCCCGATGACCGGCCAAACATATTCGAGCTTGTTCTTCATCACATCCGTCTGGGTAAGGTTTCGAACCGGTTGCCGAAGCGTGTCGTTGCGCGAAGCGGCCCTGGGTTGGGCCTCTTCGCATAACTCTGCTGGTGCCATAAACAACGGGATCGTGTCGAAGACAAGACAACCGGATGATAACTGACGCAGAACAGTCACGCCGGAGACAGTCCTACTTTTAACGCAACTAACATGTATTTCCTTTTGAGGCGCGTTAACTCGCTGTAATTCATGCGTTGTCGGCAAAGCGCCACGAAGCTAGCATTCGATCAAATCGTTTTTCACTCGGACTGTTCCATGCTTGCACCACCGCCTTTCATGCTGACGACCGGGCCGGTTACGGCCTATCCGGCTGTGCTCAGCGCCATGGCGCGGCCCGCCGTCTATGACGGGCACCACGCTTTCCAGCAATTCTACCGCTCGGTGGTCGGCAAGCTGCAGGCTGCCTTGCGCCTTTCGAATCTGCCTTTGATCCTGCAGGGGGACGCACTGCTGGGGCTCGAGGCTGCCGCCGCCTCGCTGATCGGCCGCAAGGACGTCGTGCTCAACCTCGTTTCGGGCGTCTATGGCAAGGGCTATGCAGGGTGGGCCCGTCGTTATGCCGGCGAGGTGATCGAGCTCGCGGTGCCGTTCGACGAGGCGATCGACCCGGATCGGGTGCGTGAGGCGCTGGCGGCGCGCCCCGATATTTCGATCATCACCGTCTGCCATCACGACACGCCCTCGGGCACGCTCAATCCCCTGGCGGAAATCGGGCGCCTTGGCCGCGAGCACGGTGCCTATGTCATCGCCGATGCCGTTTCCTCTTTCGGCAGCCTGGACGTGCACCCGGCAGAGGCGGCGATCGACATTTTCGTTACCTCCGCCGCCAAATGCCTGGGGGCCACACCGGGCCTGAGTCTGCTCGCCGTCAGTGACCGAGCCTGGGAGAAAATCAAGGCCAATCCGGATGCCCCGCGCGCTTCTTTCCTGTCCTTGCTCGATTGGGAACTGGCGGCCGAAGTGGGGAGGGCGTTCCCGGTCACGCCGTCGCTGGCCGAGATTCATGGCCTCGACGCGGCGCTCGATCTCTATCTCCAGGAAAGACCCGAACGGGTCTGGGCCCGCCATGCCCGCACGGCGGCAGCAGCGCGGGCTGGACTGGAGGCCCTGGGCCTGAAGCTATGGCCGGCGCGCGAAGCGATCGCTGCGCCCTCTGCCACGGTCTTCCACGTGCCGGAGGGCATGGCAGACATCCGCTTGCGCGATACGCTGCTGGAGCGCTTCGGCGTAATGCTGTCGCTCGGCCGTGGCGAGACGGCGGGCAAGGTGCTGCGCATTGGTCACATGGGGCCGGCAGCCGAGCCGATGCTGGCCGTGACAGCCATAGCCGCGCTCGGTGGTGCCCTTAATCATCTCTGCTGGCCGGCCGATGCGGGCACCGGGGTCAATGCCGCGCTTGCCATTCTCGAGCGGGCGTCATCCAATCACGCTGATTCGAAGGGCTCCTCCCGGGAGGTTGCACATGCCGGTCCTGCTTAATCGCCGCTCCTTCCTGCTTGCCAGTGCCGGGATGGCCCTGGCGCTCGGATTGCCGCATCGCCTGAGAGCCGGCGAGGTGCCGGCCGGTCGCCTGACCGTTGCCGCCGATTCCGAGCCGACCAATCTCAATCCTGCCATCGTTGCTTCGAACGGCGTATTTTTCGTCGCCAGCAAGGTGATCGAGCCCTTGGCCGAGGCCGATTTCAACGGTCCGGACGGTCTGGCGCCGAAGCTCGCCTTGTCTTGGGAGGGGGCGGCGGACGGCAAGGCCGTCACCTTCAAGCTGCGTCCCGATGTCAAATGGCATGACGGCAAGCCCTTCACTTCCGCCGATGTCGCCTTCTCCGCCCTGGAGGTATGGAAGAAGCTGCAGAATCTCGGCCGCGTTGTGTTCAAGGATCTCGACAGCGTCGATACGCCCGATCCCCTGACGGCGATCCTGCGTTTTTCGGCGCCGACGCCCTTCCAGCTTATTCGCAACTGCCTGCCGGCCCTGACCTCGGTACTGCCCAAGCATGTCTTTGCCGGTAGCGACATCATGAAGAACCCGGCCAATGAGAAGCTCATCGGCACCGGGCCGTTCAAATTCGCCGAGCACAAGCCGGGCGAATATTATCTGCTCAAGCGCAACGAGGCCTACTGGGCCCAGGGCGAGCCGCACTTCAACGAGATCCTGTTCAAGGTGCTGTCTGATCGGCAGTCGGCCGGCGCGGCGCTCGAAGCCGGCGAGATCCAGCTTGCTGCTTTCTCGGCCGTGCCGCTGGCCGATCTCGACCGCATCTCCAAGGTGCCGGGCCTCAAGGTCTATGCCAATGGCTACGAGGCCCTGACCTATCAGATGATCGTCGAGATCAACCATACCCGCAAGGAACTGGCGGATCTGCGCGTACGCCAGGCCATCGCTCATGCGATCGACAAGGGCTTCGTGGTGCAGGCGATCTTCCGCGGCTATGCCACCGCAGCCACGGGTCCCGCGCCGCAGACCGACAAGACCTTCTACAACCCCGATGTCGAGCGCTATGAATTCGACCCGGCCAAGGCCGACACCCTGCTCGACGAAGCCGGCTACAAGAAGGGCGCGGACGGTGTCCGTTTCCATCTCAAGCTGCTGCCGGCGCCCTTCTTCAACGAGACCGTGCAGTTCGGTGCCTATCTGCGACAGGCCTTGGCTAAGATCGGTATCGATGCCGAGATTGTCTCCAACGATTCGCCGGCCCATTTGAAGGCCGTCTATACCGACCACGCCTTCGATCTGGCTGTCGGAACGCCGGTCTACCGCCAGGACCCGGCGATCTCGACCACCATCCTGTTCCAGAGCGGCATCCCGGCTGGAGTGCCCTTCTCGAACCAGTATGGCTACGCCAATCCCAAGACCGATGCGCTGATCGCCGCGGCAGCGATCGAGATCGATCCCGAAAAGCGAGCGGAGCTCTATAAGCAGTTCCAGAAATTGGTGGTGGATGATCTCGCGCTCATCAACGTCGCCGAATTCTCCTTCATCACCGTGGCCAGCGAGAATTTGCAGAACGTCTCCAACAATCCGCGCTGGGCGGTGTCGTCCTGGGCGGATACCGCCTTGCCGGAGATGGCGCCGTGAATAGCCGCCCGTGATCTCGCGCTTACTTCGACGCCTGGGTGGGGCCGTCGTGGTTCTGCTCTTGGTTGTCATCGGCGCTTTCTTCATGCTCGAATCGGCGTCGGGCGACGCCGTCGATGCCTATGTCGCCGGTATCGGCGGTGCCGATGCGGCGAGGATCGCCGAACTGCGGAGCGAGTGGGGGCTGGACCAGGGGCCGGCCTTTCGGCTCAAGGCCTATCTGTCGGCCCTGGCGCAGGGCGATTTCGGCTGGTCGACCGCCTTTCAAAGGCCTGTGCTCGGCATTTTGCTCGAACGCTTGCCGGTGACCCTGATCACCATGGGCTCGGCGCTGGCGCTGGCTTTCCTGCTCGGCATCGTGCTCGGCTTCCTGGCGGGTAAACGCCCGAATGGCTGGCTGGATCGCATTCTGTCGCTGAGCTCGCTCGCCCTCTACGCCATGCCCGGCTTCTGGCTCAGCCTGGTGCTGATCCTGGTATTTTCCGTGATGCTGCGCTGGCTCCCGGCCAGCGGCTTCGAGACGATGGCTTCCGGCAAGGCGGGCCTGGAACGGGCCAGGGACATCGCCTGGCATCTGGTGCTACCCGTCAGTGCGCTCGGCCTGCTCTACATGACCCTGTTCCTGCGCCTGTTGCGGGATGGCATGGAGGAGGTCTGGCATGCCGATTTCATCCGGGCCGCAAGGGCTCGCGGCGTTTCCGGCTGGCGGCTGGCGCTGAACCATGTCGCCCGCAATGCTCTGGCGCCGGTGGTTACCATGCTCGGCCTGCAGTCCGCCTCCCTGCTGGGCGGCAGCGTGGTGGTGGAAAGCGTCTTCGCCATCCCCGGTTTCGGCCGCCTGGCGGCCGAGGCGGTCTCCCGCCGCGATACCCCGCTGCTGCTCGGCGTGGTGCTGTTCAGCGCCGTCGTCGTCATCGTCATGAATCTGCTGGCCGATCTCGTGCAGGCCTGGCTCGATCCGCGCATCGGCGCCAGCGAGCAGGTCGCATGACCATGCTGATGGCCATGCTGCGCAGCGGGGAGGGGCGTGTCGGCCTGTTGTTACTCGCCGTGTTTGGTGTGCTTGCCCTGACGGCGCCGGTGATCTTTCCGGGCGATCCGCTTGCCATCACCGCGCCGCCGCTGCTCCCGCCCTTCGCCGATGCAGCCCATCCCCTGGGAGCCGATCGCCTGGGGCGCGATATTGCCGCCGAGCTTGCCTGGGGCAGCCGCACCACGCTTCTCGTGGCACTTGCTTCGGCGCTGGCCTCCCTTCTGCTCGGCTGTCTCGTCGGCACGCTGGCCGGTTTTCTCGGCGGCTGGACCGACGACATATTGATGCGCCTGAGCGATGCCTTCCAGACGGTACCGGCCTTCCTGCTGGCCATGGCGCTGATCAGCGTGACTGGGCCGAGCCTGCCGGCCATCGTGCTGGCCATCGCCGCCGGTGCCTGGCCTCAGCCAGCCCGCATCGCAAGGGCGGAAATTCGTTCCCTGCGGGAACGCGATTTCGTTGCTTCGGCCCGGGTTGCCGGCATGCATCCGCTCGCCATCGGCTTTCGGGAGATCCTGCCCAATGCCCTGCCGCCGGTGATCTCGCTCGCGGCGATCATCGCGGCAGCGGCGGTGCTGATCGAGGCTGCCCTGGCGTTCCTCGGTTTCGGCGACCCCAACAGGCCGAGCTGGGGCAGCATGGTGGCCGAGGGGCGTTCCCTGCTGCGCAGCGCACCATCGCTGTCGCTGGTGCCGGGCCTCGCTCTCGTTGTGATGGTGCTGGCGATCCATCTTACGGGGCGGGGTTATGCCAAGGCGCTGCGCGTGAGGGAGCCGGCGGCATGAAGCTTTTCTCCCTCCGCGGCTTCGGCGTCTCCTATCGCGATCGCGCCGGCATGCAGCCGGCCTTGCAGGGCATCGACCTCGACATCGAGGCCGGACGGCATCTGGCCCTGCTGGGGGAAAGCGGATCTGGCAAGTCGACCTTGGCATCCGCCCTCGCGGGACTTCTGCCGGCCAATGCGGTGAGCACCGGCAGGTTGACCCGGCCGGGCTTTGCGTCTGAACCGCGTCCCGGACGCGATATCGGCATGGTCTTCCAGGATCCCGGTGGGAGCCTCGATCCGCTGATCCGGGTGGGCAACCAGATTGCCGAGGCGCGCCGAGCCTGCCGGGGAGGAAGCCGCGCGGACGCGCTGGCGTTGGCGAGGGACTGGCTCGAGCGGGTGGCTTTGCCCGAGCCTGACACCGCATCCCGTAAATACCCCCACCAGTTTTCCGGTGGTCAGAAGCAGCGCATCGCCCTCGCCGCAGCGCTGGTCAGCGAGCCCATCGTGCTGATCGCGGACGAACCGACCAGCGCACTCGATTCGATCACCCAGCACGCCATCGTCGAGCTGCTTCGCACACTGATGGCGGCAAGCGGGCTCACCCTGGTCTTCGTCACCCATGACATCGCTTTGGCCTCCCAATTGGCCGATGATGTCGCTGTGCTCTATCAGGGCCGCCTGGTCGAGGCCGGTCCGGCGGAACGGCTGTTCCGGGCGCCAGCCCACCCTTATCTCAAGGCCTTGTTGCAGACCCGCCGGGAACTTGGGTACCAGGAACTTGGGTATCAGGAACTTGGGTATCAGGAACTTGGGCATCGGGAAGCCGGAGTTTCCCGCTCGCGCCGTTTTGCCGAAATCGATCCCTCGAATTTTGCCGTGAGGATCCCGCAGGCGACCGGAGATGCCGGCCATGGCTGATACCCTGCTTGAAGTCGAGGCGCTGCATAGCAGCGTCCGCGGACCGGGCGGCCGGCACGTCATCTTGAATGGCGTGGACCTGGCCATCGCGCCGGGCGAGATCGTCGGCCTGGCGGGAGGCTCCGGGGCTGGCAAGACCAGCCTGGCCCGGGCGATTCTGAGGCTGAATCCGGTCGATTCCGGTTCCATCCGTTTCGAAGGACACGAGATCACGCATCTTGCCGGCACGGCGCTGCGCCGTATCAGGCCGCGGCTGCAGATGGTGTTCCAGGATCCGCTGGCCGCCTTCAATCCGCGCGCCCGGGTCGGGCGCGTCATCGGCGATCCCCTGCGGATCTGGCGCGCGCTGTCACGCGAACAGGAGAGGCGACGTATCCTGGCGTTGATGGACCGGGTCGGTTTGTCGGAACGGCTGCTTGGCCGTTTCCCTCATGAGCTGTCCGGCGGCCAGCGCCAACGTGTTGCCATCGCCCGGGCCCTGGCGACGGATCCGGCCCTGATCATTCTGGATGAACCGGTCTCGGCGCTCGACGTGGCTGTAAGGGCGCAGATCCTCAATTTGTTGCTCGACATACGGGAGGGTGCCGGCACGGCGCTTTTGTTCATCGCTCATGATCTGGCGGTGATGGCGGCCTTGTGCGACCGGCTCTGCGTGATGGATGCCGGGCGGATCGTCGAGGCCGGCCCGCCCGGCCGGCTTGTTGCGGCGCCGCAAAGCGAAATGACCCGTTTGCTGGTCGCTGCGGCGCCCAAAATGAGATTCTGAAAATTTTTCTGCCGAAGCTGAGCCGATTCTGATCTGAATTTGGCGCGCCGGGCTGGCTTCGACTGGAATTTATCCACAGAGCGCAGGAAATCTTTGATGCGCCGCAATATGGTAAATTATTCCTGATTGGGCCTCCAGATGCAGAAAATCAGGTGTTTCAATGAGGTTTCGATAGGGATGCGGGTCAGCTCCTGTCCTGTCCCGATTTGGTCACATGACGATTTTGCAAAAATCCGCAAAAGGGGGCGTTGACATAGGCGTCTTGTGGCCTCTATACAGCGGCCATCGACGGACGGCGTTGCCGCGGATTGAGCGGCGGCGCTGACGTGTCGCTTCACGGACAAGGAGCTCTGGCTTAACCGGCCGATTGGCGGGGGTAGCGGAGTGTTCGCTGAA
>NZ_JBFREW010000004.1:0-430000 GCF_052114505.1 Labrys sp. KB_33_2 | reverse complement strand
CCAGTGGGTAGTGACGGATCTCTTCCGTGGTGTGTGCTTATTGGATTGTGCATGCCATCACGAGGTTCCAGGAAATAGCTCCCACATCAGACCGTACCCGAAACCGACACAGGTGGACTGGTAGAGTATACCAAGGCGCTTGAGAGAACTATGCTGAAGGAACTCGGCAATTTGCCTCCGTAACTTCGGGATAAGGAGGCCTCGTTCGTGGGCAACCATGGGCGAGGGGCACAAACTAGGGGGTGGCGACTGTTTAACAAAAACACAGGGCTCTGCTAAGCCGCAAGGCGACGTATAGGGTCTGACGCCTGCCCGGTGCCGGAAGGTTAAGAGGAGAGGTGCAAGCTTTGAATCGAAGCCCCGGTAAACGGCGGCCGTAACTATAACGGTCCTAAGGTAGCGAAATTCCTTGTCGGGTAAGTTCCGACCTGCACGAATGGCGTAACGATCTCCCCGCTGTCTCCAGCATAGACTCAGTGAAATTGAATTCCCCGTGAAGATGCGGGGTACCTGCGCTTAGACGGAAAGACCCCGTGCACCTTTACTATAACTTTACACTGGCATTCGTGCTTGCATGTGTAGGATAGGTGGTAGGCTATGAAGCATGGGCGCCAGCCCGTGTGGAGCCACCCTTGAAATACCACCCTTACGATCATGGATGTCTAACCGCGACCCGTCATCCGGGCCCGGGACAGTGTATGGTGGGTAGTTTGACTGGGGCGGTCGCCTCCCAAAGAGTAACGGAGGCGTGCGACGGTGGGCTCAGACCGGTCGGAAATCGGTCGTCGAGTGCAATGGCATAAGCCCGCCTGACTGCGAGACTGACAAGTCGAGCAGAGACGAAAGTCGGCCATAGTGATCCGGTGGTCCGTTGTGGAACGGCCATCGCTCAACGAATAAAAGGTACGCCGGGGATAACAGGCTGATGATTCCCAAGAGTCCATATCGACGGAATCGTTTGGCACCTCGATGTCGACTCATCACATCCTGGGGCTGGAGAAGGTCCCAAGGGTTCGGCTGTTCGCCGATTAAAGTGGTACGTGAGTTGGGTTCAAAACGTCGTGAGACAGTTTGGTCCCTATCTGGCGTGGGCGTAGGAGAATTGAGAGGATCTGTCCTTAGTACGAGAGGACCGGGATGGACGTACCTCTGGTGGACCTGTTGTGGCGCCAGCCGCAGTGCAGGGTAGCTATGTACGGTCGGGATAACCGCTGAAGGCATCTAAGCGGGAAACCCACCTCAAGATGAGTTCTCCCTCGAAAGCCGTGGTAGACCACCACGTTGATAGGCCGGGTGTGGAAGCGGAGCGATCCGTGCAGCTTACCGGTACTAATAGCTTGATCGGCTTGATCGCTCTCAAGACCTGGGAGAGTAGGTCGTTGCCAGGCCTGCAAAGCAAAAATCTCGAATACCATGTAAATTACCTGCCGCGGGGTGGAGCAGCCCGGTAGCTCGTCAGGCTCATAACCTGAAGGCCGCAGGTTCAAATCCTGCCCCCGCAACCAAATCGCATATCAAAAACCCCGATCGAGATAATTACTCGGTCGGGGTTTTGCGTTTGAGTTATGCAATCAAGGCGGGAAATGCGATGTCCCAGGCTGCGCTCTGGATGTTCGAAGCGCTGCCTCGCCATTTTCTCCCTGCTTCGGTAGGTGAACGCAAACACGGGATGATGATGCCGGACTTGATACATGGCATTTCTGTCCAGTATCGACTGCTGCAAAGCTGAATTGGGGGTGCAATGAGTGTTGGCCTGATCGCCCTTCTCGACGACGTCGCGGCCCTGGCAAAAGTCGCCGCCGCCTCACTGGACGACATTGCCGGCCAGGCTGCCAAGGCAGGCGCCAAGGCGGCTGGCGTAGTTATCGACGATGCGGCTGTCACGCCGCGCTACGTCACAGGGTTTGCGGCAAAGCGCGAATTGCCCATCATTGGCAAGATCGCCGCTGGTTCGCTCAAGAACAAGCTTCTGATCCTGCTGCCGGTCTCGCTCGCGCTCAGCCTGCTTGCGCCCCAGGCGATTACGCCCCTGCTGATGATCGGCGGCGTCTATCTTTGCTACGAAGGCGTCGAGAAGATCTACGAGCTCATCGTGCCGCATGCAGCCCATCAGCATGAAGCCGAACTCGGTTCGATCAACCCCAATGCGCAATCCTTCGAAGATCAGAAAGTCGCAAGCGCCATCAAAACCGACTTCATCCTGTCGGCGGAGATCATGGCCATCACACTCGGTTCCGTTCCCGATAGCGGATTCGTGACCCAGGCCGTCATCTTGGCCATTGTCGGCATAGGCATTACGGCTGCGGTCTATGGTGCGGTCGCTCTTATCGTCAAGGCCGATGATCTCGGCGTGGCGATGGCCAGGGTGACCTCGCCCTCCTTGATGGGGCGCCTGCTGCGCGGAATGGGCCGTGCGCTCGTCGTCGGCATGCCCTATTTCCTGAAGGTGCTGGGCCTGGTCGGCATTGCCGCGATGATCTGGGTCGGCGGCGGCATCATCCTGCATGGCTTCGAGGCCTATGGCTTGGGCGCTCTCAGCCATGTCCTCCATGAGGCCGCCGAAGCGGCGGCGCATAGTGTGCCGGCGGCTGGCGGGGTGGTGACATGGCTGGTCCAGGCTGCGGGCTCGGGCCTGGTGGGCATTGGCGTGGGGCTGGTGACCATTCCGGTGATCAGCTATGTCGTTGCGCCGATCTGGCGCCTGTTCAAGCCGAGGCCCAGTAGCGCCTGATATCGAGAGACAATCCCGGCACACCCAATTCCAAATGCCCCGCCGGAGAAGGCCTCACAGGCTCTCGTCGATCGCGGGGGGGGCATAAAGCCCGTTCTTATGTAGGCGCGTAGCATTGCCGGAAAGGTCATGATAGGTGAAGGCGCCCTGTGCGAAATAGTGGCAGACCATCGCCTTGCGGGAAAGCTTGAGATCCTTGCGAGGCGAGCCGCCGTGCAACAGGTCGGCATGCCAGAACAGGACGTCACCGGCCTTGGCCAGGAAATATTTCGGTTCGAGGCCCAAAGTGTCGATATAGTGCCGGATCGTCGGCTCGTAGCGTGAGCTGTAAACCCCGATATTTTCCTTGAATGCACGCGGCGGAATACCGAGCTCCCCGCTCAGCAAAGGGGGCACGAGCCGGTGGCTGCGTGGATAATATTCCAATGGCCCGCAATCAGTGCCGACATCCTCGAACGCAATCCAACTCGCCAGCATGTAGCCCAGTGGATAGGTGGTCATGTGGATCGTGTCGGAATGCGGACTCTGCCAGCTACCCTTATGTCCCATGATCGTCTGGAACGGCAGGGTCTTGCGTCCGAACAGCACATCCGAAATTCTCAATATCTTGGGATGTTGCTGCAACTCGCGCAGCACCGGCACCGGAATGTGGGGATCGAGCGTACGGCCGGGGAGAATATCGCCGGCACCCCGGCTCTCCGGCGCGACCGTGATCGTTCCATCGGCGATCGCCTTTTCATAGGCTGCCCAGAGGCGATCGAGAAGTTCCGCCTCGATCAGACCAGGCACGATGCAGTAACCCTCGAATATCCATTGTTTGCACATCGCGGCTTCGGTGTCGTTGAGTTCGCCGGCGGTATGGCGACGTTCGACTTCCAGCAGCGCGTTCGGCCTGTCAAGCCAGCAAGCCGGGCCACTGATGGGAAACGCATCGCCACGAAACTCCTCGATGGCCTCGAGGTCCACCGGCCTCTCCGCGATATAGGTTTCCCGGAATTTCTGCTCGATCACCAAGGGGCTTTCCTTCTTGGGCCCCTTCCTGATTGATTTGGCCTTGATGCCCCGACGGATGAGATTCGCTAGCCCCAACACCTTGTTTCACCTTTCAGCTTGCTGAACCGTTCGCCGGGCGAAGACGGAAAATGAGGGACCGTTGATGTGTTGGGGATCGTCATGGGCAACGCGCACATCATCAAAACCAAGTACGCCGAGGATCGCCAGAAGGTCTTCTTTTTCCATCCAATAATGTCGATTGACCGGACCGCCGCAATATGCCGTTTTCTTCCAGGCGCCATAGTAGCTGCGCTCGTGCAATTTGATATCGATGCCGCGAAACTCGACTTCGTGGCTGAGTTCCTTGTATGGCGGCTTTTGTGACTTGAACGGAACGCGCCTGAGATCTTCGGGTGGCATTGCAGTTTCGTCGAAGTAATGTGTCCAGATATAGATCGCATCGGCCCTGGCGGCCAGCAATTCGAGCAATCTCAGCGGGTCCTCCATATGATAGAGGACACCGCATGCAACGATGAGATCGTATGGCGGGTCGTCTCGTTCCAGCCACTTGACGAAGTCGCCGAGATGAAAATGCGCACGCTGCAGTCTGAAGATCTCCTTGGCGATCAGGCAGCGCAGGAAGGCCATTTTGTTGGCTTCCACGGCGTCGAGGACGTCTGGACCAAGCCTCTCCAGCATCATCGAGTGGGAGCCTTCCAAAGGGCCCAGCTCGAGAACGCGCCGACCGGAGACGGGCCCGAATTGTTCGACGGCCCAGTGGATCCTCCCATCCTCATACATATAGGAAGGTCCCGCCTGGATGCCCAATTCCGGCGGGAAGGCGTGATTCCATCCCGGAATCAAGTCGACAGCGTTCTGGGGCGACGGCTCGGAGAAAACATACCCATCGGTCAGATGGAATTCTTCGACATCTTCTTTCGATTTTGCCGCCCGCACACGGCGGAAAATCTGCTGAAGTGGATTCGTCATTTCTTCCTGCGCTGTAGAAGCATTTATGTCCAAGTCGTCTGTTTAGGTCTAGCTGTCAACTGCATCCCCGGCAAATTTTGTGTCGCTTGTCCAAGCGGTTTAGCAATTGCTTGAGTTAGCCAACTTGCATGGCCAGGAAAGGGGGGCTCCATGTTGCCGGTCGGGGGGTCCGCGTCGCAGCCCTCACGGTGCTTCGCCGTTGCGTGTCGTGGTGCGCAGATGATCGACCAGCGCACGAAGCTTTGCCGGCTGGCGTTGGAGGCGTGGGTAATAGAGATAGAAACCAGCAAAGGGGGGACCAAATGCCTCGAGCAGGGGCAACAGTTCCCCGCGGTCGAGATAAGCGCGGAAGGTGTCGTAGACGCCGAAGGTGATGCCGGCGCCGGCACAGGCCAGACGAATCATGGTGCCCATGTCGTTGGTCGTCATCCTGGGCTCGACGGTGATCTCGAAATCGCGGCCGTTCTCGGTGAATTCCCAGCGATAGGGGGCGAGGTCCGGCCGGGCGCGCCAGCCGATGCAGCTATGGGCCAGGAGATCGCGTGGATGCTGCGGGGTGCCGCAGCGGGCGAGGTAGTCGGGCGAGGCCACTGCCAATTGGCGCTGTTCACCTGAGACGGGGATGGCGATCATGTCCTGTTCGATCACTTCGCCCAGCCGCACCCCGGCATCGAAACCGGTCTGCACGATGTCGTCTTCCTCGTCCGTCACCGTGAGATCGAGCCGGATGCCGGGATAGGCCTGCAGGAACCCCATCAGGGCGGCGCCCGAGAGGAAGGTCTCGGCGATCGAGGAGACGCTGAGCCGGAGCGTGCCGGTTGGACGTCCGCGCTCGTCTTGAACCGCGCCTAGCGCCGTCTTCACCTCGGACAGGGCCGGGTTGACGCTCTGGTAGAGCTGCTCGCCCGCCTCGGTCAGGCGCACGCTGCGCGTGGTGCGCTGCACGAGCGCGACGCCGAGGCGATCCTCCAGGCGCTGCAGGCCCTGGCTGACGGCCGAGCGGGTGACGCCCAGCCGCTCGGCAGCGAGGCGGAAACTGCCGGCCTCCGCCACAGTGACAAAGGTTGAAATGCCTTCGAACATATCCGTCATTGGTTAGATAATCTAACCAAGTCATCTCCGATCGGCAACTCGATCGTGCCAATTCATCGGTCTAGGGTGCTTTCCAGCGGGGCCGACGGTCGACCCTGCGCGAAACAGGAACCTGATGCGAGGAGGATGGCCATGGCGCATCGTTGTGTCGACGGCAGCGTTGCCAGGCAGATCGCGGCCCATGCGGTGATCGTGACCCTGCTGATGGGGGCGACCCCGGCGCTGGCCTCGAATACGCCGTCTCCCGGCCAGGATCAGATCATGACAAACGAGGCGAACATGGCTGAACACCCCTATGTGGGGATGTGGGTCACGCAAGATGGCCATATCCGGCAGGAGCTGCTGCCGAACGGGCGCTATGACGAAGCGCGCGGCAGCCGCAAGAGCGCTTATCGCGGCCGCTACGAAGTCCGCGGCACGCACATCGATTATTGGGACGACACCGGCTTCACCGCGGATGGCGAATTCGTCGACCGCGACACGCTGCATCACGGCGGCATGGTGTTCCGGCGCCGCTGAGCGGGCGCCGGGCTGGGGCTCCGCGCTCCGGCCGAAAGAGAGGATACTGACATGACAAAGCAAACACCGGTCTGGTTCATCACGGGGGCTTCTTCGGGCCTCGGCCAGACGCTGGCACAGGCCGTTCTCGCCAGGGGATGGCAGGCCGTGCTGGCGGCGCGGCGGCTGGAAACGCTGGCCGATCTCACCGCCGCGCATGGTGAGCGCGCTCTCGCCGTCGAACTCGACGTGACGGATCCTGGCGCGATCGAGAAAGCCGTGGCGGCGGCCGAGGCTCGCTTCGGGCATATCGACGTTGCCGTCAACAGTGCCGGCTATGGCTATCTGGCGGCGATCGAGGAAGGTGAGGATGCCGCGATCCGGGCCCAGTTCGAAACCAATGTCTTCGGGTTGATCGGCGTTACCAAGAGGGTCTTGCCTGGCATGCGGGCGCGCCGGAGCGGGCATATCGTCAATATCTCGTCCCTGGGCGGCCTCGTGGCCCTTGCGGCGACCGGCTATTACCACGCCACCAAATTCGCCGTGGAAGCCCTGTCGGAATCGCTTGCCCAGGAGGTCGCGCCACTTGGCATCAAGGTGACGATCGTCGAGCCTGGGGCTTTCCGCACCGATTGGGCCGGCCGCTCCATGGTGGAAGCGCCCGCCGTCATCGCCGATTATGCGGAGACCGCCGGCAGGCGCCGCGAGCAGACCCGTGCCGTTTCCGGACGGCAGCCCGGCGATCCCGCCCGCGCCGCCCTTGCCATCATCAAGGCGGTCGAGGCGCCGGAGCCGCCGCTACGCCTGCTGCTCGGGGCGCCGGCCTTGCGCATCGCCCGCCAAAGGCTGGAGGCGCTGAGCCTCAATTTCGAGACCTGGGCCGAGACCACGCTGAGCGCCGATTTTCCCGAGCCGGCGAAGGCCTGATGCCGCGCCTCGGCGCGAACACCTCAACAAGGAACATATGAGATGAGTGCAATTGCAGGAAAAGTCGTGGCCATCACCGGCGCGAGCAGCGGCATCGGCGAGGCCAGCGCAAGGGTGCTGGCGGCGGCGGGCGCCCGCGTGGTGATCGGCGCACGCCGCACCGACAGGCTGGAGAATCTCGCTGCGGCGATTGCGGCTGACGGCGGCGAGGTGAGGGTGCGCCCGCTCGACGTGACGTCGCAGGCCGAGGTCGCCGCCTTTGCCGGCTTCGCGCGCCAGGCTTTCGGGCGGCTCGACGTGATGGTCAACAATGCCGGGGTGATGCCACTCTCCCCGCTGTCGGCGTTGAGGGTGGCGGAATGGGACCGCATGATCGACGTCAACATCAAGGGGGTGCTCTACGGCATCGCCGCGGCGCTGCCGATCATGGAGGAGCAGGGCAACGGGCAGATCGTCAACGTCTCCTCGATCGGCGGCCATCGCGTCTCGCCCACCGCCGCCGTCTATTGCGCTACCAAATTCGCCGTGCGCGCCATTTCGGACGGGCTGCGCCAGGAGACGGATCGCATCCGCGTCACGGTGATCTCGCCCGGCACCACCACCTCCGAGCTTGCCGACACGATCGGCGATCCCACCGCGCGGGAGGCGATGAAAGCCTTCCGGGCTGTTACCATCAGCCCGGATGCCGTGGCCGCTGCACTAGCCTATGCCATCGGCCAGCCCGATGACGTCGACGTCAGTGAGATCGTGGTGCGGCCAACGGCGAGCCCGCATTGAGAAAGTTCTTCATTTGCAGGCTACTAAGGCTGCTCACTTCGCAGCCTTCACATAGCGTCGAAGCTGCTCCAGGCTGAGCGCGCCGAAATAGACGTCGTGACCGATCACGAAGCCGGGCGTGCCCTGGAGCTGGAACAGGCGGGCGGCGACGTCGTTCCTGGCCAGCATGGCTGCGATCTCCGGGCCTCGCGCGGCAAGATCCTTGTCGAGCCGCGCGAGGTCCACGCCGGCCTTGCCGGCCGCCTCGCGCACGGCATCCTTGTCCATGGTGCGGGGCAGGGCGAAGAGGGCATTGTGCACCTCGCCATATTTGCCCTGCCAATTGGCGGCGAGCGCCACCCTGGCGGCATAGACCGAAGCCTCCCCGAAGATCGGCCATTCCTTCATCACCAGCCTGATCTCCTTGTTTTCGCGCAGGAGGGTGGCGAGACGCGACTGCATCACTCGGCAATAGGGACAGCGATAATCCGTGAATTCGATGATGGTGACCTTGCCCTTGGGATTGCCGAGCACGGGGGAAGAGGGATCGGTGATGATGTCGTTCACGTCGATGTCGGCGGAGGCCGCGCGGGCGGAGCCAGACGGCGCGAGAAAGCCGGCCAGGCTGACGAAGAGGAGAAGGGCCGCGAGAAGCGGGAGCGGAAGGCGCCGAGATGTCATGATATGTCCTTGCTGGCGGGCTGTAGAGCCCGAGCGGCCCGATTCGCCGAGCCCATCGACACTCTTCATGCTGCCGGCATCTTCGGCAAATCACAGTTCTCGGCTGGTGAATCGCATTCACGTGAACGGTCCGCTCAATCTCGTCCAATCATGAAGCGCGAGAGTGCAGCGAAATCGTCCTCGCCGTGGCCGGCCGCGAGCGCCCGGCGGAACAGGCTGTCCTGGCCGAGGATGACGCCGAGGTCGATCTTGCGGGCCTGCATCACCGCCAGCAAATGCTCGAAGGCGTGGTAATGGGTGGCGATCGAGGCAAAGCTCTGCTCGTCATTGGCCAGGCGGCCGGTCTCGTTGCGCTTGATCAGGTCGGCGACCTGACCGTCGATCACCGGCATCAAGGTCTGCCAGAGCCGACCCAGCACGCCGAGTGCCACCCCCTCGGCTTGGCTCACGGCGATGGCGTTGAGCGTGCCGAACAGCGCCCCCCACATCAGGCCGAGCAGGGCGCTGTCGAGCGCATTGGCGAGGCCGGCATCCTCCCCGACATGCTGGACATTGCCGCCGAGGGCCAGGAATAACGGTTTGTTCGCCTCGAAGGCTTGGCCGGGGCCGGCGAACAGGATGGTGCTGGCCTCGGTACCGATGAAATCGGGCGTGGCCATGATGGCGCCGTCGAGATAGGCAGCGCCCTGCGCGGCCGCCCAGCCTTCAGCCTCGCGCGCGCCCTGCGGTGTGCCCGAGGTGAGTTCGACCACGAGCTTGCCTTCGAGGGCCCGGCCGACGCCGGCCTCGCGCAGCAGCGCGGCGGTGGCGTCGTAATCGCTGACATTCACGATGACGACCGCTCCCGCCGCCACGGCTTCGGCCACGGAGGGCGCGACGGTCGCGCCGAGGGCAGCCAGCGCCTCGGCCTTGGCCGGGGTACGGTTCCACACCGTCACCTCATGGCCGGCGCCCAGCAGGGCGCGCGCCAGCGCCGATCCCATGCGTCCCGTTCCCAGCACCGCAATTGCAAGCTTCATCTCGACACTCCATATCCACCAGTGCGGGCTGACGAATTCCTGCCGCGCGTTCCATCGTCCTCGGGCAGATGGGGCTGGCGTGGCGGCGCTCAATACGCACGCCCACGTAAGTGGTTACCAGGTCGTAAGGGGTGGCGAGGGAGAGGGGCATGGCGGATACGGCGAATGATTGCGGCTTTGCGGCGGCGATCCGCATGCTCGAAGGCAAATGGAAGCTCGACATTTTGTGCGAGCTCCATACCGGTGCCCGCCGCTTCGGCCGGCTGCGCCGAGCTATTCCGGCAATCAGCGAGAAGATGCTGGCGCAAAAGCTGCGCGAATTGGAAGCCGACAGCCTCATCCACCGCAAGGTCTATGAGCAGATACCGGCCAAGGTCGTCTATTCCCTGAGCGAGCGCGGCGCCGGCCTCGTCGCCAGCAGCGCTGCCCTCTGCCGTTGGGGCGAGCAGCTTGGCCTCAGCGAGCCGACGCCGGCGGCCTGCGCGGCGCCGGCCGGGTGAGACCTGCTGCATGGCATTTCCGGCAGGGTCAAAGGAAGGAAATCCAAAGGCTGAACATGCGACACTCAGCCCCGGATTCCCTTGAAAGCAGCGCCTCCGGGGATGTCGCTACCTTTGGTTGCGCTATGGGCGACACAGGCACTGCGTCGGATCGGGTAATGTCCCCTTCCGCCGGTAAAGGGGTGATTTGCAAGCGGCCTCGCCGTAAGGTGAGGGGCTGTCATGGCGCCGCTCGCTTCGGCTGGCGGCATCCCCGCAAGGAGCCGAATACCATGAAGAATCCCTTCGGTCTCGAACTCCACGGCTCCCTCGCGGAACTCTGCCGGCCCGACCGCATGGCCGTCATCGTCTACGACATGCAGGTGGGCATCCTCAGCCAGATTGCCGACAGCGCCGCCATCATCGCGCGCAATGCCGCCGTGCTGCAGGCTGCGCGGGCCGGCGGCTACCGCGTCGTCTTCCTGCGCCACATGTCGATGCCGCCCAAACTGATGGGACGCTTCCAATATCGCCAGGCCATGGCCTGGCAGCGCACCGAGGACCCCGCCGCGGTGAAGCCCTGGTTCCTGCGCTCCTCCCCCGGTTTCGAGATCGCGCCGGAACTGGCGCCGCGCGAGGACGAGGCTATCCTCGACAAGATCACCTTCTCGGCCTTTGCCGACACGCCGCTCGCTACCATCCTGCGTGATTGCGGCCTCACCGCCTTCGCCATCATGGGCGTCGCCATCGAGATCGGCATCGAGCCGACGGCCCGCCACGGCGCCGATCTCGGCTTCGTGCCCGTCATCGTCGAGGATGCCTGCGGCACCGGCCACCGGGAAGCGGCCGAGCGCAGCTTTACCTCGCTCGCCTATATGGGCGATGCTATCCTCACGCGGAGCGAGGCGCTGGCTGGGATGATGGCTGAGACGGCGGGATGAAGAAGGTGCCTTCGTCGCCGGCTTAGGATTCATCCATAAATAACGAATCGAGTTGGCTCTTTGTCATTGCCGTGCTTGACCCGGCAATCCAGCTTCTCCCTCCAGACGTCGAAGCAGGGCCCCCTGGATGCCGGGGCATGACAAGGGCGGCGCTTCGGCTATTTCCGGACAATGCCTTCGTTCCAACAAGCCCTGCTCGTGGGTGAGCCAGCCGCTTCTCATCCAAAGCCGAATGAAGCGGTGGCCGGTGATGCCTGTGCGGAGCAGATGCCGGTTGCCCGCTCCGGCCTCCTTGCCGTCATAGAACAGCCGCAGGTCCCATCGAGGATCGCCGTTCAAATCGGCGTCCGGTTCGGAAATATCCTTTAAAATCATTGGTGTAGGTATCATGAAGCTCTGTACATCGGCTGCTATTGGGGCTGTCTTGCTCGGGACGTTACCCGCGGCGTCTCTCGCACAGGCAAAGGGCGAACTCATTCGGGTGGCGGTGTATCGGGGCCCGGCCTCTTGTGAAGGCTGCTCCGAAACCATGAAGACATCGATTGAGCAACTCGGGCCGAACTACCGTGTCGAATTTGTTGGGGCGGGGGAACGGACCGACATCTCCCCCCAAAGCCTGTCACGCTACGACATCTATGTGCAGCCGGGTGGCGGTCAGGACATTCCGGGGGCGTTGCGGAGCCTGGGCAAGGCCCGCATCGGCGCCATTCGCAATTACGTGGCGCAGGGCGGCCATTATGTCGGCGTCTGCATGGGCGCCTATCTTGCGGATGCCACGGGGATAGGCCTGATCCCGCATGATCTCGACTCCGAGGTCGGACGTCCTGGCTTCGCCGTCAAGACGATTGCCGACGCAGCCATAACTGTGCGTTGGGCGGGCCAGAAACAGGGAATATTCTTTCAGGACGGTCCTTACCTGCCGAGCGCAAAGCAGGATGCTGGCTTTCGGCAGATCGCCACCTATGAGAACGGCGATGTCGCGGCGGCGCGCTATTCCTTTGGCAAAGGCAGCGTCGCCTTGAGCGGCCCTCATCCGGAGGCCAGCAAGGTCTGGTTCGAGGAGGCCGACATTCCACTGGCGAAAATGCCAGGAGGTAATTTGCTTAGGGATCTGTTTTCACAAGCCAGGCGCTAGCCGGCAATTCTGTCGGGCTGCAGAATCCATCGTGGTGGCCAGCATGTTTCCTGGCGATGCTCGTTCAGGGCCACGACCATCTGTCCGTTTGGATTGCCGACGGTCACGGCACCGGGATGTCCCGGCGCCGCGCTCCAAGCCTTCCTCCTTCCAACCCGCGGGAAGGAGGACTGGTGATCACTTCGCGGCCACGCCGACCAGTGTGCTGTAAATGAAAGACGTGCCTTCTTTCAAAGACTTGACCGCGATGCGCTCGTCATTGCCGTGCATGCGTTCGAGCGTTTCATTGTCCAGCGGGTATGGATAGATGCCATAGGTCGGTATCCCGCGGTCTCGCCAGGCGGAAGCGTCCGTGCCGGCCTCGAACAGGGCCGAAACCACCGTAGCCTCGGGCCATGTCTTCTTTCCGGCCGTTTCGAGAGCCTTGAACAGGGGCGTGTCGGTCGGGGATGCCTCGGCTTCGGTGCGTTTCTTGTAATAGGCCTTGGCGTCGGCTTCCGACAGGGTGGTGTCGACGCTGATCTTGATATCGGGATCGGCGATGGCTTTCTCGACCTGGCTTCGTACATCCCAGGGCGTCGAGCCCGGAATGAGGCGCACGTTCACATAGGCTTCGGCCGTGCCAGGAATGACGTTTTCCTTCACCCCGGCCTTGATGATCGTCGTCGCGACCGTATTGCGCATCAGGGCATGCCAGAGCAGTGGGTAATCACCGGTGGCGGAGACGCGTTTTCCGGCTTTCTTCAGTGCCGAAGGGTCACTGCTCGAAGCCAAGGTCTGGAGATCGCGCTTCATCTGCCCGGTTGCGCTCGATGAAAGGGCCTGGAAATAGGCCTTGGTCTGGCCGGTAAGGGTGGGCTCGGTGTCCCATACCGATAATTTCGCCAGCGCCCTCGTCAATTTGCCGACCGCACTGTCCGGTTGCGGGCGCGAGGAGTGCGTGGGCGTACCCGTCACCTTGAGCCTGAGGCCGGCATAGATCTTGTCACGCGTCGTGATGTTGACCTGCCGGGTGGCCCCCTTCTTGTCCTGGAAGATCCAGCCGCCTTCATTCAAGACGAATTCGGCGTCGATCTTGTCCCAGTGATTTTTCGCCAGCCAGTCGGTGCCGTAATCGCCGGCTTCTTCATCGGCTTCGGCCAGGAAGATCACATCCCTCGACAGCGCGACACCACTCTTCTTGAGCTCGAGGAGGGCCTGGACGAACACCGCCTGTCCGCCCTTGAAGTCCATTGCCCCTCGGCCCAGAACATAGCCATCCTTGATCTCGCCGGCGAAGGGATCGACGCTCCAGGTGTGCCGTTCGACCGGCACTACATCCGAATGCGCAGCCAGAAGCACAGGCTTCTTGCTGCCGTCGCCCTTCAGGCGGGCGATGAAGTGAGCCACCCCATCCTTAGGGGTCTTGATGATTTCATTTTCGATGCCGGCATCGTCGAAGACCTTCTTGAGGTAGGTGACTTCCTCCAATGTTCTTCCCGGCGGGTTGGATGTATCGAAGCGCAGAAGCTGCTGAAGAAGCGCGACGGTCTTGTCGGATTCCTGTGCCGCAAGAGGGGAGGTTGAACCTATAAGGGTGATGACGCCCAAAACCGCAGCGCAATTTGAAAGAATAGATAGACCCAATTTCATAACTTTTCCTCTTGGTATTCTAATTTTTTACGAACATTGCTCCTCTTTCCGGGCGCTTTATGTTGATTACCCTAACCAAAAAACCTCCGGCGACAAGCTTCGATAAATCGATACACCATGCCTGTCTTTGATCTTGCTGGAACGATGCGAGCCGTTGCCGGGACTTCGGGCATGCGCTTGCGATCAGGCCCTTCCGAATGCCGCCACACTTGTTACTCCCACCCCTCCGCCTCCCGGTGGCACTCTCTCCTCACCGATAACGAGCCAAGGGCAGCGCGTGCCGATGCGCTTGAAGCATGCGGTACGATGGGTGCCCGGATGAGGAGATTTGCGATGACCACTCCAGCCGGAAATGGACAGAACGGAGCCACGGGCATGCACACCCCGCCGGTGGTATCGCCGCAGGAATGGCAGGCGGCCCATGAGCGGTTGCTGGCGATGGAAAAAGCGCATACCCGGGCTCGCGATGCCCTGGCGGCCCAGCGCCGGCGCATGCCCTGGATGGCGGTGGAGAAGGCCTATGTCTTCGAGGGGCCGCAGGGGCGGGCGAGCCTTGCGGAATTATTCGAGGGGCGCAGCCAGCTCATCGCCTATCGCGCCTTTTTCGAGCCGGGTGTGTTCGGCTGGCCCGAGCATGCCTGCCGGGGCTGCTCGATGGTGGCTGACCAGGTCGCACATCTCTCTCATCTCAATGCCCGTGACACCACACTCGTCTTCCTCTCGCGGGCACCGCAGGACGATATCGCCAGGCTGAAGCAGCGCATGGGCTGGACCATGCCCTGGTACACCGTGATCGACGATTTCGACTGGGATTTCGGCGTGGGCGAATGGCACGGCACCAATGTGTTCTACCGCGACGGCGACAGGATCTTCCGCACCTATTTCGTCAACAGCCGCGGCGACGAGCAGATGGGCGGCACCTGGAACTATCTCGACATCACCCCGCTCGGCCGCCAGGAGTCTTGGGAGGATTCGCCCGAGGGCTATCCGCAGACGCCGCCCTATAAATGGTGGAACTGGAACGATGCCTACGTCGCGGGCGCGGCACCCGACAAGCGCTGGGTGCAGGTCTCGGATGCAGGCGAGGCGACCTTCCGCAAATAGCGGCGCGCTACTGGTTCGTGGAGGGGCGTTTCCACAACCCTATCAAATCATAAGGGTGGGGGCGGCACACTGATGCACGCCTTGCCTGTGTGGGAATTCGCCTGCCGTCTTGCCAGGGGTGGCGGGTCCCCGCATGATCGTCGGGCAAGGAGGCCCACATGCCCGACGAGATCACGCTGAGCGAGCTGCTACACCAAGAGGCGGTGCTCACCTTCCCGGCCTTCGACAACGACATCGCCATCGATCTGGGCACGCTGGCGCTCGGCATCGCCCGCGAGCGCGCCTTGCCGGTGGCGATCAATGTCAGCCGCAACCGCCAGCAGCTCTTCCATGCTGCCCTGGCCGGAACCTCGCTCGACAATGATCAGTGGATCGCGCGCAAATCGGCGGTGGTCTACCGGTTCGGACATTCCTCCTTCTATATGGGCCAGTCGACGCTGCCGGGCGGTCCCTCCTTCCATGATCGCTTCATGGTCGATCCCAAGGAATATGCCGCACATGGCGGCAGCTTTCCGATCATCGTGGAGGGCACGGGCCTGGTTGGCGCCATCACCATATCGGGCCTGCCCCAGCAGGCCGACCATGAGCTGGTGGTGGAAATCATTACCCGTTTCCTCGAGCAACGCTTCGGCAAGAAAGGGTTGCTGAGCTGAAGGCCGTCCCGCTCAACCGGCTGCTGATCTACGCCAGAGACATCGAGGCGATGGTGCTGTTCTATGAAAAGCATTTCGGCTTCGAGGCGATACGCCACCCCGAGGACAGGATCGTCGAACTCGTCAATCCGGGCGGAGGCATGCGCCTGATGCTGCATCAGGCCGGCAAGGGGCAGCGCAGTGGCCAGTCCCTGGTCAAGCTGGTGTTCGATGTCGAGGACGTGGATGCGTTCTGCGCCCTGAGCGCCCGAAACGGCCTGGTGTTTGGTCCGGTTCATCCGGCGGATGGCTATCGGTTTGCCAATGCCAAGGATCCCTGCGGCAATCCTGTCTCCGTCTCAAGCCGCCATGCCCGGTTAGGCGGCGGGCAACCATCCTGACGGCCTATTGAGTGCAAGACGGCGTCGGGGCCGGATCGCGTGCGGGTACGACCTCGATTGCGATCCGGTACGACCGGCAGGTGCAATCGGAGCAGGCAGGCCTCTCCCGATACCGGATCCGGAGAAGCCCGATGAGACCGCCCGTCCCATTACGCCTGCGCCTGCTGCTGTTCGCTTTTCTGCCGCTGCTCTGCCTGCTGGCACCGGCCGGTAGCCGGGCGGCTGGCCTGAGCCTGATCGAGATTCCGGCCGATGGCGGCCGGCCGGCGCTCACCGGCGGCGTCTGGTATCCCTGCGCCGGCGGCACCCCCACCGCGAACCGCTTCGGCCCCATCGTGGTGGAGGTCGTGCGCGATTGTCCGCCCGCCGGCATGCAAATGCCGCTCGTGGTGATCTCGCACGGGGTCGGCGGCTCCTTCGTCAGTCATCGCGACACAGCGCGGGCGCTGGCCGATGCCGGCTTCATCGTGGCGGCTGTCGACCATCCCCTGAATAGCGGCCGCTCGGCAACGAGGCGGCCGGGGGACATCGCCTCCATGCTGGAACGCCCCGACGACATCAAGCGGTTGGTCGATTTCATGCTGGCGGGCTGGCCCGGCGCCGCCCGGATCGCGCCGGAGCGGATCGGCGTGTTCGGCTTTTCCAGGGGCGGCTATACCGGGCTTGCGGCCATCGGCGGCACGCCGGACTTCCGGCTCATCCTTGGTCACTGCCCGACCTATCCGGGCAACCGCTGGTGCGCACAGATCGAGGTCGATGCCACCGACGGCCGGGCGCTGACGCATGATGCGCGCATCAAGGCAGCGGTGATCGCCGACCCGGCCTTCGGGGCGCAATTCACCGTAGCAGGCCTGCGGCCGGTCACCGTTCCCGTGCAGTTGTGGGCCTCCGAGTTCGGCGGTGATGGCGTGGGGCCGAAGGATGCCGACACGGTGGCGCACAATCTCACCGCCCGGCCGGAACTGCATGTTGCCGCCAAGGCGGGGCATTTCGCCTTCCTGGCGCCCTGCAGCGCTGAACTCGCCAAGGCCGCCGCCGATTTCGGCGAAGCGGAGATCTGCACGGACGGGGCGGATTTCGACCGGATTGCCTTCCATCGGAACTTCAACGCTGAGGTCCTCCGCTTCTTCCGGCGGCACCTTGGCGCAGGGCAGGGGCCTTGAGCCATAGGCCGCGCCCATGCGATGGGTGTTTTGTCGGAGCAGCGTCGGCGCCGGCTCTTAGCTTCCGATCGAAAGCCCCCGCGATGAGCGTCACCATCTATCACAACCCCGCTTGCGGCACCTCCCGCAATACCCTCGCAATGATCCGTCAGTCGGGCGAGGAGCCGGTGGTGGTCGACTATCTTACGTCGCCACCCTCGCGGGAGAAGCTCGTCGCGCTGCTGGCCGCCATGGCGATGAAGCCGCGTGACCTCCTGCGCGAGAAGGGCACACCCTATGCCGAGCTTGGCTTGGGCGACCCGCAATGGAGCGACGGTGAGATCGTCGACTTCATGCTGGCCCATCCGATCCTGATCAACCGGCCGATCGTCGAGACGGCGCGCGGCACGCGCCTGTGCCGCCCGTCCGAAGCCGTACTCGACCTGCTCGACCATCCGGTTGCGGCCTTCGTCAAGGAAGACGGCGAAGTCGTGACCCCTCGTCGGACCTGATTGCGACTGATCCAGACATGCATGCGGAACGCTCGCCGGTTGCGGCCATCATCGCCCTCGGCATCACCCAGATCATCGGTTATGGCACGCTCTATTACAGCTTCAGCATCCTGGCCGCCGACATGGCGCGGGGCCTGGGCTGGACCACGGAATGGGTGTTCGGCGCCCTCTCGGGCGCGCTGCTGATCGGGGGCGCAACCGCCCCCTGGGTCGGCCGGCTGATCGACGCGATCGGGGCGGGCCGGGTGATGGCGGTCGGTTCCCTCGGCGCTTCGGCGTCACTGGCTGCCTGTGCCATGGCGCCCGGCGGTGTGAGTTTCGTGGCGGCGCTGATCGTGATGGAGATTGCCTCCAATCTGGTGCTCTATGGCGCTGCCTTTGCTCTCCTGGTGCAGATCCGGCCACGAGCGGCCCAGCGCAGCATCACCTATCTCACCTTGATCGCGGGCTTTGCCTCCACCGTGTTCTGGCCCGTTACGTCGGCCCTGCATGAGCGCATGAATTGGCAGGGTGTCTATCTCGTCTTTGCCGGGCTCAATCTCGCGGTCTGTTTTCCCCTGTATGTCTGGCTCTCCCTCGGCCTGTCGAAGCGGGACGGCAGGACGATCGGCCAGCAGCCGGCCGTGATAGGGCTGCTCGCGCCCGCCCAGCGCCCGCTCGGCTTCCGGCTGATGATCGTCGGCTTTGCCGCGCTGTCGCTGGTGGTGGCGGCCATTCTGGTCCATATGATCCCGCTGCTGTCGGGCCTCGGGCTCGGTGCGTCGGCAGCGATGATCGGTACGTTGTTCGGCCCGTCCCAGGTGCTCAGCCGCCTGGTCAACATGGTGTTCGGGCGTAACCTGCCGTCGATCGCCCTGGCGCTGATCGCGGCGACGCTGATGCCGGCCTCGGTGGCGCTGCTCGCCCTCACGGCGCCCTCCGCCACGGGCGCGGTGGTGTTTGCGGTGGTGTTCGGCCTGGGCAACGGGCTGTTCAGCATCGTGATCGGCACCCTGCCTCTGGCTCTGTTCGGCAGCGAGGGCTATGGCACACTGCAGGGCAAGGTGATGGCCGCGCGCCTGATCGTGGCGGCGATGGCGCCCTTTGCTTTCGCCTTTGCGCTGACTTCTATCGGCGCCGGCCTGTCCCTGGCGGTGACGGCGCTGCTGGGCGGGCTTGGTGGGCTGTCCTTCCTGGCGATCCGCTTCCTGGTGGAGCCAGCGCGGACAGCTTAGTGGTGCAGGTCGGCGATTGGGTGGAACGGGAGGATGCCGCATGGCCGGCCGCTTGACGATCGAAGCCGAACTGGTGCGCCGCCTGGTCGATAGCCAGTTTCCTGATTGGGCCGATCAGCCGGTCCGGCCGGTCGAGCGCAATGGCTGGGACAATACCACTTTCCGCCTGGGCGAGGACAAGAAGGTGCGCCTGCCGACCGCCGCCTCCTATGTGCCTCAGGTCGAGAAGGAATGGCGCTTTCTGCCCGTGCTGGCTTCGCATCTGCCATTGCCGATTCCCGCACCGCTCGCCCTCGGCCGTCCCGCGGAGGGCTATCCCTATCCCTGGTCGGTCTATCGCTGGATCGAGGGTGAGCCGGCGGTGTTCGAGCATCTCGCCGATCCCGTTGGATTCGCGGCCGACCTCGCGCAGTTCCTGCTGGCGCTGCAGCGTGCGCCCGCAGAGGGGCCGGCCGCCGGTGCGGACAATTTCTATCGTGGCGGGGCGCTGAGCGTCTATGACGCCGAGACGCGGCGCTGCCTCGACCAATTACGGGGCGAAATCGACGCCGCCGCGGCAGGGCGAGTCTGGGAGGGGGCGCTGGCGACGCGGTGGCAACGGCCTCGCGTCTGGGTGCATGGCGATATCGCCGTCGGCAACCTGCTGATACGCAACGGGAAGCTGAGCGCCGTGATCGATTTCGGCAGCAGTGCCGTCGGCGATCCCGCCTGCGATCTGGTGATCGCCTGGACCTTCCTCCGGGGCGAGAGCCGGGCGGCCTTCAAGGCGAAACTGGCAGCTGAGGCGGGATTTGACGAGGCTATCTGGGCCCGCGCCCGTGGCTGGGCCCTCTGGAAGGCCCTGCTCATCTGCTGTGGGCACGGCAGTATTCTGCCCACCGAACGATCGGCCCGGGAGGTGATCGCCGCCGTGCTGGATGAGCATGCCAGAGGCGATCATGATTGACCGATCCGGGCAGTCGCGCCTGTCATCCCCTTCCCGCCGCCTACGGCGGCGCCGGGAATGACAGATCAAACTTTACGCCCTCGGCATCAGTGATGGCCCGGGCCCTCGACCTTCACCTCGCTGCCCTTCGCATCGTAGAGCTTGCCGTCGAGGAAATAGTCGCCCTCATGCAGCATCGAGATGTCCTGGTAGCGCAAGGTGCGTTCCATGCCGGCTACGAACACGGACTGCTGATCGGAATTACCGGCCCGTAGATGGTTGAACACCAGGTTCAGCGTGATCGCCATCAGGGCGGCCGAGCTGATGCCCGAATGGAAGATGGTGACGAACCAGGACGGGAAATGCTCGTAGAACTGCGGGGCGGCGATCGGAATCATGCCGAACCCGATCGAGGTCGCCACGATGATGAGGTTCATGTTGTTGGCGTAGTCGACCTTGGACAAGGAGCGGATGCCGCTGGCCGCCACCGTGCCGAAGAGCACGATGCCGGCCCCCCCCAGAACCGAGGGGGGTACGGCCGCGATCACCCGTCCCATTACCGGCAGCAGGCCGAGTGTCACCAGGATGAAGCCGGCGGTGGCCACCACGAAACGGCTCTTGATGCCGGTGACCGCGATCAGGCCGACATTCTGGGCAAAGGCGCTCTGGGTGAAGGAGCCGAAGATCGGCGCCAGGGTCGAGGAAAGCATGTCGGCGCGCAGGCCATCGCCCAGGCGACGTGAGTCGACCTTGGTACCGATGATCTCACCCACGGCCAGGATGTCGGCCGAGGTCTCCACCAGGGTTACGATGATGACGATGAACATCGAGACGGTGGCGGCGACGCCGAAGGTCGGCCAACCGAAATGGAACAGGCTGGGCAGGGCCGCGGTGGGGCCGCTGGCAACCTTGGAGAAGTCGGTCATGCCGAAGGCCATGGCGATTGCCGTGCCGATCACCATGGAGAGCAGGATCGACAGGCGCGAAATAGCGGCGTTGCCGAGTTTGCTCAGGAGCAGCACGGTGCCGAGCGTGGCGCCGGCAAGCGCGATATTGGGCACGCTGCCGAAATCGGGAGCCTTGGGATTGCCGCCCATCGCCCAGCGTGCCGCCACCGGCATCAGCGTCAGGCCGATGGTGGTGATCACGATGCCGGTGACCAGAGGCGGGAAGAACTGCGTGATCTTGGAGAAGATCGGCGTGATCAGAAGGCCGAGCAGGGAGGCCGCCATCACCGCGCCGAGCACGGCCGGCAGGCCGCCACCGGTGGGGCTGACGACGATGGCAACCATGGTGGCGACACCGGCAAAGGAGACGCCCTGCACGAGGGGCAGGCGGCAGCCGAAAAGGGGCAGTCCCAAGGTCTGCAGGATGGTAGCAAGACCGCCCGCGAACAGCGAGGCGGTGATCAGCATGCCGACTTCTTCAGGCGCCAGGCCGGCCGCCTGGCCGACGATCAGGGGGACGGCAACGATGCCGCCATACATGGTCAGGACATGCTGCAGGCCATAGGCCAGGTTGGCGCCGATGCCCAGATTCTCGTCTTCGGGGCGCTGCAAGGCAGGGGCAGCGGTGCCGATGGATGTTGAACTCAAGCCGGTTTCCTCCTTCACGCGTTCTTATCGGATGCAATTCCCGGACCAGACGAGCGCGAGGCGATGCCACGACGGCCTGTCAGCCCATGCGGGGGAAGCCCGCATGCAAAACGGGTACTTGGCCTGCTGCTCATCGTCCGCGCGGGGGCGCAGGCAATGGCGGACAGACATGGCGTAGCGAGTGATGCGCCGCGGCGCTTTCGAGAGCCTCGGGCGAAGGAGTGCAGCGTTCCGGTCTCCCTTGGCCAGCATGCACTCGAAGAATTGACTTCGTTCTATTGATTGCAGCTATGATCCAACAGGATAGAAGCTGTTGGAAGTAGGCCCCGATCGGAAGGACTTCCGCGCCGGATGTGATAATGCCTGTGTAGCGCGACAGGCGGCCTGCCGCGAATATTGCGGCACCGTCGTCAATACGATGCGGCTACTCGGCTGCCGCAGCCAAGGCGCGAGCCGGATCTGTCAGATTGAATGACAGGCTACGATCCTAAAGCAAAAAGCGCTTGAGCGTAAACGCTCCTTTGTTTGAACGCATCTTTGCGGAGGGGCTTTCCTCACGCCGCAAAGTGCTTCGATGCGATCAGCGGCCGGAGGCAAACCACCAGCGGCTCTTGTTGCGCGAGGCAATCTGGCTGCTGGCCTTGCCGTTTCCGGTGACGACCACCAGCCTGTTGACCTCGCCGTTGCGATAGGCGCGCAGGAAGCGAGCATAGTCCTTGAAGGATACGCAACCGTTCGAATCGCCGCGCGGTCCGAGCATGTAGGTGTGCGCCAGCAGGCCGTCGCGGCCGAGGACGGTACCGGATCCGCCGGCAGGGATCATGCGCAGCGCGGCAACGCCATGAAACAGGGCTTCGCGGGGCCTGAGGTCATAGGTCTGGGGCGGCGTGGCGCCCCGGTTCTTCACATGCACCGAGCCGGGATCGTCGAGGAATGGCCCGAGGCCGGAATGGGCTTCCAGGCGTTCGCCGCCGGGCAGATAGACCGTGCGGGCGGAGATGTCATAGACCGCGGTGTGATTGCCGGCCACCGGCCGAGACAGCGGCGCTTCGATGGTGGGGCGGTCGAGAGGACGTCCCTCATCGGGGGCAATGGAGGCGAGGGCTGTCAGGGGGATGGCCGGACGGGTGGGCGGTAGCGGCACCAGATCGGCTGGATCGCCTTCGGCAAAACGACTGTCAATCTGGCTGCCATCGATTTGGCCGTCACCGGTCGGGCGGATCGGTGGCAGGGGCAGGGCTTCGGCAGAGGCTTCGGGCAGGCTGCCGGTGACGACGACATCCGGCGCCACCTGCTCCGCTGGCGGCGAAGGCAGGGCCGCGACCGTCTGTACGGAACGAATGACGGGAAGGGCCTCGTGCGTGCCGTCGGCATCCGGGGCAAAGGACATCAGGCTGGCCAGCACGGGTGAGGCCGGGTGAACGCGTCCGCCCGGGGCGGGCAGACGCACGCCCTCCGCGATTTCGGGGCCGGTGTTGTCGGGGGCGGGTTCGGCAGCGGCGACCGGAGTCTCGTGTTCCGTGGGGCGGGGCGCCGGCCGGAGCACGCCTGCCTGCACCAGAGCCTTGGGGGCGAAGGGATCTTCGGCGCGTAGTTGGAGATGGGCAGGCCTGGAGGCCGAGACCATCGAGGGCGCCACCAACGCGATCGCTGTCCAGGCCGCGGCGGTCGCTCCGAAACAAAGGCCCGCAAGTGCCATCCAGCCGGCGGTGTTCCGGCGAGGCCTTCGGCCTCGGACATGGCTGCCGGGAGAACGGGCGTGGGTCATGTTACTCACTTCCGGACGGCCAGGCGGCCTTGCGGCGCGAGGACCTTCGGTTGGGTACTGAATGCGGTTGCTGGCGAGGGGAAACGCCTCGCGTCATCGATCCGCCGATCGACCCGCAAATCTTTGCCCAATCTTGGTAACCAAACCCTTTACATCCGAGCCCGGATTGTCCCGTTCGCGCGATTGTGCAGTTCGTTAGCCGCGGCCATCGGCAGAAAGACGGCGCGAGTGACCGTGTCCATGACGATACCGGGCGGCCTCGTGGACCGGGAACGCTGCAATCATACGATGCCCGGCACACCCTCCGGCGGTACCGAAAGCAGGGCTGCCAGCGTGTTGAGGCCCTGGCGCAGGGCATCCTGGCTCGGCGCCGCACCGAGCGAGATGCGCAGGGCTGGTGGCGGGGCGCCGACGGCGAAGGCAGCGCTGCCGACCAAAGCGAGTCCGGCCTTGCGGGCGACCGCGCTGAGATCGGCACCGACCCAGGCTGAAGGCAGGCTGAGCCAGAGATGCTGTGCATCGGAGGCCGCGCGATAGGCGAAGCCGTTCAGCGCCGTCGCGGCGACCGTCTGGCGCGCGTGGTTCTCACGGCGGATGGCGGCAGTCAGGCGCGCCATCGTGCCGTCCTTGATCCAGGCGGTCGCCAAGCCAGCCATCAGAGGTGGCGCCATCAAATTGATGATCCGGGTCTGGGCGGTGATTTCGAGCGCCTCGGCCTGGCCCGGCGTGACGACATAGGCCAATCTCAGCGCGGGCGTCGCGCATTTTGACAGTGTGGCGACATGCCAGCTCCGCTCGGGAGCGAGGGCTGCGAGCGGAGGCGGGCTCTGCTCGGGCAGGGCGCCATAGGCGTCGTCCTCGATGAAGGCGATGTCGTGCTTGCGTGCGATGGCGACCAGGGCCTGCCGGCGCTCGGCGGACAAGGTCGCGGTGGTCGGGTTGTCGAGCGTCGGTACGCAATAGAGCGCCCTCGGCCGGCTCGTTCGGCAGAGTTCTTCGAACGCGTCGGGAAGCAGGCCATCCTCGTCGGTCCGCACCGATGCCAGCCTCACGCCGCAGCGGGCGGCCACCGAGCGTAGGCCGGGATAGGTGACTTCAGGCGCCGCCAGCACGGAGCCCGGCTCGAGCAGGGCCGAGACCACGGCAAAGAGGGCGGCTTGCGAGCCGGAGGTCACCACCAGCCGCTCGGGTGCGACCGGCCCGAGGCGGGGCGCCAGGAAGCGTGCACCGGCCGCACGGTCGCCGGGAATGCCGGCATTGTCCTGATAATGCAGCCGCGCCAGCGCATGGGGCGAGGCGAGGACGGTGGCGATGCCTTCGGCGATGGCCTCGCGCAGCCCGGCCTCGGCCGGCTGGGGCGGCATGTTCATGCTTAGATCGATCAGGGCCATCGCCTCGGCCGAGCGGGGTTCGTCGACGATCACGCGGGGAGGCACGATCCTGGCAAGGCTGACGATGGTGCCTCGCTTGGTGTTGCCCTCCACGAGTCCGGCACGGCGAACCTCGTTGAAGGCCCGCGTCACCGTGGTGAGATCGACACCCAGCGCCTTGGCGAGCTGGCGCTGCGGCGGCAATTGCACGCCCGGTGCCAGGCGTCCTGAGCGGATATCTGCCGAGAGTGCCTGGGCAATGGCGAGATATTTAGGCGCATCGCGGGCCAGTTCGGCGGGGAGCCAGAATGCCGCAGGCGAATTGTCTTGCATTTGTATGCCTACAATAATACAAAGAATGTGCTGATCGTCCGAGAAAATCCTAGGATTTTGATTTTTAAAGGCCGATCTCCTGATTCTTATAGACAGGATAGCGATATTTGTATGGAATATCAATCCATACATTTGATGCGGACGAAGGAGCTCTTCGATGGAAGAACAATCGGCAGCCTCTCAATCGATCTGGCGCTGCGGCATGCGTGGCCGCTGCCCGCGGTGCGGACAGGGCAAGCTCTTCAACGGCTTCCTGACGATCGCTCCCAAATGCAACGCCTGCGGGCTCGATTATTCTTTCGCCGATCCGGCGGATGGGCCGGCCTTCTTCGTGATGATGACCATGGCTTTTCCGGCCACCGGCTTCGGCATGTGGATGGAACTGAGCTTCGAGCCGCCGCTCTGGGTGCATTTCGTCACCACGCTGCCCTTCCTGCTGCTCTCCTGCATCCCGATCCTGCGCCCGATCAAGGGGGTGCTGGTGGCAAGCCAATATATCAACAAGGCGGAGGAGGGGCGCCTGGTGCCGCCGGACGAGATCCTGCAAGAGCCGCCGCGCCTGGCTCGGCAGACCTGAAGGGACCCGGTTGCCTCTTCCGGTTGCAATGGGTCAGAATGGCGGGCCTCTCCAAGAGCAAATGCTCAATCGACTGAAACAGCTGGGCTCGCCGCATGTATTCGTCCTTCGCCGCTCCCATATCGCCGCGCGATTTACATGACCACATCTATGCCGGTGAGATTGCCCGTTTCGCCGGACTGATGCCGATGCAGGCATTGGTGGCCTTCACGCGCGGCCTGCTGGAAGATGCTTTCCATCCGCATCAGCCGACCGAGATTCATCGCCATCTGCCCCATGACAGGCAGGTCGAGGAGTTTTCCCGGCTGCAGAAGGCGTTCGTCCAATCCGCGGAGGTCAAGCGCCTGTGGGGCGAGGTCTTCGCGACGCTCGGGCTCGATCCGGAGAAACTCGCCCGTGACCGGCTGCATCTTCGCTTCCAGCCTCATCAGGCCCCCGCTGTGAACCTGCCGAGGGCGCGCAGCACCGCCACCATCGCCTTCCACCGCGACACCTGGGGCTCCAACCTCTATGCGCAGACCAATTGGTGGGCGCCGATCTATCCGATCACGGCCGGGCGCACCTTTGCAATCTATCCGGATCTGTGGACCCGGGCGGTACCCAATACCAGCGCCTCCTTCGATCTCGAGGCCGTACTGGCCCGCTCCAGGATCGCGGGCCGCCATGCCGTCGATGCCGATGATGCCATTCCGCATCTGAGCGCACCGGTGGATGTCGGAGCGGTCGAGCCGGTGGTGATCGAGCCGGGCGAGATAATCGCCTTTTCCAGTGCGCATGCGCATGCCGGCGTGCCCAATAGCACCGATTTCACGCGCATTTCGCTGGAGACGAGGACGCTCTGGATCGAGGATGTCGTGGCTGGGCGCGGCGCTCCCAATGTCGATGGCGACGCGCCCTGGATGGCACCCGGGTGGTTCCGGCGCGTCAGTGACGGCGCCAGGCTGACGGAACTCCTAGGGCTCAATGCCCTCGAGCCTTATCGGCGCTAAAGCCCGGTGGCCTGAGGACCGGCCGTCGTAGCGCTCAGGTCGCCTGCTCTGCCTCGTGCCGATTGCGATGGCCGCTCATCGATGCCCCGGCATTATGCGGCAGCTTGGCGCTCACCGGCGAAGCCAACAGTGAAATAGCGGTGACGAACAGGAACGCCATCGAGAAATCGGTCAACGTGGCGTGTTCGTGCCCCAGCACCAGCTTGGAGCCGGTCAGAGCGAGGGCGCCGGCGCAGATGCCGAAGGACAGCATCAACTGCTGGAAGGTGGTGTAGAAGCTGTTGGCCGATGATGTGCGGGTTGGCGGAATGTCATCGTAGCAGACGGTGTTGTAGGCGGTGAACTGCAGCGACATCGAGAAGCCGCAGACCAGCAGCACGGCGAAGATGGCCCAATGCGGCCAGTCGGGACGGAACAGGGCGCAGGCCGCATAGAGCAGGCTGGAAAACAGGCTGTTCCAGATCAACGTGGTGCGAAAGCCGAACCGCTTGAGGATCGGCTTGGCTGCCGCCTTCATCAGCATGGAGCCGCAGGCGGTGGCGAAGGTAAGCAGGCCACTCTCCACTGCCGACATGCCGAAGCCGATCTGCATCATCAGCGGCAACAGGAAGGGCTGGGCGCCTTGCGTGATGCGCGAGAGCGAGCCGGCGACCAGCGAGACGCGGAAGGTGCGCACCCGCATCAGCGTCAGATCAAGGATCGGGGCGAAGTCGCGTGGTTTGCGGGCATGGACGATGTAAACAGCGCCGCTGACGACGCCGATCACCAGCAGTGCGATGGCGAGCGGCGCTTCCTCGGCGCTGCCGCGGCTGGTCATTTCAAAGCCGAACAGCAGGCAGGCGAGCGAAACACCCGAGAGCACGAAGCCTTTCATGTCGAAGGGCTCGCGCTTGTCCTCCTTCATGTTGGGAATGAAGATCTGGGTCAGCACCAGCCCGAGCAGGCCGATCGGGATGTTGATGTAGAAGATCCAGCGCCAGTCGAGGAAGGTGACGATGAAGCCGCCGACTGGCGGGCCGAGGATCGGGCCGATCAGCGCCGGCACCAGCAGCCAGCCCATGGCGGAGACGAGGTCCGATTTGTCGACGGTACGCAGCAGCACCAGACGGCCGACCGGCACCATCATCGCGCCGCCCGCGCCCTGCAGCAGCCGCGCGGCGACGAGGACGGGCAGGGTCGGTGCCCAGGCGCACAGGATCGAGCCGAGCATGAACACGGCGATGGCGATGGAAAATACGCTGCGGGCACCATAGCGGTCGGCGATCTTGCCGCTGGCGGGGATCAGCACTGCCAGGCTGAGCAGATAGGACGTCAGCGCGATGCTCATATGGGCCGGCGAGACGTCGAAGGAGTTTGCCATGGTGGGCAGGGCGGTCGCCAGGATGGTGGCGTCGAGCTGTTCCATAAACATGGCGCTGGCAATGATCAGCGCGGTGGTTCTGAAATTGGGCCGTGCCATTCGAGGCATCAGGCCGGCGGTCACTTCGGACATGGGAGCAGGCAATTCATGACAAGGCCCGTCCCAAAGGGCGGGCCAAAATTGTGGCCGACTCGACGCCGGTCATGACGCTTGGATATTTATAGGCAGGCTTTTGTTCCGACGAAATGGCAAAAGTAGGGAGAGACAACATATAGTTTCGCATAGCTGAATCGCGCTGCGCGAAACACAAGCCACATCGCAGGCGGAAGGAGCCGATGCCGCGAATCCTCCAGATCTTATCTGCATGTATAAGATATTATCTGATTGGATCAGGCTCATCGGAAAAGAGCCGAATTCTCTCGAAATTTTTGCTGTTTTCGCGAGTGATTGGTGCTTTCGCGCTTGATTTTTGTCGTTTTCGGGCGGCATAAGCCTAGTCATGGAGAAGGGGATGGGCCCCTTCCTTCAAGAACCGGACATGCCGTTGCCGACCAGTTTCAACATCTTTGCGTTTGCGGATGACGCCTCCCAATTGCCGGCCCTGGTGCCGAGCATGGGCATGCCTATCTGCAGCTTGGGCAAAGGTGGCGGCAGCGAATTGTCGAATACGAACCGTATGATCGTCGCCCGACTGGCGCTGGATCACACGAGAATCTGAACCGGCGGCAGGGCAGTCCCCTCCGCCTTGATGGCAGGAGGGTATGTACGCGCGCGGCACACTCCAAACAATCCGAAGCAAGCGGCATGTGCGCATGCCCGGGCATGCGTGCATGCCTGTCCACGCAGAGTTTCCCAGCGCGGCCCTCAATAGGCCTCGCCGGGAAACTCTGCAGATGCTCGTATCGCGCAGAGCTGCGTGCACATCATTCTACTGTCATCATTCCGTCTTTTCGTTGCCGGACAACTGTCCAGCTAGACCAGCCAACGGGGCTGGCCGGGAGTCAGACAGCGAAAACCAGCCGCCGGCCGGATAACCGGTCATCCATTCCTCAAACCAGTGCCCAATCCCCGGAGTTCGAGCGTTGAGGTAGTCATGTCGTCCCACCCCGCTTTGATTTTAAATGCCGATTTCAGACCCTTGCGGTATTTCCCGCTCTCGCTGCTGTCGTGGCAGGATGCGCTGCGGGCCGTTTTTCTCGACCGCGTGAGCGTGGTGGCGGAATATGATGCCGTGGTGCGCAGCCCGTCGACGACGATGCGCCTGCCCTCGGTCGTTGCCCTGCGCGACTACCAGAAGGTGGAGCGCATGGTGCCGTTCACCCGCTTCAACCTGTTCCTGCGCGATGGCTTCACCTGCCAATATTGCGGCGATGGCTTCCAGGCGCGCGATTTGCAGTTCGAGCATGTGGTTCCCCGCTCCAAGGGCGGCGCGACCTCGTGGGAGAACATCGTGGCGGCCTGCGGCGACTGCAACGCCCGCAAGGCGGATCGCATGGACATGAAGCCCCTGCGCAAGCCGGCGAGGCCTTCGCCCTGGGAACTCCTGGAGACGAGCCGGCATTATCCGCACAACTATCTGCATGAAAGCTGGGTCGACTATCTCTACTGGGACAGCGAACTGGTTTCGTGAGGATTGGTGGACCGGAGGAGGGCGGTGGCGACACCGCCCTTTTCGCGTCACGGTGGCAGGGGCCTTGCGGCGCGGGGGGCGATCGCAAGGCCGAGAGGAGGAAAGGATGCCGAAACTTACCGATTTCAAGGTCTTGACCTTCGATTGCTACGGCACGCTGATCGACTGGGAAACCGGGATCTGGAACGCGCTTCAGCCACTGCTCAGCGCCAGCGGTCGCGCGATCGGCCGCGAGGAGGCGCTAACCGCCTTTGCCCGCCGCGAGACCGAGCAGGAACTCGAAACGCCATCGCTGCTCTATTCGACCCTGCTTGCCGTCACCCATGCGCGGCTGGCGCAGGACTGGGGCATCGCCGTCCATGCCGACCTGCATGAGCGCTTCGGCGCTTCCGTGCCGGACTGGCCGGCCTTTCCGGATTCGCGTGAGGCGCTCGCCTATCTCAAGCGGCACTACCGGCTGGCCGTACTCTCCAATGTCGACCGTCGCAGCTTCGCCGCCAGCAACACCAAGCTCGGTGGCCTCTTCGATGCGGTCTACACCGCCGAGGATGTCGGCTCCTACAAGCCGGATCCGTGTAATTTCAGCTATCTGCTCGAGCATTTGTCGCTGCAGTTCAGCCTCGAACCGGCCGATGTACTGCATACGGCCCAGAGCTTGCACCACGATCACGTCCCGGCATCGCGGATCGGCCTGGCCCGGGCCTGGATCGACCGCCGCGCCGGCAAGCACGGCGGTGCCACTTTGGTGGTCGAGGGCGTGCCGGAGCCCGATTTTCACTTCCACAGCCTCGGCGCATTGGCAGAGGCACATCGCAAGGCGCATTCAGGCTGAAGGCGCCTTTCAGGGCGCCCTCGCATCGATCAAGCCCTGTTGGCGCAGATCGCTCCAGAAGGCGTCGGGGATGGCGACGCCGAGCAGGCTGACATTCTCGCGTGCCTGTTCGGGCGTGACGGCGCCCGAGATCACGCTCGCCACGATGGGATGGCGCAGCACGAACTGGAAGGCCGCCGCCTTGAGCGGCACGTTGTGGGCGGCGCAGACGGCCTCGATCTTGCGCACCTTCTCGATGATTTCGGGCGCGGCCGGGGTGTAGCGATAATAGGGCGTGGGCACGCCGGCTCCGGTGGCGAGAATGCCGGAGGCAAAGGGCGAGCCGATCACCACACCGACGCCGCGCTCCTGGCAGAGCGGGAATTCGAGGTCGAGCGGGCCCTGGTCGATCAGCGTATAGGGCATGGCGACCAGGAAGAAATCGAGGTCGAAGCGCTTGAGCATTTCGGGAATGGTGCCGAGCACATTGACGCCGGCACCGATGCCCTGGATCTCGCCGTAATGCTTGAGCATTTCGAGCGCACGCCAGCCCGAGCGCTCCAGATCGAGGAAATGCTGCGCGACGAGGTCGGCCGAGCCGACATGCGGCACGTCGAGGTCATGGATGAGCAGGAGGTCGATGCGGTTGATGCCGAGCCGCATCTGGCTTTGCTCATAGGCACGCATCACGCCGTCATAGGTGTAGTCGAAGCGCTCCTGAAAGGAGAGGCCGCCATACCAGAACGGGCCCTTGTAATTATCGACGTCCTTGGGGCGGTGGAAGGTGCGCCCGATCTTGGTGGAGAGGATGAAATCGGAGCGCGGCCTTTGCCGAAGTGCCTCGCCGAAACGCAATTCGCTGAGGCCGCGGCCGTACCAGGGCGAGGTATCGAAATAGCGGATGCCGGCATCCCAGGCGCCCCTGAAGGTGGCGCGGACTTTCTCCTCGTCGAGATTCTCGAACATGTCCCCCATCGGGCCGCCGCCGAGGCCGACGGGCGTGAGCATGACGGAGGTCTTGCCGAGCCGGCGCGGCGCGACATTGCCGGGCATGATGGGGAGTTGCATGGGTTCCGTCCCTGGGATTTTGAAGATGGATTCTGATTTGTCCGACAATGGTAGTGGCAAACGCCGTCCTGTCCAGAGGGGGACGGCACAATCACCCTTGCTCAAGCCATGTCCGCGCCGTGCGCAGGATCGAGGCGGTGATGTCCTGGAGGCCTTTTTCGACGGCCCGGCTCCAGTGCCAGTAGAGCGGTACCATCAGCCGCGAACCTGGATGCATCGCGACGAGAGATCCCTGCTCGAGATGGGCCTTTACCAGCGATAGCGGGTTCATGCCCCAGCCGAGCCCGGCCAGGGCGCCGTCGACAAAGGCGCCGGAGGAGGGGATCCAATGGCTGGGCCGGCTGATAGGCCGGCCGAAAGTCTCGACCAGCCAGCGGTCCTGCAGCGCGTCCTTGGTGTTGAAGGTGAGGCAAGGGGCGTGCCGCACCGCTTCCTCGTCGAGACCGTCGGGGAACCAGCGGCGCATGAAGGCGGGGCTGGCGGTGGCGACATAGGTCTGCATGCCCAAGGCGCGGCTGCTACAGCCCTGTACGGGCCCCGGAGCGATGCCCACCGCCGCGCTGACTTCGCCGCGCCGCAGCCATTCGGCCGTGTTGCTTTCATCGTCGAGCACGAGATCGAACAGGCGCCCCTCCAACCCGGACAATGCGGGGAGGAACCAGGTCGCCAGGCTGTCGGCATTGACGGCGATGCGCACGGTGGGAGCCGGGCCGGATGGCACCAGGCCGCCGAGCTCGCTGCGCAGGCTATGCTCCATCAGGCCGACTTCCTCTGCATGGCGGCAGAGGTGTTTGCCGGCTGGCGTCGCCGTGCAGGGCTGCCCCCTGACGATCAGGCCGGTGCCGAGGCGTTCCTCCAGCAACTTCACGCGCTGGGAGATCGCCGAGGGCGTCACGCCAATTTCCTGCGCGGCTTTGTCGAAGGAACCGCTGCGCACCACGGCAGCCACGGCTTCCAGCAGGGCATAGTCCAGCATGGATTAATTTTCCTAATCCAATGGTAGATTATTTAAATTTTTTAATCCCGCCAGGATGTGTAGTCAAACCCTGCTCCGGCGACGACACCGGCGCATGCTCTGAAGGGGAGACCATGACCAACGCGCTCATATCCGGATTCCTGCTCGGCCTCAGCCTGATCGTGGCGATCGGTGCGCAGAACGCCTTCGTGCTGCGGCAGGGCCTGCGACGCGAGCATGTGTTCTGGGTCAGCCTCACCTGTGCCTTGTCGGATGCCGTGCTGATCAGCGCCGGGGTGGCCGGTTTCGGCGCGGTCGGCGTGGCCGTGCCCTGGATCGAGCCGGTGATGCGCTATGGCGGGGCCGCTTTCCTGGCGCTCTATGGCCTGCGAAGCTTTCGCTCCGCCCTTGCCGATCATGGCGGGCTCGATCCGGCCGAGGGCGCCGGACTGGGTTTGGGGCGGGCCCTCATGACCTGCCTCGCCTTCACCTGGCTCAACCCGCATGTCTATCTCGACACGGTGGTCCTGCTCGGATCGATTTCCACGCAATATCCGAATGCCAAGACCGCCTTCGGCCTCGGCGCGGTCTGCGCCTCCTTCCTGTTTTTCTTCTCGCTCGGTTATGGCGCCCGCCTGCTGCGCCCGCTCTTTGCCCGGCCGGGCGCCTGGCGGGTGCTGGACGGGCTGATCGGCATGACCATGTGCGGATTGGCGCTGAAGTTGGTGATGTGAGGATGCAGGCCGGACTTCAGACCGGCCTGCATCCTCATTCCTCGTCCTTCAACCGGTAGCCGATGCCGGGCTCCGTCTGGATGATGCGGGGATTGGCGGGATCGCGTTCGATCTTGGTCCTGAGCTGGCCGATGAAGACGCGCAGATAATGCAGGTCCTCGACATGCGCCGGGCCCCACACCGAGGTCAGCAATTGGCGATGGGTGACGACGCGGCCGGCATGGCGCGCCAGCATGGCGAGCAGGTCATATTCCTTGGGCGTGACGCGAACGGCCTCGCCGTCGCGGCTCACCAGCCGTTTCAGCGTGTCGATGACGAGGCCGTCGCTCTCGAAGCGGGTGGCGTTGCCCTCGTCATGGGCCCGATGGCGCAGGGCCGTGCGGATGCGGGCGATCAATTCGCCGATACCGAAGGGCTTTTCGACATAGTCGTCGGCGCCGAGATCGAGAGCGGCGATCTTCTCGGTCTCGCGGTCGCGGGCCGACAGCACGATGACAGGCACTTTCGACCACTCGCGTACCCTGGTGATGATGTCCTTGCCGTCCATGTCGGGCAGGCCGAGATCGAGGATGACGAGATCCGGCGCGGCGGTGGCGATCAGGCGCATGGCGTCGGCGCCGTTGACGGCCGGCGTCACCTCATAGCCGGCGGCGATCAACGCCGGTTTGAGGAAACGCTGGATCTGCGGCTCGTCGTCGACAACCAGAATGTGCATAAGACGGGAAACTCTTGGTGTGCCGGTCTTTAGAGCTCCATCAAGTGATGGAACGAGACCGGCATGGCAGCGGAGAATGCCGGTCTGAAGACCGGCACACCGGAAAGGTACACGCCATCATGCCCCGACCGGCAGGCGAATGACAATGCGGGTGCCGCGTTTGCGCACGGCCGGACTTTCGGCGGTGATGGTGCCACCCATGGCTTCGATGAAGCCGCGGCTGATCGAGAGGCCGAGACCCGTGCCCGGCGCGCGGCCGTCGACCTTGCCCCGCCGATAGAACTTGTCGAAGATCTTCTCCAGGTCGTCAGGCGGAATGCCCTTGCCCTGATCGGTGATGGTAACAACCACCTCGGCATCCTCGCGTCGGGCGAACACGGCGGTCGAGGAATCCTCCCCGCCATATTTGTGGGCGTTGTCGAGCAGGTTGAACAGCACCTGGCCGAGCAGGGCCTGGTCGCCGCGCACGGGCGGCAGGTCGGTCGCCAGGCTGGTCTCGATCAGGCGGGTTGGGAAAGCTTTGCGGGCGCGATCCACCGCGGCTCGGACGACATCGGCCACGTCGATGAAATCGCGCCGTGCATTGAGGGCGCCCGCTTCGAGGCGACTCATGTCGAGGAGATTGGCGACGAAGCGGCTGAGCCGGGCCGCCTCTTCCTCGATGGAAGCAAGCAGATCGTCGCGGCTTTCCTCGCTCATCTTGGTGCCGAGCTGGCGCAGCGTGGTGACGGCACCGGTGATGGAGGCCAGTGGTGTACGCAAATCGTGCGAGAGGGAGGAGAGCAGGGCGCTGCGAAGCTTCTCGCTTTCCTCGAGGGCGGCGGTACGCACATTCTCTTTGGCGAGCTTTGCCCTGTCGATGGCGATGGCGGTCTGGTCGAGAATGGCAACGAGAATGCGCTCCTCGGCCGGCGAGAGCGGTTCAGCTCCTTCGAGCTGGGCCAGGCCGAGCACGCCGACGGCCCCGTTCGGGGTGAGGATCGGCCTGAATTCGAAGGCGATGTTGGGCAGGGTACCCGTGCCCCGGCCGGCAATTTCCCTCTTCTCGAACGCCCAGCGCAGCGCCGTCATGTCGGTGGTATCGAGGCTGATGTCCGGCGGCCAGGCGGCGGCGACGCTGAGCTCGTCGTCCTGCGGCACGGCGATGACGACGCGTCCGTGCAGCGTCGCCTGGGCATGGGCGACGGCGGCCCAGAGCACATCGTCCAGGCTGGTAATGCCCGAGAGTTTACGGGAGAACTCGTAGAGCGACATGATGTTGGCGGCGCGCCGCCCTTCGCCCTCCGCCCGCTCGCGTACTCGCCCGGCGAGGTCGCCCGCCACCACGGCCACGATCAGGAACACCGCGAGGGCGAAGACTTCGTGCGGCTCGGCGATGGTGAAGTTGTAGAGGGGTGGGATGAAGAAGAAATTATAGGCGAAGAAGGACAGGACCGCCGCGGTGATGGCGCTCCAGCGCCCGACCGTGAGGGCGCTGGCGAGCACCGCCATGAGGAACAGCATCGAGGCATTGGGCAGATAAACGAAATGCCTGAGGCCGATACCGATGCCGACGGCTGCCGCAACGCAGGCCGCCGCCATGGCGAGCCCGGCCAGCGAGGGCTGCAGGGCAATCCGGCGCCACCATCGTCGCGCCGGCGGGGCTTCGGCCATGGTGTTGGTGATAATGGTGACGTTGATCTCTTCGGAGCGGTGCAGGAGGTCGTCGGCCAAAGAGCGCCCGGTCAGGCGCTGCCACCAGCTCGACTTGCCGCTGCCCAGCACGATCTGCGTGACGTTTTCGGCCCTGGCCAGCCTGAGAATCTCACCGACATAATCGTGGCCGTTGAGCCGCCGCACCTCCGCGCCCAGGCGCTCGGCAAGGCGTAGATTGGCCTCGAGCTGGGCAAGCGCCTCCCCACCGGCCTCCTGTCCCGGGCGCTCGACCGTAACGGCCAGCCAATCGGCGTTCAGCCCGGTGGCCAGGCGCCCGGCCGCCCGTACGACCTGCTGGGAAAAATTGTCGGAGCCGATGCAGACGATCAGCCTGTCTGCCGTCTCCCATGGGCCTTCGATGGCATTCTGGCGCAGATAGGCCAGCATCTGGTCGTCGACGCGTTCCGTGGTCCGCCGCAGGGCAAGCTCGCGCAGGGCGGTGAGGTTGCCGGGCTTGAAGAAGCCGTCGGCGGCGCGCTTGGCGTTATCGGGCAGATAGACCTTGCCGTCCTCCAGGCGCTGGATCAGTTCGGTGGGCGTGATGTCGACGACGATGACCTCGTCCGCCTTCTTGATCACGCTGTCGGGGACGCTTTCGCGCACCGTCACCCCCGTGAGGCGCGAGACGACGTCGGTGAGGCTTTCCAGATGCTGAATGTTGAGCGCCGTCCACACGTCGATACCGGCACCTATCAGTTCCTCAACGTCCTGGTAACGCTTGGGATGGCGGCTGTCCGGCGCGTTGGTATGGGCAAGTTCGTCGACGATGATCAGGCGCGGCCTGCGGGCGAGCGCGCCATCGATGTCGAACTCCTCGAGCTGGCGGCCGCGATAGTCGACCGTCCGCCGTGCCATGATCTCGAGCCCATCCGTCAGGGCGGCCGTCTCGCTGCGGCCATGCGTTTCGACGATGCCGACGACGACGTCGATGCCCGCTTCCTTCTCCCGCCGCGCCCGCGACAGCATGGCGTAGGTCTTGCCGACACCCGGTGCCGCGCCGAGAAAGACGGTGAGGCGGCCGCGACCTTCCCGTCCCGCCAGGGTCAGCAGGGCATTGGGATCGGGACGTTTGTCGGAGGCAGCGCTTGGCATGGGGCCTCAAATGCGATGTGCCGGTCTTCTAAGCTCCATCGAGAGATGGAGCGGGACCGGCACGATTCGATGCTTCACCAGTGGAAGACCAGCACAACATCACTTCAGCTTGATTGCATCAAGCGCAAGGTTCAGGGCGAGAACATTGACGCGCGGCTCACCGATCACGCCAAAGAGCCGGCCTGACGTCTGGGCATCGACCAATGCTTTCACGTCTGCTTCCGGCAGGTTGCGAGCCTTGGCAACCCGCGGGATCTGCAGCACGGCATCGGCTGGCGAGACATCGGGGTCGAGGCCGGATCCCGAGGTCGTCACCGCGTCGGCAGGAATGGCGCCGGTCACGCCCTGCTTGCGCAGGTCCTCGACCGAGGCTGCCACGCGATCGGCCAGCGCCTTGGAGGTCGGGCCGAGATTGGAGCCGGTCGAACCGCTGGCGTTGTAGGGCTGAGACACGGTCTTGCTGGAATCATTGGGATCGGTGCCGGAGGTTGCCGAGGGGCGGCCCTGGAAATAGCGTTCCGACGTGAAGTTCTGGCCGATCAGGGACGAGCCGATCACCGTGTTGTTGCTGGCGATCAGGCTGCCATTGGCCTGGCCGGGCAAGGCGACCTGGGCGATGCCGGTGACGAGCAGCGGATAGACGATGCCCAGCAGCAGGGTGAACAGGGCCATCATCACGATGGCGGGGCGAATATGGGTCAACATGGGCTTGCTCCCTTGGAGCGCGAAAACGGGATTGCCTCGGAAGGCGGGAGCCCTCCCCGTGGGGAGGGGCAGTGTATGGGCCTGGGATCGGTGCTGGCCGGACAGAGCGAGCCAGCGGGCCACGCTCCATCCGTTCCTCATGCGCATCGCCGTCACACCAGATGCAGGGCGGCGACGACCAGGTCGATCAGCTTGATGCCGACGAACGGCACCAGCAGTCCGCCGAGGCCGTAGACCAGGAGGTTGCGCCTAAGCAGCGCGGCAGCGCCGACCGGCCTGTAGGAGACGCCTTTGAGGGCCAGCGGGATCAGGGCGACGATGATCAGGGCATTGAAGATCACAGCCGAGAGGATGGCCGACTGGGGCGAAGCCAGGTTCATGACGTTCAGCGTACCGAGCTCGGGATAGGTCGCGATGAACAAGGCCGGGATGATGGCGAAATATTTGGCGACGTCGTTGGCGATCGAGAAGGTGGTGAGCGAGCCACGCGTCATCAGCAATTGCTTGCCGATGCCGACGATCTCGATCAGCTTGGTGGGGCTGGAGTCGAGGTCGACCATGTTGCCCGCTTCGCGTGCCGCCTGAGTGCCGGTCTGCATGGCGACGCCGACATCGGCCTGGGCTAGCGCCGGCGCGTCATTGGTGCCGTCGCCGCACATGGCGATCAGGCGGCCGCCCGTCTGCTCCTTGCGGATATAGGCGAGCTTCTCCTCGGGCGTCGCCTCGGCCAGGAAGTCGTCGACACCGGCCTCGGAGGCGATCGCGGCGGCGGTGATCGGGTTGTCGCCCGTCACCATGACGGTGCGGATGCCCATCGAACGCAGCTCGGCGAAGCGCTCCTTGATGCCGGGCTTCACCACGTCCTTGAGGTGAACGACACCGAGGACGCGGCTGCCGTCCGTGACGCCGAGGGGGGTGCCACCCGTGCGGGCTACCTTTTCCACCGCCTGCCGGAAGGCTGATGGTGCCGCCTCCAGCGTGGTGCCGGCGAACTTCACGATGGCATCGACCGCGCCCTTGCGGATGGAGCGTCCGTCGATGTCGATGCCCGACAGGCGGGTCTGGGCGGCGAAGGCGATGGTGGTGATTGCCTTGCAGGTCAGGTCCGGCTGAGTCAGGCCATATTCGCCCTGGGCGAGCGCGATGATGGAACGGCCCTCGGGCGTCTCGTCGGCGAGGCTGGCCAGGAGCACGGCCTCGGCTAGATCCTGTTCGCTGACGCCCGGCACCGGCAGGAACTCGGTCGCCATGCGGTTACCGAAGGTGATGGTGCCTGTCTTGTCGAGCAGCAGGGTGTCGACGTCGCCGGCGGCCTCGACCGCGCGACCGGAGGTCGCCACCACGTTGAAGCGGATCAGGCGGTCCATACCGGCGATACCGATGGCCGAAAGCAGGCCGCCGATGGTGGTGGGGATGAGGGTGACCAACAGCGCCACCAGCACTGTGATGGAGAGCAGCGTGCCGGAGTAGCCGGCAAGGCCCCAGAGCGTGACCACGGCGATCAGGAAGATCAGCGTCATGCCCGACAGCAGGATCGACAGGGCGATCTCGTTGGGGGTCTTCTGGCGCTCGGCGCCCTCGACCAGCGCGATCATGCGATCGATGAAGGAGGAGCCGGGCTGGGTGGTGATGCGCACCTTGATCCAGTCCGACAGCACCTGCGTGCCGCCGGTGACGGCGGAGCGGTCGCCGCCGGATTCGCGGATCACCGGGGCGGATTCGCCGGTGATGGCGCTTTCGTTCACCGACGCGACGCCCTCGATCACCTCGCCGTCGCCGGGGATGAGATCACCGGCTTCGACGATGACGATGTCGCCAACCACGAGCTTGGTGGCGTCGATCACCTGGAAGTTTCCCAAGGCGGCCGCGGCCGAAGGCATGCGCTTGGCCTTGAGGTCGGACTTGGTGCGCTTGAGGCTCTCGGCCTGCGCCTTGCCGCGCCCTTCAGCCACGGCTTCGGCGAAGGTGGCGAACAGCACGGTAAACCACAGCCAGGCGGCGATCTGGGCACTGAAGCCGACGCCGGCCCCGGTGAAGGCGTCACGCAGGCTGAGCACGGTGACCAGGGCGGCCACGACCTCGGTGACGAAGATCACCGGATTGCGGACGAGCAGCCTGGGATCGAGCTTGACGAAGGCATCCTTGATCGCCGGCAGCAGGATGGCCGCGTCGAACATGGAGGGGGAAGTGGGTTTGGAAGACATGACAGCCGTTCCTTAGAAAGTTTTGCCGGCGAGCATGACGAAGTGCTCGACGATCGGCCCCAGCGCGAGCGCCGGGAAGAATTGCAGGCCGCCGACGATCAGGATGACGCCGACCAGCAGGCCGACGAACAGCGGCGTGTGGGTCGGGAACGTACCGGCCGAGGCAGGCACCTTGGTCTTGGCGGCCAGGGAGCCTGCAATCGCCATCACCGGCACGACATAGGCAAAGCGTCCCAGCAGCATGGCGATGCCGAGCGTGGCGTTGAACCAGGGCGTATTGGCCGAGAGGCTGCCGAAGGCCGAACCGTTATTGGCAGTCGTCGAAGTGTAGGCGTAGAGCAGTTCAGAGAGGCCGTGCGGGCCGGCATTGCCGAGCTGCGACAGGGCGAAGGGCGCCATGGCCGAGATCGCAGTGAAGCCGAGGATCGCGGTGGGCAGGATCAGGATCGCCATCACGGCGAATTTCATCTCGCGCGACTCGATCTTCTTGCCGAGGAACTCCGGCGTGCGGCCGACCATCAGGCCGGCGATGAACACGCTGAGGATGGCAAAGACGATCATGCCATAGAGGCCCGAGCCGACGCCGCCAGGCAGGATTTCGCCGAGCTGCATCAGAAACATCGGGATGAGGCCACCGAGCGGGGTCAGCGAGGAATGCATGGCGTTGACGGCGCCACAGGAAACGCCGGTGGTGACGGCGACGAAGACGGCGGTCATGGCCTGGCCGAAGCGGATCTCCTTGCCTTCCATGTTGCCGAGGGCCCCGTCGAGGCCGAGATGCGCCAGGATCGGATTGCCCGCCGTTTCAGACCAGTAGACCACGGCGGCGCCGGCGATCAGGATGACAGCCATGGCAGACAGCAGGGCCCAGCCCTGGCGGCGCACCCCAACCATCTGGCCAAAGGTGTAGGTCAGAGCCGCGGCGATGGCGAGCATCGAGAAGATCGACAGGTAGTTGGCGAGAGCCGTCGGGTTCTCGAAGGGATGGGCCGAGTTGGCATTGAAGAAGCCGCCACCATTGGTACCGAGCTGCTTGATCGCTTCCTGGCTCGCCATCGGTCCCATGGCAATGGTCTGCTTGGCGCCTTCCAGCGTGGTGACATCGACACTGGCCTGCAGGGTCTGCGGGATGCCCATGGCGACGAAGGCAAGCGCCACGATGATGGCGATGGGCAGCAGCACATAGAGCGTGGAGCGGGTGAGATCGACCCAGAAATTGCCGAGCGTGGCCGCGCTCGAACGTGCAAAGGCCCGGGTAAGGGCGATGGCAAGTGCGATGCCGGTGGCGGCCGAGACGAAATTGTGCACGGTGAGCCCAGCCATCTGGCTGAAATGGCTCATGGTGCTTTCGCCGGCATAGTTCTGCCAGTTGGTGTTGGTGACGAAGCTGATTGCCGTATTGAAGGACAGATCCGGCGGCAGATTGTCGAAACCCTGCGGGTTGAGCGGCAGATAGGCCTGCAGCCGGAAGATCGCGTAGAGCGAGGCGAAGCCTGCCATGCTGAAAAACAACATGGCGAGCGTATAGGCGAGCCAACCTTGCTCCCGGGCGGGATCGATGCCGGAAAGTTTGTAGAAACCCTTCTCGATGGGCGCCAGGACGGGCGAGAGGAAGGTTCTCTCACCGGTGAAGACACGGGCCATATAGGCACCCAGTGGCTTCACCGCTATGAGCACCAGGGCGAACAGAAGGATGATCTGAAGCCATCCGTTCAGGGACATGGAAATTCTCCAAAAGAGCACGGGCCCCGCCAATTCTCTCGCGAGAACGGTTTCTCTCGAGAGAGCGGCGTGGGGCCCGGAAAAGAGGGGACGAGCAGGGAGCGGGGCCGTTTCCCGATGAGCCGGCCCCGCTCCCGTCACGCGCCATCGCGCCGGCGCGGGGGCGGCCGGCGAAGAAAGGCGGTGAAGCCGTAAAACTCAGAAGCGTTCGGGGCGCACTAGCGTGAACACGAGATAGGCGCCGAGCAGGACGGCCACGAGGAGGCCAAGGAGGGGATCGAACATGATGCGCCTCACAGCCTGTCGAGGACGCGGGCATAAAGGACCATCAGGAACAGGCCACCAAGCCCCAGCGCCACATAGGCAAGATCTAGCATGACAAAACTCCAACCCGATTGGGCATGGGTCTGGTTTGCCACCAAAGCGCGTCAGGGTTCGATTCCGATTATCGGGCCCCGGCATAAGGAAAGTGTAAGGATGGGCCGGGTCGTCGCCGGGGCTGGAGCAGGGCTAACACTTCCCAGTTGCGTTGGCATAAGAGAGCGCCGGATATACGGAGTGTCAGCCTCACAGCTCCATCAGGTGATGGAGCAGGGCTGACATCCTTTGCCGGCAAGCGCTTTTTTCAAGATGTCATCCAGGAGGCTGACACTCCAAACTCCTTCGAAGGAAAACACAACGATCGTGCTAAGGCAGAAATGGATTGACGATCCGCAGGCGCCCGTCGATGAACAGGCCGTTCTGCATGTCCCCGGACCACAGCCTGTCGCAGTTGCTCGTCAGGGCTGCCGCGACGATCATGGCATCGTAGACGGAGAGCTTGTAGCGTTCGGCTAGGTCGATCCCGGTCCCATGGATCTCGACGGTGTTGGGCACCACCTGCAATAGGCTGCGCAAAGGCGACAGGAACTGCCGCGTTTCCTGCCATGACATGGCGAGTTTGCAGCGGGTCACATTGGCGATTTCGTTCAGGACCTGAACGCTGATCGTGCCGCCCGCGAGGAGGAGCTTTTCTGCCCGATCCGCCTTGCTCGTATCCGACGAGGCCAGGTAGAGCAGGATATTCGTGTCGAAGAAATCACCGGGCATCGGCGCTATCGCGCATTTGCTTCATCACGGTCGAAGGTGAAATCCGCAGGCAGCCTTCCGCGAAACGCCCGCAACCGGCGCAGCAACTCTTCGCGACCAGGCTTGCGGGCGATTTCCAACCGACGCTCTTCGGCGATATGGACTTCGATCTCGTCGCCCTCTTTCAACTGGAGAGCCTCGACCACGACGGCGGGGATGCGAACAGCCAGGCTATTGCCCCATTTAGCGACCTGCATGAATATGGCTCCGGATATACATGCTGTAATATGTATAGGGTCTGGTCGCCCGTCAACCTCGTCCCAAGCTATCGCGTGCCCGGCGCCCAGTCCGGCGGGGCCAGCTCGAAGCCTTCGAAGCGGAAGCCTGGGGCAACCGTGCAGCCGACCAGGGTCCAGTCGCCGAGGCTACGGGCCGCCTGCCACACGCCCGTCGGCACCACGCCTTGTGGCCGCTGGCCGGCGTCGAAGTCGGTGCCGAGAATCAGGCGCTCGGTGGTCGCACCATCGGCCGAGAGGTCGAGGGCCAGCGGCGCGCCGGCATGGAAATGCCAGATCTCGGCGGCGTCGACCCGATGCCAATGCGAACGCTCGCCCGCCTGGAGCAGGTAGTAGATCGCGGTCGAAGCCGGCCTGTCGCCGTGGAGAGTGCCGTCGGAGAAGGTGCTGACATAATGGCCGCCTTCGGGATGGGGCTGCATGTCGAGGAGGGCGATGATCTCGGCGGCGGTCGTCATGGTCATTCCGGTTGTTTTGCGAGGATATCGTGCCCGAGCGCTCCCGCCGGTCGCGACAGGAGTATCCCGGTGCGTTCTTTTGCCCGATCAGAACCGGTTCTTGCGCTCGCGCAATTCGGTGAACACGGCGACAGGATCTGATCCCGCCAGCCCGATCGCCTCGGCAACGCCGGGATCGTCGGCACGCAGGAAGGGGTTTTCGCGCTTCTCGGCGCCAAGAAGGACTGGCAGGGTGAAGCGGTGGGCACCACGCTGCGCCTCGACCTCGGCGGCGCGCCTGGCAAGCGCCTGGTTGGCGGGATCGACCGTGAGGGCGAAGCGCGCATTGGCCAGCGTGTATTCATGTCCGCAATAGAGCTGCGTATCATCGGGCAGGGCCCGCAATTTGAGCAGCGAGCGCCACATGTCCGCCGGCGTGCCCTCGAACAGCCGGCCGCAGCCGAGCGAGAACAGGGTGTCGGCGGCAAACAACAGCTTCTCCTGCCTGAACCAATAGGCGATATGGCCGACTGTGTGGCCGGGCGTGTCGATGATCTCGGCCACGAGGGAACCGACAGCGACGGTATCGCCTTCCCCGACCATCTCGTCGACGGCCGGGATGCGGTGGGCATCGGCCTTGGCCGCCACCACCCGGCAGCCATAGGACGTCTTCAACGCCTCGATGCCCTCGACGTGATCGGCATGATGATGGGTGACCAGGATGTCGGTCAGCCGCCAGCCTCGCCGTTCGAGGGCCGCTTCGATCGCTTCGGCCTCCGGCGCGTCGATGGCCGCGGTGCGTCCGGTCGCCTCGTCGTGGAGCAGTACGCCGAAATTGTCGCTCCGGCACAAGAACAATTCGATCAGCGCGCTCATTCTCACCCTCGCAGCATGCACATTTCCTTGGAGATGCGACTCCTTCTATGCGATTGGCGATGTTAGGTCACGCAAACGATGGCGCGGACCGATGGTGATGAAGGAGCCCAAGGAATGTCCGGCGAACCCGTGGTGATCGGCGATGCGCCTCTGACCATCGATGCGCTGACGGCCGTTGCCCGTGAGCGCCGCCCGGTCGTCCTTTCATCCTCTGCCCGCGAGCGCATCTGCGCGGCGCGCTCGGTGATCGAGCAAGCCATCGCCGAGAACAAACCGGTCTACGGCCTGACCACCGGGCTCGGCGCCGGCGTCGACACCCGGCTCTCGGCCGACGATCTCGCCGCTTTCCAACGACGTGTCGCTTTTGCCCGCGCGGTCGGCGTGGGTGACGAAATGCCGGTCGCCGAGGTCCGGGCTATGATGGCGGCGCGTATTGCCGGCATGAGTGTTGGCCAGACCGGCGTGTCGCTCGCCGTCGTCGAGGCCCTGGCTGCTGCCCTGAATGCGGGCTTTCATCCCATCGTGCCGTCCATCGGCTCGATCGGGGCGGCCGACCTCGCTCCGCTCGCCCATATGGCCCTGGCGCTGCTCGGTGAAAGCGAGGCCGAATATCGCGGCGAACGCCTGGCCGGCGCCGAGGCGCTGCGGCGGGCCGGGCTGCAGCCGGTGCCGATCGGGCCGAAGGATGGGCATGCCCTCGTGGTGGCCAATGCCGCTTCCACCGGGCGCGGCGCCCTGGTGCTCGCGGAGGCGCGCCTGGCGCTCGATACGCTCGACCGCGCCGCCGCGCTGTCGATGGAAGCCTTCGGCGCCAATATCACGCCTCTGGCGGAAGCAGTGAATACAGCCCGTCCAGCTCCCGGGCAAATCGAGGCGGCCCGGACGATCTATGCCCTGCTGGCCGGCGGCCCACTCGGCGACAACAAGGCGAGCCGGCGGGTTCAGGACCCGCTTTCCTTCCGCTGCGTCGCCCCGGTGCATGGCGCCGCGCGCACCGCCTTTGCTGAGGCGGAGGCGATGGTGCTGCTCGAACTCAACCATTCCGGCGACAACCCGGTCATCGTCGAGGGGCAACTGGTCTCCAACGGCAATTTCGACATGACCGGCTTCACCCTGCGTTTCGAGGCGCTGTCGCAGGCGCTCTCTCATGTGGCGACGATCTCGGCCCAGCGGGCCCTGAAGCTGATGTCGCCCGTCTATTCCGACCAGCCGCGCTTCCTTACCCCGATGGGCCAGAGCCGCACCGGCTTCGCCACGCTGCAGAAAGCCATTGGTGCCCTGGAGGGCGAGATCCGGGCTCGAGCCCAGCCGGCGACCCTGGCCTTGCTGCACGCCGCCGACGGCGTCGAGGATCATGCCGCCAATGCGCCGGCCGCGGTGACCAAGCTCGGCGAAAGCGCGGCGCGGGTGCTGGTGCTGGCGGCCTGCGAGATGATGGTTGCGGCCCAGAGCATCGACTTGCGCGGCGCGGTCGCGCTGGGCGAGGGCACCGCACATATCCGCGATTTCGTGCGCGCCCATGTCGAGCGTCTGGAGGAGGATCGCCCGAGCGGCCCGGACGTCTCCCGCTTGGCGGAGGCGATCCGGACGCGGGGCTGGTGAGAACGCAGTTCGCCTGCTGGTTGACCGCTCAATTGTCAGGCAATAGCATTGGCTCAACCAAAAAGATCAACGCCGTCGGGAGCAAAAGCGCGTTTAAGCGCAAACGCGCTTTTGCGGTTCTTGGTGATTCCACCAAATCGCAAAACGCCATAGGCCCAATATCATGCTCGACTACCCCATCATCGATAGCCACGTTCATCTGCTCGACCCGGCGCGCCTGGGCTATGCCTGGACGCAGGGTATCACCGGTCTGCGGCCGAAGGCAGTGCCGGCGGATGTGTTCGCTGCCGCCAAACCGGTCGAGATCGAGCGTTTCGTCTTCGTGGAAGTCGATGTCGATGCCGGTCAGCATCTCGACGAAGCCGCCTGGGTGACGGAACTTGCGGCAGCCGAACCGCGTCTCGGCGGCATGGTCGCGAGCCTGCCGCTCGAGCGGGGCGCCGCCGTCGAGCGGGACCTCGAACGCCTGCGCGAGCACAAGCCCCTGCGAGGCATCCGGCGGCTGATCCAGGGCCAGTCCGATCCGGAATTCTGCCTGCAGCCCGATTTCCTGGCCGGCCTGAAGCTGTTGGCCCGCCACGACCTGTCCTTCGACATCTGCATTTTGTATCATCAACTGCCGAGCGTGATCCGCATGGTGCAGCAATGCCCGGATGTTCGTTTCGTACTCGACCATATCGGCAAGCCGGCCATCAAGGCAGGCGAGATGGAGCCCTGGCGCGCCGATTTGAAGCGGCTCGCAGCGCTGCCCAACGTCTATTGCAAGATTTCCGGCGTATGCACGGAGGCCGATCACCGCACCTGGACCCGCCAGGAGATCACGCCCTATGTCGAGCATGCCCTGGAGAGTTTCGGTTTCGACCGCGTGATGTTCGGCTCGGATTGGCATGTGCTGGAACTGGCGGGGACCTATCCAGACTGGGTGCATGTCGTCGACGAGATCGTGCATGACTGCTCGCCGTCGGAGCGGCGCAAGCTGTTCAGGGACAATGCGGCGGCGTTCTATCGACTCGGGTGAGGGGCTGCGGCTACTGCGTGACGACCTTGACCCGATCACCCGGCCTGACCGGGCTGGTTTCGTCGAAGCCGTTCAGCACGAGGAAGCGTTCCAACTGGTCCTGGGGGTCGGCCATGCGGGCTGCCAGGGATTGCAGCGTATCGCCCGAGCGCACGGTGACGATGTCGATATGCTCGGGGCGCACATTGCGCTGCTCTTCAGGTGTCATGCGCCGGAAGCTGTTGGCCGTTTCCTGGAACAGCGCATCGGTCGTGGCATTGAGATCGCGTGCTGCCAGGATCAGGCGATAGACGTCGCTGCCGAAGCGGATGGCATAGAGGCGGAAGCTCCAGTCCTGGCCGCGGGCGAGGGCTGTCGCCGCCTCGTTGCCGTTGATGCGCAGGGTGGAGACCGAGGCGGTATCGACACCGCTGATCCAGCCAGAGGCGAGATAATCGGACAGCGACTGGCCATCCTTGGTCTTCACCGTATCGAGGCGCAGCGCCCGGCCATTGCCGTCAATGCCGAGAATGGCTTGCGGCGTGTTGTCGAGGGTGAAATTGGGCGGGGAGGTGAAGGTGAAGGCCAGGCGCGGCTGCCAGAAGATGCGGCCCTGCACATAGCCCTGTGCAGGATCCTCGCCATAAGTGAGCCCGTCGATCACCGACAGATAGCGGAACTTGTCATGCTCGCCCGAACCAGGCGCGCCATATTGGGCAGCCTCGGTGTTGGCCTTGGCGATGCGTTCAGGCGTGGAGGGATGGGTCGACAGGAAGTCCGGCGTGGCCTGGCGCGAACGCGCCTCCACCTGCCGGCGCATCGAGGTCAGGAAGCGCGCGGCGCCATAGGGGTCGAAGCCGGCCTTGGCGATGGTGCGGATGCCGATCTCGTCAGCGTTCAATTCCTGCTGGCGCGAGAAGCTCGCCAGACTGTTCTGGCTTGAGGAAACCAGGCCGGGATTGTGCACCATGCTCGCCACCTTGGAGACGACCACGGACTGGCGCTCGCGATCGGCACGTGCTGCGGCATGGCGTGCGGAGACATGCGCCATCTCATGGGCGACCACCGCGGCGATTTCGGCATCGTCATTGGCGAGCGCCAGCAGGCCGCGCGTCACATAAAGCCGGCCGGAGGGCAAAGCGAAAGCGTTGATCGACGAGGCGTTCAGCACCGTCAGCTTGTAGGGAATGTCGGGCCGGTCCGACTGGGCGGCAAGACGCTGGACGAGATCGTCGAGATAGCGCTCCAGGGCGGCATTGCGATAGGCCCCACCATAAGAGGCGAGAACGCGGGCGCTTTCGCGGTCTTCCGCATTGGGAGGAGCAATGACGCGAGGGGCCTCGGCGGGGAGGGCCGCCGGCATGGCGCGCGCAAGCTCGCCCGACTGGTCGTTGTCGCCCACGGTGGCGCAAGAAGACAGGCCGAGCGCGACCGCCAGGGCGCAAACCCGCCACCAGTTCGGTTGTCTTGTCGCGCCCCCCAGCATCTCGCTCAGCTCTCCACTCCTTTCACGGCGACACCGGCGCGACCTGTTCGATCGCCGCCGGCTCGGTAATTTCGATGCGAGGCCCGTCGCGCATCGTCACGACACCGCGGGCCCTGACATAGCTGCCCTCAAGGGCAGCAGCGCTGAGACCGGTTGCCTCGAAACGTGGCCATTGTTTGGCGGGGATCGCCAAAGTCACGTCTTCGCGCCAGATTTTGCCGAAATCGATCCACACGGTCGTCTTCGTCACTCCAACATGCAGCACGCGTCCCGCCACGATGGCGAAGCCATCGGCGTGGCGGGCAACGGCCTCAGGAGTCGCCGCATCGGCGACTGCATAGCCCGGTTCAGCCCAGAGGCCAAGCCGAGCCCGACGGGCATTGTCTTCCGCAGTCATTAATTCTGTGTAACACACCTCTTCCCCAACGGAAGGCCGAATGCGCGCCAATCCACGAGCCGCGAGATCGGCCGCCAGGTCGCGCCCCTCCAGATAGAGCGCTCCGCGCAGGGCGCCGTGCCTGTCGGGCGTCGCCGAAGCCACCAGAGTGGCAGTGCCGTTGGTGAGATCGGGCAGGCGCAGCGAGGCCAGATCCACGCCCGCAAGCCTGATCTTGCGGCCGTCCGCGAGCAGGAGATGACCCTCGTCGCTTTTGCCGGCAATCGTCACATTCTCGCCCGCTTCCGCCGGGACTGAGCACGGATCCGCCAACGCCGTATGCACATTGCTTGAAAATATCGCAACGACGGCCATTGTGCCCAAAATTTGTGCATGCCTTGGCAAGCGAGTGGTCCTCACATGGCAGGAGGGTAATTTTTGTCGTGATTTTTCATGATGTTAGCATGGCGTTTCGCAGTTGGCACGCGGCTTGAAAGAGCATGTCCGACCGCCAAATCGCAAAACGCTTTAAGGGGATAGAACAGCATGAAAATAGTGATGGCCATCATCAAGCCGTTCAAGCTCGAGGAGGTGCGCGATGCCCTCACGGGTCTGGGCGTGCACGGCCTGACCGTGACCGAGGTGAAGGGATATGGCCGCCAGAAGGGGCATACCGAGATCTATCGCGGCGCCGAATATGCGGTGAGCTTCCTGCCCAAGCTGAAGATCGAGGTGGCGGTGCCGAGCGATCTCGTCGCCAAGGTGATCGATGCGATCTCGGCAGCCGCCAAGACCGGCCAGATCGGCGACGGCAAGATTTTCGTCACGCCGATCGAAACCGCGGTGCGCATCCGCACCGGCGAGCGCGACGGCGACGCGCTCTAGGTCCCCTCTGCCGATGCCCTCGACTTCCATGAGACAGGATGCTTTCCCGATGACTTCCCTTCGTTCCCTCAAACTTGCGGTGTCGGCCTTGCTCGGCGCCGGGCTGCTGGCAGGCCCCGCTCTCGCCCAGACCGCAACGCCGCCGCCCACGCTGAATTCCGGTGACACCGCCTGGATGCTGGTGTCCTGCGCGCTGGTGCTGATGATGATCGCGCCGGGCCTCGGCCTGTTCTACGGCGGCCTGGTGCGCGCCAAGAACATGCTCTCCATTCTCATGCAGGTGCTGATCGTCGCCTCGGTGGTGATGGTGATCTGGGTCTTCTACGGCTACACCCTCGCCTTCAGCGACGGTGGCCCGCTCTTTGGCGGCTTTTCCAAGGCCTTCCTCGCCGGCATCACCAAGGACACGCTGAGCGGCACCATTCCCGAATATGTGTTCGTGTGCTTCCAGATGACCTTCGCTGCGATCACGCCGGCCCTCATCGTCGGCGCTTTCGCCGAACGCATGAAGTTCTCGGCCGTGGTGCTGTTCTGCCTGCTCTGGGTCACCTTCATCTACATCCCGGTCGCCCATTCGGTGTGGCAGTCGACGGGCTGGCTGTTCAAGCTGGGCGCGTTCGATTTCGCCGGCGGTACCGTCGTGCACATCAATGCGGGCGTCGCCGGCCTGGTGGGCTGCCTGATGATCGGCAAGCGCACTGGCTTCGGCAAGGAGCAGATGCCGCCCCATTCGCTCACCCTGTCCTGGGTCGGCGCCGGCATGCTGTGGGTCGGCTGGTTCGGCTTCAATGCCGGCTCGGCGCTTTCGGCCGGTGCCAGCGCGGGCCTTGCCATGATGACGACCTTCGTCGCTACGGCCGGGGCGATCCTCGGTTGGTCGCTGATCGAGTGGCTCACCCATGGCAAGCCCTCGATGCTGGGTGCGATCTCGGGTGCGGTTGCTGGTCTGGTGGCGGTGACGCCTGCCGCCGGTTTCGTCGGCCCTGCCGGCGCCATCGCGCTCGGCTTCATCGCCGGTATCGTCTGCTTCTTCTTCGTGACGACCGTGAAGAATGCCTTCGGCTATGACGACAGCCTCGACGTCTTCGGCGTGCATGGCATCGGCGGTATTCTCGGTGCCCTCGGCACCGGCGTACTGGCGTCGCCCTCCCTGGGCGGTGTCGGCTATGCGGACGGCGTGACCATGGCCAGCCAGCTTTGGGTCCAGCTCGAGGCGGTCGCCTTCACCATCGTGATGACGGGCGTCGGTTCGGCGATCCTGTTCAAGATCATCGATCTCGTCGTCGGGCTGCGTGTCGACCGTCAGACCGAGGCCGAAGGCCTCGATATCGTCGAACATGGTGAACGCGCCTATCACAGCTGATCCCAACGGCATGCAACAGATCCGAACCCCGGCCTATGGCCGGGGTTTTCGGTTATCGGGGCGGATGGGCCTGATATCGTCTGTAATTGCTTGCTTCGTGGGGGATCTCTTTTGGCCGGAAACGATGAAAATCAGGCCTGCTCGTTGAAAATTCGGGCTTTACCTGACGTTCAAATCTGCAAATCTGGCGTGATCTAAGCTTGACGAAAATGAAGGAACGTCGCGCTGCTGTCATTTGATGTCGTTTGTAGGTCTCTTGCACAGCGGCTTGCAGGACACGATAGTGGGCAGGTCGAACGCTCGGGCAACGAGCGCAAATTCCATACAGGCGAGCCGCAGGGAACATTGACATGACGGGTAAGAACTTCACGCAGCAAGGGTCGGGCCTGATCCTTGATCGTCGCGAATTGATGAAGAGTGCGGCTGCGCTCGGCTTGAGCCTCGGCGCCTTGGGTGCGCTCGGCGGCCCGGCCCTGGCGGCCGACACCCCCAAGAAGGGGGGCACCTTGAAGCTGGGCATGGAGGGCGGTTCCGCCTCCGACAGTCTCGACCCTCGCACCTATGCCGATTCCGTGCCGATCTCCTACGGCTACCAGATCTGCAACGGTTTCGTCGAAATCGGCGAGGACGGTCTGCCCAAGGGCGAATTGTTCGAGAGCTGGGAATACAAGCCCGGCGCCAAGGAATGGATCTTCAACATCCGCAAGGACGTCACGTTCCACAATGGCAAGACGCTCGATGCCGATGACGCGATCTATTCGATCAACCTGCATCGCGGCGATACCAAGTCTGCCGCCAAGGATCTGCTGAGTTCGATCACCGACGTCAAGAAGCTCAGTGCCAACCAGGTCCAGATCACCCTGTCCGAGGGCAATCTCGATCTGCCCTACAATCTCTCCGATTACCACGTCCTGTGCGTGCCCAATGGCTACACCGACTTCTCCAAGCTGATTGGCACGGGCGCCTACAAGCTCGAAGTGTTCGAGCCCGGCGTGCGCGTCGTGACCAAGAACACCGGCAATTACTGGAAGCCGGGACGCGGCAATTTCGATGGCATCGAGCTGCAATATATCCAGGACCAGGCGTCCCGCCTGCAGGCCATGATTTCGGGCCAGGTCGATGCCATCAACCGTCTCGATGCCAAGACCATGGATATCGTGACCTCTTCGCCTGACGTGAGTGTGGTACAGAGCAAGGGTACCGGCAACCGATTCGCCTTCGTGGCGCTGTGCGACACCGATCCTTATACCAACGCCGATCTGCGCTGGGCGCTCAAATACGGCATGGACCGCAAGAAGATCGTCGACACAGTCTACCAGGGTTACGCCACCATCGGCAACGACACCACGATCAGCCCGTCACACAAATACTACGCGAAGGACGTGCCGCAGACGCCCTACGATCCGGAGAAAGCCGCCTTTCACTACAAGAAGGCCGGTAGTCCCAAGATGGAGCTCAAGGTCTCGGAAGGCGCCTATAACGGCGCGACGGACGCTGGCTTGCTCTATCAGGAGGCCATTAAGCAGGCGGGTATCGATCTGACGGTCACCCGTGTCTCGGGCGACGGCTACTGGTCGAACATCTGGCTGAAGGATCCCTTCTGCGCCGTCTATTGGGGCGGACGTCCCAACATCGATCTGCAATTGTCCCAGACCTTCCTGTCCACCGCCAATTGGAACGACACCCACTGGAAGCGTCCTGAATTCGACAAGCTCCTGATCTCCGCCCGCGTCGAGAGCGACGAAGCCAAGCGCGCTCAGATCTATGCCGATTGCCAGAAGATGATCCACGACGATGGCGGCATGGTCTGTTACGCGGTCGGCGACTATCTCGACGCCTACTCCAAGAAGATCATGGGGACGGCCCCGCATCCACGCTACGACATGTGCGACCAGCGCGTCGCCGAAAAGGGTTGGTTCGCCTGAGAACTCTGGAGCAAGGGGCGTTTGGCGACAACGCCGCTTTGCCCCTGCTCTTTGTTTCGACGCGTTCCTGCGATCCCTGGTGTATCAGCCAGATCGTGGAGCGCTTCGGGGGCGACGCGCGTGAGGCGCCTCGCTCTTCTCCTTTCATATTGCAGAAGGCCGGGCGCATGCGGGGGGAACTGCTACGTGCCCGGTCTCCGTCGGCAACAGGTCGAAAGGGCACATTGTGGGACGTCTTATTGGTTGGCGCATCGTCCAGGGGCTGGTGACGCTCTTCGCCATCTCGCTCATTCTGTTTATTCTAACCCTCAATTTGCAGGGCAATGCGGCGGACGCCGTGCTCGGCCAGGCGGCCACGGCAGAAACCAAGGCCGCCTTCGAACGCAGCATCGGTCTGGATGTGCCGGCCTGGCAGCGTTATCTGAACTGGCTCTGGAACATCGTCGCGCATTTTGATTTTGGTCGCTCCTACACCAACCAGAACGCCATCGTGAACGATCTGTGGCCGCGCTTCACCAATACGATGTTCCTGGCCTGCTACGCGGCCGTGATCGCCGTGCCGCTCGCCGTCATCACCGGCATCACCTGCGCCATCACCGAGGGGCGCTTGGCCGACCGTGCCGCCAACGTGCTGGCACTGATCGCCATCTCGCTGCCGGAATTCTTCATCGGCGGGGTACTGATCCTGCTCTTTGCCGGTTATTGGCGCTGGTTTCCACCGCTGGCGACCGTCAATTCCGACATGGGCTTTTTCTTCCGTCTCTATGTGACCTTCCTGCCGGCGGTGGCGCTGACCTGTCTGGTTACCGCCCATATGATGCGCATGACGCGCAATTCCGTGCTGTCGATCATGTCGACACCCTATGTCGAAATGGGCTTCCTCAAGGGCCTGACGCGGGCCCGTGTCGTCACCAAGCATGCGCTACCCAACGCGGCCTCGCCGATCATCTCGGTGGTCGCATTGAACGTCGCCTATCTGGTGGTCGGCGTGGTCGTCATCGAGAAGGTCTTCACCTATCCGGGTGTCGGCCAATACATGATCGACGCGGTGACCAAGCGCGACGTGCCGGCGATCCTGGCCTGCGGCATCCTGTTTGCAGCGGTGTTCATCATCCTCAATACGATTGCCGACGTGCTGGCGATCATCCTCAATCCGCGTCTGCGGCATCCCCGGTAGGAAAGCAGCATGGTCATTTTCGGACACAAGGCGCCGCTCACTGCCGTCATCGGCTTGTTCATCATCGCGCTCAACGTCGTCGTCGCCATCGCCGGCCCTTGGCTCGCTCCTTATTCGGAGACGCAGACTGTCGGCAAGACCTGGGCGACAATCTCGGCGGCCAACTGGCTGGGGACCGACCAGATCGGGCGTGACATGCTCACCCGCCTGATCTATGGAGCGCGCCTCACCATCGGCATCGCCCTGGTCACCACCATCATGTCCTTCGCCATCGGCATCACGCTCGGCCTGGTGGCGGCCGTGACCGGGCGGTGGATCGACGCTGTGCTCTCGCGCGCCGTCGACATCGTCATGTCGGTGCCGCTGCTGATCTGGGCGCTGATCATCCTGTCGATCTTCGGCCAGACCCTGACCTCCCTGGTGCTGACCATCGCCTTCCTCGACTCCAGCCGCGTCTATCGCCTTGCCCGCGCGCTCGGCATGAACCTCGCCTCGCTGGATTTCGTCGAGGTGGCGAGGCTGCGCGGCGAGGGCATCTGGTGGGTGGTCTGGCGCGAGATCCTGCCCAATGCCGCCGCGCCTTTGATGTCGGAGTTCGGACTGCGCTTCTGCTTCAACTTCCTGTTCATCGCCGCCTTGAGCTTCATCGGTCTCGGCGTTCCCCTGCCCTATGCGGACTGGGGCGGCATGGTGCGCGACAACATCACCAGCCTTAAGCTCGGGCGGGCCGCGGCACTCTATCCCGCCGCCGCCATCGCCCTGCTCACCATCGGCATCAACCTGGTGGTCGATTGGTTCCTGTCGATCGATGCCCGCCCATCCGGCGCGCAAGCGGAAATGTAAGGGGGCTGAGATGGCAGACGACAAAACCTCTTCCGACATGATCCTCGAGCTGGAAAAGCTCCGGGTCGAGACCATCACCGGCCGCGTTCTGGTCGACAATGTTGACGTGACGTTGCGGCGGGGAGAAATCCTCGGCCTCATCGGTGAGTCCGGTGCCGGCAAGTCCACCATCGGCCTGGCGTCGATGGCCTATGCCCGGGCCGGCATGCGCATCACCGGAGGCTCGATCAAGCTCGACGGCACCGAACTGCGCGCCTCCACCGCCGCGCAACGCCGCAATTTCCGCGGCAAGAGCATCGCCTATATCGCCCAGAGTGCCGCCGCTTCCTTCAACCCGGCCATGACGCTGATGGACCAGGTCTGTGAGGCGCCGGTGGTGCATGGCGTGATGACGCGGCCGGAGGCGGAAGCCTATGCCCGCAAGCTCTTTCGCATCCTGCAACTGCCCAATCCCGACACGATCGGCGACCGCTATCCCCACCAGGTCTCGGGCGGCCAGCTCCAGCGCGCCATGGCGGCGATGGCAATGAGCTGCCGGCCCGACGTGATCGTGCTCGACGAGCCGACCACGGCGCTCGACGTCACCACCCAGATCGAGGTGCTGGCGCTGCTGCGCGACCTCATCCGGGAATTCGGCACGGCAGGTCTCTACATCACGCACGACCTTGCCGTGGTGGCCCAGATCGCCCATCGCATCATGGTGCTGCGTCATGGCAAGACCGTCGAGGTCGGCGAGGCCCAGCAGGTGCTGGAGGCGCCGCGGACCGACTATGCCCGTGCGCTGGTGAACGAGCGGCGCGAGGCCGAGCATCTCCAACTCACCGCCCCGGCGGAGGGGGCCGAGCCCGTACTCTCCATGACCAACGTCACCGCTGGCTACGGCCCGGTGGCGATCGTCAAGAACGCCTCCTTCAAGCTCGCAAAAGGCGAGACCCTGGCGGTGGTGGGCGAGTCCGGCTCCGGCAAGAGCACGATTGCGCGTATCGTGGTCGGCCTGCTGCCGCGCTGGGAGGGGGATGTCTCACTCAACGGCAAGACCCTGCCGCCGGCCTTGCCCCAACGCAGCAAGGACATCCTCCGCCGCCTGCAGATGGTGCACCAGATGCCGGACGTGGCGCTCAATCCGCGCCAGAGCCTGGGGCAGATCATCGGGCGCCCGGTGAGCTTCTACTTCAACCGTTCGGCGGGGGACGTGCGCAAGCGGGTGCTCGAACTGCTGCATCAGGTCGGCCTGCCGGAGGAGTTCGCGGACCGTCGGCCCGGACAGCTCTCGGGCGGCCAGAAGCAGCGTGTCTGCATCGCGCGTGCCCTGGCCGCCGAGCCGGAGGTGATCATCTGCGACGAGCCGACCTCCGCGCTCGACCCGCTGGTGGCGGAAGACGTGCTCAAGCTCCTCAAGAAGCTGCAGGACGATCTTGGTCTCGCCTATATGTTTATCACCCACGACCTCGGCACGGTGCGCCGCATCGCCCATCGCACGGCGGTGATGCTCAAGGGCGAGATCATCGCCCAGGGCCCGACGGCCGACATCTTCGCGCCGCCCTTCCACCCCTATACGGAGAAGCTGATCAGCTCCGTGCCGGAGATGGATACCCACTGGCTCGACAACATTCTCGCCAGCCGCAAGGTGGCGTGATCCAATAGTTCGTAGAAAGGGCCGGTCCTCGGACCGGCCCTTTCGTTTGTCTTTCATAAAGTCTTTTCCGATGACCGCGACCCGCACGATCGAACATTTTTTTATCCCACTCGCCGATGGCACCCGGCTCGCAGCCCGCCTCTGGCTGCCCGAGGATGCGGAGGCCAGGCCTGTGCCGGCGGTCCTCGAATATATCCCCTACCGCAAACGTGATGGCACGCGCGGGCGGGACGAGCCGATGCATGGCTGGTTCGCTGCCAATGGCTATGCCGCCATCCGCGTGGACATGAGAGGCAGCGGCGAATCCGACGGCCTGCTCGAGGATGAATATCTGCAACGCGAGCTCGACGATGCCTGCGAGGTGATCGCCTGGCTCGCGGCCCAGCCCTGGTGCTCGGGCGCCGTCGGCATGATGGGCAAGAGCTGGGGCGGTTTCAACTGCCTGCAGGTCGCGGCGCTCAACCCGCCGGCGCTCAAGGCTGTCATCACCGTCTGCTCGACCGACGACCGCTATGCCGACGACATCCATTTTATGGGCGGCACCCTGCTCAACGACAATCTGTGGTGGGGCAGCATCATGCTGGCCTACCAGGCGCGCCCGGCGGATCCGGCGCTGGTCGGCGAGGCCTGGCGGGCGCAATGGCAGCACCGGCTCGAACGTCTGCCTTTCTTCCCGGCGCTCTGGCTCGCCCATCAGAGGCGCGATGCCTATTGGCGGCACGGCTCGATCTGTGAGGATTTCTCGGCCGTGCAATGTCCGGTTTTCGCAGTCGGCGGCTGGGGCGATGCCTACACCAATGCCATTCCGCGCCTGCTGGAGGGCCTGGAGGTGCCCAGGCTCGGCCTGATCGGGCCCTGGGCCCATATCTACCCGCAGGACGGCGTGCCGGGCCCTGCCATCGGCTTCCTGCAGGAGGCGACGCGCTGGTGGGATCACTGGCTGAAGGGCCGGGATCGCGGCATTATGGCCGAGCCGATGATGCGGGCCTTCATCGAGGAATGGACGCCGCCCGGTCACCGCGATCCGGTGCCTGGCCGCTTTGTCGGCGAGATGACCTGGCCTTCGCCGCAGATCACCGCCAAGACCTTCCATCTAGCGCCGGGCACCTTGACGCCCGAGCCCGGCCCGGCCAGCGAGATCGCCTTCGCCTCGCCGGCCTGGACGGGGGCAGCGGCCGGGGAATGGATGGGCACCGGGGTCAGCGGCGAGGAGCCGGCCGATCAGCGGCATGACGATGCCTTCTCCTGCAGCTTCGACGGCGAGGTCCTGACCGAACGGGTCGAATTGCTTGGCGCCCCGGAGATCGAGATCGAGGTCGCCTCCGATAAGCCTCTGGCCCAGCTCTGCGCCCGGCTCTGCGACGTCGCGCCGGATGGATCTTCTCGCCGCATCGCCTATGGCGTGCTCAACCTGACCCATCGCGACAGCCATGCCGACCCCGAGGCGCTGGTGCCCGGCCGCTTCTATCCCATCCGCCTCAAATTGAGCGATTGCGGCTATGCTCTCGCCCCGGGGCATCGCATCCGCCTGGCCTTGTCGACGGCCTACTGGCCGCTGATCTGGCCGGCGCCGGAACCGGTGACGCTGACCCTGCGCTGCCCGGGTCGGCTGAGCATGCCGGTGCGCGAGGCCCGCGCGGACGACTTCGTCGTCGCCTTCGAGCCCGCCCTGAGCGCGGCGCGTACCCCGATGTCCAAGGTCGCCGAAGGGCGGATGGCGCGTACCACCTCGCTCGATCTCCTGACGAACACGGCCACCTATGTCACGGAGGGGGAGGGTGGCCTGTTCGGAGAGGGCGTGCTGCGCTTCGACGAGATCGATACCACGCTCTCCCATAGTCTCCGGCGCGAATTGACCATCAGAGGTGATGATCCACTCAGCGCGCGCTACCACCTCACCGAGAGCTATGAGATGGGGCGCGAGGGCTGGCAGATCCGTATCGAGGTGAAGACCGCGATGCAGGCGACCGCCACCGATTTCATCCTGGAAGGCGAGCTCAAGGCTGTCGCCAACGGTGAGGTGGCAGTCGAGCGCCGCTGGCACGAGAAAATCCTCCGCGATCTCTTGTGACCGCAATTGCGCCTTGGGTACGCCACAACCAGCCGTTCCACTGAGGGCTCCCTCCCGATGGAACGGCGCCATGACCTATGTGGTCACCGAAAACTGCATCAGATGCAAATATATGGATTGCGTGGCCGAGTGCCCGGTGGACTGCTTCCGCGAAGGCGAGACCATGCTCGTCATCGATCCGATGTTGTGCATCGATTGCGGCATCTGCGAACCGGTTTGTCCGGCGGACGCCATCCATTCCGGCGCCGAGCGAGGGCTGGAGGCCTGGGTTGAACTGAACGCGCGCTATGCCTATCTCTGGCCGGAGATCACGATGAAGCGCGAAACCCCAGCGGATGCCAAGCAGTGGGACGGCAGGCCTGGCAAGCTCGCTTTGCTGTCGCCCCAGCCGGGCGCTGGAGATGCAGGACAGGCCGGGTAGAGGACAGGTCCAGTGCCCCGTTTGTGATGAACTGTGTTAAAGCCAGCACCGCGACGAATGGCTGCTCTGTGCTGGTGCGCCTTGAACCGTCGGCGCAGTTCGGCTAGGCAGTTTTAGCAAGATTATAAACTTTCGGGATTTTCTGGCATGACCTACGTGGTCACTGAGAACTGCATCAAGTGCAAATACATGGACTGCGTGGAAGTCTGCCCGGTGGACTGTTTCTACGAGGGTGAGAATTTTCTCGTCATCCATCCCGACGAATGCATCGATTGCGGTGTCTGTGAGCCTGAATGTCCGGCGGATGCCATCAAGGCCGATACCGAAAAGGGCCTGGAGGCCTGGCTTGAGCTGAATGCCAAATTCGCGCAGAGCTGGCCCAATATCACGGTCAAGCGCGACAGTTTCCCCGATTCCAAGGAGTGGGACGGCAAGCCGGACAAGTTGCCGCTGCTCTCTCCGGAACCGGGCCAGGGCGACGCCTGACCGCCAGATCCCGGCCGAATTCGGCAGGGTTCGCCTCCACTGTGCGGGCCGCATGGCTGCCCGTTTTCTGGTCCTCGGCCACAGGTGGCCGTCGGGATGCGCTCGCATGTGCCCGTCGCTTTTTGCATAGCGGCTATTCACAAAAACCGCGTGGTATCAACCTTAACGAGCGCTTTACGCGCCGTTTTTGCGTGTAAAAGCGTTGATTTTTGCCGATTTTTGGTGTATACACACGGGATGGTCAAGAGAGAGACCGAGTTACCCCCGCCGCTGCTCCGCACAGGGGCAATTTTTTTGTGCTCAGCTTCAAGGGACCTCAGTCGGTCGGTGCGGGTAGCGCCGATAGATACATGGAATTTTTGACCGTCCTTCAGTTCGACGTTCCTCGCGGCGGCTCCTTGAAGCTTTGGCCTGGTTTCACTGTCGAATGGTGTTTGCGGCAACAGGCGCGAGCCTGTCCGTGGTTTGGTGCGGCTGCCGGTTCGGCATCCGCCAATGATAGGAGCGTTGAAGCGTCATGACGACAGCGAAAAAGACGTCCACGAAGCAGGGTTTCAAGACGGGCGAGAGCATTGTTTACCCCTCGCATGGCGTCGGCAAGATCGTGTCGATCGACGAGCAGGAAGTAGCCGGTTTCAAGCTTGAGCTGTTCGTGATCTCCTTCTCCAAGGACAAGATGACGCTGCGCGTGCCCACCACCAAGATCGCTTCCGTCGGCATGCGCAAGCTGTCCGAGCCGGCTGTGGTCGCCAAGGCGCTCGAGACGCTCAAGGGCCGTGCCCGCATCAAGCGCACCATGTGGTCGCGCCGTGCGCAGGAATACGAAGCCAAGATCAATTCGGGCGACCTGATCGCCATTGCCGAGGTGGTGCGTGATCTCTATCGCTCCGACGCGCAGCCCGAGCAGTCCTATTCCGAGCGTCAACTCTATGAAGCGGCCCTCGATCGCATGGCGCGCGAGCTCGCCGCCGTGGACGACCTCATCGATTCCGAGGCCGTGAAGGTGATCGAAGCCAACCTCGCCAAGGGCCCCAAGCGTGGCGGTGCCAAGGAAGCCGAGGCAGAGTTCGACGACGCCACCGAAGAGGAGGAGGAGGCCGCCGCCTGAGGCGCTTCCCCATCCATCACAAAAAAACCCCGCTTCGGCGGGGTTTTCTTTTTTCCTGGGATCGCAGGCGTCCTCGCCTGCATCTTCCCATCCTGTGAGCGCTGCCCTTCCAAGAGCAGGCGAGGACGCCTGCGGTCCCAGCAATAACGCCACCTTAGGTCGGGTCGGGGCAGGCTACCGCCGCTGCCCGCTCGCTACCAACGAAGGTGAGTGCGAGGCCGGCAAGGGCCAGCAATCCGCCAGCAATCGGTATGGCTGCATAACCCAGGCCCAGGCTGAGGGTTGCGCTGCCGATGGCGGCACCGAGGGCGTTGCCGAGATTGAAGGCGCCGACATTGATGGAAGAAGCCAGGCCCGGTGCCGCCGAGGCGACCTGCATCACCCGCATCTGCAAGGGCGGCACGATGGCGAAGGCGGCCATGCCCCAGATGACAAGGCCGATTGCGGCGCCCCAATGATTGGTCAGAGCGAGCGGCAGCACCATCATGATCACGCCGAGGGCTGCCAGTGAGAGCCTGGCGGCGCCGTCCAGCGACCAGTCGGCCAGGCGGCCACCCAGCGTATTGCCGAGGGTCAGGCCAATGCCGATCAGGGCAAGGGCGAGGGTGATGAAACTGGCGCCGGCTTGGGTGATCTCGACCAGTACCGAGGTGACATAGGTATAGAGGACGAACATGGCACCTGCACCCATCACGGTGGCCGCCATGGCGGTCAGCACGCTGCGCTGGGCAATGGCGCCGAATTCCCGGCGGATGTCGGGCATGCTGCCGGGTTCCCCTTTCGGGAGAGCCAGGAAGAGCGCCAGGATGGCCGCCAGCCCGAGCAGGGCCGTCGCAGCGAAGGTCTGGCGCCAGCCGATGGCCTGGCCGATCCAGGTGGCCGCCGGCACGCCGCCGATGGCGGCGATGGTCAGGCCCAGGAACATCGCGGCGATAGCGCTGGCTTGGCGTTCCCGTGGCACGATGCTGGCAGCGACGACCGAGCCGAGGCCGAAGAAGGCGCCATGATTGAGGCTGGTGACGATGCGGGCGGCCATGAGCGTCCAGTAGCCGGGTGCGATCGCCGCCAGCAGATTGCCGATGGTGAAGATGCCCATCAGCACCATCAAGGCCGTGCGCTTGTGAAGGCGGGCCAGCAGCAGCGTCATCACCGGTGCGCCAGCCATTACGCCGATGGCATAGGCGCTGATCAACAGGCCGGCGGTCGGAATGTCGACGCTGACGCCTTGCGCAATGTCGCGCAGCATGCCCATGGGCGAGAATTCGGTGGTGCCGATGCCAAAGGCGCCGATGGCCAGCGCCGTCAGCGGCCAGAAGCTGGACGGCGTGCCGGCATTGGCGGTACGTGGTAGTGGGGCCATTGCATCCATTGTCGTTTCTCGACTTTCGATTCCTTGGTTTCCAAGCGGCGACGGCATCAGCGCTGCCGCCTGGGTTCAGGTGGAGGTAGGGCCGCGTCGGGTTCCGGGAAAGGCGCCGGGGATCACCTTATTTATGAAATCGTTTCACGAGTAAGAGCAGGCAGCAGATGGACAACCGCTTTGGCGAGATGCAGGTGTTCCGGCTGGTGGTCGAAACCGGCAGCTATTCGCGTGCCGCCCGGCAGTTGCGCATGACGCCTTCGACGGTGAGCAAGCTGATTGCACGGATCGAGACGCGCCTGGGATTGCGATTGTTCGAGCGTTCGACCCGGCGTCTGTCTCTTACCGGGGAAGGGCGGGCCTATTACGAGCGCGGCGGTGCCGTCATCGACGACTTCGATGCGATCGAGCGGGATTTGAGCGGGCAAGCCGTGACCCCCAGCGGCACCGTGCGCGTGACGGCTTCGCTGGCCTTCGGGGCAATGGCGATCGAGCCGATCCTGCCGGCCTTCTGGCAGGCCTATCCGGAGGTTGCCGTCGACCTGGCGCTTTCGGAAGAAAAGCTCGATCTCTATCAGGAGCATATCGACGTGGCTTTCCGGGTGGGTGCTTTGCCCGACTCGCGTCTGCGGGCACGCCGTATCGGCACCTCGCGACGCCTGATTGTCGCAGCTCCGGCCTATCTCGACCGTCATGGCATGCCGCGATCGGTCGATGACCTCATACGGCACAATTGCCTGGGTTTCAGTTTCCGTCGTGCCGTGCCGGTATGGCCGATTAGTGAGAGCGGCCGCATCGTCGACCGTGCCGTGCGCGCTTCCCTGCTCGCCAACAATGGCGAGACGCTGCGCCGCATGGCCGTCGCCGGTGTGGGTCTGGCGCGCCTTGCCGATTATCACATCCGCGACGAGCTGGCGGCCGGACGCCTCGTCGAGATCCTCGCTGATGCGGTCACGCCTGACGAGGAGGACATGCATGTCCTCTTCTTCGGCGGCGACAACATTCCCCATCGCGTCAGGGTGTTCCTGGATTTTTGCGTGCCGCTGCTGCAACGCTTTCTGCGGGATGGAACTGGTTGAGCGCCTGCTCTAGACGTCAGGCCGGCCAGCGGCCGGCGAGAGCCCGGGCGACGCCACCGAGATCTTTGCGCGCCGGACCGATCATCTCGAAACCGGCTTGACGCATCAGCGCCGCCACGGCGTCCTCCTGGCCGATGCCGAGCTCGAAGACCAGCAGCCCGCCCGGGCGCAGCAGGCGAGGCGCGTCGGCGACAATGGCACGATAGGCGTCGAGGCCGTCCGTGCCACCATCGAGGGCCAGCAGCGGGTCGTGCTGGCGGACCTCGGGTTCCAGCCCGGCAATATCGGCGGAGGGAATATAGGGCGGGTTGGAGACGATGAGGTCGAATTTATCCTCCAGGCCCTCCGTCCAATTCCGGGGCTGGAATTGAGCCCGGTCGGCAACGCCATTGTCGGCGGCATTCAGGGCAGCAACAGCCAGGGCGTCGGCAGAGCGATCGATCCCGATTCCGCTCGCTCGGGGTCTTTCATGGAGCAGGGCAATCAGGATGGCGCCGGTGCCGGTGCCGAGATCGAGCAGACGATAGGCTGCATCCCGCTCGGGCAGCAGGGCAAGGCAGGTTTCGACGATGGTTTCGGTGTCCGGCCTTGGCGACAGGGTGGCAGGGCCGAGGCGGAATTCCAGGCTCCAGAACGCGCGGCTCCCCAGGATGCGGTCCACCGGCTCCCCGGCCAGGCGCCGGGCGCGGAAGGCGTAGGCTTTCGCAGCGGCCTCGGCCGTTATCGGGCTGTCGGGTGAGAGCGTGATCGCGGTCGCCGGCAGGCCTGCGGCCTCGGCGACCAGCCACCGCGCGTCGAGCTCGGGCGTGGCAAGGCTCGCTGTGCGGAAGTCGGTCAGGATCTCCCGATAGAGGCCGCCGAGCGTGGTCATGGAAGCGCCCATGCGCGTCGTTTGCCGTGCAGACCAAGCTTGTCTCTCACGCCCGAGCCTCGCTGGCGGCGAGAAGCCGGGCCTGGTTTTCGGTCACCAGCGCGTCGATCACCTCGTGGAGGGCATCCCCGGTGATGATCTGATCGAGCTTGTAGAGGGTGAGGCCGATGCGATGATCGGTGAGCCGCCCCTGCGGGAAATTATAGGTGCGGATACGTTCGGAACGGTCACCCGAGCCGACCTGGTCGCGCCGGTCGGCCGCACGGGCGCTGTCGACCCGCTCGCGCTCGGCCTCGTAGAGTCGAGCCCGCAGCATCGCCATGGCCTGCGCCCGGTTCTTGTGCTGGGAGCGTTCAGCTTGTACCGCGACGGCGATGCCGGTGGGCAGATGGGTGATGCGCACGGCACTGTCGGTGGTGTTGACGTGCTGGCCGCCGGCGCCGGACGCCCTGAAGACGTCGACTTTGAGGTCCTTCTCCTCGATGGCGATATCCACCTCTTCGGCTTCGGGCAACACGGCGACCGTGGCGGCGGAGGTGTGGATACGTCCGCCTGCCTCCGTCACCGGTACACGCTGCACGCGATGCACGCCGGATTCGAATTTCAGCTTGGCGAAGACGCCCTTGCCCCTGACTGCCACGGCGACGTCCTTGTAGCCGCCCATGGTGCCTTCGGATTCGGTCAGGATCTCGGTCTTCCAGCCCTGGAGATCGGCATAGCGCATATACATGCGCAGGAGGTCGCCGGCGAAAAGCGAGGCCTCGTCGCCCCCGGTGCCGGCGCGCACTTCCAGGATGGCCGATTTTTCGTCGGCGGCGTCCTTGGGCAGCAGCGACAGCTTGATCGCGGTCTCCAACTCGCCGAGCCGTTCGAGCAGCGACTTGCGTTCCTCCTCCGCCATCTCGGCCATCTCGCCGGCCATGGCCGGTTCGGCAATGATGACTTCGACGCCTTTCAGTTCTTCCTGGGCACCCTGCCATTCGCGAATGATTGCCGCGACGGGATCGAGTTCGGAGAGTTCGCGAGCCAAGGCCACATAGGACTCGGCATCCGGGCCGGAGGCGAGCTCCGCCTCGACGAAATCGCGGCGGCGAAGCAAGGCATCAAGGCGGTCGAGGGGTAGCATCTATTCATCCTGGGGGCGCGGACGTCCTCGTCCGCATCTTGGAAACGGTGCGCATGGGGAGAAAAAGCGGGCGAGGACGCCCGCGCTCCCGGAGCAGCCTCGCTATAACGGGATGCCGCGTTCGGCAGCGAATTCCCGCAAGGCAAGGCGCAGCGGCTTCTCCGCTTCCGGCTTGAGGTAGTGGTTGACGAGGTCTGTGATCTCGCGCGTGTCGATTTCGAGCAACATGGCCTTGACCGGGCCGATCGCGGACGGCGTCATCGACAATTGCCGGAAGCCGAGGCCGATCAGGGCAAGCGCCTCCAGCGGTCTGGATGCCAGCTCGCCGCACAGCGTCACCGGCACGCCGGCGGCGTTGGATTTGTCGGCGATCATCTTCAGGGCCCGCATCACCGAGGGCGAGAGCGTGTCGAAACGACCGGCCACACGCGCATTGCCGCGGTCGACCGCATAGAGGAACTGGAAGAGATCGTTCGAGCCGACGGACAGGAAGTCGGTGCGCTGCAGGATCTCGTCGAGCTGGAAGAGGAGGCTGGGCACCTCCACCATGGCGCCGAGCTTCACGAGATCCGGCAGGGGCTTGCCGTGGCGGCGCAGGAAGGTGATCTCGCGTTCCACCACCCCGCGAGCCTGGTCGAATTCCTCGGCGGCCGAGATCATCGGGAACATCACCCTGAGCTCGCGTCCGGCGGCGGCCTGCAGCAAGGCGCGGAGCTGCGAGCGCATCAGGCCGGGACGGTCAAGGCCGAGACGGATGGCGCGCCAGCCGAGCGCCGGGTTCTCCTCCTCGATCTGGTGCATATAGGGCAGCACCTTGTCGCCGCCGATATCGAGGGTGCGGAAGGTCACGGGCCGGTCACCGGCAGCCTCCAGCACGGCCTTGTAGAGCGCATATTGCTCGCCGGTACGCGGGAACTGCGAGGCGATCATGAATTGCAGTTCGGTGCGGAACAGCCCGATGCCGTCGGCGCCGCTCTCCTTGATATGCGGCAGGTCGACCAGGAGGCCGGCATTGATGAACAATCTGATATCGCTGCCGTCGCGCGTGCGGCTGGGCAGGTTGCGCAGGGCGAGATACTGCTCCTGCCGCTTGGCCCGGAACCTCACCTTCTCGGCATAAGCGTGTTCGACATCGGGCGCCGGACGCACCTGGACCTCGCCCACCGAGCCGTCGACGATGATGGCATCGCCTTGTTCGACCAGGCTGGTGATGCCCTCGACCTCGCCCACGGTGGGAATGCCGAGCGCGCGCGCCACAATGGCGACATGGCTCGTCGGGCCACCCTCTTCGAGGATGAGGCCGCGCAGGTTGTCGCGCGAATAATCGAGCAGGGCCGCCGGCCCCATTGAGCGGGCCACCAGCACCGCATCCTTGGGCATGGCGTCGGAGGACACGTGATGCCCGTCGCCGGTGAGCTGACGCAGCAGGCGGTTGGCGAGATCGTCGAGATCATAGAGGCGCTCGCGCAGGATCGGATCGGCGACGCGCTGCATGCGCGCGCGCGTGTCGGACTGCACGCGCTGCACCGCCGCCTCGGCGGTGACGCCGGTGGCGATGACCTCGCGCATCTTGGTGATCCAGCCGCGGTCCTGCGCAAACATGCGATAGGCTTCGAGCACGTCGAGCGTCTCGGTGGCGCGGGCGAGGTCGCCACGGTCGAGCATGGCGTCGATGGCGTCGCGCAGGCCGACGATGGCATTGTCGAGGCGGTCTGTCTCGCGCCCGACGTCATCGGCGATAAAGGTCTTCACCACCACGCGTGGCTCGTGCAGCACGACATGGCCGAGGCCGACGCCCTCGGAAAGCGGGGCGCCGGTCAACTGCAGGGCGCGACGGCTGGCGAGATCGGCGCCCGGGCGGGCGAGGGCCTGAAGCTCGCCGGAAGCGATCATCTCGGCCAGCACCATGGCGACCGTGGCGAGCGCCTCGATCTCCTCTTCCGAATAAGCGCGCTGGGCCTTGTTCTGCACGACCAGGACGCCGAGCGTCTCGCCGGCGCGCAGGATCGGCACGCCGAGGAAGGCGTTGTAGATTTCTTCGCCTGTTTCCGGCTTGTAGGCAAAGGAGGGATGGTGCTGCGCGTCCGAGGTGGTGACGGCCTCGGCTTCCTTGGCGACGAGGCCGACCAGGCCCTCGCCCTTGCGCATGGTGGTCAAATGCACCGCGTTCGGATTGAGGCCTTCAGTGGCATAGAGTTCGAGCGTGCCGTCGGTGCGCAGGACATAGACCGAGCAGACCTCCGCGACCATGTTCGCGGCGATCAAGACAACGGTCTTGTCCAGCCTCTCCTGCGCCGAAACAGGCTCCGCCATGACTTCGCGGAGCCGCTTGAGGAGCAGGCGCGGGCCACCGATCGCGCCACGCATCCGATGCCTCCATGTCCTCGACAGATCTGACGACCCGGCGAACCGGGGCCGTCCGCTGTCTCAGAGGGCCGGCCGGTTCTGGCGAAGCGGCCGGTACCATAATGAATAGGGGGCGTACCTCGCGCGAGAATCCAAACGAAGCACGCACTAACTTTTTGTTCTGTCGCAAGATCTCACGGAAATTGAAAGAAGTATTTCCGATCTTGCCGGGCACTGCGTCATCGGGGCGCTATGCCGTCGTCATGAGAACAAGGCGCGGTTGCTCAGGCCTTGTCGAGCCCGTAAAGCGTGTGGAGCGTGCGTACCGCCAGTTCGGTATAGGCCGCGTCGATCAGCACGGAGATCTTGATCTCGGAGGTGGTGATGGCGCGGATGTTGATGCCGCGGCCGGCGAGGGCCTGGAAGCAGGTTGCCGCTACGCCGGCATGGCTGCGCATGCCGATGCCGATCACCGAGATCTTCGAGACGTCCATATTGGTTTCGACATTGTCGCACACCACGTCCTTGCGGGCCTTGTCGATCACGTCCTTGGCGCGCTGGAACTCGGCCTGCGGCACCGTGAAGGTGATGTCGGTGGAAGCCCCGTCGGCGGAAATGTTCTGCACGATCATGTCGACGTTGATGTTGGCATCGGCCAGGGGCACGAAGATGGCGGCGGCGACACCCGGACGGTCGGCAACATCCCGCAGGGTGATCTGCGCTTCATCCTTCGAATAGGCGATGCCGGTCACAACCTGCTGTTCCATGATGTCTTCCTCGTCGCAGATCAGGGTTCCGGGATTGGGGTTTTCTGGATCGTCGAAGGACGATCTTACATAGGTTTTCACCTTGTGGACCATGGCCAGTTCCACCGAGCGGACCTGCAGCACCTTGGCGCCGAGGGAAGCCATTTCCAGCATTTCCTCGAAAGCGATGCGGTCCATGCGCTGGGCCTTGGGCACGATGCGCGGATCGGTGGTGTAGACGCCGTCGACATCGGTGTAAATGTCGCAGCGCTCGGCACCGATCGCGCCGGCAATGGCGACGGCCGACGTGTCGGAACCACCGCGGCCCAGCGTGGTGATGCGCCCGCTTATGGGTTCGACGCCCTGGAAGCCGGAAATCACCGCGACTTCCCCGGCGGCAAAGCCGTCATCGAGATTCTTGGAGGGGATCGCCGAAATGCGTGCGGAGCCGTGAGCGGCCGAGGTCTCGATCGGCACCTGCCAGCCCTGCCAGGATCGGGCCTTGATGCCGATGCTGCTGAGCGTCAGGGCCAGGAGGCCCGAGGTCACCTGTTCGCCGGAGGCGACGATGGTGTCATATTCGCGCTGATCGTAGAGCGGCGACGCCTCGTTGCACCAGCCCACGAGCTCATTGGTCTTGCCGGACATGGCGGAGACCACCACCGCCACGTCGTAGCCGGCGGCGACCTCGCGTTTGACATGCTGCGCCACATTCTTGATGCGCTCGACAGTGGCGACAGAGGTGCCGCCAAACTTCATCACAAGACGGGGACGCGGGCTGCCGGACATACGGCCACTAGGCTCCGATGAACTCTCGAACGTGCTGAGACGCTCTCGATGAGGGGACGCCGCACAAAAGCGGCCAGGATGCGATCCCGGCCGTGGCTGTTATGCATGAGGCGAGGAGACGCGGAGACCAGTTGCCACCGCGCCGCGGGATTTAAGCGAAAGGGGAAGCGATGGCAAGCAAAAGCGGCGCGCATCCGACGGGGATGCGCGCCGCGATCTTTATCGCAGCCGTCACTTCTCCAGCAGAGGCGTGATACGGCGCAGGGTCACGCGGCGGTTTTCCTGCTCGGGCTCCGGCGTCGGGATCTTGAGATAGCGCTCGCCGAGGCCCGCCGTGACCAGATTGTCGGGCGAGATCACGTAATATTGCGTCAAGGCCTGCTTCACAGCCTCGGCCCGCTCCTTGGACAGGCGCAGATTATAGGCATCGTCGCCCACCGCATCCGTATTGCCCTCGATCACGAAGACCTCGCCCGGATGGGCGGCCACGATGCGCTCGAGGATGCGCCCGATGCGGTCGAGATTGGCGATCTCTTCCTCGCGTACGAATGATTCGTTGAAGCCGAAGTGGATGGTATCCAGTTCGACGCTGGGAATGGACTGGCGCACGGCGGGCTGTTCCATCACCACCTCGGGCCGGGCAAGAAATTCGGCACGTGGATAGCGGCGCGGCAGAGGCTTGAGGGGACGGGCGGCAAATTGTTGCTCGATCTGGTCGTCATCGACTTCGGCGGCCCAGACGCTCTGATAGCGCTGCCCGCGCGGGTTGATGTCCATGTCGAATCGCCTGCCGTCTTCATCGCCCCGCAGGCGGTCAGTGCGCTGACCGCGATCGCTGAGCAGGCGGCGGCGCAGATCGTTGCGGTCGTCCAGCAGATATTGCGCGAAGGCCTCACGGTCCTCGGGATTGTAGCGCTGGTCGTTGGAGGCGTCGCGATAGACCAGGATACGGCGGTTGAGCTGTTCGATGGTCAATACGTTGGACGGGCGCCGATCCGCCAGGATGGCGGGAATATCCTGGGGACGGGGCGAACCCTGGCGGAACTGGGAGCGGCCAAACGGCGAGCCGCGCCCGGCCTGGCCTTGCTGCTGCTCGCCGCCATATTCCTGGTCGGCGACGCGGTTGCGCAGGGCCGCGCGTGCGCCGTTGAGGCGCTGGATCAGGGCTTGCTCGGTGGCTTCCGACAGGTTTCCGGTCGCCAGGGCCGAGCGATAGACGTTGAGGCGCTGGCGCAATTGCTGGTCGTTGAGACGGTCGGGCGGCGTGGTATCACCCAACAGGCCGATGGCGCGCTGTTCCGCCGCCCGATCGACCGGGCCCTGCAGGGGGCGGCCCTGGCCTTGCTGGCTGCCGTTGTCCGGCTGCGGCGGAAGGCCCGGGCGCCCCTCCTGACCCTGCTGCGTGCCGTCGGCCGGCAGGGGAATGCCGCCTTGGCCGGGAAGCTGGTTGCGCCCGCCTGAGCGGCCGTCCAAAGGACGGTCCTGGGGGCGGTCTTGGGGGCGTTTCTGCGGCTGGCCGTCGTCGACGCCCTGCGGCACGCCGTCATTGCCGGGCTGGCCCTGGCCAGGCTGGCCCTGCGTGCGGTCGCGGCGCTTGCCGCGCGGTTCGGGCGTGCCGCCGTTCTCCTTGTCCGTCTCCTGGCCTGCAGCCGGCTGGTCGTCGCCGGCGGCAGGCTGCTGGGGCTTGGGCTGGAGAGGCTTGGGTTGCGCGGGGGCAGTACCGGCACCTTGATCCGTATTCGGCTGGGCAGGAGCGCCGGGCTTGGCGGCCGGTGTGTCCTGCCCGCTGTTTTCGCCAGGGGCGGCGGGTTTCTGGCGCTTCGGCTTTGTCGATGGAGCCGCCGGTGCCGGCTCGCCAGCAGCCGGTTTTCCAGGAGTTTCCTGGCCGGCCGCATCGGGTGCCGGCTTCTCGCGCTTGGGCTTGGGCTTGGCGGCAGGAGGCGTCTCGACCGGCGCCGGTTCGCCGGGCGCGTCCTGGCTGGCCGCATCGGGCGCAGGCTTCTGACGCTTGGGCTTGGCGGCGGGGGCCTCGTCAGCGCCGGAACCGGGCGCTGCCCCCTCCTGCTCGGCAGCCGGCTTCTGCCGCTTCGGCTTTGCAGCGGGAGCGCCACCGTCCTGGTCCTGCGATTCGGCGGGGGCAGCCCGTTTTGCCGGAGCCCCTTCGCCATCCTGGCCGCTGCCCTTCTTATGGCGCTTCAGAATGTCCTCGACCGAGGGCTTGGCGCCCGGCGCGGGCGCTTCCGTGGTTGGGGCCTGGGCGTCCTGGGCCATGGCATCCTGCACCAGCACGATCGCCGTGGGCGAGACGGCGAGCATCAGGGTTCCAGCCAGACCGAACAGTTTCTTGCGCAGGAGCATCTCGACCTCTCATGATTTGGCCGCCATCATCCCGATTGCGGCTGAACCGAAACTGAACGTCGATTATCGAAGATCCGTCGGTGTCGGGATCGGTCACCGCCCAGCTAACGCTCGATCCGGGTCGACAGGATGAGAGAGGTCGAGGTGCGCTCGACGCCCTCCAGCGCCCCGATGCGATCGGCGAGTTCGTCGAGTTCGCCCACGGACCGGGCCTCGATCACTGCGATCATGTCGAAATTGCCGCTGACCGAGTGCAGGGTGCGCACGGACGGAATTTCGCGCAGGCCCGCTTCCACCTGGCGGATCAGCTTCGGCACGGTGGTCAGCAGGACATGGGCGCGCAGGAGCGAGCGCGTGTGTTCCTCGGAAAGCCGGATGGTGTAGCCGACGATCACGCCGCGATGTTCGAGGCGGGCCAGGCGGCTCTGCACGGTGGTGCGGGAGACGCCGAGGCGCCGGGCGATCTCGGCCGTGGAGGCGCGGGCATTCTCGCGCAGGATGGCAATCAGGGTATCATCGGCGGGTGTCGTCATAATGACGATATAACGCCCTGCATTGTGCAAAGAAAGCTCGGCATATCGTCGAAATGCAGGCTTCGAAACAAAAGGAGGCAGGCGTAGGCTTTTGAGCAAGAATCGCGACAGGGGAGGCCGACGATGCGCAAGATCGTGGTAGCGGGAGCAGGCAAGATCGGGGCGTGTATCGCCGATATTCTGGCGGTCAGCGGAGACTATGAAGTCACAGTCATCGACCGTTCGGCCGAGCAGCTGGAAAGTGCCGAGCTTTCGGCGGCGGTGGCGCAACGTGAACTCGATCTCCAGGACGAGGCTGCCCTCGGTGCAGTGCTCGACGGTGCCTATGCAGTGCTCAGCGCGGCACCCTTTCATCTCACCACCCGTATTGCGGAAGCGGCGGCGCGCGCCAATGTCCATTATCTCGACCTGACCGAGGACGTCGCCTCGACGCGCCGCGTGCGGGACCTCGCGGCTTTGGCCAAAAGCGCCTTCATCCCTCAATGCGGGCTGGCGCCCGGCTTTATCTCGATCGTCGCCAATGATCTCGCCCAGCAATTCGACAGCCTGGATTCCATCCGCATGCGGGTCGGCGCCCTGCCGCAATATCCCTCCAACGCGCTCAACTACAACCTGACCTGGTCGACGGATGGGGTCATCAACGAATATTGCGAACCCTGCGAAGCGATCGTCGATGGCCATCGCGTCGAAGTACCAGCGATGGAGGAGCGTGAGGAATTTTCGCTCGACGGCGTCACCTATGAAGCCTTCAACACCTCGGGCGGCCTCGGCAGCCTGTGCGAGACCTATCTGGGGCGAGTGCGCACGCTGAATTACCGCACCATTCGCTATCCCGGCCATGCGGCGATCATGAAGGCGCTCCTCAACGACCTCGATCTCAGGCATCGCCGCGACGTGCTCAAGGACATTCTCGAAAATGCCTTGCCGGCGACGATCCAGGACGTGGTGGTGATCTTCGTCACCGTCAGCGGCAAGCGCCACGGCCACCTGGTGCAGGAGACCTATGCCAACAAGATCTACAACCGCCGCGTCGGCTTGCGCCTGCGCAGCGCCATCCAGGTGACGACGGCCTCCGCCATCTGCGCCGTGCTGGACATGCTGGCCGCAGGAGAATTGCCCCAGAAGGGCTTTATCCGCCAGGAGGACATTGCCCTGTCGGCCTTCCTGGCCAATCGCTTCGGCAGCGCCTATGCGCAGACGGCGGCGCGATAGGAAAAGATGTATCCAGGAACTTGGATGCCGCATCCCTAAGCGCCGACTTGGGATGAGAGATGCGACGCTCGCCTCTCCCCGTAAGAACGGGGCGAGGGGACACATGCGTCGAGTTCTATTGTCGCCTTTGTCATCTCGCGGGTCCGCTACCTCGAGGACGCATGGACGAGAACGTCCGCGTTTCCGGGAAGCGTTCCCCTCAATCGTGTCATCTCGCTTGATAATTAAGCATAGTGCTTTAATAATTGAAGGATCCTTCCGGCTCGAGATCCTTCATTCATTGGAGCACGATGGCGATCATGTCCCAGCCGAACGCGCCGGCGAGCCGCAAGGGCAGCAATTCCGTCCAGGTCCGGCGCTACAATGAGCGCGTGGTGCTCGAGGCGCTGCAGCGTCTCGGCCAGGCCTCCAAGGCCGAACTCGCCCGCTCAGCCAATCTCACGCCCCAGGCCGTGGCCGTCATCGTCGACCATCTCGAGGAAGTCGGGCTCGTGAGGCATGAAGGCAAGCGCGCCGGACAGGTGGGGCAGCCTTCCACCCTCTATGCGCCGGCGCCCGACGGTGCTTTTTCGATCGGCCTGCATGTCGGCCGGCGAGCCTTCGATGCGGTGCTGGTCGATTTCACCGGCCGCACCCTGCGCATGGAGACCAGCGACTACGAATATCCCGAACCACAGATGGTGGCGGAGCTGGCCGCCGCCTATGTCCGCACCTTCCGGGCCGGCCTGGCGCCCGATTTGCGCAGCCGGTTGGTCGGCGTCGGCGTGGCGATGCCCTATTTCATGGACAGCTGGACCAAGGAGCTGGGCATGCCGGCTTCGATCACCCAGGCCTGGGAGGATTTCGATTTCGCCAAGGCCCTGGCCGACAGCATAGATCTGCCGCTTTTCTTCGAGAACGATGCCTCCGGTGCGGCGACGGCCGAACTGGTCTATGGCCGGGGGCGCGAGGCCAGGGATTTCATCTATCTGTTCATCTCCACCTTCATCGGCGGCGGACTGATCATCAACGGCAATCTGGAGACCGGCCCGAACGGCAATTCGGCCGCCTTCGGCCCCTATCCCGTGACGCCCTCGCTGCTGTCCAGCGTGCCGGCGCCAAAAGGGCCATTCGAGATCCTGCTGCGCCGGGCCTCGATCTATGTGCTGACCAACCATCTGCGCCAGAACGGCGTGCCGATCCGGCGGGCCCACGAACTGGCCGAGATCGGCGAGGCGGCCGAACCCCATCTCGGCGCGTGGGTGGAGGACTGCGCCGACGCGCTCGCCCAGGCGATCGTCGGCGCCATCGCCGTGGTGGATGTGTCGGCGATCGTGATCGACGGCATCCTGCCATCGGCCATCCTGCAGCGGACGGTCGAGGCGGTGTCGCGCCGTTTCCAGGCGATCATGCCGGAAGGGCTGTTCGCGCCTGATATCGCGGTCGGGACGATGGGGCCGCAGGCGGCGGCGATCGGCGCGGCCATCCTGCCGCTCTATGCCATGTTCGCGCCGGACAGTGCCACGCTGGTGAAGGCCAAGGCGCCGGGCATCGGGCGCGCCAGCCTGAAAACCTATATCGGGGCCGGCTAGGGGAAAGGGCATCCGCTTGACAGTCCAGGGGCATCGATATATCCATTTGCTTTAATAATTAAAGGATGCGGGAGGATGATGGTGGGGGTATCTCGGTCGCGTCATCGCCGGCGTGCAATGCCATGAAGAGCAGCCTGGCCGATGAGGGCCTCGGAACCTCGATCGCGTCCCCCGCGGCGGCTGCCGGGTTGGTGAACGCCTCCAAGCGCTTCGGAGGAACGATCGCTCTTTCCAACGCCAGTTTCGATCTCCTGCCCGGCGAGGTGCTGGCCCTTTTGGGCGAGAACGGCGCGGGCAAAAGCACCTGCGTCAAGCTGCTTGCCGGCGTCTACAGGCCGGACGAGGGCGCGGTCGCCATCGATAAACAGCCGGTGGAGCATTGGTCTCCGCTCGAAGCCCAGCGCCGCGGCATTGCAGTGATGCATCAGCATCCCGGCCTGTTCGGCGACCTGACGGTGTTCGAGAACATTTTCGTCGGCCACATGCCGCAGCGCTCCCTGGGCCGCATCGACTATGAGCGCATGCGCGAGGAAGCGCGCGCTCTGCTCGACGTCGTCGGACTGAAATGCTCGCCCGAGGATCAATTGAAGGAGCTGCGCACCTCCGAGCAGCAATTGGTCGAGATCGCCCGTGCCCTATCGGTCAACGCCAAGGTGCTGATCATGGACGAGCCGACCGCTGCCCTGTCCCAGCGCGAGGTCGAGCGCCTCTTCGCCGTGGTCGCCGATCTCAAGGCCCGGCAGGTGGCGATGATGTTCGTCGGCCATCGCATGGAAGAGATCTACCGGATCGCCGATCGCATCGCCGTCCTGCGCGACGGCCATCTGATCGGGGTGAGGCGGGCGGTGGAACTCGACCGCGATCAAGCCGTGCAGATGATGATCGGGCGGCCGCTCAAGGCCATCTATCCGCAATGGGACTCCAAGCCCGGCCGCGAGGTGCTCGCCGTTTCCGGCCTGTCGCGCGAAGGGGCCTTCGACGACGTCTCCTTCAGCGTCCGGGCCGGCGAGATTCTCGGCCTCGGCGGGCTGGTGGGCAGCGGGCGCACCGAGATCGCCCGCGTGCTGTTCGGCATCGACCAGCCGACGGCGGGCCGCATCGAGATGGAAGGAAGGGCGGTATCCTTTGCCGATCCGCCCGCCGCCATGGCCGCCGGCATCGCCTATGTCTCGGAAGACCGGCTCGGCCAGAGCCTGGTGATGGATTTTCCCATCCTCGACAACGCCTCCCTGCCGGTGATCGAGAAGGCCACCATGGCGGGGCTGGTGATGCGCCGGCAGGAACTGGCTTTGGTCGAGCCGCACTTGCGGCGCCTGAAGCTGAAATTCCGCAGCTTCGCCCAGCCTGTGAAGACACTTTCGGGCGGCAATCAGCAGAAGGTGGTGCTGTCGAAATGGCTCGCCACCCAGCCCAGGCTGCTCATCCTCGACGAACCGACCCAGGGCATCGATGTCGAGAGCAAGTCCGAAGTCCATACCATGATCGCCGAACTGGCCCAGCAGGGGCTGGCGATCATCCTGATTTCCTCGGAACTGCCCGAACTGGTGAGTATGTGCGATCGCATCGTCGTGCTGCGCGAGGGCCGGATGGCTGGCGCCTTTGAGCGCGGGGAGGCCGACCAGGAAAAGGTGATACGCGCGGCCACCGATGCCGGTGGGGTGGTTTTGGACAAGCAGCCGGCGCTGGCGCCGCGGGATGAGGCCGCAAAGCTCGATGAGCCTCCGGGCAACTGGCTCAAGGCGCTGCTGCGCCGGCGCGAGGTCGGGCTGGTCGGTGCCATGGCGGCCGTTGTCCTGCCGGTGATGTTCCTCAATCCGCGCATGGTCAGCCCCGAGAACCTGACCGCCATCGCCATGGACGCGGCGCTCCTGATGATCGTCGCTGTGGCCCAGATGCTGGTCCTGCTGACGCGCAACATCGATCTGTCGGTGGCCTCCGTGATCGGCCTGTCGGCCTATGGCGCCGCCAGCTTCATGCATGCCCATCCCGAAAGCTCGGTGCTTCTGGGCGTCGCCACGGCTTGTGCCATAGGCCTGGCCTGCGGTGCCCTGAACGGGCTGGTGGTGACCCTCGGCCGCGTGCCGGCGATCGTGGTCACGCTTGGAACCCTCTCGGTCTTCCGGGGCCTGAACAGCCTGTGGGCGGGCGGCCGGCAGATCAGCGCCGACCAGGTGCCGCAAGCCTGGCTCGACATGACCAGCGCCCGCATCGTCGGCATTCCGGCCGTGATCCTCATCGCTCTCGCCTGCCTGGTGGTGATCGGGGTGATCCTGAAGCACTGGCCTGTTGGCCGGGAGCTCTATGCCATCGGCTCCAATCCGGATGGGGCCGCCCTTATCGGCATCCGCCGCACGGCTCTCGTGCTCGGCGCCTTCATGCTGGCGGGCCTGCTGGCCGGCTTCGACGGCGCGCTGTGGGCCTCGCGCTATGCCACCATCGATGCCCGCGTGGCGCTCGGCTTCGAACTCACCGTGATCGCCTCGGTGGTGGTGGGTGGCGTCGCCATCAGGGGTGGTGCCGGAACGGTGCTCGGCGTCGCCCTCGGCGCGCTGACGCTCCTGGTGATCCAGAACGGGCTGACGCTGGTGCGCGTCGATCCGCTCTGGCTGCAGGGGGTCTATGGCCTCGTCATCCTGCTCGCCATCGGTGTCGACACCATCATCGGGCGGCGGACCCATCAGGGACGGAGAGGGCGATGAAGACGAGCCTTATCGAAAGGATCGCCAGCTGGGAGAATTTCCTGGCGCTGCTCACCGTAGCGGTGCTCGCCTATGCGGTGCTGGCCGTACCGAATTTCGCCACGGCCTTCAACATCTCGCAGGCCATTGCCGGTGCATCCGAGCGAGCCCTGATCGTGCTGCCGATGGTGCTCTTGATCATCGCCCGCGAGATCGACCTGTCCGTTGCCAGTATCCTGGCTCTCAGCAGCGTGGTGTTCGGCGTGCTGATCCGCGAGGGCCTGCCGCTGGAGGGTGCGATGGCACTGGCGCTGCTGACGGGCATCCTGGCGGGCGCGTTCAACGGCGTGCTGGTGACCTATCTCGGCCTGCCCTCGCTGGTGGTCACCCTCGGCACCATGGCGATGTTTCGCGGCATCGGCTACATCCTGCTCGGAACCGGCTCGGTGAACGAGTTTCCCGAGAGCTTCACCGATTTCGGCATCGACACGCTGGGCGACACGCCGATCCCCTGGACGATCGTGCCTTTCCTCGTGCTGGCGCCGGTCTTCGCCATCCTCCTGCAGGTGAGCAGCATCGGCCGGCGCATCTACGCCATCGGCGGCAGCCCTGATACGGCGCTCTATGCCGGGGTGCGGGTGGCGCGCATCCGCCTCGGCCTGTTCGTCCTCAGCGGCTTCATCTGTGCCATCGCCTCCATCGTGTTCACCGCCCGCCTTGCCAATGCCCGGGCCGACAATGCCATCGGCCTCGAACTCGACGTGATCACCATCGCGCTTCTCGGCGGCGTCAGCGTGTTCGGGGGCAAGGGCAAGCTGACCGGCGTGTTCCTGGCGCTGGTACTGATCGCCACGCTGCGCAACGTGCTGGGGCTGAGCCAGATCGGCGGCGATGCGCAGGGCACCGTGATCGGGCTCTTGCTGATCTTCTCGCTATTGCTCAGCACCACGGCCCAGCGCCTCTATGGCGGTCTCCAGGCCAAGTTCAATGCAGCCGGCCGGCCGCGAGAACCGGAACGAACGACCTGACTGAAAGCGTAAACCAACAACGACCTGAAGAAAGGCGTGAAGGAGGAGACGAGCCATGAAAAAAGCGATGAGAACACACCTGATCCTGACCACGGCCATCATGCTGGGCGCTCTGGCGGCGCCGGCCCTCGCGGCCGAGAAATGCGCCAAGGAGCCCGTGACCGTCGGCTTCCTGCCCAAGCTCGACACCGATCCCTATTTCCAGGTCGCCAAGACCGGGGCGGAGGAGGCCCAAAAGGAGATCGGCGGCAAGGTGATCCAGCAGGCGCCTTCCCAGGCGACCGCCGAAGCCCAGATCGAGTTCATCAACAATCTGGTGTCCCAGAAGGTCGACGTCATCGCCATCTCCGGCAATGACGCCAATGCCGTGGCGCCGGCCCTCAAGCGCGCCGCCAAGCAGGGCGTCAGGATCGTCTCCTACGATTCGGACGTCTCGGAAGCCGCCCGCTCGCTGTTCTTCAACCAGGCCAAGGGCGACAGCCTGGCCGAGATGATGCTGGAGAGCATGGGGCAGATGATCGGTTATGAGGGGGATTTCGCCATCCTCTCCTCCACGCCGACGGCCACCAACCAGAATGCCTGGATCGACTTCATCAAGAACAAGATGAAGGAGCCAAAATTCGCCAAGATGAAGTTGGTGCAGATCGCCTATGGCCAGGAGAGCGAGCAGGTCAACCAGCAGCAGGCCCTGGCGCTCGTCCAGGCCTTCCCGAACCTCAAGGGCATCATCATTCCCGCCGGCATCGGCCTGCCGGCCGCGGCGCGCGCCCTCGACCAGGCTGGCAGCCTCGGCAAGGTCAAGCTGACGGGCCTGGCGCCGGCCACCCTAATCAAGAAATACATCCAGAACGGCTCCGTCCAGGACATCTGGTGGAACGTCAAGGATCTCGGCTATCTAACCTATTACGGTGCCCAGCAACTGGCGCAGTGCAAGATCGCCGGCAAGCCGGGCGACAAGTTCAAGGCCGGGCGTCTCGGCGACTATACGGTGGGCGAAAAGGGTGAGGTGGTGCTCGGCCCCGCCAAGATCGTCACGCCGGCCAATGTCGAGGAATTCAAGTTCTGAGCACGAGTTCCGGGCGGCGACCAATCTTGCCGCCCGGATACTGGCCCCGCCGGAAATCAGGAAATCTACATGTCGCAAACCTGGTCGCTCGACTGGTCGCATGGCCAGGTGACGGTACATGCCGGCGCTGCCGCCCTGGGCCGCACGCGCTTTCGCTTGGAGGACGGCCGCTTCGTCGAACCCTTCCACGAGGCGCCCTGGATCACGGCCGGCGAAAAAGTCGAGCCGGGCTTGGAGAACCTCCGGGGCGACTGGCCCTGCCTGCCCTTTGGGAGGCTCTACAGCAGCGACGATCCCCTGATCGGCGCCTGGCGGGGGCTGGTGGATGCTTCGTTGCCGGACAGCGTCCATCCGCTCGGCCCAAGCGATCACCTGCTGCATGGCCACAGCGCTGCCGCCGAATGGAGCCTGGTGTCGCGCACGCAGGACGCGATCACCCTCGGCCTCGATTATCCCAGCGACTCGCCCATCGAGAGGATCACACGCACGATCTGCCCGATCGACGGGCAGGCGGGACTGGATGTTTCCGTCGAGATCCGGGCCCGGCACCGTTGCGTCAGGCCGTTCGGCTTTCATCCCAACTTCGCCCTGCGTGGAAAACCAGGATCCTTTCGCATCGAGCCCGGTCCCTATCGTTTCGGCCTCAGCCATCCCGTTGCCGAAGCGGCAGCCCGGGCCGAGCCGGACAGGAGGTTCACGACGCTTGCCGATGTCGCGGTCAAGTCAGGCGGGAGCGAGCGTTTCGACAGGCTGCCCTTCGCCGACGACCGCGAGGACATCTTGCAACTCTGCGGCATCGAAGGCGGCGTCCATCTCGTCGACGAGCACGACCGGGTTGCCTGGGATCTTTCCTGGGACACGACGAAGCTGCCGTCCTGCCTCTTGTGGATGAGCAATCGCGGGCGCAAATTCCCGCCCTGGAACGGGCGGCACCTGTGCGTCGGTGTCGAACCGGTGGCCTCGGCCTTCGATTTCGGATCGGTAATTGGCGCCTCGGACAATCCCATCGCCCAGTCTGGCGTGCGCACGGCGATCACGATCGAGCCGGGAATGCCGCTCACACTCGGCTATCGCATTCGCGGCCATGCGCTGGGGCCAAACTAGAGCGTAGTCTGTGCTGTCGGCTCGGCTTTGCGAGCTCATGTTTCAACGGGCTGACGGGGCGTTGATCGCAAATTGCGCGGCAAAGGCCCTGACATAAGCGGGCCGAGCTTCCCCGCGAGCGACATAGGCGGTCAGGTTTTGATATTCGTCCAGAAGGCCCGACATTCTCAGTCGCAGCAGCACGGATACCATCAACAAATCACCTGCGCTGAACGCCCCATCTAGCCAGTCGGCGTTGCCCAGCCGGGCGGAGAGCTGGTCGAGCCGGGCCCGAACGCGGTCCTTTACCAAGGGCAGGCGCTCCGCGCTCCAGGGCTTGTCGGCTTCGAAGATCCGTGCTGTCGTCAGGTCGAGGATCGGCGGCTCGACGGTGTTGAGTGCGGCAAACATCCACGTGATCGCCCGCGCTCGGGCATCGCGATCCCCAGGCAGCAGGCCCGCATGCCGCTCGGCGAGGTGAAAGATGATCGAGCCGGTCTCGAACAGCGACAGAGAACCGTCCTCGTAAGTGGGGATCTGGCCGAAGGGGTGGATGGCCAGATGGCCAGGCGCCTTCATCTGCGCGAAGGAAACCAGGCGAACCTCATAAGGCTGGCCCACTTCTTCGAGCGCCCAGCGAACGCGCGTATCGCGTGCCAGTCCCTTGCCGCCATCGGGTGATCGTTCAAACGCCGTGATGGTGATCGTCATCGTATCCATTTCCTTGCCTGGGCGAATTTCTTCGGCCTCCTATCGTGACGACGAATGAGCCTGGCGGAGGGCGACATCGGTCTTGAATTATTGTCATTACCGGGCGCAGATCGCGCATGCCCGATTCCGATCAAAGGTCGCGGGGCAAGAGTGGGGCCGCATGAACTATCCTGCCGGAACAGCCTATATCGATGGCGGCTTCGTGCCGATGTCGGAAGCCAAGATCTCGGTGCTCGACTGGGGCTTCCTGCATTCGGACGCGACCTATGACGTCGTACATGTCTGGAAGGGCCGCTTCTTCCGCCTCGACACCCATATCGAGCGATTCCTGCGCTCGGCCGACAGGCTGCGCCTCACGCTGCCGGTCTCGCCCGAAAAACTGGTCCAGATTCTCGCCGAATGCGTCTCCCGCTCCGGGCTCCAGGATGCCTATGTCGAGATGGTGCTGACGCGCGGTATCTCGCCGACCTTCTCGCGCGACCCCAGGGAGGCCCATAACCAACTGATCTGCTTTGCCATTCCGTTCGGCTGGATCCTCAAGCCCGAACAGCGCGAGGCCGGGCTTCCGATCGTGCTGTCCGACATTCGCCGCATCCCGCCGGATTCGGTCGATCCCACCGTCAAGAACTATCACTGGCTGGATTTCGTCATGGGCCTCTACGATGCCTATGATCGCGGCGCGCAGAGCGCCGTGCTGACCGATGCCGACGGCAACCTCGCCGAGGGGCCGGGCTTCAACATCTTCACCGTGCGCCAGGGCCGGATCGCCACACCCGATCGCGGCGTGCTGCGTGGCGTTACGCGCCAGAGCGCGATCGAACTCGCCGCCGAACTCGGCTTTCCCCTGGAGGAGCGGGTCGTGACGGCGGCCGAGGCGCGGGCTGCCGACGAGGTCTTCATTACCTCGACGGCCGGCGGCATCATGCCGGTGACGCGGATCAATGGCGCCGCCGTCGGCGAGGGCCGCATGGGGCCGGTCACCCGGGCGCTGCTCGAGGCCTATTGGGCCAAGCACACGGATGGCAGTTGGTCGACGGCGGTGGGGGATGTGCTGTCGGGCCGGGCGCCAGGATAGGCGCGCGACCTGTCTTCCCCCGCTTCGCGGAGAAGGCAAACAACGCTTCATTCCGCCGGCTGCATGGCAGATGGTTCGACGTCGTCGCGGCATTTTTTCTTGTCTCTTGGCAGGTGGCAGCCCTATGTGCATTCATGCTGTCATGCAGCATGACCATGCTCCCGGGCACTTCCCGCCTTTTCGACACCTTGTTCCAACGGCCTAGAGACTTCCCTCCATGTATGATTATGACATGCTCGTCATCGGTTCGGGCCCGTCCGGCCGTCGCGCCGCCGTGCAATCGGCCAAGCTCGGCAAGTCGGTCCTGGTGGTGGAGAAGGGCCGGCGCGTGGGTGGCGTGTCGGTGCACACCGGGACGATTCCCTCCAAGACGCTGCGTGAGACGGTGCTGAACCTGTCGGGTTGGCGCGAGCGTGGCTTCTACGGCCGGGCCTACCGGGTCAAGCAGGATATCGGCGCCACCGACCTGATGGTCCGCCTCCAGAAGACGCTCGACCACGAGGTCGAGGTGCTGGAGCATCAGTTCAGCCGTAACACCGTGCGCACGGCCCGGGGCGAAGCACGCTTTCTCGGCCCACACGAAATCGAGATCACTACGGAGACCGGCACGCGCAGCACGGTGACGGCCAATTACATCCTGATCGCCTGCGGCACGCAGCCCTTCCGCCCCGACTATGTGCCGTTCAATTCCGATAATGTCTTCGACAGCGACGAGATCATCGAGCTGCCCCGGCTGCCGCGCAGCCTCACCGTGATCGGTGCGGGCGTGATCGGCGTCGAATATGCCACCATCTTCAGTGCTCTCGACGTCGCCGTCACGCTGATCGAGCCGCGCTCGAGCTTCCTCGATTTCATCGACAAGGAGCTGATCGAGGAGTTCATGCATGAATTGCGGGACCGCAACGTCTCGCTGCGCCTGGGTTCCCCGGTGGTCTCGATCGAGCGCGAGGAGAGCCGCGTCGTCACCAAGCTGGGCGATGGCCGCAAGGTGTCCTCGGAGATGCTGATGTTCGCCGCCGGGCGCGTCGGCAATACGGACAGGCTGAACCTCGACGCGGCCGGCCTCAAGACCGATCATCGCGGCCGCATCGGCGTCAATCCGGCGACCCTGCAGACAGAGGTGGCGCATATCTACGCGGCCGGCGACGTCATCGGCTTTCCCAGCCTCGCCTCCACCTCGATGGAGCAGGGGCGAGTGGCCGCCTGCCATGCCTTCGGCCTCGAACCGCCGCCACCACCCGAATATTTCCCCTATGGCATCTATTCGGTGCCGGAGATCTCCACCACGGGCCTGACCGAGGAGGAAGTGCGCCAGAAGGGCATTCCCTACGAAGTCGGCATCGCCCGGCTGCGCGAGACCTCGCGCGGCCACATCATGGGGCTCGACAGCGGCATCATGAAGATGATCTTCTCGACCAAGACGCGCCGCCTGCTCGGCGTGCACATCTTGGGCGAGGGCGCGACCGAACTGATCCATATCGGCCAGGCCGTACTTAACCTCAAAGGCACGATCGACTATTTCATCGAGAACACCTTCAACTATCCCACCCTCGCCGAGGCCTACAAGATCGCCGGCCTCGACGCCTGGAACCGGATGGGGCGCTAGAGCATCGTGCCGAAAAGTGGATGCCGGTTTTCGGAAAAAACGATGCAATAACAAAAGCTTACAGTACGGAATCCGATTCCGATATCGGATCCTGTACTGTAGCGCGGCCCTGTCCGCGCCCTGTCCCCACTTTCGCGTAACATCATAGGAGTTCGCCGTGTCCCCTGACCGCAAGCTCGTCGTCCTTCTCGACGTCGACAACACGCTGCTCGACAATGACCGCTTCGGCGAGGACCTCGGCGACCATATCGAGGAAGCCTTCGGAGCGGACCAGCGCGCGCGCTACTGGACGATCTACGGCAAGATCCGCGACGATTACGGCTATGCCGATTATCTCGCCGCGCTCCAACTCTTCCGCGCCGGGCTGGACGACGACCCCGACCTGCTCCAGATGTCGAAATTCCTCCTGGAATATCCCTTCGCCGAGCGCGTCTTCCCGAAGGCGCTGGAAGCGATCGCCCATCTCAAGAGCTTCAGCGCTCCCGCCGTGCTTTCGGATGGCGACATCGTGTTCCAGCCGCGCAAGGTGCAGCGCGCCGGCCTGTGGGACGCGGTGGAAGGGCGGGTGATGATCTATCTGCACAAGGAGCAGATGCTGGACTCCGTGCAGCGCCATTATCCGGCCGAGCATTACGCCATGGTCGACGACAAGCCCCGCCTGCTCGCCAAGATGAAGGCGGTGATGGGCGACAAGCTCACCACCATCTTCGTGCGCCAGGGCCATTACGCCCTGGAAGCGGATATGAACACTGTCGATCCCAAGCCTGACGTCACCATCGAGCGCATCGGCGATCTTCTGTCCCTGGACCGGGCTGCCTTCACGCGGGCGGGATAGATGTTTCGCGCTTCTTTGCCGCCGACGGCATGAATCCGGGTGGGGCGGGCCTTCAGATCCCTTTCAAGGTCTTCCGAACAAACCGGAGAAAGGCGGATGAGGGGTTGCATCGCTCTGGCACTTCAGACCCGGCATCTTCATTCCTGGCAGGCGCCGCGCTTCAGGCTGGTCTGAAGACCAGCCCCCCGAGAGCCGGCAGGCTCAGCGCACCAGTTCGAGGATCTCGAGCGTGCTGCAGCAGGTTTGCGGCAGTTCTAGGCGCAGCTTGCGCGGGCCGGCCTTGAACAGATAGGCCACCGCGTCGGATTTGGGCGATGCGCCATAGGCGACCGGCGGATCGTCGCCATTGGCATTGCCGCCGAGGAAGACGAAGCGGGTGTTGCTGACGCGGTAGAGAAAGCCGCTGACGCGCTGGGAGCCGTTCACCTTGGCGAAGAAGAGCTTGCCGCCGCGCTCGCTGATGGCGCATTTGAAATAGGGATAGGCATAGATGCTGCCCTTGCCGTCATTGGCCTTCGAGCCGTCGTCGAGCTGGGCGCTGCGGCAGCGCCAATTGCCGACGAGTTCGCGTGTATTGGCGATCGGCCTGGGATCGCCGGCGAGGATCTCCTCCAGGGCGATGCCGTCGGCGGTGTGGCGGGCATTGGAGCCGAGCACCGCATCGACGGCGCTGCGGCGCGTCTGCTCGAAATTCATCAGACGGGTGCGGTCGGCCTCCTCGATCGAAACAGGCAATAGCGGCGTGGGATCGAATTCGGAGGCGGCCAGGGCCGTGCCGGTGGAGGCCGCGAACCAGGCGAGAGCGGCGAGGGCCCAATGACATCTCGTCATGATGGAATTTCCAAGTGGCGGGGTGCCCTGTTTGCACCAGTCCAGGCGATCCTGGCAAGGCGGCCGCGGCGTCATGGGTCATTGCCCAAAGGCCGGCCCGTCGTAGCCAGGAAACAGGAGGTCAAGAAGCAGCAGGACGCCAAGAAGCACTTGCCGAGGAGCTCGGCTATGGCGATAGAGAAGGCCGCGCTGGCAGTGGCGGGGCCTTGTTTGTGAACCTTCGGCTTTTCCCAAGCAGAGTTTTCCGACGGGCTCCGTCCATGGACCCCGCCGGAAAATTCTGCAAATATTTGATGTCTTGCAGATTACTCTCGATCGGGCCGGGGCCACGATCGAGAGTAATCTGCTTGACGACGATGCTGCTTCTTGCCGCCTTCGCCGGCATGGCCATGGTGGGCCGAGCCGAGGCGCGCCAGGAGAGCCTGGACGAGGCGATCTGCCGCCTGATCGAGACCACGGCCAAGGACAAGGGTATTCCGCCCGAACTCTTCACCCGGCTGATCTGGCGCGAGAGCAGTTTTCGTCCCCACGTCATCTCCAGTGCCGGCGCGCAGGGTATCGCCCAGTTCATGCCGGGCACGGCGGCCGAATGGCAACTCGACGATCCCTTCGATCCCGAAAAGGCGATTCCGGCTTCGGCCGCCTATCTCAGCGCGCTCAAGACGCAGTTCGGCAATTGGGGGCTGGCGCTGGCGGCCTATAATGCCGGGCCCAAGCGCCTCTCGGACTGGCTGGCGGGCGGGCGCTATCTGCCCTCGGAAACACGTGCCTATGTCTATTTCATCACCCATCGCAGCGTTGACGACTGGGTTTCGAACGACGGGCTCAAGGCCGGGGAGGAGCCCGCCGCCACGCCGGTCGATTGCGTCGCCGTCGTCACCACCGTGCGCCGGGAGGTGCCGCGCCTGATCGAGGGCCCCTATGCGCCCTTCGGCGTGCAACTGTCCGGCAATTTCTCCAAGGCGATCGCCATCGCCTCTTATGAGCGGGCGGTGAAGCGCTTCTCGGCCGTCCTGGCGGGCCGGGAGACATTGATTGTCGGCACGCGCATGGCCGGGCGCGGCCGGCGGGCCTTCTATCGTGTCCGCCTGCCAGCCCGCAGCCTGCGCGAGGCGAGCCTGCTCTGCGACAAGCTGCACCGAGTCGGCGGCAGTTGCGCGGTGCTGCGCAATTGAGGCTGCAGCAGCATCGTGCCGAAAAGTGGACTCCGGTTTTCGGCAAAAACGATGCGACAACAAAGATCCACGGCACTGGATCCGATTCCGAAATCGGAGCCTGTGCCGTAGCGGTCGGGCAAAGAAAAAGCCGGATGCGGGGGCACCCGGCAGTTGGGTCGTTGGGTCGGGCCAAAAAGCCCGAGGAAACTACGAGTGCGTCAACAGCTCGAAGTCATGCGGGCGGGCCCGCTCGAATGCCAGGAACGGTCTCAAGGCATTCGACTGCACACTCAACCGGTGGGCCGGGATTTGGTTCCATGCTTCGTGCAGATTTTTTCAGGCGTCTTGCCTGGCTGCGGGAGATCGGGAGCAGGCTCGTGTCGGTGTCGTCCATATCAGAACATAACATGAACAAAATGCTCGACAGTCGCAGCCGGCTCGCCTAATTTTCCGGTCTCGAATCCGAAAGCATTTTGCGATTTGCCGAAGCGGAAGAATCGCAACGGCATGTCGAAACAAGGCGTTGGAGCAAAAACGTTCTCGCATGAACGCGCTTTGCCCTGCGTTCGTGCTGATCAAGGCCGGGGCGGGCGGCAGACGCCCGTTCCGTCATCGGGGCAGAGCTCATGCACCGTCACGGTGGGGCGAGATATCTGCCGATTCCAGTCCTCTGAACAGGGAGAACCGTCAATGACCTCGCAAGCCAGCAAATCCGAACAGGCTTTGCCGGAAGATCTGGAAGCGAGCGTGGAGCGCGTCATCGCCGATTGTGACGGCGATGCGCGTGCGGCGGTGCGCGTCTTGCTGGTCGCCAACAGCCACGCCATGGCCGAGATCGCGGCGATCGAGGGCGAGATGGCCAAGCTCCTTGCCGACGTCTCGCGCGGCTATGCCCGCGGGCACTGGGAGTGGCTGCTGGAACGGGCGGAGATCGCCATTCCCTATTCCAGAGAGTAACCGAACGGAAATCAGTGCAGCCGATTTGTCTGGTCAATGCAGGCAGGAAAAGAAAAAGCCCGCTTGCGCGGGCCGGGAGGTTAGACGAGAGAGAGACGAGCTGGAAAGACACGAACGACACGGCAGGGAGGGGATCTGTTCGGAGAGTGCCGCGCCGTTCGCAGAATCAACTTAGCCGCTACGTTGTGTTCGCGCACACCGGCAAATTTGACGGACATTGAGAGACACCGGCACGCTGCTTCTGTCAGGCCGCTCCGTGTCGCGGGAGGCCGCCGGATCGCTTGCCTCGCGCCGGGCCGGTGGCTTATGACGGCCGGTATATCCGGCCCGGACACAGCGTCCGGGAGCCGGCTTCCGGCGCCCGCCGGGACGGCAGCCGAGAACGGCCGGCCGGGATTTCTGCAATGATGTGAAATGGATAATGAGTTATCTCGATAATTTCATCAATCGCATGACGGCCCAGCGCAGCTGCCTCGACCTCGCCGTCGAGCTCATCCGGGGGATCGAGGGGCCGGTGCTCGAATTCGGCCTCGGCCATGGCCGGACCTATGACCATTTGCGCCAGAACTTTCCCGATCGGGACATCTATGCCTTCGAAAAGCGCGTGAGCCCCAATGTCTTCGTGCGCCCGGCGGATGAATTGCTCTTCCTCGGCGATATCGGCGATACCATCCGCACGGCTGGACAGCGCTTGCCGCGCAAGGCCGCGCTGGCCCATTCCGACCTCGGCCTCAAGGACCGGCAGGGCGCCGTGCCGATCGTGGCCGATATCATCGCCTATCTGCCCGGTTTGATGGCGCAGGGAGGCTTCTATATCTCCAATGTCGATATTGCCCTGGTGGACGGCAAGCTGCCGCCCGCCTTCCGGCGCCGGGCGTTTCCGCAGGCGACGGGCGATCAGTATCACATCTACGAGATCGTCTGAGGCGGGCCACCGGGAGAACGACCATGAACGACAGCGTCGAGGAGATCGGCGGCGTCCGGGTGCTCGTCTGTGCTGCAGACGGTGAGAAGCTCGCCGGCGAAGCCGATATCAACGATTTTCTCAGCAAGGCCTGGGAACACGAGGCGGGGCTGGTTGCCATTCCGGTCACGCGGCTTGGCGACAACTTCTTCCGCCTGCGCACGCGGCTCGCCGGCGCCGTGGCGCAGAAATTCGTCAATTATCGCATGCGCCTCGCCGTGATCGGCGATATCTCGGCCTGGATCGCCGGCAGCGATGCCCTGCGTGATTTCGTCCGGGAGGCCAATCGCGGCCAGGACATCTGGTTCGCCGCCGATTTGGCGGAGTTGCGCAGCCGGTTGTAAGCCGGCAGCGGGGCGCCTGTCTCTTCCGCAAATGACGGCGCCGTCTCAAACGGGGTGAGCTACGCGAAAACGGGACCAATGGTACGACTAGTTACCATCAGGTCGAAAACGACAATAATTTCAGGAGCAAATGGCGGAGAGGGAGGGATTTGAACCCCCGATGGAGTTGCCCCCATGCCGCATTTCGAGTGCGGTGCATTCAACCACTCTGCCACCTCTCCGCAGCTGGTCGGGCGCTTCATATAGATATGCGCCGCGCGGGGCAAGACCGGAACGGCGGAAAAATTGGGAGAAAGTTGCGGCAGCGGTGCTGCGCGGGATCACGGCGGGATGATCTGTCCGGGTCTCCCCGGCGCCGGGGTTCCGCCAACAAAATCGAGGCCTGCGTCGGTGTTTCGATTGCCAGCGGCAAGCGAGGTGCTTAAGTCGGGGGGCGCCTGCGTCGGGCAGGCGCCCTCGCGGCATTACAGCGGAGCCCATGTCCGTCACCTCTTCCGCCTATTCGGGATTTCGTCTCGCTCTGGAGGCGTTGCGCGGACATCGCGGCTGGGGCCCGGCCTGGCGCAAGGCGGCACCCAAACCGGCCTATGACGTGGTCATCGTCGGCGGCGGCGGGCATGGCCTTGCCACCGCCTATTATCTCGCCAAGAATCACGGCATCGCCAATGTCGCGGTGCTGGAGCGCGGCGGCATCGGGCTCGGCAATGTCGGGCGCAACACCACCATCATCCGCTCTAATTATTTCTCGCCCGAGAACATCCGCTTCTACGACTTTTCGCTCAAATTGTGGGAAGGGCTCGAGGCTGAGCTCAACTACAATGCCATGGTCTCGCAGCGTGGCGCCCTCAACCTCGTGCATGCGGACGGCCAGCGCGACCTGCTGGCCCGCCGTGCCAACCAGATGCTGCTGGAAGGCGTCGATACCGAACTGCTCGACAAGGACGGCATCAAACGCCTGGTGCCGCTGGTCGATGTCGACAACGGTCGCTTTCCCGTGCTCGGTGGCTTCCTGCAAAAGCGCGGCGGCACCGTGCGCCACGATGCGGTCGCCTGGGGCTATGCCCGTGCCGCCGACCGGCGCGGCGTCGATATCGTCGAGAAGTGCGAGGTCACCGGCCTCACGCGTGAAGGCGAGGCGATCACCGGTGTTGAAACCAGCCTCGGCAGCATCCGCGCCGGCAAGGTGCTGTTCGCGGTGGCCGGGCATTCCTCGCTGCTGGCTGCCATGGCCGGCTTCCGCCTGCCGCTGGAGACCCATGTGCTGCAGGCCTTCGTTTCCGAGGCGGTCAAGCCGCTGATCGACTGCGTCGTCACCTATGGCGCCGGCCACTTCTATGTCAGCCAGTCGGACAAGGGCGGCCTCGTCTTCGGCGGGGCGCTCGATGGCTACAACTCCTATGCCAGGCGGGGCAGCCTGCCGATGGTGGAGGATGTGCTGGCGGCTGGCCTCACGTTGATGCCGGCCCTCGGGCGCCTGCGCGTGCTGCGCCAATGGGGCGGGGCGATGGACATGACCGCCGACGGCAATCCGATCATCTCGACGACGCCGGTGCGCAATCTCTACCTCAATGGCGGCTGGTGCTATGGCGGCTTCAAGGCGATCCCCGCCGGCGGTTTCACCACGGCGCATCTGGTGGCGACCGGCGCGCCACACCCGCTGATCGCCCATTTCGGCCTGGAACGCTTCCGGGAGGGGCGGGTGATCGACGAACGGGGCATCGGCCCCTATGCCTGGATGCATTGAGATGAGAAGCATCGCAATGACCGCAATTGTCATCCCCGGCCGAGCAGAGCGAGGGGAAGGGGCCATGGATCGTGCTCGTCAGCCCCTGGATCCCCTTCCCGCCACCTGCGGTGGCGCCGGGGATGACAGCACTCTCGGTCCTGCGGATTTGCGAAGCGTCCTGACCGTCGAGGCTCGCCCATCATGCTGAGAATTGCCTGTCCCCATTGCGGCCTGCGCGACGAGGTCGAATTCCGTTATCGGGGCGATGCCTCGGTGCGGCGGCCGGGCGAAGAGGCCGAGGCGCAAGCCTATTACGACTATGTCTATGAGCGCGCCAATCCGGCAGGCTGGCATCTGGAATGGTGGCAGCATGTGCATGGCTGCCGGCAGGTGCTGAAGGTGCTGCGCGATACGGTCAACCACGAGATCCAGACTGTGGTTAGCAGACATGACGAGATCGCCCTGCCGGAGCGTTCGGCATGAGCGGTCCCCATCGCCTCGCCGAGGGCGGGCAGGTCGATCGCGGCAAGCCGCTGTCCTTCCGCTTCGACGGCAAGATCCTGCACGGCTATCGCGGCGATACGCTCGCCTCGGCGCTCCTGGCCAATGGCGTGCGCATCGTCGGGCGCTCGTTCAAATATCACCGGCCGCGCGGCATCTTCACGGCGGGCCCCGAGGAGCCCTCGGCCCTGGTGGAACTGCGCAAAGGCGCGCGGCGCGAACCCAACATTCCAGCGACCACGATCGAACTCTTCGAGGGACTGGAGGCGGTGAGCCAGAACCGCTGGCCTTCGCTCGGTTTCGACCTCGGCGCGGTGAATGGCTGGCTTTCGCCCTTTCTGCCGGCGGGCTTCTACTACAAGACCTTCATGTGGCCGCCAGCCTGGTGGGAGAAGGTGTATGAACCGCTGATCCGCCGGGCGGCGGGGCTGGGGCGGGCGGCGCGGGAGCCGGATCCCGACAGCTACGACACCATGCATGCCCATTGCGATCTGCTGGTCGTCGGCTCCGGCCCATCAGGGCTCGACAGCGCCCTGGCGGCGGGGCGGGCCGGCAAACGCGTGATCGTGCTGGAACAGGACTTCGCCTTCGGCGGCTCGGCGCTGCTCGATCCGGCGATGCGCGATGGCCTGACGGACAAGCTCGCCGAACTTGCGGCGCTTCCCGAGGTGACGCTGCTCAACCGCACCGGTGCCTATGGCCTCTATGACGGGCTGGTGGTCGGCGCCGTCGAGCGGGTGGCCGATCATCGCGCCACGCCGAAGCCGAACGAGGTGCGCCAGCGCCAATGGATCATCCGTCCGGGCAGGATCGTGCTCGCCACCGGCGCGCAGGAACGCCTGATCGCCTTTCCCGGCAATGACCGGCCCGGGGTGATGCTGGCTTCGGCGGCTGCGACCTTTGCCGCGCGTTTCGGCGTGGCGCCGGGCCGGCGGGCGGCCTTCTTCGTCAACAATGATCGCGCCTATGAGGCGGTGAGGCAGCTTGCGCAAGCCGGCGTCGAGATTGCCGGTATCATCGATGTCAGGGCTGATTCGGCGGCCGGTCGCGAGGCGGAGCGATCGGGCATCCCCGTCTGGTTCGGGTCGCAGGTCACGGCCACCGAGGGCACTCCCCTCCATGTCCTGACCATCACTTCGATCGCGGCAAGGCTGCGGCCGCAAATGCTGCTGGCCGATCTGCTCTGCATCTCGGGCGGCCATGATCCCCGGCTGCAGCTGGCCGGCCAGGCCCGGTTGCCGTTCGAATGGGACGAAAAGGCCGTGTCTTTCCGCGCCATGGGCAATGAGCGGATCGAGCTCGTCGGCGATGCCGCGGGGACGGAGGGCGAGGGCACGCCGCCCCAACCCTTCTGGGAGGTCAAGACTTCGCGCGGCTCCAGCAAGGCCTTCCTCGGAAAGGCCTTCGTCGACCTGCAGCACGACGTCACCGCCGATGACCTGCGGCTCGCGGTGCGCGAAGGCTATGGCCATGTCGAGCACGCCAAGCGCTACACCACGCTCGGCATGGCCACCGACCAGGGCAAGACGGGCGGCCTCGTCGGGAGCGCCATCCTCGCCGGCGAGAAGGGCGAGAGCATCGCCGAAACGGGCCTGCCGACCTTCCGGCCCTATGCCGCGCCGGTCTCCTTCGGTGCGCTTGCCGGCGCCGAGACGGGCGAGCATTTTCGGCCCAAGCGCCGGCTCGCTCTGCATGACTGGCATTCGCGGCATGGCGCCGTCTTCGTCAAGTTGGGTCTATGGCTGCGGCCCCTGGTCTATTCCCCCTCGCGCGATACAAGCTGGGCGCCGGTGCTGGCCGAAGCGAAGGCGGTGCGCGAGGCCGTCGGCGTCACCGATGCCTCCTCGCTCGGCAAGATCGACGTCCAGGGCCGCGATGCCGGCGTCTTCCTCGATCGCATCTATGCCAATGGCTTTTTGTCCCTGCCGGTGGGACGAGCCCGCTACGGCCTGATGCTGCGCGAGGACGGCATCGTCTTCGACGATGGCACTACGTCGCGATTGGCCGAGGACCATTATTTCGTCACCAGCACCACGGCCAATGCCGGGCCGGTGCTGGAGCATCTCGAATTCCACCATCAGGCGGTGTGGCCCGATCTCGACGTCCAGATCACCAATGTCGCCGATCAATGGGCGACCTTCGCGGTCGCCGGGCCGAAGGCAAGGGCGGTGCTCGCCCGCATCGCCAGCCAGGATCTCGATGACCAGGCCTTTCCCTTCATGGCTGTCGTCGAGACCGTAATCGCCGGGGTTTCTGGCCGGCTCTTCCGCATCTCTTTCTCGGGCGAACTCGCCTATGAGGTGTCGGTGCCATCGGGCCATGCCGAGCCGGTATGGGAAGCGATCCTCGCCGCCGGCAAGCCCTTCGGCATCAAGCCCTATGGGCTGGATGCCCTCAATCTGCTGCGGATCGAGAAAGGGCATGTGGCGGGCAGCGAACTCAACGGCCAGACCACGGCCGATGATCTCGGCCTTGGCCGCATGCTCAAGAAAAAGGGCGATTATGTCGGCCGTGTCCTGGCAGGCCGTCCTGGCCTGACCGATGCCGGGCGCCTTACCCTGGTCGGCGTGAAGGTGGACGACCCCGACCGCAAGCTGCGGGCCGGTGCCCATCTCACCGCCTCGGCCGAAGCCAAGGAGAGCCTGGGCTTCGTCACCGCGGCCTGCCCGACCACGCGCGGCGCGGGGTTCATCGGCCTTGCCCTGCTGCGCGGCGGCAAGGAGCGGATCGGCCAGAGGCTTCATGCCGCCGATCCTGTGCGCGGCGAAGCCTGCGAGGTCACCATCGTCTCCCCGCATTTCATCGATCCGGATAATCTCAGGGTGAAGGACGCTTCGCCGGTCGGAGCCGTCGAGCCGTTGCCTCTGCCGCGTTCCGTGCCCGGTCATCATGCTTTGATTCCGGATCGCCCCTCTGATCGCGTCGCCGAGGTGCAACTGGCCGAGCGCAGTCCCGACATCGCCGAGATCAAGCTGCGGCGGGGCGGCGATGCGGCCCTGCGCCGTGCGCTCCAGGCAGAATTCGGGCTCGATCTACCCGAGCCGGGCCGGTCGGCGGTCTCGGGGGCCCTGAAGGTGCTGTCATCGGGTCCCGGCGATTGGCTGGTTCTGGACAAGCATGGCCGGCCGGGCAGCCTTGCCGTCAGCCTCAAACATGCGCTCGGCGAGAGCGCTTCGGTGGTGGATCTGTCTTCCGCCTTCGGCGTGCTGCGCCTGTCGGGCGCCAAGGCCCGCACCGCCCTCATGAAACTATGCCGAATCGACCTGCATCCGCGCGTGTTCGGGCCGGGTCGTGTCGCACGGACCGTGATGGCGCAGATTCCCGTCCTGCTGCATCAGGTGTCCGACGAGCCGGCCTATGATCTTTTTGCGCCCTCGACCCTGGCCCAGGCTTTCGCCGAGGTGCTGGTCGAAAGCGCGGCCGAATATGGTCTGAAGCTGGATTGAGGTGACACGGTGGTTGCGGGCTTGAGGAAGCTCCCTCATCCCCCTGCCGGAGAAGGTGGCCCGGATGAGGGGTGAACCTCATCCGGGCGACCCTTGCCTCAATGCTTGCTGGCCGACGCGGCACCGATACCGGTCTGCGAACGGACATACTGATCGTCGAAGCCGGCCCGGTCCTGGGCGGCGCGCTGGCTGTTGTCGAGCTTGGAGAACAGCCAGATTCCGGCAAAGGCGAGCACCATCGAGAACAGCGCCGGGTTCGAATAGGGGAACGGCGCCGAGCCCTTGGGGTGGCCGAGCACGGCTTCCCACACGCCGGGCGAGAGGATGACGCCGACGAGGGCGGAGATCAGGCCTAGATAGCCCCCGATGACCGCGCCGCGCGTGGTCATGCCACGCCACATCATCGACATCAGCAATACCGGGAAGTTGCAGGAGGCGGCGATGGCGAAGGCGAGGCCAACCATGAAGGCGACGTTGACGTTCTCGAAGGTGATGCCGAGCACCATGGCGACCACGCCGAGCACGACGGTGGTGATCTTGGAGACGCGGATCTCGTCCTGCTCCTTGGCCTTGCCGCCCTTGATGACCGTGGCATAGAGGTCGTGGCTGATGGCGGAAGCGCCGGCGAGCGTCAGGCCTGATACCACCGCCAGGATGGTGGCGAAGGCGACGGCGGCGATGAAGCCGAGGAAGATGTTGCCGCCGACGGCCGAAGCCAGATGCACGGCCGCCATGTTCTCGCCGCCGCGGATGGAGGCCAGGCCCTTGGCCGGATCGGTCAAGAACTCCGGATTGGTCGAGACCAGGGTGATGGCGCCGAAGCCGATGATGAAGGTGAGAATGTAGAAATAGCCAATGAAGCCGGTGGCGTAGAACACCGATTTACGGGCCGCCTTGGCGTCCGCGACGGTGAAGAAGCGCATCAGGATATGCGGCAGGCCGGCCGTGCCGAACATCAGCGCGAGGCCGAGCGAAATGGCCGAGATCGGATTGGAGATCAGCGATCCCGGCTGCATGATCGCTTGGCCCTTGGGATGGACCTCGACGGCCTTGGCGAAGAGGGCCTCGGGGCTGAAGGAGAAGGTTGCCAGCACCATCAGGGCCATGAAGGTGGCGCCGCCGAGCAACAGGCAGGCCTTGATGAGCTGCACCCAGGTGGTCGCGACCATGCCGCCGAAGGTGACATAGAGCATCATCAAGACACCGACGATAACGACGGCGTAGCTGTATTGCAGGCCGAACAGAAGCTGGATCAGCTTGCCGGCCCCGACCATCTGCGCGATCAGGTAGAAGGCGACCGTGACCAGGGTGCCGCAGGTCGCCAGCACGCGGATCGGCGTCTGCTTGAAGCGGAAGGACGCTACGTCGGCGAAGGTGAACTTGCCGAGATTGCGCAGGGGTTCGGCGATCAGGAATGTCACGATCGGCCAGCCGACCAACCAGCCGATCGAATAGATCAGGCCGTCATAGCCGGAAAGATAGACCAGGCCGGAAATGCCGAGGAAGGAGGCGGCCGACATGAAGTCGCCTGCAATGGCAAGACCGTTCTGAAAACCGGTGATGCCGCCGCCCGCCGTATAGAACTGGGAGGTCGACTTGGTCCGCCTGGCTGCCCAGGCGGTGATAGCCAGGGTAAGGAGCACGAACAGACCGAACATGATGATGGCGTGCCAGTTCGTGGCCTGCTGCTGCACGGGCCCCGAGACCGCATCGGCGAAGGCCCGATTTACAGTCAGGGCGAGGATAGGGGCGGCGAGGAGAAGGGCGCGGCGTGCCATCAGCGGGCCTCCTCGACGATTTCACGGGTCAGCGTGTCGAATTCGGCATTGGCCTTGCGGACATAGATGCCCGTGAGGATGAAGGCGGTGATGATGACGAGCAGGCCGATCGGAATGCCGATCGTGGTCACCCCAGTACCCAGATGCTGGCCCAGCACGCCGGGCAGATAGGCGACGACCAGGATGAAGCCGAAATAGATGATCATCATGATGGCCGAAAGCGTAAGGCCAAGCGTTCGCCGGCGCCTTACGAGTTCCTGATATTTTGGATTTTGCTCAATGGATTTGTAAGAAGACATTGCGTTTCCCCCGACGACACCTTGCAGGCAAGGCGGCCCAAATGTTTTGCAGGCCCACCGTCCGGTTCAACCTAGAATTAAGCCAACATGTCGCGCAATGGACAATTGCGGCTATTCCCAATCCATTGAACGCCTTGCGCTTGTTGTTGGGAGCTATTCCGATGATCGGGCTTCGGCCGTACCGGATTCCTTAGGAGAGTCGTTACCGGCCAGAGGGAATGTTGGATCCGACGCACCCCGGAGAACTGGTGAAAACTCGGACTGGTCAACAATATCTTAACAGCCGCTACCTAGCTTGACCGCGTCACGAGCGGATAAGGCGGGCATGGAGACGATCTCGGTCATTCTACTTTTGTTGCTGGCGGTCGTTCTCAGCGGCGTGCTGGCCAGGATGCTGCCGATCGTCCTGCCGCTGCCGTTGGTCCAGATCGGTTTCGGCGCGCTCATCGCGTCCTTCGCCAGCTTCAAGGTCGAGCTCGACCCGCAGGTCTTCTTCCTCCTGTTTCTGCCGCCGCTTCTGTTCCTGGATGGCTGGCGCATCCCCAAGGACGGCCTGTTCCGCGACAAGGGGACGATCATAGAGCTCGCTTTGGGCCTGGTGGTCTTCACCGTGATCGGTGTCGGCTTCTTCATCCACTGGATCATCCCTTCCATGCCGCTGGCGGTGGCTTTTGCGCTTGCGGCCGTCGTTTCGCCGACCGATCCCATCGCGGTATCGGCCATCGCTGCCAGGGTCCCCGTGCCCAAGCGGCTGATGCATGTGCTGGAAGGCGAATCGCTGCTGAACGACGCCTCCGGCCTGGTTTGCATGCGTTTTGCCGTCGCTGCGGCCTTGACCGGCACCTTCTCCTTCACCAGCGCGCTCGGCACTTTCATCTGGGTGGCGAGCGGTGGCGTCGCCATCGGCATCGCCGTTACCTGGGGGGCGTCCCTCGCCAATCGCTGGGTCGCCCGCCGCTTCGGCGACGAGGCGGGTTCGCAGGTGCTGGTCAGCCTGCTGATCCCCTTTGCCGCCTATCTCCTCGCCGAAGAACTGCATTGCTCGGGCATTCTGGCTGCCGTAGCCGCCGGCATGACCATGAGCTATGTCGAGCGCCTCGGCCAGTCGCTGGTCGCTGCCCGCATGCGCGGCGGCGCGGTGTGGGACATGGTGCAGTTCGCTGCCAACGGCATCATCTTCGTGCTGCTTGGCGAGCAGATCCCGCAGATCGTCGCCGCTGCGGCCGAAAGCCATGGCGCGATCTGGATGATCGTCTATGTCCTCGCTATCACGCTGTCGCTGGCGATCCTGCGTTTCCTGTGGGTGTGGACCTCGCTGCGCTTCACCCTGTTCCGGGCCGCGCGCAAGGGCAAGGTGGAGGTACTGCCGAGCTGGCGGCTGATCGCCGCCGCTTCGTTGGCCGGCGTGCGCGGTGCCATCACCCTGGCCGGCGTGCTGACGCTACCCCTGACCCTGACCGACGGTTCGCCTTTCCCGGCGCGCGATCTTGCCATTTTCCTGGCGGCCGGGGTGATCGTGATGTCCCTGGTGGCGGCAAGCGTGGGGCTTCCCCGCCTGCTCAAAGGCCTGGAGCTGCCGCCTGAGCCCTCGCATCAGGAGGAAGAGGACCAGGCCCGCATCGCCGCGGCGGAAGCCGCGATCAAGGCGATCGAGCGGACCCAGCACGAATTGGGGTTGGGGCGCAGCGATGCCGATCTCTATGCCGATGCCAGCGTGCGCATCATGGATCTCTATCGCCAGCGCATCGACGGGCGGCTGCAGACCGGTGAGGAAGCCGAGCTGACGCGCCGCATCGACGAGATCGAGCGCCAGCTGCGCCTGGCGGGCCTCAGGGCCGAGCGCGACCAGATCTTCCAGTTCGCCCGGACCCGGCGTCTTTCGGATGAGGTGGCCCGCAGATTGGTGCGCGAGCTTGATTTGCTGGAAGCGCGCTTCGCGACGGGGTGAGCCCTGGAATCGCAGGCTTCCAGCCTGCGTCGTGGAAACGCTATGCCTGTGGCAGGTGAAGATGCAGGCTGGAAGCCCATAGGCGCTAATTTTGCGGCCAGAGGCGCGGGTAGCGTGGAGGGTCGATCTCCACAGCTCCATCAATTGATGGAGCGAGATCGACCACCTTTGTCCTCTATCTGGCCGACATTTCCAAGATGGTCGATCTGGAGATCGACCCTCCAATCTGGTGCCACCACCCAAAGTTAGCGCTCATGGGCTGGAAGCCTGCGGTCCCAGGGTCAATGCGTTTCCTTATCCATCATTTGTTTCCTATCCTCACTTTTAGCCTGAAAAATCTGATGAGTTGACTCTGGTCATGTTTGTTTTGTCATCAGGACGTTTTCCCTACCATCGTCGCGGAGCGGCCTGATGTCGTGTATCAGGGACCTGTTGCCGTGAAAGGGTCCCGAGAATGAAGAGCGAAGTGCGTGCCGTGGTCATCGGCGGTGGCGTGGTGGGATGTTCCATCCTCTATCACCTGGCCAAGATCGGTTGGACGGATGTCGCGCTCATCGAGAAGAACGAGCTGACCTCGGGTTCGACCTGGCACGCCGCCGGCGGCATGCACACCTTCAATGGCGATGCCAACGTCTCCAAGCTGCAGAAATATACGATCGACCTCTATCGCGAGCTGGAGGCCCTGACGGGCCAGTCCTGCGGCATCCACGCCAATGGCGGCCTGATGCTGGCCGCCAATGAGGGCGAGATGGACTATCTGCGCCTCGTCGCCAGCCGTGCCCGCTATCTCGACATGGAAACCGAGATCATCCCGGTGGCCGAGGCCAAGCGTCGCAACGTGCTGATCGAGGAGAAATACTTCACCGGCGCGCTCTGGCGCTCGGATGGCGGCCATGTCGATCCCTGGGGCACCACCCATGCCTATGCCGGCGCGGCCCGCAAGCTCGGCGCCGAGATCCATCGCTTCACCCGCGTTACCGGCCTCAGCCAGCGTCCCGACGGCTCCTGGGACGTCGCCACCGACAAGGGCTCCATCCATGCCGAGCATGTCGTCAATGCCGGCGGCCTGTGGGCTCGCGAGATCGGGCGGATGGTCGGCATCGAGCTGCCGGTGCTGGCGATGGAGCACCATTACATCGTCACCGAGGCCATCCCGGAGCTGGAAGGACTGGACAAGGAGATCATCAACACCACCGATTTCTCCGGCGAGATCTATGTGCGCCAGGAAGGCAAGGGGGCTCTGCTCGGCACCTATGAGCATAATTGCACGCCCTGGTCTGTTGACAAGACGCCGGATGATTTCGCCACCCAGTTGTTGCCCGACAATTTCGACCGCATCGCCCCCGAGCTCGAAGTCGGCTTCGAGCATTTCCCCGCTGTCGGCCGGGCCGGCGTGAAGAAATCGATCAACGGCCCCTTCACCTTCGCGCCGGACGGCAATCCGCTGGTTGGCCCGGTCAAGGGCCTGCCGAATTTCTGGGTGGCCTGCGCCGTGATGGCGGGCTTCAGCCAGGGTGGCGGCATCGGCCTGACCCTGTCGCGCTGGATGGCCGAGGGCGATCCGGGTGCCGACATCATGGCCATGGACGTCGCACGCTTCGGTGTGTTCGCCACGCCGCGCTATACCAAGGCCAAGGTGATCGAGAATTACCGCCGGCGCTTCCGCCTTGCCTTCCCCAACGAGGAGTTGCCGGATGCGCGGCCGCTGCGGCGCACGCCTGTCTATGGCCGCCTGAGACGAGCGGGTGCCGTGTTCGGCGCTAATTTCGGCCTGGAGCATGCGCTCTGGTTCGCCCCGCCCGGGGTCGAACCCGTCGAGAACCCGACCTACCGGCGCTCCAACGCCTTCCCGCATGTCAGGGACGAATGCCTGGCGGTGCGCGAGGCCGTCGGCATCTACGAGACCTCCAATTACGGTAAATACGAGATCGAGGGCGCCGGCGCCCGCGCCTGGCTCGACAAGCTGCTGGCCTGCAAGCTGCCGAAACCCGGCCGCATGGCGATCGCGCCGATGCTCAACCCCGAGGGGCGCATCGTCGGCGATCTCTCCATCGCCTGCCTTGCCTTGGACCGCTATCTCCTGATCGGCTCGGGCTTCGCCGAGGCCTATCACCTGCGCTGGTTCTGGCTGCAGAACCCGCCCGCCGACGTGCATGTGCGCTCGGCGGCATCGACGCTCACGGGTTTCTCCATCGCCGGCCCCAATGCCCGCACGCTGATGCAGCGCCTGGTGCGTGAGGACCTCTCGCCCGATGCCTTCAAGCTCTTCGCCGTAAAGGAAACCGCCGTCGGCATGTCCCCGGTGATCTTCTCCCGCGCCGGTTTCACCGGGGAGCTCGGTTATGAGATTTGGGCGACGCCCGACTACCAGGCCACGCTCTATGACGAGATCTTCGAGGCCGGACGCGATCTCGGCCTCAGGCATTTCGGCGGTCGGGCTCTGTCGTCCCTGCGCATCGAAAAGGCCTATGGCTCTTTCAACAAGGATTTCAGGCCCGATTACACGCCTGCCGAAACGGGTCTCGATCTCTTTGTCGACTTCAAGAAGGAAGGTTTCACAGGTCGCGACGCCGTGCTCGCGGAGCGCGAGCGGGGCCCGAAGAAGAAATTCACCGTGCTGGAGGTCGACACCGATACCGAGGTGATCGGCTATGAGCCGATCCTCAAATCGGGCAAGGTCGTCGGCCACGTCACGTCCGGCAGCTATGGCCATTATGTCGGCAAGAGCGTGGCCATCGGCTACATCAAGTCCGAATATCACGAGGACGGCGGCGAATTCGCCATCGACATCTTTGGCAGGGAATGCCCGGCCATCATCCGCAAGGCTCCCTTGCACGATCCGAACGGCGGAAGGTTGCGCGGATGAGCCAGGATCCCTCGGACCAGCCTATCGCCCGCGAGAACACGCCGCCGGAGCACGGTCGTGCCGGCCGCCGCGAACGCGGCAGCCGCAACACCGGGGCGGCAACCCCGCCGATGCCGCGGCTCACCAATCGCTTCGCGCCGGTCGACATCCTCTCGCCCGAACAGGTCGAGCGCATCCTCGATGCCGCCTTCACCCTGCTCGAAACCGACGGCATGAAGATCCTCAGCCCGAGGGCGCGTGAGACCTATCGTACCCACGGAGCGCTGGTGGACGAGGCGACGCAGATGGTGCGCCTCGGCCGCGATATCGTCGAGGCCATGCTGGCCAAGGCTCCGTCGTCCTTTGTGCTGCATGCACGCAACCCCGAGCGGGACCTGCATGTCGGCGGCAATGTCGTCAATTTCGGCCCGGTCAACGGCGCGCCCAATGTGCGTGACCTCGAGCGCGGCCGGCGCTATGGCGACTTGGAGGCCTTCCGCGACATCCTCAAGATCACCAATGGCCTGGGCCTCCTGCATTGGCAGGGCGGCGTGGTGGTGGAGCCGGTCGATATCGCCGTCCCCGTGCGGCATCTGGAAATGTATCGCGCCCATATCGAATTGTCGGATCTGGTCTGGGCGGCGCGCGGTGTCGGCGGCGTGCAGGCGCGTGATGCGCTCGCCCTTTCGGCGATCGAGCACGGCTGCAGCATCGAGGCCCTGGCGGACCGTCCAACCCTGATGACGGTGACCAATGTCAACTCGCCCCGCGTGGTGGACGAGGAGATCATGGACTCCATCATGACCATGGCCTGTAATGGCCAATGCGTGGTGATCACTCCCTTCACCTTGATGGGCGCCATGGCACCGGTAACTTTGGCCGGTGCCCTGGTGCAGCAGACGGCAGAAGCCTGCGCCATCATGGCTCTCTGCCAGATGCTGCGTCCCGGCGCGCCCTGCGTGATGGGCGGCTTCACGTCGAATGTCGACATGAAGACGGGTTCGCCCGCCTTCGGCACGCCCGAATATGTCAATGCGGCCCTGGCGACCGCCCAGCTCGGTCGGCGCCTCGGCGTGCCGGTGCGCACCAGCGCCGTCAATGCCAGCCCGGCGCCGGACGCTCAGGCGACCTGGGAGACCAGCTTCTCGCTCTGGGCAGCGATCATGAGCCATAGCCACCTCATCAACCACGCGGCCGGCTGGCTCGAGGGCGGCCTGTCGGCCAGCCTCGAAAAGATCGTGATCGACGCCGAATTGCTGCGCGGCTGGGCCGAGATCCTCAAACCCATCGAGTTCGGCGACGACGAGATCGCCCTCGATGCCATCCGCGGCGTGGCGCCGGGCGGCCATTTCTTCGGCTCGCCCCACACGCTCGCCCGTTATGAGAACGCCTTCTACCGCCCCGTGCTCTCTGATTGGTCCAATTTCGAGAATTGGCGCGATGCCGGTGAGCGTACCGCGACCGATCGTGCGCTGGGGATTTGGAAGAAAACGCGGGATGCCTATGTCCCACCGCCGCTCGATCCGGCCGTGCGTGATGCGGTGGACGCCTATATCGCCAAGCGCAAGGAGGAGATCGGGGGGTGACCCCGGTTCACTTTGGGGAACGGCTCTGATTTGTCATAGCCGGGCTTGACCCGGCTATCCAGAAGCCACGCACGCAACAGGGCTTAGGACTGAATTGCCGAGTCAAGCCCGGCAATGACAAAGCTCGCGCGAGTTCGAATGACGTATGAGTGAACCGTGTTGGGCATAGTCCCTACAAATCCCAGGCCCTATAGAGTTCATTGAGCGCTTTCGCCGTATGGCATTCGACGGCCGGCAGGCCGGACTGGCCGATGATCGCCCTATATTTGCTGCTGCTGTCGCGGGTCTTGACCAGGATCCAGTGGATCATCTCCCATTTGAGGCTGTCCTTGGCGCCCTCCAGATGACCGGCACGGCTGGAGCGGTTGACCAGCGTGCGCTTGAGATAGCGATAGAAGCGCAGCCAGTGATGGGAAGTGATCAGGATCGCGCCGGTGGCCCGGGCGAAGCGCTGGGGCATCAGGCGCGAATAATTACCCTCCATCACCCAGCGCTCTCCCATGATGGCGGCATCGTGCAGGGCCGCGAACTCCGCCTCTGGCCGGGGCTGCCAATCGGTATGGGGCCGATGGTGAAGCTGGTCGAGGTGGATGGCGGGAACCGCGAGCTTTCTGGAGAGGGCGACGGCGAGCGTCGACTTGCCGGCATTGGAGGGGCCGAGGACGACGATGCGCTCGCCGAGGCAGGCCAAGGGCAGCATGGTGGCACCGATCAGGAAAATTGGGGGCGAGCCCAATGCGCCAGGCAGCCGGTCTTGTCAATGTCGGCAAGCCGGTAGATGCGGCCAATCTTATATCAAGGGCGCCGAGCTTGATCCGTCATCCCCGGCGAGGCCACTGGCCGAGGGAAGGGGATCCAGGGGCTATGGGCGGCACCTCTGGCCCCTGGATCCCCTTCCCCTCGTTGCGCTCGCGAGTGGCTCAGCCGGGGATGACAAGTCAAAGATTTCTCTTCTCAATCCCGCAGATAGTCGAGAGCGATCGCCTGCATGGCGGCGCGGTCCATGCTGTCACCATGGCCGCCATGGGCCACCGCGATGTCGAGCCGGGCCAGGCGCTCCATCGTCCTGCGATAGACTATCTTATCGGCGCCCGGCACGTCGTCGACGAGGCCGCCGCGATAGATCGCATCGCCGCTGAAGAACAGGCCGCCCTGCTCGTCCAGCAGTCCGATCGATCCGGGCGAATGGCCCGGCAGATGCAGCACGCGCAGCCTGACATTGCCGAGATCGATGGTGTCGCCCTCCGCCAGACACGCGGTGAGGGGAGCGGGGTCGAGGCGATAGTCTGCCGCCTGCCAGGATGGGACCGGCGGACGTGTGACGGCGCCATCCATGTCGCGGAACAGCGAGGCGAGCGTGTCATCGTCGCGCATCTCGGCGAAGGCCGCCTGCTCGGCGACATGGCCGAAACGCTGCTCGAATTCGTGGAAGGAGCCGACATGGTCGACATGGCCGTGGCTTGCCACCGCCAGGACGGGCTTGCCTTCGGTGAGTTCCAGGGCGCCGCGCAGCGAGGACAGGCCCATGCCGAAATCGAGCACGAGATCGGCATCGCGGCCCCTCAGGTGAAAGATGTTGGCCTGGAAGAAGGCGTGCACGCAGGGTTCCCACAGCCGGGTCAGGTCGGGCGTAAGGCTTTCCCTGGCAAACCAGGCAGTAGGAGGGACCACGGTCATGCCGTTACTCCAGGATCAAGGCGTGATTTCTTCGAATGAGGCAGCGCGACGTTTATGGAAGGCGGGAACATCAACGCCGGCCTCGCGCGAAGATCGCCTCGGTCCGCATCTGGATGGCGGTCAGGATCGAGACCATCACGAGATAATAGACCAGCGCTGCGCCATACCACTCCATGAAGCGGAAGCTGGTGGCGATGGCATATTGGGTGACAGTCATCAGTTCCTTGAGCGAGATCACCGTGGCAAGCGACGTCGTCTTCAGGAGCGTGATGAACTCGCTCATCAGGGCGGGCAGGGCGATGCGCATGGCCTGGGGCAGCGTGACGAGGACGAAGATCTGGCCGCGATGCAGGCCGAGCGCCGCACCGGCTTCACGCTGTCCCGGCCCCACGGCCGCGAAGGCGCTGCGCAGGATCTCGGTGAGATAGGCCACCTGGATCAAGGTGAGTGCGATGAAGGCGGCCAGGAAGGGCGAGAACCAGCCGGCCCGGAACAGCGGCGAAAGCTGGGGCAGGCCGTTCCAGATGAACAGCAACACCAGCAAAGCCGGCGTTCCGCGCAGCAGCCAGACATAGCCGACGATGCTCCAGCGCACCAGGCGCCGCGGCGAGGTCGCGAGGGAGGCCGTGCCCATGGCCGTCAGCATCGACACGGACATCACCACCAGCGACAGCGCGATGGTCAAAAGGGCGCCTTCGGCCAGGGGCCAGCCGAAGACGGCTTCGAGGAACAGATGGAAATCGAACATCGCGCCGGGTCATCGAGCCGCAACGCCGTCGATCTCGACGGCCTGGGGCGACAGGTTCCATTTCTTCAGGATGTCCTGCATGCGGCCATCCGCCTGCAAGGCCTCGAGGCCGGCCCGCACGGCGTTGCGGTCGCCAACATCCTTGCGCAGATAGATCGCGTAAAATTCCTTGTCGGCATAGGCATAGGGCATCTGCAGCCGCCCGGGCGTTTGCGCCATGCGATAGGCTGCCGTGGTGTCGAGGGTGATGGTCGCGGCCGCGCGGCCGACGAGGATCTGCTGGATGACGGCCGCGGCCGAGGGATAGGGCTGCAGCACGGCCTCGGGCCGTCCGGCCTTGGCAAAGGTGGCGTTGAGGGCGGCGAGAGTCGGCTCGAAACTGGTGCCTGCCTCGACGGCGACGGTCTTGCCGCTCAGATCCTCGGGGGTGCGGGGTTCGCTGTCGCCGGCAGCCGTCACCATCACGATGGAGGTCTTGAAATAGGCGATGCCGTCATATTTCTGCAGCCGCTCGGGCCGCAGCGTGATGCCGCTGATGACGGCATCGCAGCGCTGGGAATCCAGCGAAGGCAACAGGCCCTTGAAGTCGCCGACGACATAGTCGGTCTTGGCTCCCCATTGCCTGGCCAGTGCCTCAGCCACATCGATCTCGAAGCCGACCAGGGCCTTGTCGCCGGGCTTTTCGTAGAATTCCATTGGCGGGAATTCGCCGGCGGTGCAGACCTTGAAGGTGCCGTTCTGCACGAAGGAGGGGACATCCGCCGCCCGTGCCGGCCCGATGGAGATCCACGGGAAGACGGCAAGGCCGCATAGAATGGCGCGTGCGATATGGTTCTTCGTCGAGCGCATGGAAGCATTCCCCTGATGCCGTGATCCCGGCCGTTCTGTTCTGGATGACCAGACTTTCAGGCAGGGAAAGCATGGAAACAAGCTAAATGTTCTGCTAGTTAAAGGAGCAGAAAAATTAAATGATCTGACTCACATGCTTCCGCCGCTTCATGCCTTCAAGGTCTTCGAGGTCGTCGCCCGGCTCGGCCATGTCGGGGCTGCCGCCGCCGAACTGCATGTCACGCCAGGGGCGGTGAGCCAGCAATTGCGTTCCCTACAGCTCCATCTCGGCGTGGAACTCTTCACCAAGACAGGCCGCCGGCTGATGCTGACGGAGGCGGGCCTGGGATTGCGGCAATCTGTCGGGGCCGCCATGGCCGAGATCGGCGAGGGCGTGCGCAATCTTACGGCGCAGCGCATCGACAGCCAGGCGGAGGTCGTCGTCAACATCTGCATTCCGCCGGTCCTGGGCACGACCTGGCTCGCGCCCCTGCTGTTCGCCTTCATGGCTGATCACCGGCATGTCAGGCTGCAGGTCTCCAGCGGCGTTGAATTCCATGCTATCGACTGGCGCAGGACCGATGTCGCCATCGTCTACGGCAACCCGCCCTGGCCGGGCTTCTGGTGGCGCATGCTGCATGGCGTCTATCTGATGCCGGTCTGCAGCCCGCAATTGCTGCGTGGGCCGCATGCCATCCGCCAGCCTGCCGACGTGCTGCATCATCGCCTGTTGCACGAGGACGACGGATCGGAATGGCGCCGATGGCTGGCACAAGCCCGGGTGAAATATCCGGGTGCGGCCGACATCTATTTCGGCGACTTCGCCCTCATCCTGCAGGCAGCGCGGGATGGCCATGGCGTCGCCTTGGTGGACGACGTGATCTCGGCGCGCGATCTCGACGAAGGTAGGCTCGTGCAGCCGCTGACGCAGCGTGTGCCGGCGGCCAAGAACTATCACTGCATCTGCAGCCAGGAAAACCTCGCCAAGCCGGAGATCGGCGCCTTGGTCGACTGGCTGATCGATCAGGCTTCGCGCGCGCCGGCGCCGCGCATCGGCCTGGGCTAGGACGCGTCGTCTTTCTCCCGCTCACCCCGTTGTGATCGGCCTATCATCGGGAACACGAATAAAATCCGGCCCGGTGTGTTTTCCAGCCGAACCTCCTGTGTGACGGATCGAGACGGAATTGAGCCATGACCACCGCCAGACTGAATAGGCTCTCTCTGGGAGCCATACCCGTGATCATCTGCCTGCTCGGCGCCAGCCAGGCCGATTCCGCGCAAGCGCGCAACTGGCGCATCAATCCAGCCCGAACCTCGGTGGGCTTTGTCGTCGACGGCATCGGTTGGCCGCGCACCAAGGGGCGCTTCCATGATTTCGATGGCAGGATCTCGATCAATTTCGACAATCCCGCCGCCAGCCGCGTCACCTTCAAGGTGGTAGCGAAATCGGTGGATGTCGGCTCGCCCTCCTTCAACGACTATCTGCGCACCGATGCCTTCTTCGACGTGGCGCAGTATCCAACCATCAGCTTCACGTCCACCAAGGTCGAGAAGGTCGATGGCAGCCATGCCCGGGTCACGGGCGACCTCACCATGCGCGGCGTCACCCGCCCGCTCACCATCGACGTCGCGCTGGACAAGCCCGCCAACGGGGGAAGCTCGCAGATCGGCTTCCGCGCGACCGGGGTGATCAAGCGCCTCGCCTTCAACATGAGCGCGGGCTTTCCGGCGATCAGCAACGATGTCGACCTGATCGTCACCACTGAGGCGCAAGCCCAGTGACGGGAGGCGTGGTGATGAAGGCGAGGCCATCCCTCCGTCATCGCTGGAGTGCGACCGGGCAATTCCTGCATTGGTCCTGCGCCGCGCTCATCCTGTTCATGCTGGGGCTCGGCCTCGTCATGGTGGAATGGGTGGAGGACCAGGGCGAGCGCTTCGATCTCTATCAGCTGCACAAGAGCCTGGGTGCCCTCGCCTTCCTGATGATGGCCCTGCGTGCCGCCTGGCGCCTCCTGGCCAGGGCACCGGTGCTGCCGCAGACCATGCCGCGCCATGAGCGCGTGCTGAGCAAGGCGGTGCATGCGGCGCTTTACGGCCTGATCTTCGCCATGCTGATCACCGGCTATGTGATGATCTCGGCCTCGCCTCTGCCGCTGCCGATCCAGCTGCCGGGGGGAGGGCATGTTCCCAATCTCGTTGCGCCCGATTTCGAGCTTTCTGAGCAGATGAAGGCGCTGCATCACCGGGTCGCCTGGATCTTGATCGGCCTCGTCCTCCTACACGTGGCCGCTGCCCTCAAGCACTGGCTGTGGGATCGCGACGGCGTGCTGCAGAGCATGCTGCCGGGGCGAGGGTGAGGCTTCATTGCTTTTGCCAAGCGGGACCGACTCCGCGTAAGACAGGCTGGTGGCCTTGCCTTTCTCGGAGTTTGGCATGAACGGTGCGCAGGACCTCGGCGGCATGATGGGCTTCGGGCCGATCGCGCCGGAAAAGGACGAACCTTTCTTCCACGCCGCCTGGGAGAAGCGGGCGATGGCGGTGACGCTGGCGATGGGCGCGACCGGCTCCTGGCCGCTCGACGCCGGGCGCTATGCGCGCGAGAGCCTGCCGCCGGCGGACTATCTGTCCTCCTCCTATTACGAGATCTGGATCAAGGCCCTGATCAAGCTCATGCTGGCGAAAGCGCTGGTCAGCGAGGCAGAGCTTGCCGAGGGGCAGGCGATCGAGCCGGGCAAGCCGCTCAAACGCGTGATCAAGGCGGCCGAGGTGCCGGCCGCGTTGGCCGCCGGCACGCGCTGCGATCGCCCGGCGAGCCAGCCCGCGCGTTTTGCCGCCGGCGAGGGGGTGCGGGCACGCAACGAGCACAAGCTCACCCATACGAGGTTGCCACGCTATGCGCGCGGGCATCTGGGTACCATTGTCGAAGCCCATGGCATGTTCGTGCTGCCTGACAGCAACGCCCATGGCGAAGGCGAGAATCCCGAATGGCTCTATACGGTGCGCTTCGCCGGTACCGAACTCTGGGGGCCGCAGGCCGACCCGACGCTGACCGTGATGCTCGATCTGTGGGAGAGCTACCTTGACCCCGCTTGACGCCATTCCTTCCATTCCGCGCGACCGCGGCGAACCGGTATTCCGCGAGCCCTGGGAGGCCCGCGCCTTTGCGCTTGCCGTCTCCCTCCACGAAAAGGGCGTGTTCACCTGGCCAGAATGGGCGCAGGCATTGGGCGGCGAGATCGCGGCAGCGCCCACAGACGACGGCTCGCATTATTACAAGCACTGGCTGTCGGCGCTGGAGAAACTGGTGGGAAGCAAGGGCCTGGTATGAACGAAGTCACGCGTCGACGGGTCCTGCTATCGGGCCTTATTGCCCTGGCTGCCGGAATGGCCGGCGCGCAGAGTGCGGAAGCCGCAGCAGCCGGTTGGCGCGAGAACCTGGTGGATGCGGCGCGAGGACAGATCGGCGTCACCACACTCTATGATCCTGCCTATAAGCGCATCGCCTATCCCGGCGGCGACGTGGCGCCCGAGCGGGGCGTGTGCACCGACGTGGTGGTGCGCGCCTATCGCAAGGCCTTCGCCCTCGACCTCCAGCGTCTGGTGCATGAGGACATGAAGGCCGGCTTTGCCGCTTATCCCAGGAATTGGGGCATGCGAGCCCCGGATCCCAATATCGACCACCGCCGCGTGCCCAATCTGATCGCCTTCTTCAAGCGCAAGGGCACGCTGCTGCCGGTGACCGCCGATCCGACCGATTATTTGCCGGGCGACCTGGTCACCCAGATGCTGCCCGGCAATCTGCCGCATATCCTGATCGTCTCGTCGGAGGTCTCGGCCGAGACGCCGGGGCGCAGGCTGGCGATCCACAATATCGGGCAGGGTGCGCGGGAAGAGGACACCTTGTTCGCCTTCCCGCAAACAGGCCATTTCCGTTTCGCGCCGGCGTAGGAGGGCTTTTTCCCCTACGTGCTCAGCGCTTCAATCAACTCGGCCTGCATTCCATCGTTGCAGGATAAGGCGCGGCTGACCTTCTCCAGCGCAGCTGGGGAAGGTGGCATTTCGAAGAAATGACGGATGGGGTGTGGGCCGCTAGCGGGGCCTGAACCAGTTGAGCACAGGCTCTACATATTGTTGGGGGCCGGATCGGATGGGTAGAGCTTGCGGGCCACACCCCATCCGACCCGGCTTTGCGGGGTCGCCTTCCCCACTGCGTGGAGAAGGCTTGTCGCGTCTCGCTTTGCCCCCTCTCAATGAGAAGGCAAGATCGTTCACCGCACCAGGATGTTGCGGAACTGCCAGGGATCAGAGGTGTCGATGTCCTCCGGGAAGAAGCCCGGCCGGCCGTCGAGCGGGGTCCAGTCGGTGTAGTAGCCCTTGACCGGGCCGAGATAGGGCTTCTGCACTTCCAGGCAGCGGCGGAAGTCCATTTCGTCGGCTTCGACGATGCCGGCTTCCGGATTCTCCAGGGCCCAGACCATGCCGGCCAGCACGGCCGAGGTGACCTGCATGCCGGTGGCGTTCTGGTAGGGCGCGAGCTTCCGGGTCTCCTCGACCGTGAGCTGGGAGCCATACCAATAGGCGTTCTTGCCATGGCCGTAGAGCAGCACGCCGAGCTCGTCCGCACCGTCCTCGATTTCCTTCTCGTCGAGGATGACGAACTTGTCCTGCGCCTTGCCGGCCGCGCCGAACATCTCGTGCAGCGAGAGCACGGCATCGTTGGCCGGGTGATAGGCGTAGTGGCAGGTCGGGCGGTAGACCGCCTCGCCATTCTCGCGCACCGTCAGGTAGTCGGCGATCGAGATCGCCTCGTTGTGGGTGACGAGGAAGCCATATTGCGGGCCGGGCGTCGGGCACCAACTCAGCACGCGGGTATTGGCGCCGGGCTGCAGCAGGTAGATCGCCGCGCCGCAGCCTTCCTTGTGAGTGCGGCCGGTCTCGGGCATCCAGGTCTCGTGCGTGCCCCAGCCCAGCTCCGCCGGCTGCAGGCCTTCGGAAATGAAGCCTTCCACCGACCAGGTGTTGACGAACACGCCGCGCGGCTTGGGATGCTTGGCGCGCTGGGTATCGCGCTCGGCGATATGGATGCCCTTGACGCCAACCTTATGAGCGAGCGCGGCCCATTCCTCACGGGTCTTGGGATCGGCGGAGCCATGACCGGTTGCCTCGGCAACGTCGAGCAGGGCCTGCTTGACGAACCAGGAGACCATGCCGGGATTGGCACCGCAGCAGGAAACGGCCGTCGGGCCACCGGGCGTGCGGCGCTTGGCGGCCAGCATGCTCTCGCGCAGGGCATAATTGGTGCGCGCTTCAGGACCGGCGTTCTTGTCGAAATAGAAGCCGAGCCAGGGCTCGACCACCGTGTCGATATAAAGGGCGCCGAGGCTGCGGGCGAATTCCATCAGGTCGACGGAACCGGTATCGACCGAGAGATTGACGCAGAAGCCCTGGCCGCCGCCGGCGGTAAGCAAAGGCTGCAGCAGGCTCTTGTAGTTGTCCTTGGTAACGGCCTCCTGCACGAAACGAATGCCGTGCTCCTCGATGATCTTGCGGTCGGCATCGAGCGGATGTGGGTCGATGATGACCATGCGCTCCTTGTCATATTCGAAATGACGCTCGATCAGCGGCAGCACGCCGCGACCGATCGAACCGAAACCAATGATCACGACGGGGCCGGAAATCTTACCGTAGACAGGCCATTGAGCCATTCAATCCTCCAAAATGTGCGAGCCCCAGCGTTTAGGGGCTGGGGCCCGCGGGTGCAAGTTTTGTCGCGAATATGTGAAGACGCGATGACGCCTCGGGGAGCGCCACGGGCAAAGGGACCCTTCCCCGAAGATTACGCTGCGAAGCGGAAAGTTGCTTCGTTGGCTGCCCTGGCAACGAGCGCCGCGAAGTCGGGTGCGGTTTCGAGTTCGCCGGTGGCGTTCACCAGGCCGGCGGCTCCCACCAGTCCGTCGGGCACCAGCTCCAGGCCGAGGAAGCGGTTGCGCTCCACCGGGCCGGGCAGCCAGAGGCGCTCGGTGAGATCGGTCGAAAAGCCGAAACGGCTGTAATAGGGAGCATCGCCCACCAGCAGGATGGCCTTGTGACCATATTCCTGGGCATAGCCGATGCCGTGCCACATCAGGCGCGCGCCGAGACCTTCGCTGCGATACTGGCCATCGACAGCGAGCGGGCCGAGCAACAGGGCCGGCCGGCCCGGGCCGGCGGAGATGTTCCACAGGCGCAGCGTGCCGATCAGCCGGTTGTCATCGACGGCGGTGAAGGCCAGGCCCTTGGCCGGCAGGCGGCCTTCGCGCAGGCGCTCGCTGGTCTTGGCGAAACGGGACGGACCGAAGCAGGCGTCGAGCAGCGCCTCGCGAGCTTCGAGATGGGCAGAGGTTTCGGGAACAATACGGATCATGGCCGTGGCTCCTGGCAAAAGGAGAGCGACAGCCCTCGCACCGATGAAACGGCCGTACGGGACACAACTATCCCCACAGGCCGGATCGGACGCCCGGCTTGGGAGACGACGGAATGGCTGGAGGTCGGAGGAGCGGTTTCTACCGCTCCTCGCTGAATCTCAGATCACCACGGAAGCCAGCGGCGGGAAGCCGTTGAAGCCGATGGTGGAATAGGTGGTGGTGTAGGCCCCGCAGGCCTCGATCAGCACCTTGTCACCGATCGACAAGCTCACCGGAAGATCATAAGGGGTCTTCTCGTAGAGCACGTCGACGCTGTCGCAGGTCGGTCCGGCCAGGACGCAGGGCGCCTTGGCATCGCCGTCCCGCTCGGTGCGGATCGGATAGCGGATGGCCTCGTCCATGGTCTCGGCGAGGCCATGGAACTTGCCGATGTCGAGATAGACCCAACGGATCTCGTCCGTTTCGGCCTTCTTGGACACCAGCACCACCTCGGCCTCGATCATGCCGGCATCGCCGACCATGCCGCGGCCCGGCTCGATGATGGTCTCGGGCAGCTGGTTGCCGAAATGGGTGCGCAGCGAGTTGAAGATCGCGTCGCCATAGGCGGGAACGCCGGGCATGGCGCGCAGATACTTGGCCGGGAAGCCGCCGCCCATGTTGACCATCGACAGCGTGATGCCGCGCTCGGCCATCTCGCGGAAGATGCCGGCAGCCGTGGCGAGGGCGCTGTCCCAGGCCTGAACATTGCCCTGCTGCGAGCCGACATGGAACGACACGCCATAAGCGGTGAGGCCCAGGATCTGGGCATGTTCGAGCACGTCGGGGGCCATGGACGGGGCGCAGCCGAACTTCTTCGACAGCGGCCATTCGGCGCCGGCGCCATCGCACAGGATGCGGCAGAACACGCGCGAACCAGGGGCGACGCGGGCGATCTTCTCGACCTCGGCCACGCAATCGACGGCAAACAGGCGCACGCCGAGCTGGAAGGCGCGAGCGATGTCACGCTCCTTCTTGATGGTGTTGCCGAAGGAGACGCGATCGGCACCGGCGCCGGTGGCCAGGGCCTGCTCGATTTCCACCACGGAGGCGCAGTCGAAGCTGGAGCCGAGGCCGGCCAGCAGGTTCAGGATCTCAGGAGCCGGGTTGGCCTTGACGGCGTAGAAGACGCGGGTGTCCGGCAGCGCATGCGCGAACGCCCGATAATTCCGCTCCACCACGTCGATGTCGACGACGAGCCGGGGGCCGTCGGCGGGGGTGCGTCGGAGGTAGTCGAGGATGCGGTCGGTCATGGCGGGTCTCCCCAAAATCCAAAAGTCTCAAGGATCGGTGCGTCGCCGCGGCCGCCGCGGGGTGGAGCCGCGGACGATCGATGCTGATGCGCCGCCCACCGCCGGAAAGGCCGGATGCCTCGCCGCGACGGGATGCAAATCGCCACGCAACGGAACAAGCCGCCGCATGGTTCGGAACTGCCTTGGATTGGATCGGGATACCCGGTCCGCACGCCTGGCAAAGAGAAACAAGCCTCTTCAGTCGCTGGATATGGAAACCAGCCGAGACCAAAAAAGCCCGCTTCGTCGTTGCTTCAAGCTGCGTCCCCCGCGGAGTACGGGGTTCACCGGTCGCCTCCGGCTGCCGATCGTTGTTCGGGATTCGATGACTTTGGCACCTCAGTGCTTGATCACCTCAAGAGACCACTGCCGCGATCCCTAGTCCATCCCTGGCGACCGTCCAGCCTCTTGTCTGGATGTCCACCGACCGACACGCGGCCACAGGCACGTGCGAAATTGGGCAAGGCGGGAAATAGGAAGAATGGGCGTCATATGCAAGAAAAAATTTTCGCCCGGGCCGAAATTTTTCTGCGTTGCAAAAAGTGAAAATTCGCGTGGCCGGCAAAGGAGTTACGTCAGGGGCGCCCGGCAGGTTTGTCACGGAGGCTGGCCGGAACCCGATCTTGGCCTGTTTCAGGCGTGCAGGCTCCCGATTGCGGGCTTGTATCGCTCCTGCCCCTTGCCATTGCCTTGCGGTGCAATCGTGAAGGCCGCCTCCGCCAGCTTGTGCGCGTGCCTGCTGATGTCATCGGGCCAGCCGGCGATCATGGCGGTGAATTTTTCGTTGTCGCCGGCGAACAGGGCGCGAATCGCTTCCTCGTAATGTGGTTCGTTGCCGGCCATGGCGCTCATGAAACGATAGGCAGCCTCGCGCGCTTCACGTAGCCGATCCGTCGCCTCGGAGGCATGGCGCGCTTCGTCCACCAGCCGGCGCAGCACCACCGAGGCGCCGCCCGGCTGTGAGGCCAGCCAGTCCCAATGACGCGGCAGCAAGGTGATTTCGCGGGCGACGACGCCGAGCTTCGGACGCCCAGGCCCACGTGGCGGTGGCTCGATCAAGGCATAGCGGGCGCGGATGTCATCCGGCGTGCCGCGCAAATCCAGGTCAACAGGCCGACCGGTGGCATCTTCGAACACCTGTACGGGCAACGCCTCACCCGAATCCTGGGCCTGGCGGATGGCCAGGGCAACGGTGGTTGCGTCACCTTCGGCCAGACGCTGGCGTCCGGCAAAGGCGATAAGGGCAAGATGGGTCATGATCCCAGGTCCTGTTGGGTGCGCAGGATAGGCCTGGGTCGAATGGATGTCAATATTATCCGGGTGAATATGGGTCCGATAGGGAGCCCGAGACAGCAAAGCAGAAAATTTCCCGCGCGATGGAATAAACACTGCCCCCGGTTGTCCACCCAGTTGAGCTCGTTCGAAACACCACGGGACACCAAACATGATCGTTCAGCGCAAGGCCGCCCTCGTCGTGCTGGCCTGGATCCTGGCTGCCGGCTTCGTGCCGGCTGCCGCCCACGATACCGAGCACCATGGATACGAGGCCATGCCGGCTTCCACCGAGGCACCGTTCCTCCGTGAAAACGATGCCGCGATGTCGAAGATGATGAGCGCGATGGCGGTCAAGCCGACCGGCAATGTCGATCGCGACTTCATCGAGATGATGATCCCGCATCACCAGGGCGCGATCGATATGGCCCAAACCTATCTGCGTTACGGCAGCAATGAACAACTCAGGCGCATTGCCCAGGAAATCATCGTCGAACAGCAACAGGAAATCGCCGCCATGCGCCTGGCAGTGGGGGATCCGGTGCCGCCTCCGGCCGCCGCTCCGACGCAGGCCCGGCCCTTTGCCGGCGTTCCCCTCAATCCGCCCGCCAACGACAATCCCCCGCCTCCTGCCATGTCGATGACGGGAGCGGGCAAATGAAGGACTCATCCATGCGCCGCACCCTTTTTGCCTTCGGCCTTCTCGCTGGCACCATGCTGGCACCGGTTGCCGGTTTTGCTGGGCAGGTGCCAGGATCGGCGTCGGGTGCCGACATTCCGATCAGCCACAGGGATCGCCTCTATGCGGCCGAGCAGTTCTCGAACACCGTCTCGGTCAGCGATCCCGTGGACAACAAGCTGCTCGGCGTCATCCGGCTCGGCGATCCCCAGCCGGGCAATCTCAGCCCGCTCTACAAGGGTCAGGTGCTGGTCCACGGCATGGGCTTTTCTCCCGACCATAAAACGCTGGCTGTCGTTTCCATCGGCTCCAATTCCGTGACCTTCATCGATACAGCGTCCAACGCGGTCAAGCACACCACCTATGTCGGGCGTTCCCCGCATGAAGCCTTCTTCACACCGGATGGCAGCGAAGTCTGGGTGACGGTGCGGGGTGAGGATTATGTCTCCGTCATCGATGCCGGCACCTTCGAGGAAAAGCTGCGGATCAAGGTTCCCGGTGGGCCGGGCATGCAGATCTTCTCGCCGGACGGCAAATACGGCTATGTCTGCTCGTCATTCAACCCGCAGACGGTCGTCGTGTCCACGGCCGATCACAAGATCGTCGGGAGCGTCAAGCAGGCGAGCCCCTTCTGCCCGAACATTGCGGCCTCGGCCGATGGAAAGCAGGTGTGGTTCACCCTCAAGGACATCGGCAAGACGCAGGTCTTCAAGGCCGAGCCTCCCTTCGATCTCGTCAAGACGCTCGATACGGGGCCGATCACCAATCACGTCAACCTCGTGGTCAACAAGAACGGCAGCTTCGCCTATGTCACCATTGGCGGGTTGAACGAAGTGAAGGTGTTCCGCACCAATGATTTCCGGCAGGTCGCGACCATTCCGGTCGGCAATCTGCCGCATGGCATCTGGCCCTCCGGCGATGGCAGCCGGGTCTATGTCGGCCTCGAGAATGCCGACCAGTTTGCCGTCATCGACACCTTGACCAACAAGGTGATCGCCACCATTCCGATCGGGCAGGCGCCGCAGGCCGTCGCCTATGTCCCCAATGCCGTGCCTGAGGGCGACGGCCTGCAGAACCTGGTGCCGCTCGGCACTTCCGGCGAGGCCGCCCATCTGAAGCTTGCGCCCGGGGGAAGAGGGGACAAGACCGCCCCGACCAGCGTATCCTTGTTTGACCAGGGCCTGACTCAAATCCTCCAGGCCGCGGTCAGTGGACTCGAACCGAAGAAGTCCTATGTCCTCGCGCTTTCGAGCCAGCCGGATGGAGGAGGCCCGTTGCAGCCGCTTTCGGCCTTCACCACGAACCCGGCCGGCTCCGCCATCGTCAATGCCGTCGGACCGATACGCCAGATCGTCGAAGCCAGGCCCAAGGACGAGAGGCGGTTCCTGGTGGTTGCGGCCTCCACGCCGGGAAAGCCCGACGAAGTGGTCCAGGTGCAGGTTCAATGAGCGACCGGCGCGCTCGCTTCGGCCATCCCGGCGAGCGCGCCATCGAGCGGGAGCAGCGTCAAGGCCATGAGTGATCTAAAGCCATGAGTGACCCAAAGCCATGAGGGACCTGCAAAGGCTTGTCGAGCCGATGATCCCCGCCTTGCGACGGTATGCCCGCGCCTTGCTGAGGGATGCCGTCGCCGCCGATGACCTGGTCCAGGATTGCCTGGAACGGGTGATCGCGCATTGGCAGCAGCGGCGCGGCAAGGATCCGAGCACATGGGCGTTTGCCATCCTGCACAATCTCGCCGTCAACCGGCTTCGACAGAAGGCGCGGCGTGGCGATCATCTGCCGTTCGAGGATGTCGAGGAAGGCGTTCTTGTCCATCGGCCGGCCCAGGAAGACGCCCTGGTCCATGCCGACCTCGTCTCGGCGCTGGCGCAGCTTCCGGATGACCAGCGCAGCCTGCTCCTGCTGGTCTGCGTCGAAGATCTTTCCTACGCCCAGGTTTCCGACATATTGGCGATCCCGATCGGAACCGTCATGTCGAGGCTCTCGCGCGCCCGCGAACGCCTGCGGCAAATTCTTGAAAACTCTGACCGATCTGCCACCAGGCGCGGCGGCCATCTGCGGAGTGTGAAATGACTGACAAACCGATTTCCGAAGATGATCTCCACGCCTATATCGACGGCGCCCTCGACGAGGCCCGCAGGGCGGAGATCGCTTCCTATCTCCACGCGCATCCCGACATCGCCGCCCGCTTTGGGTCCTATGCTGGCCAGCGTTCGGATCTGCGTACCGCCTTCGCCGCGATCGCGGACGAACCCATTCCCACCAGGCTCAACCTGGCTCACATGATCGATATGCAGCGGCGGCCCCACGTTTCGCGATGGTGGGCTACGGCCGCCGCCATCCTGCTTCTCGCCATCGGCGGTTCGGGGGGATGGCTTTTGCGCGAGATGACATCCATACCCCAGGAGGGAGTGGGCGCCTTGGCCCGCGAGGCGTCGGCGAATTTCAGTGCCTATGCCTCGGATACCGTCCGGCCGGTCGAAATCCGTGCCGACAAGGCAACCGAGCTCGCCGATTGGGCGGCTGAACGGATGGGGCGCAGGCCTGTCTTGCCGGACCTGTCGAAGGCGGGGTACCGGCTGATGGGCGGGCGGGTCGTGTCAACGCCTCACAGCCCGGCGCTCATGCTGATGTATGACGACGATCGCGGCGGCCGCCTCGTGATGTTGACCAGGCCGATGGCCGTGGACCAGGACAGGGCGATGGCGGCCCATTCGGAAGGCAAGGTCGATGGCTGGACCTGGGCAACCCGTGGCATGGGCTACAGCCTCGTCGGATCAATGCCGGCCGAGACGCTGCATCCGCTGGCCGACGATATCCGCAAGCAGGTTCTGGGAAACATATAGGCGTTGCGCCTGGCCCATCCGGGGTCGATCATCGCTGCTACGACCGGACAATGATTGCCGGGGCGGGCGTCGGTGGGTGGACAGGTCTGGTGATGGATCTTTGGGGAGGTTGAGGATGGCCGAAGAAAACAAGCAGTTGGTTCGTGACTTCGTGGAGCACGTCATCAATGGCCGGAATCTCGATGCTGCCGGCGATTACATGGCGGAGGACATGATCGAGCTGGTTCCCTTCCCAGGGCAAGGGCCTGGTCTTGCCGGGCTGAAGGATGTGCTTCGCGGCATGTTCGCTGCGTTTCCCGACATGCACTGGACCATCGAGGAACAGATCGCCGAGCAGTCCAGCGTGCTGACCCGCTTTACATGGACAGGCACGCATGAGGGGGAATTCTTCGGTGTTCCCGCCTCGGGCCGCACTGTGTCGGTTTGGGGCATGGTGATCGATGGCTTGGAGCGCGGCAGAATCAAGCGCTCGCGTATCCTGATGGACGTGTTCGGCCTCATGCAGCAAATCGGAGCCTAGCCTACCCGCCAGTTCCGGCGCTTGCCGTTGGCCGGCCTCCGATTGCCGGTTTCCGCATGGCCTGAAAAAGGAGGAAGGCACCGGCTTTCATTCCCTGCATAGCAGCTTTGAGTGCAGTGCAGCAGAGGTCTCTTGCAATTATTGCTGCGGTGCACAATATTTGGCGCACAGGGAGGTGACGACTCGAGGGTAAGCCACGAGGACTGCGAGATGAACCAGGTCACCACCATAGCCCCCAGGGGCATTATCCGGCAGTTGAGACCGTCCGATCTGCCGAAGTTTCGCGATCACCTGCTGCGGCTGGACCGTGAGAGCCGGCATGACCGCTTCAATGGCGGCATCAGTGCCACCTTCATCGCCGACTATGCCGAGCGCAGTTTCCGCGGCGGCGCCACCGTCATCGGCTATGTCGAGGACGACCAGGTTCTCGGCGCGGCCGAACTCCATGAACTGCCCGAATTGTCCGAGCCGACGGCGCAGATCGCCTTCAGCGTCGAGCGTCATCGCCAGCATCAGGGTATCGGCGGACGCTTGTTCGCGCGCCTGCTGCTGCACGCTCTCGGCCTCGGCTATACCCGCCTCGAGGTCACCACCCATGCCGACAATGCCAGCATGAAGGCGCTGGCCCGCCGCTTCAATGCCAAGCTCAGCTTCGCGCAGGGCGAGACCACGGGCGTGATCGAACTCGATCCGGCGGTGACGCTGGAGCACCCCGCCTTCGAGGCGATCGGCGAAATGCTTCCGGGACCGCTGACCCTGACGATCGTGGGCGATGGTATCGCGCGAGCGGCAGCCTGAGGCATTCAGGCCGGAGACGGGTCTCTAATCCTACTTGTAGCGCCGCTGGTTCTTTGGCTTCCAGCTATCCAGCCAGCGCCGGATCCGTGCCATGAAACCCGTGGCCCGGCTCGAGACGGCGACGGCATGATCGTCGACGGCATCAGCCGCGGCGCTGACATGGTTCTCGATACGGGTCAGCATCGGGTCGAGCCGCTCGCGCTTGAAGCGGCGCAGGCGGAAATAGAGCCAGATCAGGGCGATCGCCAGACCGCCGAACACGAAGATTCGCATCCAGGGAATGACATACTCGTCCGGCCCGCTGGCAGCGCGGATCGAAAGGACGTTGGGGAACATGGTCAAATAGGTGACGCGCCAGCCATAGCTCTTGATCACCACCCATTTCGGGCTTTCGGTACTGGACTGGAAGGACTGGGCCGCCGCCATCAGGTTGCCGGAGTCGAACTTGTAGTACCAGGGAAAGCCCCAGTCGGTATCCTCGTTGCGATATACCCTGAGGGTGCCGCTGGGGTAGACGGTGTTGATGAAGCGTACGTCGCGCGTATTGGTCGCCTGCACATTGGGCGCTTCACTGTCGAAGAAGCCTGAGCTGTCGAGGCGCTTGGTGTCGGTGCCGACGATGCGCACCACGTCATAGCGCGGCAGCACCTGGTCGAGCCAGCAATAGCCGACCGTGAGCACCAGGACGATCAGGATCCATTTGAACAGACGCAGCATGAACCAACCTTGGAGCGCGGACATCCCGGCGACATGCCTTCATGTCGCGGTGTCCGCTCTTAGCGATTTGAGAGGTAGGGTGTTTTTAAGGGGCGGACAAGATGTCCGCGCTCCATTCCTCACCCCTTCGGGATCGCGCCCCATGGTCCGGCCTGGGGCTGGGGTTCTTCCTCCGGCGTGCCGTCGCCGAACAGATCCTCCCAGGCATCGTCGTTCCTGAGTGCTTCATCCCGGGACAGGAACTCCACCACATAATCCTGCTTGCGCGCGGACCAACCCTGATAGGCCTTGTAGAAGGCCGGCTTGTTGCACAGGAAGAGCTGACGGATGTCGAGCGGCGTGAACTCGCTGAGCAACTGGTTGACGAGGTCGCGGTCCGGCAACTGGGCCGCACGATAGAGATAGAAGCAGCCAGGTTCCGACGGGCCGGGAAGGCGCGGATTCAGGCCCTGTTCGGCGGCACGCAGGGCTGCTTCCACCGCCTCGAATTCCGGCGGCAGGTCGTTGGCATGGCGCATGGCGAAGCGGCGCAGATCCTGCCGATTGAGCCGGGCCAGCTCCGCCGGTGCGTCATCCTTGCCGGCGAGGACGCTGGCCAGCATGAAATCGAGCCGCTGGCGCAGCAGCGCCTTGGCGTTGAGGTCAGCAGCCTCGAAGACCGAGGTGATCAGGCCGTTGAGCTGCAGGAAGTGCCAGACATCCACGGCGCTTTCGAGATTCTTGGTCTCCACGGTGCCGATCTTGGGAAAGCCCGGCGCCACGCCACGATAGAGCATGGCGGGGTAGGACATGTCCCGGAACAGATAGAGCCCGTCGAAATAATTGGTGTAGAAATTGCCCTGGCTGTAGTCGGTCTTGCGGAAGCGCACGGGGTTGCGGGTGATGTCGCCAACCCGGCCGGCAAGCTTGATCATGCCGTCGATATAGGCGTCGTCCTGCCACAGATCGTCCTTTACGCGGAAGTCCTCGATCAGGCGCGACAATTGTTCGGCTTCGCCGAGCCGGTCGGTAGGCGTGTTGGCCTCGACGGTGACGGTGCGCAGTTCCAACAGGTCGGCCGGGCTCTTGATGCGCCACATCGAATGCACGAGTTCGCCCATCACGGCCTCGCGCACGCTCAACGCCATCAGCTCCTTGGCATTGTCCTGGATGAAGTTGCGCAGCACCGAGCGCATGGTCGAGAACTGGGCGTTCAGCAGCGGCGCCTTGAGCTGGTCGAGGCTGAGCAGGATGAACATCCGGTTGCAGCCCTCGGGATTGAGGTAGCGGATGTCGTCGAGCTCGTCGCCGACTTCCGGCGAGAAGCCGGAGAGGTCGATGTGGAAGTCCTCCAGCCCAGTGCGCTTGCCGATGAGCTTTTCCAGCGCCGCATTGTAGCGCGCCACCATGGTGGGGGAGGAGACCTCGATGAGGTTTCCGAACATCAGCCCCGCTTCGATCAGGCGCTCCATCATGACGATGACCTCGAAAGACTATCTGTCATTCCCGGCGCCGCCGCAGGCGGCGGGAAGGGAATCCAGGGGCTATGTGAACAACCCTTTGGCCCCTGGATCCCCTTCCCAAGGCCTTCGGCCTTGCCGGGGATGACAGAACGTCCAACGCCGATGATCACTATCATGTGCGCTGCTCCAGATAGCGTTTCTTGGCTTCCTCCATGCGGCCCATGTCGCGCACCGCATTGTCGATGGCCGCCTCGTCCGACTTGTCGGCATAGCGGAATTCGCTATCGGCGTAGCGATTGATCTCCTGGATCACCATTTCGACCGTGATGGGCTTGGCGAGCTCGGAGATCATCGCGAGCTTGGTAGCATAGTCCTTGGTGAGGAAGAGCTCGGGCTTTTCCATCCATTCGTCCGGCAGCTCGAAATCCATCGCCCTGACCTTGATGGCATCGGTGATGTTCTTGATGGCGCGGCCGGTGAAGCGCTCGTCTGCCTCCTGGATCGCCTTGAGATAGGCGCCGAGCCTGGCAACGGTGTCGAGCGCCCCGATCTTGCCCTGCACGCTGTCGAACACCTTTTTCAGGGCTTCCTCCTGCGGGCGCGAATGCGCGTCATAGGAGGCGGCCACCGCTTGCCGGATCTCCTGTGCAGCAAAGAGGTCGTGCTCGCCGAGCGGGATCTGGTGGCGCTTGCCGAGCAGCAAGGACAGGAGGTCAATATAGTCCTCCTTGCTCTGCGGCCCATCCACCAGGAAGCGGGCGCCGGCGCGCTGGCGCAGGGCGTCGTCGACATTTTCCGGGAAGTTGGAGAACATGCCGAAGGTGCAATTGCCGCGCACCACGGTATTGGCGCCAGCAAAACTCTCCATCAACACGGCCGTGATCTCGAGCTGGCCGGAGGAGGATTGTCGGTCGCCGCGCTTGCCGGCGAGCTGGTCGATGTCGTCGATGGTGCCGAAGCCGATCACGGCGGGGTCGATGATCTCGCGGATGAAGGCCTTGGCGTTCTGGGCCGACTTGCCCTGGTAGGAATCGATGCTGTCGGTGGAGAGGTTGGCATAGCGGAAGGGATAGCCGGCATTGGCGCAATAATCGTTGAGCAGGCCGGCCATCATCTGGATCAGCGTGGTCTTGCCGGTGCCGGGCTTGCCATCGCCCATGAAGGTGAAGATGAAGCCGCCGAGTTCGGCGAAGGGATTGAGGCGCTTGTCGAAATCATAGGCCATCAGCATCTTGGCCAGCTTCATCGACTGGTATTTGGCGATGTGGTTGCCCACCACCTCGGTCGGTTTCTTGAAGGCCATGGTCAGCGCGGTGGAGCGCTTGTGGGTGGAGGGTGCAAAGCCATTGATCTGGAAATCGTCCGCCTCGACGCGATAGGCGGCGCTGGTGAAGGCCTCCAGGCGCGGGGCGGTGCCTGCGCGCATGGCGACCGCCTCCATCAGCCGTTCGCACCAGGCCGTCAGGGTCGGCACCAGCTTGAGGCCGCCATCCATTCGGCTCAGGATGCCGTCGAGTTCCCACAGGGCGCCCTGCAGCGCGATGGATGGGTTGTCGGTGAGGATTTCCTCGAGCTCGCCGACCTCGGCCTGGCCCTCGCTCGCCTGTGCGGCGATGAGGAAGGAGAGCATGTTCGCCGTGACGTGCAGGGCGATCAGGGAGGCCGCGGTGAGGAGCTCGGCGAATTCGGTGCGCCTTGCCGGATCGAGGCGGCCCTCGCGATTGTCGCGCTTGAGCTGGCCGAGAGCGGTGCGCTCCTCATAGAGCTCGCCGACGGCCATGGCGGTGGCCAGCGCCCGGCGCAAAGCCTGCAGCACGCTGGCCTGGGCCGGGCTCATCAGGGCTTCGCCAGGATCGGCCTGGCTGATGCGGGCGATCAGATGGACGCCGTCCTGCGCCGCGCTGGAACGCGCGGTCAGGCCGGGCGTGGTGGCGCGGAACAGCCGGCCGGTGGCGGTGGGAATGCCGGGCGAGCGTTCGGCCGGCGCGGCGCCGGCTGGCGCGGCCTTCGCCTTGGCGATGCGCGGCGCATGCTCGAACCCCTCCATCAGGGCCAGGGCCTGTGGATACTGCGCGCGGATCGCCGCTTCGCGGATTTCCATCAGATTGAGGGAAGCGGTCATAGGGTCCTCACGGTCATTCTATGCTCCCCGCAAGGGGAGAAGGTTTTTCGCGCGGCGCTACCCATCACAACCCCGTCAGCAGCGAACCGTCCTCGCCCACCACATATTTACGCACGTCCCGGAAGCCGGGCGGGTCGCGGTCGACGAGAACCTGATAGGGCAGGACCGGCAGGATGAGCGAGCGTTCAAGCCTGGTCACGCCGGCTTCGGCGGCGGCGGGCTGGTACTGGTCGAGGTCGAAGATCTCGCGCTCCACCGTGGACAGGAGGCCGGCGGGCACTCTTTCGCTGCGGGCCGAGACCAGGGTCTCGATGGTCCAGGCCAACGCCCAGTCGCTGTCCTCGGTACGCGAGACCTCGGCAAGGATCTCGCGCAAGGGGCCGGTCTGCTCTGTGAAGGCATGCGAATACATCGGCCCGACATGGATGCGCCTCAACAGCTTGGGGTGCAGATTGTCGAAATCGACGTCGAAGCCGCGGGCGATGGTGAGGAGCTTGAGGCTGGAGAGCGACTGAGCCATCAGGTGGGACTGCACCTGCGGCCAGCGCATCTGATCCTCGTTCAGGATGACGTGCCCGGTATCCTCGACCACCAGGAGATAGATCACCGGCAGGCTGAGGGCGCTGTCATAGACGGCCCAGTGCAGGAGGTAGCGCCGGCGCTGCGCCTTGGCGTCGGACAGCAGCACGAATTGGGGATGGTTCTGGGCGAAGAACAGGCCGCGCGACTTCAGCGTCTCGTAGTAGATGCGCTGGCTCAGGGCATATTGCAGGCTGGTGGGCCTGGCCCGCTCGGAGAGGATGTGCGCGATCATCTCCTCCTTCAGCCGGACCTGGTCGGGCTGGTTGGCGAGGTGGCGGTCGACCTGCACGAGGTCGTTCGCCATCGTCATGATCTCCTGGAACACCGGAAAGCCGCTCTCCGAGCGGTCGATCGCCAAGGTGAGCGGAAACGAGGAGACCCGGCCCGACATCAGATGCTTGAGGCTGAGAGCGGTGAAGGTCTTGGCCAGGCGCTGGAGATAGTTCTCGATCAGGTCGAGCTGGATCCTGCCGAATTCATTGCCGCCATATTTGGTGTCGTTGGCCAGGCCGGTCTGGCCGGTGACCTCGCGCAAGTGGCGGATGATGCGGGAGAATTTGCCGAAATAGCGCCGCATCGCCTGGGGATCCGGCAAGGTGACGTGGTCGTTACCGGGAGGGTTCAAGGGCGGCCTCTAGTTCCTGATGGTGGAAACACCGATCTTGTCATGCCCGGGCCTGACCCGGGCATCCAGTGTTGATCCATCTTTGATGGAAAGGTCGGCTGGATGGCCGGGTCAGGCCCGGCAATGACAAAAGTCGAGCCACGGGAAACATCGTCACACGCACCGTTCCGAGATGGGTAAGCGAGCCTCACGCCCCGCCATAGAGGTTCTTGTCGTGCTTCTCGACGATCTTGGCGAAGCGGCGGGCGAAGCGCTCGTCGGATTTGGCCTTTTCTTCCAGGACCTTGCGGGCAAAGACCATATGGTCCTCGTGCTTTTCCATCATCTCGGCCATGCGCTGGTTGGTGGCCGAGCCGATGGCCGCCATGGCGGCCTGGGCCTCCTGGTCGGTCTTGACGCCGATCTCGTTGATGCGATGGGCGACGTCCTGCTGCTGGGCCGTCTTGAGCGACTTGGTGAGCGCGTCATAGAGCACCACGCGCTGCTTGGTGTCGGTCTGCAGCTTGTTGATCAGCACCATCTGGGTGGCCGCCTGGTTCTGCAGGCTGTCGACCCAGGTCTTGCCCTGCTCGATATAGCGTTCCAGCGTCTGCGACTGGGCGACCTTGACCTGCTCCTGCTGCACCAGCTCGTTGTAGATCCCGTTGGTCTGGGCGAGCTCGCTCTCCAGGCGCGTGCGGGCGGCGGCGTCCTGTTCCATCGAGATCTTGTTCTCGAGGTCGATGATCCTGGGGTCCATCGCCAGCACCTCGGCCCGGATCTTCTCGAGCTCGGCCACGGTGTTCTCGCGGTCGGTGAGGGTGCCGGTCAGGTTCTTCTCGACCCGGCTCTTGTGGTCGTTGAGCACGCCGAGCTGGCTCTGCAGCAGGTTGACGATGATGTCGGACTTGGAGATCAGATCCTGCAGCTTGTCGTCGATGGAGGCGGCGCGTAGGCGCTCCTCGCGCATGGAGTCCGATTTCGCCGAGGAGAACATGCCCACGAAGCTCTCCCAGCCGGACTTCTCCCGCATGGCGTCGAATTCCTTGGAGAAGCCGGCGGTGACGTCGTCTAGGCCCATGATCAGCTCGGCGATGTTGGCGTTCATGGCATTGGAATGGGCATGAACGTCGTCGAGCGTGGCGTTCTGGATGTCGATGGAGATGTCCTCGCCGTGCTCCATCTTGGAATGGGCGCGCTCGATTTTCGAGCTGACCTCGGAAATCTTGGCTTGGGCGGCCTTGATCTCGGATTCGGCGGCTTTGATCGCGGCGTCAAACTCGGCCATGCGGCTCTCCCCTGGGTTGGCACCCCTGGAGCAAACGCGTTCATACCGAACGCTTATTTGTTCCAGGCTGATTGTTTCCAAGCCAATCCAACGGATTGGCTGGAGCGTCTTTGCGATTTCTGGCGGTTCCGCCAAATCGTAAGACGCTTTGAATATTGAGCAACCAGATAGGGGAAATCGAGACAAGTTTAAAGGGCGTGGCAAAGGGGCGTCGACTGGCGTGTGACGTAGGGCACATGGGAACGGGGGAGAGGGTTCGCAGTACCGCCACACCCTTCCCACGACCCCATGCGAGAGGGCGGTGGTGGGAAGGGGGTGGCGGCTTGACGGGTGCCTGTTCGAGGTGTGGAAAAAAGACGAATGCCTAGCATGTACTGCCGATGCTCGACCGAATAGTATCTGTTTAAGATGTGGCAACATCCATAATAATTTAATCCGGATACAAAATCGCGTGCCATTCTTTGAAATATTTTAACATTGGGAAGTATTTTTCCTTCACCAAAAAATAAAATCAATTGCGCCTTTTTTGGAGCCCAATCGAAGCGCATATCTATAGAGGTTGTTGACTTGGCTGATTGCCTTTTCGAGAGGCAGAAGCTCAAAATATAGCCACCGCATGGCATATCGGCGTTTGTCTGTCGTTTGGAAGCTCCCGTGCCTACCCTGACGAGGAAACAATCCAGGGGCTCCTGGCTTGTGCTTCGCCGCGTGAGCTCCCTCGCCCACCTGCCTGGATCTGGCATGCAAAGGTCACCGCGGCCGCCGGTACCGATCATTCCCTCCGATTCGGGCGCCGCACTCGAAAAGGGAAGATCCGACAACGATGAAATCGTGCGGAGCGACGAGATGCTGATGAAGGTCGTGATCGAATTCTACCGCGTCCGTCAGGCTGACGATGCGCATGCTGTGATCGGCCGTGAGACCGTGGATGCCGCCGGCGTCGACGATGCGATCGAGATCGCCTGTCAGCTTTGGCGTACCCTCAACATGCCGCAGCAACCCGACGCCGTCACCATCAGTGATAGCGGAGGAAACCGCCTCTATTCGCACAGAGTCTCGGCAGCATCGCGCTTCTGGATGAAAGGGCGCCGCCTGAACATCGACAGCGATGAAAGTTCGTCAAAACAAGAAGTTCGAGCAAAGGATGTTTCCAAAGGGCGTTTTATGGAAATCGTACTTCGCTCGGGACCTGCCAGAACGGGGTACCAATCATGACACTCGCCTTTCCCAACCTAAGCCGTAGCTTCGATGAAGTACGGAACGCCGTCCGTTTCTTCGGGTATGATGGCATGTTCGAAATACGGTTCTTCGTCGAGGCTGGTGCGCTCGCCAAAGCGGCCACGATGTCACGCGGACCGACGGCATCGGAAGCGGAGTGCATTTCGGCTTTCGATGCCTTGCGGGCATCCATCCATGATGTCGCCCGCGAGGCCTATTCTCACGATCACCTCAGTTCCTACACGCTGACCGTCTCTGATTTCCGATCGGTGGTCTGATGCTGATCCGCTATGGCTACGAAATCACGTTGAACTGCCCACAACCGACCGCCTTGGTCTGCCTGATGTCTGTTCACGACGATCGCGCGGCCGACATTCGGGCCGCAGAAACGATCCTCACCACGCCACCCGCCGAACTGTCGACTTATCACGATCTCTTTGGCAATCGCTGCCGTCGGCTTGTGGCGCCGACGGGCGACCTGACCATCTGGGGCGATGCCACGATCGAGGACGACGGCAAGCCGGACAGGATATTCCCGTCCGCTCGGGAGTTCCCGGTGCCTGAACTGCCAGATGACTGCCTTGCCTACCTCATGGGGAGCCGCTACTGCGAAACGGATCGCCTCAGCCAGATCGCCTGGGATATGTTCGGCAAGATCGCTCCCGGCTGGGGCCGCGTGCAGGCAATCTGCGACTTCGTCAACGGCCACATCCGCTTTGATTACATGCAGGCCCGTTCGACACGAACGGCTTTCGAGGTTTTCCATGAGCGCATCGGCGTTTGTCGCGACTTCGCGCATCTGGCGCTAACGCTCTGCCGCTGCCTCAATATTCCCGCGCGCTACGTCAACGGTCATCTGGGGGACATCGGCGTCCCCATTGTCGACCCCATGGACTTCAGCGCCTGGATAGAGGTGTTCCTAGGCGGGGCATGGCATACGTTCGATCCGCGAAACAATGTTCCCCGGATTGGCCGGATCGTGGTTGCTCGGGGCCGGGACGCAGCCGATGTCCCTCTCATCAACTCGTTCGGCCCGCATGTCTTGAAGTCGTTTCGGGTCTGGACATACGAGGTACCAACGTAAAATGCTTCCCCTGCCGCCATTTGGCTCCGATTTGCAGCACATCGGCTGACCGCGTAAGTCCAGCCCGACGAGACTTGCGGTCGTGTTGCCGAGCCAATTCCGGCAATTGCTAAATCGCCGTGGAATCCTGTTCGAGCATGGCGTCGAACGTGGCAGGCGTGATGCTGGCAACCTGGATCGAGGTTTGTGGCTCTGAGAGCGCCGGCAGGTGGAAAAGAGCCGCTATGCGGCGATAGGCCAGAAACGACACGCCCTCGATCAGCTCTTCGTCGATGTCGACCCTATAATCTCCTGGCGGTTGATTTTCGTTGAAGCCATCGAGGCGGAATGGCTTGGTAAAAGTCACCGTCGAACGCGTCGTGCGGACATTCATCACACCTCTCCTTTGCCGACGGATAATTTCCGCTCTCGGCTCTTGCGAGAACGGGAGGACTTTCGCTCTACCGCCGCGGCGGCAAGGTAGGCTTGGATGGCTGATTGCATATGCTCGCGCCAGAGCGAGATCGGCATCGTACGCGTGACCACGGCATGGTCGGAGAAATAGCCGATTTTGGGCTGAAGCAAGGCGAGAACCGCCTTTTCCAGAAGGACGCCTCCGGGGCTGTTCATGGCTTGGGTCCTCACGTCGTCCCTAGAGCGACTTCCAAAAAGCGACAGATCTTTCGAATAAGAAAGTACGCTAAAACAAAGAGTTAGAGGAATCTCCCCTGCAGGCGGGTCACATTGCTCCAACACCGCCGTTTCCGCCTCTGATGGCACCCGGCTGATCGTCACCTTCGCTGCGACAACCAGATTCCGGGCGGGGGCGTTCATTCGACGACAGTTGCTCGGATTGCCCACGGGAAGGAATGAAATGGGCGAAAGGCCCCTTCGTCGTCCAGGCCTTTTGTCAGGATGGCCTGGAATATTTCCCGTTCGAGCAAATCTCGCTGAACCTGCAAGGAAAGTCTGTCGGGAGCTACCCGCATGGCGCCTCCTTCATTCTCCCAATTGGCGATCGCTTTGTCGAAGCCATCGTCGAATGGTGACTTGAAAAGAATTTGTCGCATCGGGGCCTCCTCACGCGGCGAAGCAAATGTCCAAAACGCTTCCTTCGCCTGGGCTTCGGCGCCACGCCAGAAGCGATATCGCTGTTCGCAAGACGTCTCGGGAAGGGCGTGGACATGCCATCGTGCGTATTGTCGGCCATGTCGCGACGTTCGCTCTGCAGTCGCGAAGTGCGCCAATCAACGCCGTATGGATACTATTTCATGGCAGGTCTGGGCACGGCTTCGCGCTCGGAAAATACAGAGATTCAAATAAAACCTTTTATTAAAGATCCCATTTCTAAATCCGCCATGCGTTTTTTCCATTAAAGAAAAATACTTTACTCCCTATTCGTTTTAATATCGAGAATTATTTTTTAAAGTATACAAAAGCTGTGTTGGAATTTTTCGGTCAAGTGGAATTAAATTTTCTTCAATCTCTGGAATAAGGGTTGATTTTTATTTTCTAGCACTCATGTCCATGGAGTGCCAAAGAGTGTATAAAGAAAGGGGTGGCGTGCCGATGTGCGCCGAGCCTGAAAAGTGCACTTCAAAGACATTCGACCTCAGGCAGACCGAACCGTTGTCGGTCGCCTCGGCGGTGGGACGAGGTCGCTACTTCGAAACGGCAGAGCAGACGCGGGGCAAGGTGAGGCGATCCCGATCATGGGAGAGCAGCGTCGTCGCCGTCCCGACAAAACGAAAGCCGTCGCTGAGGCGGCCGTAAACGCCGTGCTTGCCTTTGCCTTTCACACACAACAGAGACCGGAGTTCAACCATGCCCGCCAAAGATGTCAGATTCTCCAGCGATGCCCGTGATCGCATGTTGCGTGGCGTGGAGATCCTCAACAATGCCGTCAAGGTCACGCTTGGGCCCAAAGGGCGCAATGTGATCATCGACCGTGCCTACGGTGCGCCTCGCATCACCAAGGATGGCGTGACCGTCGCCAAGGAAATCGATCTCGTCGACAAATTCGAGAACATGGGCGCCCAGCTCGTGCGTGAGGTCGCCTCAAAGACCAATGACCTTGCCGGCGACGGAACGACGACTGCGACGGTGCTGGCCGCCTCCATTTTCCGGGAAGGTACGAAATTCGTCGCCGCCGGCATGAATCCGATGGATCTCAAGCGTGGCATCGATCTCGCCGTGCTTGCCGTGGTGAAAGATATCGAGGCGAGGGCCCAGAAGGTGCGATCCTCGGATGAAATCGCTCAAGTCGGCACCATCGCGGCCAATGGCGACGCCTCGATCGGCAAGATGATCGCCAAGGCGATGAAGAAGGTCGGCAATGAAGGCGTCGTCACGGTGGAGGAGGCCAAGAGCGCCGAAACCGCACTCGATGTCGTCGAGGGCATGCAGTTCGACAGGGGCTATCTCTCCCCTTATTTCATCACGAATGCCGAGAAGATGTCGGTGGATCTGGAGGATGCCTATCTCCTGATCCACGAGAAGAAGCTGACGAGCGTCCAGGTCCTCCTGCCGCTCCTGGAAGCGGTGGTGCAGACCGGCAAGCCTCTCCTGATCATCTGCGAGGATGTCGAGGGTGAAGCTCTTGCAACGCTCGTCGTCAACAAGCTGCGTGGCGGCCTCAAGGTCGCCGCGGTGAAAGCGCCGGGTTTCGGGGATCGGCGCAAGGCCATCCTTGCCGATATTGCCACGCTGACGGGCGGACAACTCATCTCCGACGATCTTGGTGTGAAGCTCGAGAATGTCACGATCGACATGCTCGGCCGTGCCAAGCGCCTGCACATCGACAAGGAGAGCACCACCGTTATCGATGGTGCCGGCGACAAGAAGGAGATCACGGCCCGCATCCGGCAGATCAAGAACCAGATCGGAGAGACCAGCTCCGAATACGACAAGGAGAAGCTGCAGGAGCGCCTCGCCAAGCTCTCGGGCGGCGTGGCTGTTATTCGCGTCGGTGGCGCAACCGAGGTCGAGGTCAAGGAAAAGAAGGATCGTATCGAGGACGCGCTCAACGCCACCCGCGCGGCGATCCAGGAGGGCATTGTCCCCGGGGGCGGTGTCGCTTTGCTGCGGGCAAAGGCTGTCCTCCACAAGATCGTCTCGGACAATCCCGATGTCCGGGCAGGCATTGCCATCGTCATGCGTGCGCTCGAAGCGCCAATCCGGCAGATCGTCGAGAATTCCGGCGTCGAGGGGTCGACGGTGGTTGGCAAGCTTCTGGAAGCAAACAATCCCAATCTCGGCTTCGACGCCCAGACCGAGCGCTATGTCGACATGCTTGAGGCCGGCATCATCGACCCGGCCAAGGTGGTCCGGGCAGCATTGCAGGATGCAGGCTCCGTTGCGGCCCTGATGATCACCACCGAAGCGATTATCGTGTCGACCGAATCGGACGCTGCCGGCGCCATGCCAAATGGAGGAATGGGGTATTGATGGGGCATCCCGCCCCGCGATTACTCGTCGTCATTCGAAGTTGAAATATAACTCAAATAATAAACTCAAATATTCGGATTAATTCTCTAAATTCGGGCTTCGAAAATGGAGGGGCGGTTTTTTTCAGGAGAGTAAAATGACAAATGTCGAATTGATGAAAGTCGAAGTACAGGGGAGCGGTCGCCTTCTGTTCAGCGTTCGAGTGCCTACCGCCGCGGGCAAGATGGAATTTCCGATCGCGATCGACGATCAGGGATCACAGGCCTTGAATGAGATTGCAGTCCTGCGCTCCACCATCGTCTTTGCCGAGGAATTGGAAGCCTCGGTTCGGCGTCGTCTCGGAGCGACGACTCACAAGCTCTGAACTCGAGGGGCCGCAACCTCCACCCGGATTTTCAGCCAGTGGCAGTTGGACTCTCGACGGGATTTAGGGCTTTCCAATTTCGAACGGTCCGGCTGGTGAACGAGCCGGCAGCAGGGCGGGAATGTGGGATGCGCAGCCCGCGTCTCGCCGTTTCCGGCCGTTCGCCGCATGCTTGCACCGCTCAGATGACCAGCGCGATCGCCAGACCGACCAAGGCCAGCAGGAAGCCCAACGCGATGCCGATCGAGGTCACCATCGGCTGACGGAACGGGGCAATTTCGGTCTCGAACGTCTTTTCTTCGCTCATCGGAACGCCTTTGCCTATGGCATGGTCGAAGCCCTATTTCGGCTGCTGCTGCGTCGTGCAATGGATGCCGCCACCCGCTGCTGCATGCCGGCGATGCCGGGCAGTCAGATGATCTTTTCCAGCCCCAGGAGACGGAAGAGTTCCTTCTCGCAGGCCGCCTTGCTCACGCCGGGATTGCGGCTCGGATTGAGCACGCAGCTCTGCGTAATGATGGCTGTTCCTTCGCCATCCACCTCGATGCCGCCACCTTCCATCCCGAGGTCGGTCTCGATGAACGCGCATCGACCTTGCCCACCACGAAGGCGGCAACTTGGCGTCTCAGGCATGGCTTTGCTTGTCGCCCCAGCCATTGAAGTTGAAGCCGACACCGCCTCGTTCGCCGGAGGCGTTCTTGACGAAGACGGAACCGGTGTCACGCATCCACAGATCGTCGATCGGTTGGACGAGCAGATTGACCGCCGGGCCGCACAGGCGCGCTGCGAGGTCATGCTCCTCCTCCCGCACGAGCATGTTCACCGTTTCATGCGCGGCAATGGTCTTGGCGATCTCCGCCAGGTTTTCCTGGGCGACGGAGCGCAGCCTTTTGCCCCAGATCTTCGTGCTCGGGCCGAAGGCCATCCAGGTGGCGGCGTGAGGCTCACCTTCCTCGGGCATAGGCTCGCTCCGAGCACGCTACCGGCCGCCAGGACGCCTCGTGCCAGAATGGCTCTACGTGTCGGCATGTTACCCCAGGCGCAGCGAGTTCCGCACCCTTGCCCAAGGATTGGAGCATTTCATAGGGACTGCAATGAAGGGGGAGGGCGAGCGGGGAACCGCTGTCAGCCGGGCAGTTTGACCATGACGGTCCCATCGGCAATCCGCGCTACGTAGACATTCAGATTCTTACAGGCTGGCAGTCTCTTCGCCTCGCCGGTGCGATAGTCGAAAATACCGGAATGCTTGGGGCATTCGATCTCGTAATCCATGACCAGGCCGTCGGCGAGATGAATGGCCTCGTGGGTGCACAGGCCGTCCGTACAGAAGACTTCGTCGGCAGGCGAACGGTAGAGCGCATAGGTCCGGCCGGCATGATCGAAGCGGCGCGCGCCTTCCTGTTCGATATCGTCGAGATGACAGGCGGAAATCCAGTTCATTTCAGTGATCCCCTCGCTTGATCTGGCTATTGGGCGGTGTTTTCGGCGTTGGCCCGCGCCCTGCGTTTCTCGTAGCGAGCCTGCATGCGGGCATCGCCGTCGGCGGTGCCGTCGTGCCAAGTGCCGAACCATTTGTCGAAAGGCACGAGGCCGTCGCCATAGTTCACCTCGAAGAATTTGTGATGCAGGTAATGGGTATAGGCATGGCTATCGATCGCAGCCTCCTCGCCCAGCTCGATCTTGTCGAAGCCGAGATGGCCGACCACGGCGCCGAAGCCGGCATAATGCAGCTGGTAGATCGCCAAGATCGGATTTGAGGGGATGATCAGATGGACCAGGGCCGAGGAGAAATAGAGCAACTGCTCCACCGGGTGCATCGAAAGCGAGGACCATGGCGAGGGATTGACCGAGTTGTGATGCACGGAATGGATTAAGCGGTAGAGCGGGCCCCAATGGATCAGCCGGTGGATCGCAAAGAAATGCGCCTCGTGAAAGAGCGGCGCGATCAGTGCCAGGCAGAACAGGTACCAGGGATGCTCGGCAAGGCCTACCCAGGGCCCCCAGCCATTGGCGGAGACATGGAGAAGGCCGACCTCGATCGCCGTCCAGATCGGAACGCCCGAGGCGAAGGTACGGATGATGCCGTCGAGGTTCTGGCTGTTGAACAGGAAAGCCGGATTGCTGGCGTCGCCCGGGAATTTGCCGTTGTATTTGAAGCGATTGCCCTGCCGGCGCAGGATATAGAGACGCAGCTCGAAGGCGCCGTAGAACAAGAAGACCGCCAGGGAGTTGATGGCGAAGAGCTGCAGTACCCAGCCCCAGTGCAGCGTCTTCAAAGCCTCCGTCTCAGGCACGGCAAAATACCAGTAGGCCACGGCCGAAGCGGCGAACAGCAGGTTCCACGGCAGGAAATAATGGGGAAGCCATTTGAGGAAGGCGAATGGCTGGGGTGGCAGCACGAAGACCGGGGCGATCTCTATGCGGTTGGCGGGCGCCCAGTCACCGCGCTTGTTGCGCTTGCCGAAGGTCAAATCATCCATGGAGGTGCTCCGTCAGATTGATCGTGCAAGCGCCTGGAAGCGCTCGTAAGTGGCATCGTCCATGTCCACCTTGTGCTTGCGCTCCGGATAGGTGCCGTCGGCGACGTCGGTGGCGAAGGCGCTGAAGGCTTCGACGCGTTTGTGCTGCAGCTCCGACATCAGCGCCCTGAAATCCGCATAGCGCTTGGCATGGCGGGGATAATGGCCGGCGTGCGTACCGAGCACGTCGCTGGAGAAGAGGTATTGGGTATCGCAGGCGGAGCCGCAGCCCATCCCCATGGTGATCATCGGCGTATTGCGGGTGATGTATTCGGCCAGCCGCACCGGCACCACTTCGACCTCGATCGCGGCTGCACCAGCGTTTTCGAGATCCTTGACCGCCCGGAAGACGCGCACCGCTTCCTCCGGTGTTTTGCCGACGGCGCGAAAGCCCGTCCAGGTCCCACGGTTGGGCACGAGACCAACATGGCCGGTGACCGGAATGCCCTCCCGGGCCATGGCCTCGATGAAAAGCGGCGAATGGGAACAATAGATCGCATCCGCCCCACGTCTCAGCATCTGGAAACCAAGACGGATGGCTTCTTCGGGGGAGGCGACGGTGCCGTGCGGCATGCCGACCGAAAGAAAAGCCGCAGGTGCGGCCTGGCGGATGCCTTCAAGATGATGATCGGGCTCGCAGGAGAGGACGACGATGCCGCATTCCACCGCTGCAGCGGCTTCCTCGGCGTTGTCGACATGCAGCTGCAGCCATTTTCTCTGACCCTTCCGGCTCTGCAGGTCATAGACCGTAATGCGTTTTCCCATGGCGTTCTTCCCGAAACTGGCGGGAGAACCATAGGCGGGGGCGGCAGGCCACGCCGCTGCTTTCCTGATCAAATCAGATCAAGAACCTCAAGCGTCACAGATTTTCGGAAGTGATCGTCACGAAGCGGATGGGGTCGTTTGCAAGGGGCGCGCCGACCAGGCCCAGGCGCGCCAGCATCAGGTCGAGCGCGCGCCGCGCCTGGGCCTCGGGTGCCTGATCGATCACCATCGACATGACCCCTTCTCGCAGCGCAACGGCGCTGCGCTCGGTAAGTTCGTGGCCGATGAAGAAAATCTCGCCGCCGCGCGGATGGCCGCGCAAAGCCGACGACAGCGAGGCGTTGGCGCCGCCTGCGTTGTAGAGACCGACCATATCGGGCCAGGCCCGCAAGGCCTCGACGAGCCTATTCGCACTGTGGTCGGCGTCATCCAGGCCGAACAGGACGGCAACGAAGAACAGGCCGTCGCGAGGCCGCTCCTGAAGATAATCGGAGAACCCCCGGATACGTTCGCGGTGCACCTGATAGGCTTGGCTGTGGCAGAGGGCGATGACCGAGCCCCGGCTCGGCTGCATCCGGGACAGGAAATGCGCGGCCGTACGACCAGCGGCGTAGTTGTCGATGCCGACATAGATAGCGTCGGTCCCCTCCGAACGCGTCACGATCTGGATGACCGGGATGCCTTCGGCTCTGACCTTTGCCAGGGCGGCTCGGATCAGTGGATGGTTGGGTACGGCGAGGATGAGGCCTGCCCGCCTCGCTTCGGGCTCTGCGATGCGCTTGGCGATCGCGGCAGCATCATGCTCGTCCATGAAGGTGCGATGCACGGCGAGCGATGCATCCAGGCCGGCGGCAATGCGTCCGAAGGCCTGTGACAGGCGCGAAAAGAAGGTGGTTTCAGGCCGCACGAGGATCACGTCGATCCGCAAAATACCGCGGTGCAGCTCCGGCAGCCGGCGCGGATAGTCGAGCGCCCGCGCGGCTGCGATGACCTTTTCGGTCAAGCGTGGCCGTACACCACCGCGGCCGTTCAGCACACGTTCGACCGTCGCCGTACCAACGCCCGCGAGGCGTGCAATCGCGTGGAAAGTCGGCTTGGGAATGGACCATCAACCTCGCTGGCGGGATCGCCAATACGCCATACCGCAAATCCTGAATGTCACCAAACGGGAGGCTGGGGCGGAGGATGAGGGGCAGTGAAGCGCGCCTGTCCCATTCGGAACCGCCTGATTTCGAGGGAGAATGCGCACTTCCCGGATCGTGATTGTTCCAGCCAGGTGATCGGCACGGCCGCAAGTCCTCGGCTATGCGGCGGGCATCGCACCCAGCGAACCCGGATGGCTGGGGCGCGCCACGCCCTGCTCTCACCCCTCTGGCGTCTCTGCCACGATCGGGGTGATCCGTAGCGAGGCAATGCGGTTCTTCTGCTTCCTCAACACCTGGAAGCGATAGCCGTGGAAGGTGAAGGTCTGGCCGGCCTCGGGGATGGTACGGGCTTCGTGGATGACCAGGCCGGCGATGGTGGTGGCCTCCTCGTCCGGCAGGTTCCAGTCCATCGCGCGGTTGAGGTCGCGGATCGGCACCGAGCCGTCGACATTGACGGCACCGTCGGCCTGCGGGCGCACGCCCGTCACCACCAGGTCGTGCTCGTCGGAGATGTCGCCGACGATCTCCTCGATGATGTCCTCCAGCGTGACGATGCCGAGCACCGAGCCATATTCGTCGACCACGAAGGCGAAATGCTGCTTGCGGCGGCGGAAGGAGCGTAGCTGATCGACCAGCGAGGTGGTGTCGGGCACGAACCAGGCCGGCAGGGCGATCTCCTCGATGTCGAGCTTGAGGGGATCATTGCCGGCGGCATCGAGGGCCCGCAACAGGTCCTTGGCATGCAGCACTCCGATGATGTTCTCGGGACTGTCCTTCCATACCGGGATACGGGTATAGGGGGCGGCCAGCACGCTCTGCACGATCTGGGCAGGCCCCTCGTCGAGGTCGACCGAGAACATCTTGGTGCGGTGGACCATGACGTCGTCGACGGTGAGTTCCTGCAGGTCGAGCAGGCCGCCGAACATGTCGCGATCGGTCTTCTCCACCGAGCCTTCCTTATGCAGGAGATCGACGGTGCCGCGCAATTCGTCGGTGGCCGAGAGCAGGGAAGGATGCCTGCCGACTTCGAGCCCGAAGAGGCGCAGGATGGCACGCACCAGCCAGCCGAGCAGGCCGGTGACGGGAGAGAACACCACGACTACCAGCCTGACAGGCCAGGCCACGGCCAGGGAGAACCGCTCGGGGTAGTTGATCGCCAGCGTCTTGGGCAGGATCTCGACGAAGACGATGGTCAGCACCGAGATGACGATGGTGGCATAGAAGATTCCGACATCGCCGAAGATGTCGAGCAGGATGCCCGTCGTCAGAGCCGCCGCGGCCGTGTTGACGATACTGGTGCCGACCAGGAGCGAGCCGATCATCGCCTCGCGGATGTCGAGCAGCTTGTTGACGATCTTGGCGCGCTGGCTGCCGTTCTTCTCCAGCGAGTGCAGCCGCGCCCGCGAGGCGGCGGTGAGGGCGGTTTCCGAGCCCGCGAAGAAGAAGCCCGCCAGCAGGAGCAGGAAGACGATGAAGAGCGAGTACCAGGCCTCGGGATGCATGGTCAGCGCCTATGGGATCGAGGAGGGAGCACTGCGAGAGGCCTGCTCTTCGTCATCCCGTGCTGCGCCGCGTCCGGGATGACCCGGCGGCAGTGGCTTCGTATGGAGCCTCTAAACATCGGCGAGCTTCTCTGCCAGGAAGCCCGTCACGGCACTGGGATCGACATCATTGGCGATGAAGCTCTCGCCGATGCCGCGGGTTAGAATGAAGGTGAGCTTGCCGCGCTTGACCTTCTTGTCCTGCAGGATGGCGTTCATCAGATCATCCGCCGTGCCGACCCCGCCCCGCACCTGGTCTATGCGGGTGGGCAGGCCGGCGACGGAGAGATGAGCCGCGACGCGCGATGGTGTTTCCTGCGAGCAGAGGCCAAGCCGCGCCGAGAATTCATGCGCCAGCACCATGCCGATCGAGACGCCCTCACCATGCACGAGGCGGGCGGAATCATACCCTGTGACCGCTTCCAGGGCGTGGCCGAAAGTGTGGCCGAGATTGAGCAGGGCCCGCTCGCCAGTCTCGGTCTCGTCGCGGGCGACGATGCCGGCCTTGGCGCGGCAGGAGGTGGCGATGGCCTTCTCGCGCGCCGGCCCGCCGGCCATCACCTCCTGCCAATGCTCCTCGAGCCAATGGAAGAAGGGGGCGTCGTTGATCAGGCCATATTTGGCGATTTCGGCATAGCCGGCGCGGAACTCGCGCTTGGACAGGGTGTCGAGCACTTGCGTGTCTGCCAGCACCAGGCTGGGCTGGTGGAAGGCGCCGACCAGGTTCTTGCCGTGGCGGGAATTGATGCCGGTCTTGCCGCCCACCGAGGAATCGACCTGCGCCAGCAGGCTGGTGGGGATCTGCACGAAGCGCATGCCGCGCCGGACTGCCGCCGCCGCAAAGCCGGCCAGATCCCCGACCACGCCGCCGCCGAAGGCGACGACGAGATCGCCGCGCTCGACCCGGGTGGCGATCAGGCCCTCGCAGACCTCGGCGAAGGTGGCGAAGCTCTTGGACGCCTCGCCGGGTGTGACCGTGATGGTCTGGTGCGCGATCCCGGCGGCATCGAGGCTGTCAGCCAATGTCTTCAGGTGCAGGGCCGCGACATTGGCATCGGTGACGATGGCGAGGCGCGCCTTGGGTGCGAGGGCGGCGATACGTTGGCCGGCTTCGGCGAGCAGGCCCGGGCCGATGGCGATCTCATAGGAGCGCGCGCCCAGCGCGACGGGAACGACGATGGGCTGGCTCATGCGGATCTATCCGATCTTTCGGTCGACAAATGGTGTTCGAGGGCGGTGACGACATCTTCCAGCACCGCCTCCTGGGCAACGTCGCGCGAGAGCACGGTGATATCGGCCCCGGCATAGACGGGGTAGCGCGCTTCGATCAGCTTCCTCAGCGTGCCTTCCGGATCGGGCGTCTGCAGGAGCGGGCGGGTCGGCTTGCGACGGACGCGCCGCATCAAAACATCGAGTTCCGCCTTCAGCCAGATCGAAACACCGCAATTGGCAATGAGGGCGCGGGTTTCCTCATTCATATAGGCGCCGCCGCCGGTCGCCAGCACGATCGGCGTTTCGCAGTCCAGCAGCCGGGCGATGACCCGCCGCTCCTTGTCACGGAAGAAGGTCTCGCCATCCGCAGCGAAGATCTCCGAAATGGTCTTCTGGGCGGCTTCTTCGATCTCGGTGTCGGCGTCGCGGAATTCAAGGCCGAGCCGCCCCGCCAGGCGCCGGCCGACGGCGCTCTTGCCTGCTCCCATCATACCCACCAGCACGACCGACCGCCCCGCGAGGGCCTCCGCCACTTTCCTCTCGCGTTCGGCCGGGACAGGAGGTGTCGCAAAGCCGCTCATATCGTCCTGCATCAACAAGTTCATCGTTCTAATGAACCGGAGAGGGGCCTCGATGCAAGAGCCTCACGGGCGCGCGGACGGCACAACGCCATGGCGCTGCCCTGAATCGCGCATTATCCTGGCACCGTTGCGTTCAGGATCCTCATGCCCAGCCTCTTCCGCTTCCTTCTCATTCTCTTGTTGCTGGGGTTGACCGGTTTCGGCCTCGTCTATGTGCTGGGCACCTATGTGAAGCCGGCGACACGGCCGATGAGCCAGGATGTGCCGCTCAAGAACCTGGAGCCTCCAAAGGAGCCGGCCAAGCCCTAGCATGGGCAGCAAGCCGTAGGCATAGGCAGGCGGAAGGCAGTCCCGCACAAAGGCGGCGCCGGTGTTCGGCGGCCAGGCTTTCCCGTTCAGGCTTCGTGTTCGGACAACTGCATTTTTGCCCAAGACGTGCGGGATGATGGCGCCACCCAATGGAGACGGTGCCCATGATCGTCAAACTGGTCCTGCACAATCTGGTGTTCGTCGGCATCATGGCCCTGGTGCTGTTCCTCTCGGCCGGCACGCTGCACTGGGCTTCGGCCTGGTTTTACCTGGTCGTTTCCCTCATTGTCGGCCTCGCCTCCGGCCTGTGGCTTGCCAGGACCGATCCCGGTCTGCTGGCCGAACGCATGCGGCTGAAAGCGCCCGAGCAGCCCAGCGCGGACAAATGGTTCATGCGGGTTTTCCTCGTGGTCGCCGTGACCTGGTTCGTGGTCATCGGGCTCGACCGGCGTCTGCAGGCCTCCACCATGCCCGTCCTGCTCCAGGGCATCGGGCTGGTGCTCTATCTGGCCTCGACGCTCTTCATCATGTGGGTGTTTCGCGAAAATTCCTTCGCCGCACCAGTGGTCAAGGTACAGGCCGAGCGTCACCATCACGTGATCTCGACGGGCCCCTACGCCGTCATCCGCCATCCCATGTATGCCGGCGTCATGCTCTATTTCATCGGCACGCCGCTGCTGATCGGCTCCTGGTGGGGCCTTGCCATGATGCCGGTTTTCTTCCTGGCATTCGCGATCCGCTTCCGCGTCGAGGAGCACACGCTGACGGGCGGTCTGCCAGGCTATGCCGACTACGCCGAGCGCGTGCGCTATCGCATGCTGCCCGGGATCTGGTGAGGCGAGGAGGGGTTCGGAAACGATTGTTTCCTATGCTGCCGCGCCGAGCATAGCCGCCTCGGCGGTAGGATGCCCTTCATGATCTCGCGTCATGATCCGGTACCAAATCAGCGACAAACCCTGTATGGCCGGTCTGATGTCTCGCCCGACCTTGCTTCCTGCACGCCTGTCGTCCCGCCTGCCGCATCTGGTCCTGCCACCGCGGGCCGACTGGATCTTTGCATTCCGTACCACCGCCATCGGGCTCCTCGCCCTGGCGATCGCCTATGCGCTCGGGCTGGAGCAACCGCAATGGGCGATGATGACGGTCTATATCGTCAGCCAGCCCGTCGCGGGCATGGTGCTCGCCAAGGGTCTGTTCCGGCTGGCCGGCACGCTGATCGGCGCGCTCGCCTCGGTGGCGATGGTCAAGCTCACCGGCAGCGAGCATCTGCTTTTCCTGGCCATGCTGGCGGTGTGGATCGGCCTGTGTACCTTCGTGGCCTCCATGCTGCGCAATCCCGAATCCTATGGGGCGGTGTTGGCCGGCTACACCGCCGCCATCATCGGACTGCCGGCTTTCGACAATCCCCATCTCGTTGGTGAACTGGCCGCGGCCCGCTGCATCGAGATCATGCTCGGCATCGTTTGCGCGGGGCTGGCGAGCCGCCTGCTGCTGCCTCAGCTTGCCCGCGACCTGCTGGTCGAACGGGCGGGAGCAAGCCTGAGGGAGATCGCGCTCTATGGTGCGGGCGCCATCGGCGGCACGGCCAAGGCTGAACTCGACGCCCGCTACCAGCGTCTGATCGTCGATATCGAGGCGCTGGCCGGCATGCGTGCCTATGCGCGCCTGGAGGCACCGAGCCTGGTGACGCATGGCCGCATGGCGCGGCACACGATCGGCCACATGCTCTCGGCCATTTCGGCCGTGCACACGCTGCTTGCCCACGCCAGCGCCCCGGATTCGAGCTGGCGCCCGCTGCTCAACCGCGTCAGGACCATGCTGGACGGCATCGCCCAGGGCGACTGGCTCACCCAGGACGTCCGCCCCTGGCGGCGGCAGATCGAGGAATTCTGCCGGGAGGCCGAGGCGATGCGCGGCGCGCCGCTGCAGCCGCATGAAGACCGTGCGGCGGCAGCGGCACGCATCACCCTGCTGATCGAGTTCCTTACGGCCATCCGCCTGGTGCTGGAGGGGCTGGCCGCCCTGCGGCTGCGCGCGCCCGATCCACCCGGTCAGTGGAAGCTGCCGGCCCTCACCATCGATCGCGACACCGAGGTGGCGGTCGTCAATGCCGTCAGGGCGGCGATTGCCACCACTATCGTCACAGCCTATTGGATCGCCACGCGCTGGGCCGATCTTGCCGGCGCGGCTGTGATGGTGGCGGTGATGTCGAGCCTGTTCGCCACCATGCCCAATCCGCTGCGCTCGGCCTGGGACTTCCTCAAGGGTACTGCCTATTCGGTGCCGGCCGCCTTCTTGGTCGGTCAGCTCATGCTGCCGCATCTGCCGGGGCTCCCCTGGCTGCTGGCGCTGATCGGTCTGGTGCTGTTGCCGGCGGCGCTGGGCATGGCCAATCCGCGCTTCACCCCGATCGCCACTGCCTTCGCCATCAATTTCCTGCTCTTTCTCAATCCGCGCCAGCCGATGGTGGCCGAGCCCTGGCTTTTCCTGAATGCGGCGGTCGCGGTTCTCGGCGGCGGGCTGCTCAGTCTTGCCGTGTTCGCGGTGGTGCTGCCCCGCCGGCCGCAAAGCGTGGTCGAGCGGGTGGTGGAGGCCTTCCGGGCCGATCTCACCCGGCTTTGCCTGCATGAGCGCCTGCCCAAGCCCTCGGCTTTCGAGAGTCTGGCCTATGACCGCATCAACCAGTTGATGGCGCCGCTGGAGCGGGTGGGCAGCAAGGGCCAATATGTGCTGGACGGGAGCCTGGCCGCCGTGACCATGGGGCTGGAAATCCTGCGTCTGCGCCGCTTTCTGCGCGAGGGCCAGATCGAGCCCGACCATGCCGCCGCCGTCTCGGAGATGCTGGTGCGGCTCGCCCGCCTCCTGGCCATCCGCATCCCGCATGCCAAGCTGCTGCGCGACATGATCGGGGCACTGAGGGAACTTGCCGCCGTCATCGTCAAGGAAACCAGCCCGAATGCCCACCTGCAGGCCGCGGCCTCGCTTCGGGTGATCGCCTTGGCTCTCGAAGACCACCCGCTCTATTTCTGAATGGCGCAAAGCAGCGTCATCCTGCTGTCATCGGCGGCTGCCATGCGGGCGCGGCCCCCATGCACAGGAGTGCTCCATGCGCACGATTCTCGCTGCCGCCGCCATGTTGGCGCTGGCCGCTTTCGCTCCCGCGAATGCCGAAGATGCCAGGCCCTTCACCGATGCCAAGACCATCGATCTCGTCACCATCCTGCCGCCGCCGCCGGCCAAGGATTCGGCGAAGACCAAGGCCGAGCTCGCCGAGATCCTCACTCTCCAGGTCGAGCGTACGCCGGAGATGGTCGCCCATGCCAAGGCCGATGACGAGGAGACCGTCTGGCGCTTTGCCGGCGAGCTGTTCGGGCCCAAATTCGACAAGGCCAAGCTGCCGAAATTCACCGCTTTCTTCGATCGCGTGGTCGAAACCGAAGCCGCCGTCGTCGATCCGGCCAAGAAGATCCTCAACCGGCCGCGCCCGCATATGGTGAGCGACATCGTAAAGCCGGTGGTGAAGATGTCGAGTTCGGGCGCCTATCCCTCGGGCCACACCACCCTCGGCACGCTGATGGGCATCGTCCTCGCCGACATGGTTCCCGAGAAGCGTGCCGAGATCATGGCGCGGGCCTGGGACTACGGCCATAGCCGCCTGGTCGCCGGCATCCACTACCCCTCTGACATCGAGATGGGGCGCATATCCGGCTCGGTGATCGCCGTCACCATCATGCGCCAGGACGATTTCAAGGCCGAGTTCGCGCCGGCCAAGGCGGAACTGCGCGCGGCACTGGGCTATTGAGCTGCCGATAGCCGGCGCGGTTTTCCGGCTGTTAACCTCGGCGGGCTTAGGCTGACGCCATGCCCAAGCCCGCCAGCGATAGCCGCCTGATCAATGCCTTCCTCGACATGGTGTCCGCCGAGCGTGGCGGCGCCGACAATACGCTGCAGGCCTATCGGCGCGATCTCACCGACTACAGCGATTTCCTGCGGGGCCGGGGCGGGGCGATCGCCACCGCCGGCGCCGACGAGGCGCGGGCGCATCTTGCCGCCCTGACGGACCTCGGCTTCAAGGCGACAACCCTGGCCCGTCATTTGTCGGCGATCCGGCAATTGCACAAATTCCTCTATGCCGAAGGTTTTCGTACCGACGATCCGACCGGTGTGCTCGACGGCCCCAAGCGGGGGCGTAGCCTGCCCAAGGTGCTGGATGAGGCGGAGGTCGATCGCCTGCTGGCGGCGGCGGCCGAGGGGATCGAGGATGCCGCCCGTCCTTTGTCGGAGCGTCTGCGGGCAGCGCGGATGAGCGCCTTGCTCGAGACGCTCTATGCTTCCGGGCTGCGCGTCTCGGAACTGGTCAGCCTCAAGCGTACCGCGGCCCGGCCCGGGCTCGACATGCTGAGCGTGGTGGGCAAGGGCTCCAAGGAGAGGCTGGTACCGCTCACCGAGGCTGCCCGGCGGGCCATGCGGGCCTATCTTGCCCTGCTCGCGGAGGCGGGCAGGGACGGCGCCTCTCCTTGGCTGTTCCCGTCTTTCGGCGAGAGCGGCCATCTCACGCGCCAGCATTTCGCGCGGGAATTGAAGCTGCTGGCGGCGAGCGCTGGCATTCGCGCCGACCGCATCAGCCCGCATGTATTGCGCCATGCCTTTGCCAGCCATCTCCTGCAGAACGGCGCCGATCTTCGCTCCGTACAGATGATGCTCGGCCATGCCGATATCGCCACCACGCAGATCTACACCCATGTCCTCGACGAGCGTGTGAAGTCGATGGTGCGCGACCTGCATCCGCTGGCGGATTGAGATTGCCGCGGCGGACCGCTTCGTCTGCAAGGCCTTGCGGTTCGGGCGCTACGTGAACCGGTGATGGCGTTATCCGGCTCCTCCGCTGTGCTCTTGCGAAGGCAATCGTCTTCGGACGGGCAGAAGAGTTGGCCGATTTCCGAACGCGATTTCCGCGGTTCATTCGTTCTATTCCTCACGGGTGATCAGGGCCTGTTTCGGTCGACGCGCGGCCTAAGGCCTTGAATTGAAAACGGAAACAGAAAGACCCATTTCTTCAATATACTTGATTAATTGGCGAAGTTTGTCGGAAGGCCGCGGGATTGAAGAGGTATCCACCGGCGGTGACTTGAGCAATTGCAGGGCGGAGTGTGCATATATTCGGATTATCGCAAATTTCCCTAAAGGTTTATTTGATTAACGCGATGTTTTTTTCTATATATTGTACATATTAGTAACATTTTTGCATTGCGTAGAGATTTTTTGTAAAAATCATATATTAATTTTTATGAATCTGACCTAAAAAATAGCGAAGTCAAAATATAACTCTGAAGATTACAATTTTATATTTTAATTATTGATTTTTACAAAGAAATATACTTAAGTTAAGTCATGACATCATGAAGTCATATATATTTATTTATATTGTACGCAATATTGTGTCTTATTTAGATTTGCATTTAATACGGCGCCGTTCGATAATGTAATTATATTCTACTTTATTTTTCACATTAACGAGAAATATAAACTTGACACCTGTAATGAATTTCAAATAAATCATTATAAATTCTGACGAGTGCCAGTTTGATGATCATCGAGCGTTTGTCCATTTCCGAAGTGGTGCGGGTCCGCCCGAGGCGCTTCGGCGATGCGCGTGGGTATTTCTCGGAAGTCTTCAATGCGCGCGCGTTTCGTCAGCAGGTGGCTGATGTCGAGTTCGTTCAGGACAATGAGGCTCTATCCGGGGCAGTCGGTACGCTGAGGGGCTTGCATTTCCAGCGCTCCCCGATGGCGCAGGGCAAGTTGATCCGGGTCATTCGGGGCGCGATACTCGATGTTGCCGTCGATATTCGCAAGGGCTCGCCTAGCTATGGCAAGCATGTTTCGGCTCGTCTCGATGGCACTGACGGTGACCAGCTCTGGGTGCCCGTCGGTTTCGCGCATGGCTATTGCACGCTGGAGCCGGATACGCTGGTTACCTACAAGGTGACCAATTACTACAGCCCCGCCGACGACGGCGGCATTTTGTGGAGCGATCCGGCCATTGCCATCGATTGGCCTGTGCCGGCGCAGGGGCCGGTCCTTTCGGCAAAGGACCTCGAACTGCCGGCCCTGAAGGATTTGCCGGATTGCTTTTTCTACGATCATGAACGGGAAGGCGTCGCATGATGCGTGTTCTGGTGACAGGCGGTGCAGGCTTCATTGGTTCGGCTGTGGTGCGCCTGCTGGCGGGCGAGGGGGATGTCGAGGTGCTCAACTTCGACAAGCTCACTTATGCGGGCAATCCCCATTCGCTGCGTTCGATAGCCGGCTCACGAAACTATCGCTTCATGCGCGGCGATATCACCGACAGGCTGAAGCTGGACGCGGTCATGGCGTCTTTCCGCCCGAACGCTGTGATGCATCTGGCCGCCGAAAGTCATGTCGACCGCTCGATCGCCGGAGCCGACGACTTCATCCAGACCAATATCGTGGGAACTTATACCCTGCTGGAAGCGGCCCGTGCCTATTGGCGCACGCTTTCGGGTCGGGACCGCGACGCGTTCCGCTTCCTGCATGTCTCCACCGATGAGGTCTATGGCTCGCTCGGCAGCGACGGCCTATTTACCGAGACCACGCGCTATGATCCGAGCTCGCCCTATTCGGCCAGCAAGGCGGCGTCCGATCACCTCGCACGGGCCTGGATGCGCACCTATGGCTTGCCGGTCCTGATCTCCAATTGCTCGAACAATTACGGGCCGTACCACTTTCCCGAAAAGCTCATCCCGCTCGTCATTCTCAACGCGCYGGAGGGCCGCACTTTGCCGGTCTATGGCGATGGCAGCAATGTGCGTGACTGGCTTTTCGTGGAGGATCACGCCCGTGCCCTGTGGACGATCGTGCGGACGGGCCGGCCCGGGGAGACCTATAATGTCGGCGGGCGTAGCGAGCGTAGCAATCTGAGTGTCGTCGAAACCATCTGCGATGTCCTGGATGGCCTTGTCGGCGGCTCGCGTCCGCGACGGGATTTGATCGCCTTCGTGCCCGACCGTCCGGGCCATGACCAGCGCTACGCCATCGATGCCGACAAGCTCGAGACGGATCTGGGCTGGCGAGCCGTCGAGACCTTCGAATCCGGCATTCGGCATACGGTGCAATGGTATCTCGATAATGATTGGTGGTGGCGCCCGATCCGCTCGGGGGTTTATGCCGGCGAACGGCTGGGGCTCGTCAGCGCCTGAGCCTGCTGGCTGTCGGATCCAAGCAGGATTTCTCGATGAGGCCTGCGGATGAGCCTCATCGAGAAACCCTGCAAATGTTCAATATCCTGCGGCTTCCTCTCGATTGTGCCATGGCCCGGTCAAGAGGAAGCGGCTTAGGAGGTTTCGCGATGCGTATTGTGGTGACGGGCAGGGAGGGGCAGCTCGCTCACTCCCTGCGGGCCGTCGGCGCGTCTTCGGGCGTGGATATCGTCTGTCTCGGCCGTCCCCAACTTGATCTGAGCGAGGCAGCGACGGTTTCGGCCGTGCTGCTTGGCACGGGCGCGGACGTGATCATCAACGCCGCCGCCTATACGGCAGTCGACCGGGCCGAGAGCGAGCCGGAGAAGGCGCATGCGGTCAATGCCGCCGGTGCGGGGCTTGTGGCGCAGGCCGCGCAGCGGCTCGGCGTGCCGATTGTGCATATCTCGACCGATTATGTCTTCGATGGCGGTTGGCAGCATCCCTATCGCGAGGAGGATCGGGTTTGTCCGCTCGGCGCCTATGGCGCGTCCAAGCATGACGGTGAGCTGCGTGTTGCCGCCGCCAATCCGCGCCATGTCATCTGCCGCACCTCATGGGTCTATTCGCCCTATGGGCAGAATTTCGTGAAGACCATGTTGCGGCTCGCCGGCGAGCGCGACGAGGTCGGCGTCGTGGCCGACCAACTCGGCAGCCCGACTTATGCCCTCGATCTCGCCGAGGCCTTGCTGCGGATCGCCCGGCGGGTCTTGGACGAGAAAGTCGTGGACGAGAAGGCGGCTGACACCCCCTTGTTCGGCGTGTTCCATGTCGCTGGCGGCGGACAGGCAAGTTGGGCCGACCTCGCCGAGGCGGTGTTTGCGGCATCGGCATCCTCCGGCGGCCCCTCGGCCCGCGTCCGGCGGATCGACACCAAGGATTACCCCACGCCGGCCCGCCGCCCCGCCGATTCCAGGCTGGATACGGGCAAGCTGCAGGAGCGCTACGGCATTGTCTTGCCCGACTGGCGCGCCTCGGTCGGCGACTGCGTATCCCGCCTGCTGGGCGCGCGCGCCGGCACCGGCTCATCCTCTTCTGCTTCGCCCTGATGCCAGGGCGTGTTTATCGCAATCGGCCGTCCGTGAGGCCTTGATCAAGGAATTTGTTGAGCATGCGTGGTATCATTCTGGCCGGCGGCAGCGGCACCCGGCTCTATCCGATGACCAGCATCACGTCCAAGCAATTGCTGCCGATCTACGACAAGCCGATGATCTATTACCCGCTCAGCACCTTCATGCAGGCGGGTATTCGTGAAATCCTGCTGATCTCCACGCCGCATGATCTGCCGCTGTTCCGCAAAATGCTCGGCGATGGCACGCAGTGGGGCCTGAAGCTGAGCTATGCCGAACAGCCGCGTCCGGACGGCCTGGCCCAGGCCTTCGTCATCGGGGCCGACTTCGTCGACGGGCAGCCCTCGGCGCTGATCCTGGGCGACAACCTGTTCTATGGTGCCGGCCTGCCCGGCCTGATGCGCTCGGCCGTCTCCCGCCAGAAGGGCGCCACGGTGTTCGCCTATCACGTCACCGATCCCGAGCGCTATGGCGTAGTCGGCTTCGACGAGAATGCGGTGGCGACCTCGATCGAGGAGAAGCCCAAGCAGCCCAGATCCAACTGGGCAGTGACGGGGCTCTATTTCTACGATGCCGAGGTGGTCGACATCGCCCGGACCATCAAGCCTTCGGCGCGCGGCGAATACGAGATCACCGACATCAACCGCATCTATATGGAGCGCGGCAACCTGCATGTGGAGCGCATGCGGCGAGGCTATGCCTGGCTCGATACCGGCACGCCCGACAGCCTGCTGCAGGCCGCCGAATTCGTGCGCGTTCTCGAGCACAGGCAAGGCGTGCGGCTGGCCTGCCCGGAGGAGATCGCCTTTTCGAGCGGCTGGATCGACGCCGATCAGATGCGCCACCTCGCCAAGAAAGTCGAGAATAGCAGCTACGGCAAATATCTGCTGCGTGTGCTCGAGGAGGAGTCGCTGCTGTGGTGAAGCCAATGCGGCCGAAAAACCCAGCTTAAAGCGTTTCGCGATTTGGCGTAATCGCCAAGAATCGCAAAGAGACTCCAGCCAATCCGTAGGATTGGCTTGGAACCAAAGAGTGAGAGCAAACAAGCGTTTCCGTCTAAGCGCACTTTGCTCCAGGAATCGGGCAAGGTCATGCTGTTCAATATCGAATCGGACGAGGGCGGTGAGATCACCGGCTATGTCGTTCCGGACGATTACGAAAAGACGCCGATCCTGCATGTTCTCGTTGCCGGGCAGGTGGTGGCGCGAATCCGCTGCAGCGAGCCGCGTCCGGCCCTGGTGACGGCGGGCCGCCACCTCAACGGCCTGTGCGGTTTCCTGCTCAACGACGCCAATGTCCCCGGCCTCGGCGCCCTGCGCTATGTCGAGGTGGTGGACGAGGAAAGCGGTATCCTGATCTATCGCCGCAATCTCGATGACGAGGGCCTGCCCAACCGGTTGTTCAGGCTGGAGACCCACCTGTTTCCGCTCTGGGGGCTCGATGCCGCGCTCAAGCAGCATTTCAACTATTTCCACCGCGGCATCGAGCGGCTGGGGGCCGAGACGGCAACCCAGATCTTCCATCTGCAGCACGCGCATTCGCTCTATGTGAGCGGGCGGCTCACCCTCAAGCAATATGACGCGCTGATCTATGAACGCTTTACCTGGGTGACCCTGCTGCACGATCCCTATTACGAATTGGCCGAGCGGCTGATGGCGCTCAAGCTGGTGCCGAAATATGGCGATGCCCTGCTGGGACAGCGTGATCTCTCCGTCTTCAAGCCCGCCATCGATTTCGTCGCCACTCTGGAGACGGATGCGGAAGGATTGGTCCGAGCCTTCGCCGAGATGCCGGGGGAGGTGATTACCATCCTCTCCAATCCGCTCGCACGCCAGCTCGCGGCCGAGAGCTTCGAGGGGCTGTTGCCGCGCGGCGCCGTGGCGACGGCGCTCGCCAATCTCGCCACTGCCGGAGTCGTCGGTATCCGCGAACGTCCCCATGCCTTCGCCGAGGATCTCGAACAGATCATGCGCATGCCGCAGGGCGCCGTGCAGATCGCTCCCCTGTTGCCACCGGTGCAGGCCCTGTCGGAACGGTTGCGCAGGCTGCCGGAGACGGAGGTGCTGCTCGAGGCCGACCTCGACATCTACGGCCAGGTCAAAGAGGCCGTAATGGGAGTGGGATAAGAAATTCAGGGCAATTTATCATTTTGGACCTATTTGGAGCAGGCCGGTTGTGCCTTTGCCAGGTAGCTCGCATGCGTTAAATTTATGTTTGTATAAATCAAACGTTATGTGGTAATCAAAAAGGCGTATGCAGCACCCCCAAAATTAGGGGGATTGGATGATTCTCGTTTTTGGGATGGCAGGAGCTAGGATATGGCAACGTTCGGTCCGAATGGCGGCGGCGTAATTTATGACATCAACCCTAATGGAATTTTAGATCCCTTTAATTCAACCGTATCTATTCACGGTGGCGCCTCTGGAAGTTCATCCTTTAGTGCGCCAACTAATAATATTGTTACGACCAACGGTGGCACAGTAAACATTGCCAGTGTTTTGCTTGGGAGCACCTATGTCGTTCCTCCAGGCGTATCGGGCAATGTCACTATCCTTGCCACTCTGCCGGCGCTGACCGCCAACAAGGTCTTTGTTGGCGGTAACGCGACCATCCAATCGGGTGCCAGCCTCCTTGCCGGCCTCGAAATCGATGTCACGGGTGGTAGCGCCACGCTGTCCAGCGGCGTCATTGCGAGTGCGCTGAGCGGCACGACGGTCAATCTGACGGATGGCGGCAGCTTTACCAATGGCAACAACCTTGCCAATGTGCTGACCGGTTCTACGATCAACTATGGTCCCGGCGGCGGCACCTTCACCGTTAACGGGGGGGGCGCGCTGATCGATCTGTCCAGCACCACCATCAATGGTTTTGCGACGAACAATGGTCTGAACCATCTGGCGTTCCAGAACACCTCGGCGGCGGCGGCCACCTATCAGATCTCGAACTCGGGCGCCAACCAAACCATTGTGGTACGCGACGCCGGCGGCAACATTATTGCTCAAACCACTATCGCCGGTCAGACGCTCAATACGGGCACCTACACGCCTGGCGATCCGGGCCCGCTGACCGTCGGCACCAATGGCAGCACCCTGACCATCACCGACCAGGCCGTCGTCTGTTTCCTCGCTGGCACCCTGATCCGTACGGCCACTGGCGAAGTTGCGATCGAGAAGATCCAGGTCGGCGACGAGGTCTTCGTTTCCATCAACGGCAAGGATGAACTGCGTCCGGTGACCTGGATTGGTTCGGGCCATGTGATGAGCAATCCCAACCGCTCCCTCGACATGGGCGGATATCCGGTGCGTATTCTCAAGGATGCCATCGCCGAGGGCGTGCCCTATCAGGATCTGCTGGTCACGGCCGAGCACAGCTTCCTCTTCGAAGGCAGGCTGGTACCGGTCCGCATGCTGGTCAATGGCCGGAGCATTTTCTACGATCTCTCCCTTCAGACTTACGCGTACTACCATGTCGAACTGGCCGAGCACGCCATCATCCACGCCAACGGCATGCTCTCGGAGAGCTATCTCGACACGGGCAATCGCAAGAACTTCGTTGACCAGCATGGCGTGGTGCCGTTCCCCGGCAAGGCCAAGGACTGGGCTGTTGATGCCGCGGCGCCGCTTTGCGTCGACCGCGCTTTCGTCGAGCCGATCTTCCGCGCCATCGAGGCCCGGGCTGCCCTGCGCAACGATCCGCTGCAGTCGCAGCCGGCCGTGCTGACGCGCGAAGCCGATCTGCATCTGGTCACCGAGAGCGGCCGCATCATCCGCCAGGCTCGCGAAGCCGATGGCATGGCGCTGTTCATGATCCCCTCGAATGTGCGGTCGGTGCGCATCGTCTCGCGTGCCAGCCGTCCGGCCGACACGATCGGACCCTATGTCGATGACCGCCGTTTCCTCGGCGTGCTCGTGGGTGCCGTCACGCTGCAGGACGGCAATGTCCGCCGCGAGATCGACACCCATCTGACCTCCCGCAATCTGCGTGGCTGGTCGGTGCCGGAAGGGGCTCGCCGCTGGACGGATGGCGATGCCATGCTGCCGCTCGGCGAGCGCGCCCCCAACGCGATCGCCATGCTGGGCCTGCAGGTCCTGGCTGCGGGACCCTATGTGGTCGACGGTGACGCCGCCGCGGATGCTGTGCTGAACGGCTGACAATATCGACGACAAGAGCAGCCAGCCCTTGAACAGGGCTGGCTGGCATGCTTTTCAGGGGCATGCGCTATGCCACGATCCTGCAACCTGGCCAGGTTTGGACGTCTCCTAATCGCCGTGTCCCTCGGCGGGTGATCGTCGACGTCTTCAAGGGAAAGGTGCTGTACCGCATGGGTTCCGAGCCGGCCGACGGCCCCCCGCATGCGCATTCCCGCAGTGAATTCCGACGCTGGATCGCCGAGAATCAGGCCGAACTGGCGGATCAGGACGTCGAGGCGGGGCAGAAGGTTTCGCCCAGCGCCGAACTTGGAAAGCGGATCCGGGCATTGCGGCAGGCGGCCGGCATGACCCAGCAGCAACTTGCCGACGCGGTCGAGGTTTCGCGCGCGGCCGTCGCCTTTTGGGAAACCGGTAGAGAAGGCAGTGTCAACAAGCATCTGGCCGGTCTGTGCCAGGCCCTGGGTGTCGGTGAAGACACCTTGCTGAACGGGCTCGCCGAGGAGCGTATCGAGACCACCCTGTCGCCGGACGAGGCCGATCTCATTGCGCTCTACCGCATGCTCAGCCCAAGCCGGAAGCTGAGTGCGCAGAAATGGCTGGAACGCCAGACGAATCAGCACGAACCTGATGACAGATGAGCCATCCACGCCAGCAGGAATCTGCTTGCATCGGAATTCGTCCCTAGATCTTGATTTTTCAAATTCTATCTTGGCTGAAAGCGCCTGCCAGCCTTTCTGGACAAAGCCTCCGCTATCAGGCTGGTCATCGTCGGCTGCCGTCCAGGAAAGGGTCTAGATTAGCCGAAAGTGCAATTGTATAGTCAAAAGAGGTATTCGCGCCACGGCGTCGACGGCGCCTCGCCAGGGACGGAATGGCACTTGTCATCGGAAGGGATCGCTTGGTGTCGGTCAGTCTCGCGAAGCTGTTGCATTCGCTCCCGCCTTCTTGCCTGTCTCGCGCGGCGACATTCGAGATTTGGCCTGAGTCCGGCCCGGACGCGTTGATATCGCCGCCGCCCCCCGCCGCACCCTGCCTGTTGCGTCCCGGCCATGGAAAGTAAGCCCATGCTGGACTCCCTGCCGCAAGCCGATATGGCGGATCACAGGATGGTGGGCGATCCGGCTCTACGCCTGCGGTTCGACGAGCGAGAATACAGGCCCGTGTCGATCGAGGGCGCTATCCACACCTTTGTCGTGCCGCCGGGTTTCAAACAGGCACGGTTCGTCTCGCGATCCGGCTGTGCCGAACCCCCCGGAGATGACGAGCGTCTGCTCGGCGTGGCCATAGGGCGCCTATGCCTGCGTGGCGCGCATGGCCTCCGCGAGATCGCGCTCGATCATCCCAGGCTGGAGCAAGGGTTTTATGCCTGCGAGCGTCAAGGTGAGGTCATGTGGCGCTGGTCGAACGGGGACGCCCTGATACCAGCCGACCTGCTGGACTATGACGGCTCTCCCCCGATCCTGCTCGAGATCCACCTTCACGCAAAATTGCCAGTCTACCGGGTCGAATCGAGCGGGAACGGCAGCGTCACTAACGGATGAGTCCACAAGAGAGCGGCCGCGTAGCGGGTCATTCCTAGTTGGAATAGGTTTTGCCGGGATGCGGTGGAAGTGCAGGAATGACACATTCATTCCTGTATTGGAGATATACGGCGTTTTTCTTCCACAGTTTTTACCTCGCGATCCAATCCTTGGGACCGCTTGATGTTTGTTTTCAATCCGGTGAAGATCAGCAACTGAACGAGGAAAACAGGAAAGATTCATATCTCCTACAGTTTTTTTCGCGCTGATGATTTCCTGTGAAACTATATCCACAAACCACATGTCGTGCTGGATCGAAATATCATTGTCATGGCGACGCCGATCGTCAACAGATAGTAATCTGTTCGACGTATCGACGAAGATGCCAATCAGGAGCCAGCAGCCCAGGGATGATTGTTTTGCCGTTTGGCCAAGTTCCGCCGTTTGGCGGGGCGTCTTTACCGCCCGAGACCCGGCTGCAGGACGAGAACTGACCTGCCTCCGCGATCGGAATTGAAAGCGTGTTACGAATACCGGTGTAGTATGGGCAAGAGCTCTCGTTTCTGGACAAAATTGGCGCCGATCATGAAGGCGCCCCATTTCGTGCCGTCAGGGCAACAAGCCAACCCGGACCTCAATCTACCCGCCGGTTTCGACTGGCAGGTCTATGTCGGCGCCCATACCGATCTGCAATCCTTCTCGCAGGCCAGGGCCGAAAAACACTATGCCAGTCATGGAGCGGCGGAAGGCCGTCTCTATAGCGAGGAAGGCGTCGGCCTGTTCATTGCCGAGCTCGAAGCCGAGCATGGCAAGCTGCCGGAATTGTTCGACTGGAAGGAATATCTCGACCGCTATCCGGATCTCGCCTCCCTCGGCTCGTCCTATGCGGCGGCCAAGCATTTCCTGTTGCATGGCCGCAAGGAAGGGCGGGTTCCCTATCACTTCGATGCCGACCTCTACCGCGCCCTCTATTTCAAGGGCGTTCAGATGCCGAACGACGCCCTGCTCGAGCATTATCAGTCCATCGGCAAACCGGCCGGCGCGGTTGCCACCCTGGATCAACTCGCGCAACGCGAGGGGCTGCAGGATGGATATTGGCTGCGTTTTCTCAATCTGGAGGAGTTCAACCTCCTGAACTCGCGCTGGGTCGGGGAGGTCGCCAACAAGCAGGAGGCCCTGCAGGCGATGATCCGTGAAGGGTTCGAGCGCCTGGCGCCGATCTCCTTCGCACATGCCTTCGATCCGGTCTATTTTGCCGATGCCAATCCGGCCCAGACCGGCAAGACGCCAGCCGAACTCTATCAATATTGGCTGTTTACCGGACTGAAAGCGAAGGTGCCCGGCAATGCTGCCGAACATCTCAAGCTGCATGGCCTGGCGCTGCTCGAATATCCTGCCGGGTTCGACTGGCGGGCCTATGGCAGCCGGCCTGGCGTGACGCCCAGGCATCGCTGGGACCTGCTCTATCATCTCACCGTCAACGATGCGATCCCGGCCCACGAGATTCCCCTCGGGCCGAGCGGCGGGCCGGACTTCCTGCTGGCATTGGCGGGTGCCTTGAAGACGCGAAATCCCGACCGCGCGGCGAGCCTCTATGCCTTCGTCGACCGCAAGAACCCGCTCGGCCTGGCGGAGCGGGAGCGTTGGGCCGATTGCCTGGCCGCGCGGGAAAATTGGCAAGAGGCGCTGACCCTCTATCGCCAGGCCATCGATGCTGGCTCGATCCAGGTCAAGACCGCCGTCAAGGCCATCGAGGCCGCCCTGAAGATTCGCGAGCCGGAGCAGGCTGTGGAGGTGCTTCTCCAGACCAGGACGGCTTCCGGCGGTGACATTCGGTGGCGCGAGGCATTGCGCCTGACCATCGACGCCGCATTCCGGGAAGCCTGGATGGCGGCCGAGGAGCTCTATGCCAAGGAGCGTCGTCAGGAGGCTGACGATGTCATGGCCAAGGTGGTCGCCGATATCGCAAGCTGGTGGAACACCTTCGATCCGCCCGGCCCGCCGCTGCCGGCGACGCCCGATCAGCGTATCGTCATGCTGGCCAATGTCGATTTACGGCAATGCACGCAATATCGCGTCACCCAGAAGATCGAGATCGCCAAGGTGGCCGGCCTCAAGCTGGAGGTCTACACCCAGGCGGAAGTCGACGAGTTCATCACGGCCATGCCGGGCGCCAGTGCGGCCATCTTCTATCGCTTGCCCGCCCTGCCGTCGAACATCCGCGCCATCTCGATCTGCCGGGCACTCGGCATTCCCAGCTATTACGACATCGATGACCTGATTTTCGACGGCACCCATTATCCCGAGCCGATCGAGACCTATGGCGCTTCGGTCAGCAAGAATTTCTATCATTCGCTGCAGATGGGAGTGCCCTTGTTCCGGGCGGCCCTTGCCATGTGCGATTACGGCATCGCCTCGACGACCCTGCTCGCTGGCTACATGGAAAAGCTGGTGCGCACCGGCCGTTGCTTCGTGCTGCCCAACGGCATCGACAGTCATGACGCCGACCATTTCCAGCAACACATTCCACGCGTGCGCCGCAATGACGATGTCGTGCTGTTCTACGGCTCGGGCACCAAGGCCCACAACAGCGACTTCCTCGATCTCGTCGGGGGACCATTGCTGCACCTCATGGAACGCCACGCCAATGTGCGTCTGATGGTGGTGGGCTATCTTTCGCTCGACCAGCGTTTCGATGCGATGCGGGACCGCATCACCCAGCTCGAATGGACCAAGGATGTGCAGTCCTATTGGTCGCTGCTGGCCGAGGCCGACATCAACATGGCCGTGCTCGTGCCCGCGCCGACCACGAACTGCAAGAGCGAGATCAAATGGCTGGAGGCGGCCGCCTTCAACGTGCCTTCGGTGGTCAGTGCCACCCATCGCTACGAGGAAGTGCTCGAAGACGGTGTCGACGCCTTTCTCGCCCATACATCGGAGGATTGGGAGACAGCGCTCGAGACGCTGATCCGCTCCCCCGAACGCCGCCAGGCCATGGCCGAGGCCGCGCGCGCCAAGGCCGTGAATTTCCACAGCCTCGAACGCAACGCCGAGCGCTTCAAGGAGTTGCTGGCACCAGCCTTCACGCGCAGCGATACCAGGCTGCAGGTCTCCAGGCGCAAGAAACGGATCTTGTTCTTCAACATCTTCTTCCCGCCGCAGACCATTGGCGGTTCGACGCGTGTCATTCGCGACAATATCGACAGCTTCATTGGCTCGAACTTCGCCACCGAATGCGATTTTGCGGTGATGACGTCGGACAATGACAATCGCAAGGCCTATCAGCTCCGGGTCGAGAACTATAAGGGCATCCCGGTCTTCCGAGCCAATTCCCCGATCGAGGACATCCAGGAATGGCGCCCCTTCAACGAGCGCTATGGCGAGCTTTTTGCCCGTGTGCTGGAGTTCTGGCGACCCGATCTGGTGCACATCCATTCCCCCCAGCGAGGGAGTGCCTCCCTGATGACGGCCTGCATCCGGGCGGGCGTGCCCTATATCAACACCATCCACGACGGTTGGTGGGTGTCGGATTACAATTTCCTGACCGATGTCACCGGCGCGCCCGTCGAGCCGGAAGAGGCGCTGCCCTCGAGGCCCCCTTTCGGCAAGTCGATCGGGCGCTCGCTCGAACGCCGCCGCCGCCTGCGTATCCTGCTCGAGCGCTCCGCCGCCATTCTGGGGGTCTCGGATGCCTTCACCGAGATCATGCATCGCTCCGGTTATCCGGCGACGCGCTCGGTACCCAATGGTGTGCCGGCGATGGAGCGCGTCAGGAAGACCCGCTCCCCCAATGGCAAGATACGCCTGGTCCAGGTCAGTGGCGAAACCCATCATAAGGGGTTTCATCTCGTGCAGGCTGTCTTCAAACAGGGCCGTTTTGCCAATCTCGAACTGACGATCGTCGATCATCAGCGTTTCGGAGGTCCGGTGCTGGAAACCCGCTGGGGCGAGACGCTGGTGCGCTTCGTCGGCAAGACCAAGCAGGAGGACATGCACACGCTCTACGCCCAGCAGGATGTCCTGCTCGTGCCCTCGGTCTGGCCCGAAAGCTTCGGCCTGGTCTCGCGCGAGGCCACGGCTGCCGGCCTGTGGGTGATCGCCTCCGATCGCGGCGCGATCGGAGAAGGCATCGAGCATGGCATCAATGGCTGGGTGCTCGACGTCGCCACGATAGAACCGTTGTTGAGTACGCTCGAGGAGATCAACGCTTCTCCCGAGCGCTATCTCGATTCGCCGCCGGCTCTGGCCGTGAAGCCCCGGAGTGCCGCGGACCAAGCGCGCGATCTGATCGCGATCTATCGCGATATTCTCAAGCGCCCGCCCGAACAGCAGCCCTGGCCCTATTTCATGACCGGAGACTTCGTGGAAGACGAGGATGCCAGCCAGGAGGATCGCGATTGGCTGAAGGGCAAGCGCAAGACCTTCTTTGCCGACTTTGGCAACACCAAGGGAGGTGGCACCCAATGATGTCGCGAGAAGCAGAAAATACAAGTAAAAACAAATAGTTGTAGAAGAATGGCGTTTTTCCGAGATGCGTTGTGCTCTAGCGCGGTCGGGTATTGGGGGAGTGGAAGGCGTTGGAAGGGGTGGTTCTGGAGACGCTCACGGGTTCGGCTGACGGAGGCGGGCCGCTATGGGGCCGGTTCGACCCGGATTGGTATCGGCGAACCTATCCCATTGCGGCCGAAGAAGCGGATCCGCTGGAGTTCTATCTCACCCAGGGTATGAAGCTCGGGCATTCGCCCAATCGTTACTTCGACGAGGCTTTCTACGTTTCCGAGTACGATCAGGTGGCCCAGGAGATCGCCGAGGGGCGGATCACTTGTGGTTTCGAGCATTATTGCCAGAGCGGGCGCAGCGAGCGCTCGGCCCATTGGCTGTTCGAACCAGGCTTTTACCGACAGCTTCACGCGGATTTGACCGATGCCGCCCTGATCAAGGGGGGCTTCACCAATCTCTATGACCATTATCTGAAGAGGGGAGCGCAGGAAGGCCGACAGGCCCATCTGCTGTTCTCGCCACAAATCTATCGCCGTCACATGGCCGACAATGTCGGCCATCCTGTGCCGCATGGCGTGGCAGCGTTTCAGCATTATCTGGCGTGGATCGACGAGGGCAGGGGGGATGTCACCACGTCCCCCTATTTCGACGCCGCTTGGTATTATCTGCATTATCCCGACGTCGAACAGGCCGTTGCAGAGCAGCGGTTCAAATGCGCGCTGCATCACTATTTGTCGAACCCAGATCCTTCCGCCTTCGATCCGCTCGAACATTTCCGCGAACGGTTTTACATCGAACGCTACGGGGATATCGAGAAGGTCATCGGCAGGGGCAAGTGGTTCCGTAACGCCTATCTGCATTTCCTGCGCTATGGCCAGCATGAGCTGCGCAATCCCACCAACTATATCAATCTGCAATATTACTGGGCCCGCCGCTCCAGCGTGGTTGTGAATGCCGAGCTTGCCAAGGTCGTCGATCCCTTCGCCCATCTCCTTACCGTCGGCCTCCTGAAAGGGCTGCCCTTCGCGCCGACCGGAGCCCCCATCGACGTGCCGGAGAAGCAGGCCCGCGCTCTGTTCCTCAGCCATGCCGAGAACATGGCCCCCCAACATGCGCGCCGGCCGATCGACTTCACCGTCGACGGCCGCGCCGATGTCTGTGTCATCGTGGTGGTGCACAACCATCTGGCCATGACATTGATGACGCTGGCTTCGCTGCGCGACAATTATGCCGGCGCCCTGCAGCTCATTCTGGTGGATTCAGGCTCGACCGACGAGGTCAAACAGATCCAGCGCTATGTCACGGGCATGGTGCATATGCGTTTCGAGACCAATGTCGGCTTCATTCACGCGTGCAACAGCGCGCTGCTGCACGCGAATGCCCCCTTCATCCTGTTCCTGAACAATGATGTGAAGCTGTCGACCGGGGCGATCGCCGCAGCCATGGCGCGGCTGGAGGCCGATCCGCAGATCGGCGTGGTCGGCGCTAAGGTGATCCGCACCAATGAAAAGTTGCAGGAAGCCGGCTGCATCATCTGGCGGGACGGCAAGACGAACGGCTATATGCGGGACTGGGCCCCGCTCAGCCCGGAAGCGAATTTCGTGCGCGACGTGGATTTCGTCTCCGGGGTCTTCCTGATGACGCGTGCCGATCTAATTGCAGAGATCGGAGGCTTCGATCCGCAATTCGCTCCGGCCTATTACGAGGATGCCGACCTCTGTCTGCAGGTGTGGAAGGAAGGCTACCGCGTCGTCTACGATCCGAATGTGGTGGTCTACCATTACGAATATGGCAGCTCGCGCGACTCGGGCGCGGCGTTCGGGCTGATGCACAGGAACCAGAAGGCCTTCCACGCCAAGCATTTCCAGGCCTTGAAGCATCGCTTTCCGAACACGCCGGAGGCACTACTGGAGGCACGTTTCGCCGGCAGGATCCAGTCGAAGATCCTCTATATCGAAGACTATATACCGTTGCGCAGCCTCGGAGCCGGTGCGGTACGCAGTAATGACCTCATCCGCGTGATGGCGGAGGCGGGTTATCAGGTCACGGTATTCCCGGTGCATGGCACGGCAGCGCCACTTACCGAAATCTATGCGGATTTTCCTGACAACGTCGAGATAATCCACGATCTCAATCATCATGATTTCAATAAATTCATTCATGATAGAAAGAGTTATTTCGATTGCATCTGGATTTGTCGGGCACACAATCTGAATTTTCTTTACGGATATCTTGAGGATCTCAATTTGAATCCGAACAAGACGAGCGTCATCCTCGATACGGAGGCGATATTTTCGCTTCGAGAGGAATTGCAGGCCAAGCGGGAAAACAGACCCTTCGATCTCGGCGAGGCCATGGCGCGTGAATTCCAGCATGGGCATTTCTGCCAGGAGATCATCACGGTCAGCCCGTCCGAAGCCGAAGTATTGCACAAATTCGGCTTCCCCCATGCCAGGGTCGTGGGGACCTATCGGCCCGTGACCCCGACCCTCCGCAACTTCCAGGACCGGGATGGCCTGGTCTTCGTCGGCAGCCTCTATGCCGAGAACACGCCCAACTACGATTCATTGAACTGGTTCATCGAGGAAATCCTGCCGCGTGTCGAGGCGGAACTCGGCTGGGAAACCCGGCTCAATCTGGTCGGCTACGTCGCTCCGGGCTTGGCTCTCGACCGTTTCCTGGCGCATAGCCGGGTCACCTGGCATGGACCTGTGGCCGATCTCACTCCGATCTACGATGCCTGCCGCATCGCCATCGCACCGACGCGCTTTGCCGCGGGGACGCCCTACAAGGTCTACGAAGCAGCTTCCTTCGGTGTACCCACGGTGATCACCGATCTGCTGGCAGCTCAGCTCGGCTGGAAGCATGAACAGGAAGTGCTCGCCGTGCCGGTGGACGATGCCGAGGGCTTCGCCGCAGCGATCGTCCGGCTCTACCGTTCCGAAGACCTGTGGCAGCGTCTCCGGCAAGGCAGCTGCGATAGGCTGCAATCAGAGCATAGCAAGGAAAGGTACAAAGAAGCTTTGTCGCATGTCCTGCCGGCCCTCGAACGGTCGCGTTGATACTGTGCCTGGCCATTTGAATAGTGAATTGAGCGTGAACCTGATATGGTGCCGTCGTCCGCGAGGGATGGGGCGTCAATCCAGGATGGCAGTTCTTCGGTCGACATGATTCAACTCAACAATGTGACGAAGTATTACAAGGTCGAGAAGCATCGAAAGATGATCCTCGACCGCGTCTCCATGATCTTCGATACGTCCTATTCCTATGGCCTGATGGGAGTGAATGGGGCCGGGAAATCCACTTTGTTGCGTTTGATCTCCGGTACGGAAATGCCTAATGGCGGCAAGATCCGTCGATCCGTCCGAATATCCTGGCCGATCGGGTTTGGGGGAGGCTTTCATCCTGCTATGTCGGGCCGCGAGAACGTACATTTCGTCGCCAGGGCTTATGGCGCCGATATCGCCAAGGCGGCTCGCTTCGTGGAGGATTTCTCTGATCTCGGCGACTATCTCGACGTCCCCATCAAGACCTATTCCTCGGGCATGGCGGCCCGCCTGGCCTTCGGCTTGTCGATGGCGATCGAGTTCGACGTCTACCTCATTGACGAGATCACGGCCGTCGGCGACGCCAAGTTTCAACTGCGCTGCCGGCAGGCTTTCGACGAGAGGCGTAGGAATGCCGGCCTGATCGTGGTCTCCCATTCGATGGGCACGATCGCGACCTATTGCGACCGTGGCGGTGTGCTGGCGGATGGACGGCTGACCATGTACCCGAACGTGCCCGATGCCATTGCCATGTATAACCGCTTGAACCGCTGACGGATCGATGAACGATATCCAGACTGAAATCGATGATCGGCAAAGCAGATCGATCGAACGCACGCGGTCCGTCTCCAGGGCGCTGTCAGATGCTTCGCGTCGCGCCCGCTTCTCCAGCCGGTCCAAGCAGGCCTTCTATGGGGCGCAGGGCCAGCGCCGGCGTGCGCGCGAACGCGTCATCCGCCTCGTTCTGCTGGTTCTTGTCGTGGTTCTGCCGAATATCGCTTCGATAGGCTATTTCGGTTTCATCGCTTCCGACCAGTATGAATCGATCGCCAAATTCACGGTCTCCAGCGGCGCTTTGCCCAAGATGGACGATCTCGGCTCGGCCACGGGCCTGCCGCCAATAGCGATCGTGCAGGATACGATGATCGTCGTATCCTATGCCGAGAGTCAGACTTTAGTATCAAAGCTGCAGGAATCCCTGGATCTGCGCAAATATTACAGCTCGGACAAGATCGATCATTTCTCCCGCTTCAATGCTGCGTTGCCGATCGAGAAATTTACCGCTTACTGGACACGACATTCCTCCGCTGCAGTCTCTATGCCATCCGGCATCGTCACGTTGCGGGTAAGGGCATTCAGTGCAGCGGATGCGAAGACGATTGCAACCGCGGTGATCGAGCAATGCGAGGCGATGATCAACCAGCTCAATGAGCGCATGTTCAAGGACACCGTCGCGGCGTCGGAGCGGGATTTGATGCTGGCTGGGGAGGCTCTCAAGAGTACGAGGGTCGCCTATGAGAAGGCCCGTAACGCTGAAGGGGTCTTCGACATCAAGGAGGAGAGCAAGAATCTGGGCACGCTTCTGACCCAGATCGAGGGCCAACTGTTGAAGATGCAGTCGGAATATGCGACCCGTTCGGCCTATATCGCAGCCGACGCGCCCCAGATGCGCCTGGCCGCCCAGCGGATCGCCTCGCTCAAGGAGCAGGTGAAGGGCATGCAGGGCCGTATCACCACGATGCAGCAGCAGGGCGACGAGGGTGCCCTGTCCCAGAAGCTCAGCCGCTTCGCCAATCTCGAGCTCGAGCAGAAGATCGCGGAAAGACGCTATGCCCAGGCCTCGATCAGCCTGAACATGGCGCGCATCTACAGCGAACGGAAGATGCTGTATCTGCATCCCGTCGAAATGCCGGCCGAGGCCGAGGAACCCCGCTATCCGCGCCGCTGGCTCAATATTGGCCTGGTCTTGCTGGGCTCGATCCTGGCTTGGTTCACCTGTATCGGCCTGGTGGGTGTCATTCGTCGCCGTCTGGCCTGAGCGGGCCCGATCCGCTGCGCTCAGCGCTGCGCGATGGTACGATAGAGATGCGCCAATTCCCGGCCCTGGTCAGCCGACTGACGCAGGGGGGCCTGCGCTGGGGAGGATCCGGCGCGCCACGCCTCGGGATTTGCGTTCATGGCACCCAGAATATCGGTGAGCGCCGCATCGCTGGAGACGTCGATGATCGCGCCTTGCTCGGGCACCCGGATGCACTCGCCGATCGCTCCCCTGTCGGAAGCCACCACACGCAGGCCCAGTGAAAGCGCCTCTCGGGCCACCAAGCCGAAGCTCTCCGGCCAAATCGAAGGCGCCAGCACCGCGTCGAGTTCCCCATAGAGTGTCGCGACCTCGGCGGAGCGACAAGGCCCGCGCAGCTGAACCGGCGTGGCGCCCCAGCAGGTGGACCGGCGTTCATCCGGCGCGAGAGTGTGGTCGATCATGGTTAGAGCCAGCCGCTCGAAACGGCCTTTGCGCAGGGCCGCCTCGACCAGGATGGCGCCCTTCTGGATCGAGCGGCCGCCCAGATGTCCGAGAGCGAGGCGTCCGTCCGTTCTGGGGCGGCGCGCATGGAGCTGGAGGGGAGAGACGCCGTTTTCGAGCACGCCCACCGCGGCGATGCCGGCATGACGATGGAGGGCGGCGAAGGACTGTGACACTGCGAGGACGGCAGCAGCCTTGCCCAGCAGCGCGGCCAGAGCCTGGCGGCGCGCGACCGACTGGGAGAGACGGACGCCCTCGACCGGGCAGATGTTGAACGGATCCTGATCGGGCAGTTGCAGAACGCCGTCGCGATCGATGAAGAACTGGGAGTCGCTGATCCACCAGCCATCATGCAGGGTAACGAGATAGGAAATCCCGGCTTGTTCCGTGGCTTCGACGATGGAGGCGCCCAGGCGTTGGATGCAGTGAAAATGCACGATGTCCGGCCGGACGAGATCGAGCACTCGGCGGAATTCCTGGCCATGGCTCTGGTTGAAGGGACGCCAGTCGCGGAGCCGGTCCGGCGGGACGGAAACCCGAAAGACCGGACGGCCTCTGTAACTGTCGCAGCTCAGGGCCTCATAGGTCTGGCGCCCTTCGTCGCTGGCGAAGACGCTGACCTCGATGTCCGGGCAATGATCGATGAGATAATCGACATTGTCCTCTACCACCCGCGTGGCGCCGCCATAACTTTGCGGTGCGAAGAAGACGTTGCATATCAGTAGTTTAAGCCGTGGCGGGGATGGCTGGGCGAGGGACTCCGACTGCGAAGGCGTGAAGGTCGCCGCCAGAATTTCGGCGCCCCTGCCGATGGCATAGAACTGCAGCGCTTTCTCGCGGGCGCGGTTTCCCATCTCCAGGCGCAGCTTCGGGGCGCCGATCAGAGCCTTCAGGCCGTCTCGCCATTCCTGTTCGTTTCCGGCCAGAAAGCCGTCGACGCCATGCGACAGTACCTTGCGATAGGTGGCTGTGGCACTGACGACGGACGGAATGGCGCAGGCCGCGGCCTCCAGCCATTTGATCTCGCTTTTGCAATCGGCGATCTCCCCGGGCGAGAGCACGGCGAGATTGACGTCGCAGGCCTGCAGCACACTCCAATATTCGTCGATGTCGTCGACGAAGCCGATCTGGGTGATCCGGGCGGCATGGGCGGTGAATTCCGGCCCGAGTCGCAGATGGCCGGCGACCACCAGGCGCAACCGCGGATATTCGTGCAGGAGGTCGAGGAGGACTGGGGCCAGCGCCCGGGTGAAGTCGAGATTATGCGCTCTGGTCCCCGATCCGTAGAACAGAGTCACTGGTGTATCGGCGAGCTGCAATTCGCGCCTGTGCGCGAGGAAGGCGTCGTTGCGCGCGTCGAGGCCGTTGGGCAGCACCAGGGACCTGCCCAGGCGAACCAGTGGCTGCATGTGCTGGGCGAGAGCGGATGTGGAGGCGATTGCCATGTCGCATAGCGCCATGGCAAAGCGATGGAGCGGCACGCCGAGCTGGAGATGGAGATGCTCCTGCGGCGTGATCTGGCCCTCATAGGTTGCCAGATCCTGTGGGAAATAACGGCTGTCGAACACGAGATCGTCGATCTCGTAATAGGTCGGCAAGCCGAGGGCACGGGCATGGAGAATCGCACGCAGCACGGCGGGCGAGGCTGTGACCCGATAGAAGAGCGCTGCCTTGGCGCCCGTAAGGGCGGCGATGAAAGCTTCGGCTTGTGTCTCGGCAAAGGCCTGGGCCTGCAAGCCGGCTTGTTCGAACTGGCGCAGTTTCTGCTCCACCCGGTAATGCCGGCATTGGCGCAGTTCCTGGTTGGCCAGGATGACGACGGCGCCTTCGGCTTGGGGCGGTAGCGCGGGCGGCAGGCGGTCGAGCGCGACGAGTGCCTCCTGGATCCCACTCAGCGCTGTCTCGATCACACCATCGGCCTTCTCGCGCGCCCCGCGACCGTAGAGCTCGAGAGCGCTGGCCTTGGCATGATCGAACCAGGCCTCCAGGGTGCGATGGACACAGGCGAGGAAATCGGCACGCTCGCTCCAGCGTTCCCGCTGCTCGCGCAGGACGTGCAGGACTTGCTCGAAGGCTTTCTCGCCGATCAGCAGCGAGACCGCTGCTTCCACGGCATCCCAGGGATGGTTATCCCGTGCGATTGCCATGCGAAAATCGGACAGGGCTTCGCCGGCGGATCGAGCCTGACGGGCTTTACCGCGCCGATAGAGCAGGGAGGCATCAAATCTGGCCGGATCGTGCCGCTCGGCTAGGTCATAGGCTCGGGCTGCCAGCCCGAGGCGGCCTCGCCGCAGTTGAAAGTCGCCGATCGCCGCAAGGAGATCGAAATCGGTGCTGTCCGCGACTTCCTCGTTTGCCTCGAAGCCCCGCTCGAACAAATGCGCTAGGGCCCCGGCGCGATTGGCGATCCCGGCCCTTTCGGCCGGTGGCAGTCCCGTCCTATAGGCCTGCCAGGCAAAATCCGTGGGATAGCAGCGCTCACCGAGATAAGGCTGCAGGAAGGCGGTTTCGTTGGGGGCACGACCGGCCGAAACACCTTCGGTGAGCCAGTTCCGGTAAAGGTCGACCGTGTCGGCCGGATCGGTCAGATCATAGGTCTGGCGATAAAACTGCGGATCGAAACCGTGCTTGAAGCTGATCGGAGCGAGACGCTCGATTCCCTGCTCCACGAAGACGCGCAACGCTTCGGTACGCGACAAGGTGATCGAGGGCAGCCAATCCTGCGCCATGGCCGTGAATTCGGCCGTGCGGAACAGAGCAGGCCAGGCGCCGGCGGGAATGCCGTTCGATCCGCCGATGGGCATGTCTACGACGAAGGGCCGTCCTTCCTGTCTGCCATGTTCCAGAAAATGACGGATGAATTGATGGTCATGCACGTAAGCGCGGCCGAGATCCTCATTGAGGAGGCGATAGGCGGTGACGTCGAAGGAGGGCGGCAACGGACCGAAGCGTTCTTCCCAAGCGGCGATCGCCTCGTCGAGATTACGCGGACGCCCTTCTCGACGGCCGTGCTCGACATAGTGCGCCCACAGGCGCTCGGCACTGGGCAGATCCTGCAGATCGGGATGATGCGCGGCATAGAAGGCAGGGTCGAAATCCCGCGCGATCACGGGGCGTTCCCGGAACGATTTCAGCAGGGATCTGAGCCGTTTCACCGGCCGCGATCTCCCACCCGCATGACCGAACTGCGATAGCGGTCACGCCGCGGGGCTGGTTGCGTTCGGGCCACCGCCCCGATTGACGGATGTCGATCTGCGCTGCTCACAGCCGATGATCTTCCACGGAAGCGTAGGTGAGGGCGCCAATCGCCCAGATGACCAGCAGGGAGAGAAAGCACATCAGCGGGTAGAGGAGGCGGTAGGGATACTTGGCGAATTCGGGCAGGCTCGGCGGCACGAACATGCTCAGATAGGAGGCCTGCCGCCGTGCCCTGATTTCGGCGCGATCCAGCGCCGCCTGTGCCCGGGCATATTTGCGCTCGTTGAGCAGGCGGTCCACGTCGAGTTCCTCGTACTTGGCAAGTGAGGCTGCCAGGGTCTGGGAGTCGCTGCCCGTCAACTGTCCACGCAACGTGGCGATCTGCTCGTCCAGGGAGGCGATGCGATTGCGCAGGACGCGCAGACTGGGGGCGTCGGGCTGGAGTTCGGCGGCCATCACCGCCTCGTCATTCTTCAGCTTCAGCCGTTCCGTCATCAAGGGCATCAGCAAAGTGGTGATCTGGGTGCCGGATTGACTCGGATCGATCAGGGCGTCCTTGTTGCGGAAGTCCTGCAACGCCTTGAGGCTGTCCTGCAACTGCTTGAAGACCTGGCGTGTTTCGATCTCGGCGGCTTGCGTCGCATCCCGCCGCGCCCGCTCCGACAGACGATTGATCAGCGTCTCACTTTCGGCGAGTACGGCCTGGTTGAGCCTGAGTGCATCCTCGGCCCGAAAGGCGGTGACATTCACTGTGACGATGTTGGAGACCGGATCGACATAGGCATCCACCTTGCGCTGCCAATAGTCGGTGAGTTCGTCGATCGATGCATTCTCGGACAAGCGGGCAATTCGGTCCACTTCCGGGCGCTGGAAGATCTCGCGGATATTCAGCTGCGGAGCGATGTCGTCGATGATGGCGCGGCTGCGAATGTAATTGGCGACGATATAGGCGTTCTGGGCTGTGGACACCGGTATCATAGAGCCGCTCGTCGGGGTAGCCGCAGTTTCCGACTCGCCGCCCTTCTCCGACAGTTCCGGCTCCATGGCCCGCACGGTGAAACGGGCTTCGGACTGGAACTGGTTCGATGCGATGGCGAAGAAATAGACGAAGGCAGCGATGCTCGGAATGAGCACCAGCAGGAGGAAGCTCCACAGATAAGGTCTCGACCGCCGCGAACCGAGGTCGGGGATGACTTCGGGAGAGGGAGCTTCATCGACGACGGTGACGTCGGTGCTCCGCCCGCGGAATACCTTGGTGGCATTGGCGAACTGGCGTAAGGCAAGCCCGGTGCGCCGGCGCTTGTCCTCCTTGACGGGGGGCGGCAGAAGCTCCTCGGCTTCGCCGTCCTTTTGCTGCTTCAGATCCGTTCTCATATCCAGATCGCGCTCATCCGTATCGCTGTTTCTGTCCAATCGAGCCTGCCGCGGCGGGCGCCGGCTTGCTCGAGGATCTTGGGGGCGACCGTTCTATTTTCGTGCATAGATCGACATCGCCGGCCCGTAACGATGGTCGGGTTGCTCATCCTCCAAGGTGATGTGCGTGAAGCCGACCGCCCTGAGGGCCGCCAGCATGTCGTCGCGATTGAGCCAGCGGTGCTGATCCATGGGACCGCCGCAGAACTCGGCATGCTTGGCGGCGCCGCGATAGGTGCGCAGATAGGTTCGCACGGCGATGCCATGAAAATCCTGGATTTGTGGCTTGCTGGCGAAGACGGCCCGTCGCGGGTCGGATGGCGGCATGAGCTCGTCGTCCACGAAATGGGTCCAGAAATAGGTGGCGTCGGTTCGCTTGGCGATCAGTTCGATCAAATGCAGAGGATCGTTGGCATGGTAGAGCACGCCGGAAGCCACGATGAGATCGTAGGTCTTCTCGGTGCCCTCGAGCCATTTGACAAAATCGCCGAGCCAGATGCGAGAGCGTGACAGACCAAAGATCTCCTTGGTAATCAGGCAGCGCAGAAAAGCCGACTGATTGGCCTCGATGGCATCGACGATGGCGCCGGCGCGTTCGAGCATGACCGTATGGCCGCCCTCCAGCGGCCCGAGCTCCAGAACGACCTTGCCCTCGAGCGGACCATGCTGGTTCATCATCCAGGCGATCCGGGAATCCGTATAGGTGGCCAGCGGTCCGGCCGTAATACCCAGTTCCGGTGGAAAAGCACTGCTCCAACCTTGAATGACATCAACGGCGTTCTGATGGCTGGGCATCGAAATTACATAGCGGTCAAATATCTTTGTCGGTTTCTGTGCGGATTGGAATGCGGCAACCGATCGGCGCCTCTGCTTGCCAAGCCATTTCGATAACATTTACTTTTCCACTCGGCGGTGTTTCTAGATGCCCCACTATGATGGCCCAGCCTCCATCTCTTCATAGCGCAATTTGGCATGGATGAGACCTTAAAATCGCTGCGCCGCAATATGTAGCCCTAAATTTATGTCCAAATGATCTATCCCGGGACGAATTCTCAAAATCCCGCACTCAACCAAGCGCTGCCTTATACCACTCCAGTGAGAGTGCAGGATGGAAGTAGGGGTCGTTCCTGAGCAGGTGAAGCCATTTCGAGCGAAAATACCCTATTTCTTTTCTGTACAGCATCTCGGACGGCATCTTGTTGCTACGCGAGGCAGACTCGTGATGGTGCAACACCACGCACGGATCCAGCAAGGTTCGCCAGCCGCGCTCGTTGAGCCGCAGGCATAGATCGATATCGTTCAGGTCGATCGGGAGATTGTTCTGGTCGAAGCCGCCGATACCCCGGAACTTCTCGCGCGAAACCGCCAGGCAGGCGGCAGTGACGGCCGACAATTCATGCGGTATGGAAAGGCGCCCGAAAAAGCCAGTATCGGTGCGCGGAAGGCGTCGTTCGAAATGGGCGGCCCGCCCGCCCATGCCGAGGACGACGCCGCCATGCTGCAGCGTATCGTCCTTGTAGAGAAGTTTTGCTCCGACGGCTCCGATATCCGGTTGCCGAGCCCAGCCCGTCAGCCGGGACAGCCAATCGTTGGACAGGATCTCGGTGTCGTTGTTCAGGAAGACCAGCATATCGCCGCGGGCTCGCTCGGCGGCCTCGTTGCAGATTGCCGCGAAGTTGAAGGAGCCGGGGCTGCGCAGGATGGAAAAGCGAGGGTCCTTCGCCACGCTGTCCAGATAGGCCAGGGTGCCCGGCTCCGTGCTGCCATTGTCGATGATGACGACCTCGAAATGGTCCTGGGTGCTGTGGTCGAGCAGGCTGCGAATGCAGGCCGACAACAGGTCGGCGCGGTCCCGGGTCGGAATGATGATCGTCGACATTGGCGGCTGTCCGCCGGCAGTGATGGCGGCAGGGCTGAGCGGGGAAAGAGGAGCCGCCGGGCTGGCATGCGAGGTGGCGAGCAGAATGCGGCGGACGTGCACGGCCCGGGCGAGGGAGTCGACGGGCGGGCGAAACAGCAGGTCTTTCGCCGTCGCACCGGACGGCATGGCTTGGCGCAGCCAACCCGCACGCGCAAACCAGGCTCGCCCGACCAACGCGGCATGGCGGGCCAGGACAGGGCTCCAGTCCGGCTTGAAGCGGGGCGCCCCATCGCATTCCTCGTCGCCATAATAGAGGGCCGCGGGGTCCTCGACGGATCGCTGGGCGACCGCCGCCAGGGCGAAATCGCTCAGCCGATCATCGGCATGCAGGACAATCATCAGGTCGTCGTTCCCGCTCTCGTCCAGGAGGGGGAAGAGCGGCATTTGCGGCGAAGCCCATGACAGGGCGATGCCCTTGAGAGGCTGGTTAGCGGCGAAGTCATGCCATGCCGGTCCGTGCTTCGATGGATCTCCGATGATGACGAGACGGAAGCGTGCACTGGCTGCCGCAGGTGATGGCATGTCGAGGCCCGTCCACTCGATGGCGCGGCTGCGCTCGATGCGCCAGGCTTCATACATCGCGAGGGGCGTCGCGCCGAGGGCGCGCCTGAGCCGGGCCACCTCTACGCGCCGATTGCCGCGCATGCTCGCCCACAATGCGCTCAGGACCGCCTTGGGATGGCGCCTCGCGCCCCTGGCCAGCCGCGGGAGGGGGCCGATGCGGCCCAGGCTCACCACCCGGAAGGCGAACGGACCGGCCCAGTCGGCCGGTGACAGATGCAGCTCGGTTGCGTCCGGGGGCAGGAAGCCGATCCAAATCCCGCGGCCAAAGGATGGCGCAGGCAGCATCACCTCCTCCTCGCCGCCCGGACGGATGATGCGCAGGATCGGGCGGGTCAACGGATCCAGCAGACTGGCCTCGAAGACGAGGCGGATCCAACGCCCGGCCCATTGCCGTACCGGGGCTTCGATCCGCAACCAGGGCAGGCGGCTCTGCGAGATGGTCCGGCCGTCCTGCAGGACGACATCGACGAGCGGCGTGAGCTTCATGCCGGTGGCCGCGCCTTGCGGAAATGACACCCGATGATGACGGTCATGCTTGGTCGGCCTTGAACACGAGGAAAGCATCGGATTCGTCGGGAACGGTCGTTGTTGCCGCCCAGGAGCGCGGCGGCGGCAGGTTCGGCGGCAGAATGTCGCGAGGGGCGGACGAATGTCTGGAATACCAAGGGCTGTAGGCCGGGTCCTGGAAAACGTCCGTGCGGTATTTTTGGCGCAGGGCCTCCTTTTCGCGCTGAAAGCGTTCCCTGTTCGCCTTTGTCTCGTCGCTGCCCCGTGAGGCGGATTCGTGATGGGTGAGAGTGGCGAAGGGCGTCCATACGGTGCGGAGGCCGGCGGCCGCTGCGCGCAGGCAGTAGTCGACGTCGTTATAGGCGATGGCGAAAGCCGTCTCGTCGAACTCGCCGACCCGGACGTAGCATTGGCGCGAGATCAGCATGCACGCGCCGGTGACGGCACTCAGGGTCTGGCGCACCTTGAGGCGGTTCATCGGCCCCGACGTGTCCTGCGCTGCATTGGCGTACCAATGGCCGGCCAGGCCACCCAGCCCGACGATAACCCCAGCATGCTGCAGCCTGCCGGTGGGATAGAGCAGGCGGGCCCCGACAATGCCGGTTTCAGGATAGTCGAGGCAGCTCACCATTTCCTTGAGCCAGTCGGCGGTGATGATTGCGATATCGTTGTTGAGAAGAAGGATCGCCTGGCCCCTCGCATCCCGCATGCCGCGGTTGACCTGGCGCGAGAAATTGAAGGGTTCGGCCGATATCAATGTCCGGAAGTTCCCATGCTGCCGGCGCATGGTCTCGTAGAGCGACAGCGTCTGCGCGTTCGTGCTGCCATTGTCGACGATGATGATCTCGAAGTCGGCGTAATCGGTACGCTCATAGAGATCGGCCAGCAGGCGAGCGAGGAGGGCGGGGCTGTCGCGATTGGGAATGACGATGCTTATGAAGGGCCAAACACGGCGATCGGGTGAAAGCTCGACACGGTGGAGATCGGACACCAGTGCCGGGCCGACGGGGGCGGCGACACCGTTGCTGGCGTAATGCGCGGCCAGGGCCCGGCGGGCATGGCTGACAGCCGTGGCCGTGAAGGTGGCGGAATAGGAGGCCCGATGCCGTCGCCACAGATAGGCGGGGTAAGGCAGATGGATGATGGCTTGCCGGGGGAGCTCCGAGAGATAGCGCAACAGGAGTTCATAGTCCTGCGACCCGTCAAAGCCAGAACTCAGGCCGCCCAGCGCCTGCAGGCGTTGGCGGCGATAGAGCGAGAGATGATTGATGTAGTTGACCCCGGACAGCAGCACGGGGTCATAGGCCGGCTTGAAGAAATACCCCATCGGCTTCAGCCTGGCATCGGTGATGGTTTCATCAGTGTAGATGAACTGCGCATCGGGATGGCGCCGGATGGTATCGTTGAGATAGTCGAGGGCCAGCGGCGCGAGGGCGTCGTCATGGTCGATGAGGCCGACCCAGTCCCCGCGCGCCGCCGCGAGCCCGAGATTGGTCGCCCCGGCGATGCCCAGATTGTGCGGCGTGCGCAGGATGTGGATCTGGGGTTGCCCCGCCATGCGTTCGAGCCAGGCAAGAGTGGCCCTGCTGCTGGACGCGTCGTCGCACAGGAGCAGTTCCCAGTTGCGGGCGCGCTGGCTGCGCAGTGAGTTCAGGAGGGTGTCGAGAAAGGCGGGCGGCGTATCGTGCAGTGGAACCACGAAGGAAAGCAGCGGTGCCGGCAGCCCTTCGTCAGGCTGCTCCATGTCGGCGAGGCCCGCTTCCGCCAGGTGCAGGACGGCCTGGAAGTGCTCCTCCGGCGCGAGCTGGCGCGGCGGCGGTGGCGCGTTGGCCAACTCGTCGAGTTCGATGAGATGCAGGCGGTCGGCGGCAGTGCCGAGCTGGCGGCGGAGGGAGGCCAGCGAGCGGGCGGTACGAATGTTCAGGGTGAAGCTGCCTGGCTCCGCATCCGCTCCGGGATATTCCTCGCAGGGGTCGAAGCGCACACGACGGAAGCCCCTGATCCCCCCGGTCCTGAAGGCATAGACGCCATGGCGCTCCGGCGGTAGCGGCAGCACCTGCTCGGGCCGAAAACCATAACCGGTATCGATATACAGATGCGGTTCGAACTCGGGGCCGCTCGAGATGATCTCGATGGCGATATATCTGGCCGGCCAGGGGCCGAGCTTGAAGATGAAATGAGGATCGGCCTCGCGCACGCTCCACTGCGATCCCCCGACGCGAGCCAGCCCCTTATGGCCTTTCATCACGGGCGTAAACACGATGCCGCTTCCTCACATGGCCAGTCATTCATCGCGAACCGGAGAGACATGTCGTTGCTGGTCTTTGGGCTTTTGTGGTTGTTGGCGACTAAATCGGGAGAATACAGTAGAGGAATTGGCGGGAGAATATTGAACGATAGACTGTACTGTTCCTTGCGGCAAGGAGGCGAAAAGGGGAACTTGAAAAGCAGGTAAACAATGCTTTCGTCGACGGTATAGCGTTCAAGAACTCATCGCGGATCCTATAGCTGATTCTAGAATAAAAGCGATCTTCCCGTCATTGATCAGACATTTGACGTTTTCTCAGCGGCGGTGCCATAATCGAACCGCGATGTCCTGCTGCAGGGATGTGTTGGCGTGAATGCAGCGCCTGATATCGGCATAAAAACAAAAACGACATTTGGGAGGGACGAATGGCTTCGAGAAACGGAGTTATTGGTGCTGCGTTATTGGCAGTCGCGCTCGCTGGGGTGGCGCTGCCGGCCAAGGCGGGCGAATTCGATGGCGTTACCGTCAACATCATGACGCAGACGGGCGCCATCCAGGAGCCGCTGCAGCGGCGCGCCCCGGAATTCGAGAAACTTACCGGCGCCAAGATCAACGTGATCGCGGTGCCTTTCTCCGATCTCTATCAGAAGGTGCTGACAGACTGGGCCAGCGGCACCAATTCCGTCGATGCGGCGGTGTTCGCGCCTCAATGGATGGTGGACTATGTCTCCGGCGGTTATCTGGAGGACATCGGTGGCCGGGTCGCCAAGGACAAGGCGATCGCCTGGGACGACATCGCCCCTTTCTTCCGCGACTTTTCGTCGAGCTATGGCGGCAAGACCTATCTGGTCCCGCTCGATGGCGATTTTCATATGCTGTATTATCGCACCGACATCTTCGAGAAGGCCGGCCTCAAGCCGCCGACGACCTGGGACGAATATCTGGAAGCGGCCAAGAAGCTGAACGGCATGGAGGTCGACGGCCAGAAGGTCTACGGCTCCTGCATCGCCAAGAAGCGCAACGCCCAGAGTTACTGGTTCGTCACCGACGTGGTCGGGTCGATGACGCAGTCGAGGGGGACGTCGCAGGGCACCTTCTTCAACACCAAGGACATGGCGCCTCTCGTCGATAACGAGGCCTTCCGCAAGGCGCTGGCCTTCCTCAAGGAATCCGGCAAGTATGGTCCGCCGGACGAACTGAACATGGACGTGTCGGATACCCGCCCGCTCTTCACCTCCGGCAAATGCGCCCTCAATCTCGACTGGGGCGACGTCGGCGTGCTCGCCATCGATCCCGCGACCTCGAAGGTGATCGACAAGACCGGCGCCACCCTCATGCCCGGCTCCAAGCAGGTGCTGAACTGGGAGAGCGGCAAGCTGGAAGCTTGCTCCAAGGAAACCTGCCCGAATGCCATCGACGGCGTGAACCATGCGCCCTATGCTGCCTTCGGGGGCTGGAGCGGCGGCATCAATGCCAAGGCGCAGGATAAGGTCAAGGACGCGGCCTACGCCTTCTTCTCCTATATGACCGCGCCTGCCCAGTCGAATGTCGACGTCACCATCGGCAAGACCGGCTTCAATCCCTATCGCCTGTCGCAGCTCAGCTACAATGATTCCTGGAAGAAGGGTGGCATGAGCGAGAAGGCAGCTTCTTTCTATCTCGGCGCCATCAAGGACAGCCTCAACAGCCCGAACATGATCCTGGACCTGCGTATCCCGCAGAACCAGAAATATCAGCAGGTCGTGCTGGACGAGGCGATCGCGCGCTTCCTGGCCGGCGAGATCGACGAGGAGGCCACGATCAAGGCGGTTGCCGACGGCTGGAAGGATCTCAACGAGCAGATCGGTACGGAAGACCAGCTGAAGTTCTACAAGAACACGCTGGGCGCGAAATAGGGGGTAACCTCTGGTGGCAGGCTTTAACCAAGCCATGTGGGACGCGACAATCCCTCCCCGACTTCGGGGAGGGTGGGCCGGCATAGCCGGCTCGGCTGGGGTAGGATGGCGTGACCTTGCTGCTTTACTGGTTCAGTTCGAGCCACGCTCCCCCCCTTCCGTCGATGCTGTGCATCGACACCTTCCCCGAAGTCGGGGAAGGATTGTTGCGCCTTATCTTGAGAGCTAGGGATCGGTACCCACGCCAGCCTTCCGAGGAGCGAGGAAGTCGGCCGTCCCGACATTATCTGAGCGCTTAGAACCCAAGCCAGGATAGCCATGGCCGTCAACCTCTCCATCCCTGATGAAACGGACCGGTGGGAGCGACTTTCCCAATGGGTCGATCGCCATTCCGGCCGCATCATGGTGCTGCCTGCCGTGCTCATCCTCCTGGCCTTCGCCATCTTCCCACTGATCGCCTCGGCCTATCTGTCGCTTTCGCGCTTCAAGCTCGCCGGCGGCAGTTTCACGCTCACCTTCATCGGATTCTACAATTATCTGCGCCTGTTTCTCGGCGCCCAGCAATATCATTTCCTCGGCACGCTCAAGGCCTTCGGCTGGCTGGAATGGCTGTTGTTCGCAGCCCTTCTCGCCTTGCTCGGGCTCTGGCTATTTCGCTTTGCGACCAATGGATTCGCACTCTTCGGTTTCCTCGGGCGGCTGATCGCTTCCAGCCTGATCGCCGGAATCTTCTACGTCGTGCTTGCGACCACGGTGGCGGGCGGCATTCCCGGCACGCTCCTCAACACGCTGCTCTATGTCGTGGTGGGCGTTTCCGTGCAGTTCCTGATCGGGCTCGGCCTCGCTTTGCTCTGCGCCCAGCCGATCCGCGCCCGCAGCTGGTTCCGGGTGATCTTCTTCATTCCGGTGATGGTGACGCCGGTGGGCGTCGCCTACATCTTCCGCATGCTGGCCGACATGCAGAAGGGACCGTTCGCTCCGCTCAGCCAGCTCTTCGGCGTCAGCCAATGGTCCTGGGCGACGGAAGCCTGGTCGGCGCGGCTGATGGTACTGGTCGGCGATACCTGGCAATGGACGCCCTTCATGTTCATCGTGCTGCTGGCGGCGATCGAGAATCAGCCGCGCGACCAGCTCGAGGCCGCTCATCTCGACGGGGCCGGCCCCTGGCAGATCTTCAGGGACATCACCTGGCCGGCGATCGCGCCGGTGGCGGCCACGGTGGTGCTGATCCGCCTGATCGAGGCCTTCAAGATCATCGACATGCCGAACGTGCTCACGGCCGGTGGCCCGGGCCTGGCGACCGAGTCGCTGACCCTGCACTCCTTCATCGCCTGGCGCACCCAGGATTTCGGCGGCTCGGCGGCGGTCGGCTACCTCTTGCTGTTCGTGTCGACGATCACCTGCGTCTCCTTCTTCAACTTCGTGGTGCGCCCCAGCCGGAGGTATCAGGGATGAGTGCCGACACAGACGACCGCCCTCTGCTGCGCCGCTTGTTCGAGCGCCGCAGCCTCGAGGAACTGGCACCGATCCCGAAGGCCTTGACCTATGCCGCGCTGCTGGGCTGGACCTTCGTGGTGCTCTTCCCGCTCTATTGGGTGCTGGTCACCTCGCTGAAGGTGCAGATCCAGGTCGATGCCGGCCCCTATTACCTGCCCTTCGTCGACTTCCAGCCGACGCTGGATGCCTGGAACTTCATGCTGTTCCAGAACAACACGCTCTGGCCCTATGTGAACTCGATCATCGTGGCGTTGGTGAGCACGATCCTGGCCCTGATCATCGGCTCGCTCGCCGCCTATGCCCTGGTGCGCATCCGGTTCCAGGTCAAGCTTGCGGCAATCCTTGCCTTCATCGTATTAGCCGCCGGCGTCGTCGTCGCCGTGACCCTGTTTGCCGTGCCCTGGCCGGCAGCGGTGGTGGCGGCCCTGGTGCTGTTCTTCATGATCCTCGGCACCATCGGCCGGCGCTTCAAGGCGGCGCTCGGCAACAACGACATCGAGTTCTGGATGATCTCCAACCGCATCATGCCGCCGATCGTGGCCGTGCTGCCGATCTATGTGATGTTCCAGAACCTGAAGCTGCTCGATACCCAGATCGCATTGATCTCGACTTATACTGCCATCAACCTGCCGATCGTGGTGTGGTTGACCCGCGATTTCTTCGCCGGCATTCCGCTCGACCTCGAGGAGAGCGCCGAGATCGACGGCGCCTCCAAGCTGCGCGTGTTCTTCACCATCGCCCTGCCGCTGGTGCGTTCGGGCCTGGCCGCCACCTTCATGCTGGTGCTGATCCTGGCCTGGAACGAATATCTCTTGGCCCTGTTCCTCTCCAATGCCAATGCGCAGACCATGCCCGTGCTGGTCTCGGCGCAGAACACCACCCGCGGCCCGCAATGGTGGTACATGTCGGTGCTGATCGTCATCATGATCGTGCCCGTCATCGCCATTGCCGCATTCCTGCAAAAGCATATCGCGCGAGGCCTGATGGTCGGCGCCGTCAAGGGTTGAAGATGCAAGTCACGCTCAACAACGTCCACAAATCCTTCGGCGCGGTCGATGTCGTCAAGGGGCTCGATCTCGAGGTCAAGGACGGCGAGTTCCTGGTGCTGCTGGGCGCCTCCGGCTCCGGCAAGACCACGGCCCTGCGCATGATCGCCGGGCTGGAGACGGTGACATCGGGCTCGGTACGGATCGGCGAGCGCGACGTCACCCATGTCCTGCCGAAATATCGCGACATCGCCATGGTGTTCCAGTCCTATGCGCTCTATCCGCACAAGACGGTGTTCGCCAACATCGCCTATCCGTTGATGGTGCGCAAACGCCCCAAGGCCGAGATCGAGGCGGCGGTGAAGGACGTGGCCCGTCAGGTGCAGCTCGATCATCTACTCGATCGCCTGCCCCGCCAGCTTTCCGGCGGCCAGCGCCAACGTGTGGCGCTCGCAAGAGCCATCATCCGCCGCCCCGCCGCCTTCCTGATGGACGAGCCCCTGTCCAATCTCGATGCCAAGCTGCGCGGCCACATGCGCGCCGAGCTCAAGCACATGCAGCATGAGCTCGGCATCACCACGATCTACGTCACCCATGACCAGGTGGAGGCGATGACGCTTGCCCATCGCGTGGCCCTGCTCGACAAGGGCGTGCTGCAGCAATTGGATACGCCGGCGACCATCTACAACCGCCCCGCCAATCTCTTCGTCGCCGGCTTCATCGGCTCGCCGCCGATGAACTTCCTGGAGGGGGGGCTGAAGGAGGGGCGTTTTTCCTCCGAGGCCGGCGCTTTCAGCACCACCAACACCACCTCGGCGCCGCGCGCGGTTGCCGGCATACGGCCCGAGGATTGCCGGGTGACCGAGCCGGATCTCGGCAAGTTCGCCGGCGAAGTCTTCGCCATCGAGCTGATCGGCGATCATTCGCTGGTTACCTGCCGCTGTGGTGGCGCCAGCGTGACGGTGAAGGTCGACAAGGATTTTCAGCGCGATATCGGGGAAAAGGTTGGCATCGGATTTGACGACAGGGCCCTGCATCTCTTCGATGGCGAGAGCGGGGAGAGGCTGGCGTAGGAGGAGAACAGGCTCTCTCTTTACCCTCCCCTCGATGGGGAGGGGCGACACGTAGTGTCGGGGTGGGGCAATTCTTTTCTTGGGAACACACTTGCCCCAACATGATTTTCAAGGGCGCGAAGCGCCGGCCACTCCACCCCGATGCTCCACATCGATCCTCCCCATCGAGGGGAGGGTAGAGATGTGCGCCCCCCGATCGACGTCCACCTTACACAGGAGCACATAATGGCCACCGTAAAACTTCTCAGCGACGACGAGGTCGCGACCAATCCGGCCGCGAAGGCGGTGTTCGACGATATCAGGGCGACGCGCAAATCCGATTTCGTCAATAATTTCTGGCGTGGTCTCGCCAATGATCCGGTGCTGCTGAAACGCACGTGGGAGGAGGTCAAGGCGGTGATGGTGGGCGAGGGTGCCCTCGATCCCCTGGTGCGCGAATTGATCTATATCGCGGTCTCCTCGGCCAATGCCTGCCAATATTGCGTGCATTCCCATACGGCTGCCGCGCGGGCCAAGGGGATGAACGACGCACAATATGGCGAGCTGCTCGCCATCATCGGCCTGGCCGGCAAGACCAATCATCTGGTCACGGCCATGCAGATTCCGGCCGATCCCGAGTTTCTGGTGACGGGCTGAGATCGAGTTTTCAGCCCTCGTTTTCCGCATTCAGCTTGTCCGGCCGAAGACCGGGCTAAAGCGTTTTGCTCTAGTGATCGACGCCGGAAGCCTCCCGCAGGATCGCATTGATGCGGTCTTGCCATCCGGGCCCATCGCCCTGGAAGTGCTCCAGCACGTCGCGGTCAATCCGCAGCGAAACCAATTCCTTGGCATTGGGCAGCGCCGGCCGCAGCGCGGTAGCCGCCGGAGCCTTGGGCGCCGCGGGCTTGAAGACCGCCTCGGCATTCTTCCAAGGATCGCCCGGGCGGCGTGTTCTGTTGTTGCTCATGGGCTGAAACTGTTTCTGTTGGCGAATGATGGGATCTGTCTATCTGCCGCCAATAGGAAGGTCGAGTCCATAGCCGGGGCCTGATGCGGCAGCGCAAATGCGTTTGGTCATCCACAGCCACGACAGGTCTTCCCTCTCGTCTCCGGCCATGCCAAGAATGCCGCCCATCGATAAGTCGGACTAATTTCCTGGGAGCGAGCCGGCATGGCCAAAACGCGTTGGGGTATCCTATCCACGGCAAAGATCGGCACGGGCAAGGTCATTCCCGGCATTCAGCGGGCGAAGGGCGCGGAAGCTGTCGCCATCGCCTCGCGCGACCTTGCCCGCGCCGAGGCCGTTGCCAAGGAACTCGGCATTCCCAAGGCCTATGGTTCCTATGAAGCCTTGCTGGCCGATCCGGATATCGATGCCATCTACAATCCCCTGCCCAACCATCTCCACGTGCCGCTCACCTTGCAGGCCGTGGCGGCGGGCAAGCATGTGCTGTGCGAGAAGCCGATCGGGCTGACGGCCCAGGACGCGGCGCAGCTCTTGGTGCTGCCGCGCGACCGGCTGGTGATGGAAGCCTTCATGGTGCGCTTCCATCCACAATGGCTGCGGGCCAGGGAGGCCGCGCGCTCGGGCGAATTGGGTGAGGTCAGGGCCATCCAGGCCTTCTTCTCCTACTACAATGTCGATCCGGCCAATGTGCGCAACCAGCTCGACATCGGCGGTGGCGGCATCCTGGATATCGGCTGCTATCCGATCGTCGCCGGCCGCTTCATCTTCGATGCGGAACCGCGGCGGGTAATCGCCCTCATCGATCGCGATCCGGCGACGGGCGTCGACCGCCTCGCCTCGGCCATTCTCGATTTCGGCGAGGGGCGCCGCGCCGAGTTCACGGTGTCGACCCAGCTCACCCCGCTGCAGCGGGTCGACATCGTCGGTACCAAGAAGCGTTTCGAGATCACCATCCCCTTCAACGCACCCCAGGCCGAGGCCGTGACCGTCTATACCGATGACGGCTCCAAGCTCGGCGACGCCTCGGCGGTGGCTGAAACCATCGCGCCGGTCGATCAATATGCCGAGGAGGTCGATGCCTTCTCCGCCGCCATCCGTGGCGAGATCACGCTGCCCTACGGCCCGGCCGACGCCGTGCAGAACATGAAGATCATCGACGCGCTCTTCCGCTCGGAAAAGAGCGGGGTTTGGGAGACCGTGTAGGTTTTTCGGTGTGCCGGTCTTCGGACCGGCATGAGGCCTGCGTCGGTTCCGGGCGGGTGACGACCCTTTGTCGATAATCCATGAGTTTTGCATGGAATTGTGTCGTGGAAGCCGACACGTCTTCATGGCAAGCCGTTCAATTGCTTGTCATGAGGAAAAGAGGAAATACAGGTCGCAGATACCGTTCTGGGTGCAGCATGTTTTTGCTGGCATTGGGTATTTTGTTTGGATCTTATGCGCGCGATGTATTTTCTTTGCGATATCAGGAAGCTAGTATAACAATTTTGGATATTGGTATTACTTTAACGGTTATCCAGTATGGAGGGGATAGATCTCTATCGGTTGTCAGTCGCAACGGAAATACGCTGGATCAAAAGCTTATCGCGGATTGGGGGCCGAATTTAAGAGTGAATCTATACCGCGTGGATTCAAAGAATATTGCCATTATGGACTTTGGTGACACGTTCAGAATTTCCAGAGATTCATTTGTCATGAAGTCGGATACTCCTTCGAAAGATTGGAAATACCTTGGAACTTTCGTTCGATTGCAACAAAAGTTGCAGTTTTCTCCCGCTGGAGAAGCCGATGAGTGCATGGATATTCTGATGGCTGAGCCGCCGCCAAGAAACGGCAGGGAGAATATCTATCGTGAGAGGTGCTGAGCAGGCGAGAACCTGCGCTGCCTTTGCGAATACGGGATCTGCCTGAGATTGCAGATCTGCGTGCGGGTGCGGATCAGCCGGCCCTGATAGCGCGATCCCGGCCGATACCAGCGACAGCCATACCAGGGCGGGCGCCGCGTCGTCGTTTCGATATGCACGGACTTGTAGCGGCGGTGGGAGAAATCATGACCGCCGATGTAAACGTTCTTGCCGAAGCGGACCTCGGCAAGAGCAGGCCCGCCGGCGCCGATGAGCGCCAGCAGGATGGGGACGGCGAGGAGCCGCAAACGCCCCATCGCGCCGATTTTACTTCTGCCCGAGCAGAGCGGCTTCGAGGATGTCGAGACCTTCCTTGAGCACCTTCGGCTGGATGGTGAGCGGGGCGAGCAGGCGCACCGTCTCACCATAGACGCCGCAGGTGAGGATCATCAGGCCGCGCTCGAGGCACTCGGCCGCCAGGGCCTTGGCCGCGGCGGGATCGGGTTCGTTGCCGCCATGGCTGGTGACGAGCTCGAATGCCGTCATGCCGCCGAGGCCACGGATGTCGCCGATCGGGCGCCCGGTCTTCTTGCGCTTGATGGCCTTGAGGCGCTTGAGGATGAGTTCACCCTGCTTCATCGACTTGTCGAGCAGGTCCTCGGCCTCGAAGGCCTCGAACACGCCGAGCGCGGCGGCGCAGGCCACCGGATTGCCGGCATAGGTGCCACCCAGGCCGCCGGGCTCCGGCGCATCCATGATCGCGGCCTTGCCGACGATGCCGGCGAGCGGGAAGCCGCCGGCCAGGCTCTTGGCGGTGGTGATCATGTCGGGCTCGACGCCGGCGTGCTCCATGGCGAACCACTTGCCGGTACGGCCGAAGCCTGTCTGGATCTCGTCGGCGACCAGGAGGATGCCGTGCTCGTCGCACAGCGCGCGCAGGCGCTTGAGGAATTCCGGCGAGGCGATGTAGAAGCCGCCTTCACCCTGCACCGGCTCGATCACCATGGCGGCGACGTTCTTGGGATCGACATCCGTCTTGAACAGCCACTTCAGCGCCTCGAAGGTGTCGTCGACCGAAATGCCCTTGTGCTCGATCGGATAGGGCACGCGCCACACACCGCCCGGGAAGGGGCCGAACTTGGTCTTGTAGGGCACGACCTTGCCGGTCATCGCCATCGCCAGCAGGGTGCGACCGTGGAAGGCGCCGTTGAACACCACGACGTCGGAGCGGCCGGTATGGGCTCTGGCGATCTTGATGGCGTTTTCGACGGCCTCGGCGCCGGTGGTGACCAGCATCACCTTCTTGGGGCCAGAGATCGGCGCGATCTCGATGAGCTTCTCGGCCACCTGCACGGCCGGCTCGTAGGGCGTCACCATCAAGCAGGTATGGGTGTAGCGCTCGAGCTGCTCCTGCACCCGCTTCATCACGGTGGGGTGACGATGGCCGGTGTTGAGCACGGCGATGCCGCCGCCGAAATCGATGAAGCGGCGGCCTTCCACGTCCCAGATCTCGGAGTTTTTGGCCTTGGCGGCGAAGACCGGCTGGCCCGCGCTCATGCCGCGCGTGAAGACGCTGGCGCGCCTTTCCAGAAGGTCTTCCGTCTGGGTGCGGTTGGCGCCATGCGCCTTGGTGGCGGGTGCATTCATGGATCGAACTCCGATTGCTTGATCAATGCGCTGTGGGCGCATGCTATGGCGCTGTGCGACCGGCTCGTCAATCTCCGTGCGGGACCATCGACGGGCTGTTGTCCGATCGGTTCGGAGCCCTTCCGTGACGACGCTCTTGGATTGCGGCTGATCAGGCGCTTGGTTGGAATCCTGCCACGTCTTGCCGCAAGGCGGCAGGTGCTTTATGCCTGCCGCGGCGGTGCGGATTTGTAACCACTGAAGCCTTGAGACACCAGTCACCCGGCGCATTGCAGCAGGCCGGGCTGCGGGTCGGGATCGGGCATGGAAAGGGCGCGGCGTGGTGGTGGGTCCAGGCAATCAGTCTTCGAGCGAAGACGCACCGGGCGGCGGCGAGGAGATGAATGYCGGCGATGGCGCCGAGGCGCCCTTCGGCGGCCGGCTGCCGCCTTTGTCGATGCTCCGGGCCTTCGAGGCGGTCGGGCGCTTTTCCTCCATGCGCAAGGCCGGCGAGGCGCTCGGCGTCAGCCACACCGTGGTGTCCCGGCATGTGCGCCACCTGGAGGCCTGGTTCGATCTTCACCTCGTCACTTCCGGGGCGCGCGGCGTCAGGCTGACCAAGGCCGGCGCCCGCCTGTTCGAGGTGACGACCGCGGCTTTCGGCCAGCTCGCCGAAGTCACCGTGGAACTGCGGCCGGCCCAGCGCCTGCGCGGCCAGCTGCGGCTGTGGTGCGCCCCGGGCTTGGCAGCACGCTGGCTCACGCCGCGGCTCGATGCCCTGCAGTCGGTGCTGCGGGACACGATCATCATGGTGCGTGCGACCTCCGACCAGCCCGATTTCGAGCGGCATGAAGCCGATGCCGCCATCATCTTCGCCGAGGAGGCTCCAGCATCGCCCGTGATGGCTGCACTTCTCCAGCGCGTGCGCATCTTTCCCGTCGCCAGCCCGGCCTGGCTGGCGACGCAGGCGCCGATAGCCAGCCTGGCCGACCTTGCCGGCCAGAAGCTCATTCATGAAGACAATGCCAGCCAATGGCACCGCTTCTTGCGTCTCGCCGGCTACCGGGCCGCCACGCTCAAGGGGCCGTGGCTGTGGTCGGCCTCATCCACCCATGATGCGGCCTTGGCGGGCCAGGGCGTGGCGCTGTCGACCAGCCTGCAGGCAGACGGGGACATCGCGGCGGGGCGGCTGGTCGAACTTCTGCAGACCGACGTCTCGCTCGGTGGCTATTGGCTGATCGCCCCCGAAACGCGCTGGCGCCATCGCACCATATCGACCCTGCTCAAATGGCTGCGCCAGGAGATCGGAGGTCGTTCCGCCGCAGAGAGAGACTAGAGGCGTCTCGTCCTCACACCAAGTCGCGAAGATGCTGACTTTTCCCGGGATCGCAGGCGTCCTCGCCTGCCCTTCCCACCCATCAGTCGAAGCACTTTCAAGAGCACATACTTCGACAGGTCAGCGTTTTCGAGACTTGGTATCAGACGCCTTCTGCTCGCCCAAAAGTGTTGCAAATCGGGCACGGCTGGCAAGATTCGGGTAACCATCCCGTTAAAAAGACACCCTTATGGAGAAGTTTTGCAGGCTCGTTGCAATTCCGCCACAAAAATGATTACCGGTCGTTAACTTTCTCACGACACAACGAGCGCATGAAGACACGAACCCTCACATCTGCCCTGCGTTTCCTCGCGATAGCGGCGGTAACCTCGGCTCTTGGCGGCTGCGCCCTCTTTTCGACCTCGCGCGTGGCCAGCACCACGAATGAGCGTGAGTGTCTGGCCCGTGCCATGTATTTCGAGTCCAACCGATCCAGCGATGACGGCATGCTTGCCGTCGGCACGGTGGTGATGAACCGCGTCGAGTCCGGCAAATATCCGCGCTCGATCTGCGGCACGGTCGGCCAGCGCGTGCAGTTCGCCCCGGGCGTGCTGACGAAGCGGATGAACGACTCGGGCCGCGAGCGTGCCTTCCGCGTGGCGGATCAGGTGATCAGCGGCAAGCGCTATCCGGGCATGTCGAAGAATGTGCATTTCTTCCACACGGCCGGTTACACCTACCCCTACAACAACATGCATTACGTCGCTGTTGCCGGTGGCAATGCCTTCTACGAGAAGCGCCGCCGCGGTGGCGATGCGCCCTATGCTCCGCCGGTGATGGTGGCGCAGGCTGAGATGCCGCCGCTGCCGACGACGGTGGCCGCTGCTGAGCCGATGCCCTCGCCGCAGCCGCGCAAATATTCGCGGCCTGCTGCCCGGCCTCTGCCGACTGTGGCCTATCAGGATGATGCCAGCCCGCAGGCCGATCCCGTCATCGACATCCTGCCACCGACCCGTCCTCGCCTCGGCCCGGTCAAGCGCCGCGCCGAACCCCAGGTGCAGGTCGCCCAGAATGATCCGGATGCCGGCATGATGCCGGAGGCCTTGCCGCCGGTGCGGCCGCGCGGTTCCATCGGCAAAGCGCATATCGGTGCAAGCCAGGCTGACGGTTCTCATGTCGCGTTGCCGCCGGTTCGTGGCCGCTCGCAGCCGCAGTTCAACTTCCAGCAAGGGCCGTCCGGTGCTGAGGCCGCTGCACCTGCGGCCAAGCCGAGGCGGCCCATGGTGGCCCAGTCGCGTACCGTTCCCACGATCCGTATCCAGCCCGAAGCCGTGCAGGCGGATATGGGCGGCATGCCCGAGCCGGCGCCTGCTCCCAAGGCCAAGCGGCGTTCGAGCCTGGAGCCGGAACCGCTCTACTGAGGCACAATCAAGATCTGTCGAGCCTTCCCCATACAGGGAAGGCTCCCGAAGGGCGGGTGAGGGGTCTCTCCGCCCTTTTCCTTTATCAGACCCTGTGGCGGTCAGGCGATGGTAGCGTAGCCCTGTTCCCGCGCCTCGCGGTCCCAGGCCAGCGTCTTCTCGAAATCCGCTTGTTCCACCGGCGCGAAGCCGTTGAGCCGAAGCGCCTCGCCGAGCGGTGGGAACCAGGGCTGGTGATGGGCGGCCGCAAAGGCGGCCTTGAGCCGCACGATGGTCTCCGCCGGCAGGCCGGGAGCCGCCACGAAGGAAGGGATCGGTGCCAGCCCGGTGGAGCCGATCACGCGGATATCCTCGGTCAGGTCCGGGCGATAGGCGCGAATGAGCTCGTGCCAATAGCCGTCGAGCGGGCCGACATCGATCTCCCCCGCCAATACCTTGTCGAGGATACCGCGCGCGGTGACGAGATTGCCGACGACCTCGCGATAGAGCACCGGATGATCGGGCGAGCGATAGCGCAGCAGGTGATGGCGTAGCGCGTTGAAGCCGGAATGGGAGTGCTCGACCGTCCAGCCGATGCGATGGCCGAACGTATCCTCGATGCGCCGGAAGGGGCTGTCCGCCTTCACGATCAGGTCGGAGCGATAGAGCGGCTTGCCGCCGGCCCATTCGGCGGCCGGGATGGGCGCCGCAATCGGGATCACCTCGGAGAGCTGGAAGGCGATCGGATAGCCGCACATGAAGACGCAGCCGAGATCGTCACGCTCCCACAGCACTTCCAGGGGCTGCGGGGCGGGGTAGGGCTCATAGTCGAAGGCCACACCGGCGCTCGCCATCACATGGCCGAGCAGGGTCTTCCAATGATCCTCGACCTCCGGCGTGACCGAGTACATGCGGGCATTGGCGATAAAGCGGGTCATGCGGGCACCGGTTGAAGTTTCGTCGTTGCGAGTTGGAACTCACAGCCCTCCAGGCTGGATGGCAAGGCCGGTACCGATCATGGAATCGCGGGTGACGAGCTGGGCCAATGCCATCTCACTCCACCCCTTGGTGCCGTCGGGCCGCTGAGGCAGTACGAGGTAGCGCAGTTCCGCGGTCGAGTCCCAGACCCGGATTTCGGTGTCATCAGGCAGGGTGACGCCGAATTCGGCCAGCACCCCGCGCGGATCGATCACGGCGCGCGAGCGATAGGGCGCAGATTTGTACCAGACCGGCGGCAGGCCGAGCACGGACCAGGGATAGCAGGAGCACAGAGTGCAGACGATGAGGTTATGGAGCCCCGGCTTGTTCTCCACCACCTTCATATGCTCGCCCTGGCGGCCGGAATAGCCGAGCGAGGCGATGGCCGCCGTGGCGTCTTCCAGGAGCCAGGTCCGGAATTCCTCGTCGCGCCAGGCATGGGCGACGACATGGGCGCCGTTGCGCGGACCGACCTTGTTCTCATAGGTGTCGATGAAGACGTCGAGTGCAGCCGGGTCGACATAGCCCTTCTCGACCAGCACGGCTTCGAGCTTCTTCACCCGCTCGGCCATGGGGGAGGGCGGCGCGCCATGGTGATGGTCGTCATGGTCGTGATCGTGATCGTGCGTGCTCATGGCGAATGTGTCGCAGAGATCGCAAGGAGAGGCAATGGTGCGGTGGACGGGCGGACGTCAAGTCCGCTTCTTCCCAATCCCCCGCACTTGCGGTGCACCCTTCCGGTCGCTAGATCAGGGGCAGGTGTGAATGGCCCGGAAGGCTTGGAGACCCGATGCGCGCAATCCTCGACATCATCCTCATCCTGCTGCAGCTCTATATCTATATCGTGCTGGCTTCCGTGGTATTTTCATATCTGGTGGCGTTCAACGTCGTCAGCCGCCGCAATCCGACGGTGGCGGCGATCGGCGATGCCCTCTATCGCTTGACCGAGCCGGTCTTCGCACCGATCCGGCGCCGCCTGCCCGATTTCGGCAGCATCGATTTCGCGCCCTTCGTGGCGATCCTGATCGCGATCTTCATCGAGCGGATCATCGCCTATTACATCTATCCCAACGTGCTTTGAGCGATACCGGTTTCGGCACACCCTGGCGAATCACGTCGGATGGGCTGCTCGTCGCGATGCGCTTGACGCCTCGGGGCGGCAAGGATGTGATCGGGGCCGTGGAAATCATGTCGGACGGCAGATCCGTGCTGACGGCCAAGGTGCGGGCAATTCCCGCCGGTGGAGAAGCCAATCAGGCCCTGGTCAAGCTGGTCGCCAAGGCTGTGGGCGTGCCGACGAGCCGCGTGTCGATCACGCAGGGAGCGACCAGCCGGATCAAGCTGGTGCTGGTGGAGGGCGACGGCGCCGCACTGGAACAATCAATTCTCGACAGGATGGGCAGTTAGTTGCGGAACAAATAACCTCACCTTGCGTTAACCAGGGCAATTTTGCACAGGCAAGGGTAGGGGATTTGGCCATATGGCGATGATTTTGCGTTCACTTCTGGCCGCGGGCGGCATGGTGCTGGCGCTCGATGCCCAGGCGGCCGAAGCTCCTGAGGTCGCAGCCTGCAAGGCAAGCGGCCTGCTCGCCCTTCAGCAGAAGTCGCCCGACATTGCCGATCTCGTCATCGACCAGGAAAGCATCGCCGTCTCGGCGGCGGATACCAAGGTCGGCGATGTGCCGGTCAAGGTCGTCGTGCTCGGGGAGGCCTATATCAAGCGGGCCAAGGAGACGGGCCGGCCCGACCGTTTCGTCTGCCTCATCGGCGAGAAGGGCAAGGTGCTCCTGACATTCTTCACGGCGAAATAGCCGCGACCGCCCTAGCTCCCTCTCGACGCGATGTCTCATGCCGGCGGCTTGTCCCAGCGCTTGCGGATCAGGCCTTCCTGGGCCACCGAGGCGATCAGGCGGCCATCCTGCCAGATCTCGCCGCGGGCAAAGCCGCGGGCGCCGCCGGTGAAGGGGCTCTCCTGCGCGTAGAGCAGCCATTCGTCCATCTTGAACGGGGCATGAAACCACATGGCGTGGTCGATCGAGGCCGGCTGCACGTCGGGATCGAACACGCTCTTGCCATGGGCGACGAGCGTGGTGTCGAGCAGGGTCATGTCGGTGGTGTAGGCCAGCACGGCCTCGTGCAGGGCCCTGTCTTCGGGCAGCTTACGGGCGGCACGGATCCAGATATATTGCCGAGGCTCCTGGGGCGTGCGCGCGATGTAGCGCTTCATGTCGACGGGCCTGAGCTCGATCGGACGTTCGCGCTCCCAATAGTCGCGGACCATCTTGGGTAGATGGCCGAGGAACTGATCCTTGAGCTCGGCGATGCTTGGCAATTGATCGGGGGTAGGCACATCCGGCATGGTCGCCTGGTGGTGCCAGCCTTCTTCGGGGCGATGATAGGAACAGGATAGCGAGAAGATCGGCTGGCCATGCTGGATGGCGATGGCGCGGCGGGTGGTGAAGCTCTTGCCATCACGCAGCCGGTCGACCTGGTAGATGATCGGCACGCTCGGATCGCCCGGCCGCAGGAAATAGCCGTGCAGGGAATGCACATGGCGGTCGGGCTCGACGGTGCGGGTCGCTGCCACCAGGGCCTGGCTGATCACCAGGCCGCCAAAAACGCGCTGCCAGCCGCCCTGCGGGCTCGTGCCGCGGTAAAGATTGTGTTCGAGCTGTTCGAGATCGAGTATCGAGAGGAGATTCGCAAAGGGATCGGACATGAAGCTTTCCTTGATGGAGGCAGAGCATCGGTCCTTCCTAGAGCAAAGCGCGTTTTGGTAGAAACGCCCTTTTACTCTAGCTCTTTGGTCGGACGCGTCTTTGCGATTTGAGATGGTTCCGTCAAATCGCAAAACGCTTTGGAAAGTCAAGCGCGGGGTTCGCACATGGCCAGCAAAGCCGATCTTGTCATAGCCGGTGCCGGCTTTGCCGGCCTCGGCCTCGCTTTGGCACTGAAGACCGAGCTCGGCGCGAGCTTTTCGGTCATCATCGTCGATCCCATGCTCGGCAAGGGTCCCTCGCGCGATCCGCGCTCCTCTTCCATCGCCACCGGCGCGCGGCGGTTTCTCGAGAAGCTCGAGGTCTGGGAAGCCGTGGCCGGTGAGGCCCAGCCGATCCTCGACATGGTGATCACCGATTCCAAGCTCGACGATCCGATCCGGCCGACCTTCCTGTCCTTCGGCGGTGACGTCGAGCCGGGCGAGCCTTTCGGCCATATGGTGGAGAACCGGCTGCTGCTCGATGCCCTGGTGGCGCGGGCCGAAGCCCTCGGCATCGAGCTGCGCGGGCAGGGGGCCACTGTCAGCCGCTACAAGCTGACCGAGGACGGCATCACCGCCGAACTGCCTTCCGGCGACGACATCGCCACGCACTTGCTGGCGGCGGCCGATGGCGGGCGCTCGCGGCTGCGCGAGCAGGCCGGCATCGCCATGCATGGCTGGGATTACGGCCAGTCCGGCATCGTCACCACCGTCGAGCATGAACTCGACCATGAAGGGCGGGCGGAAGAGCATTTCCTGCCCGCCGGTCCCTTCGCCATCCTGCCGCTGACGGGCCGGCGCTCCTCTTTGGTCTGGACCGAGAAGACCGAGGAGGCGACCCGCATCCTCGGCCTCGACGATGCCGGCTTCCATGCCGAACTGGAGCGCCGCTTCGGCCTCAAGCTCGGCGAACTCAAGGTGATCGGGCCGCGCGCCGCCTTTCCGCTATCGATGCGCATCGCCCGCAATTTCGTGGGCGACCGGTTGGCCCTGGTCGGCGATGCCGCCCATATCATCCATCCCATTGCCGGGCAGGGCCTCAATCTGGGTATCCGCGATGCCGCCGCTCTTGCGGAATGTGTCGCCGATGCCGCCGCCCTCGGCCTGGATATCGGCAGCCCGGACGTGCTGGAGCGCTATCAGCGCTGGCGGCGTTTCGACACCGTCTCGATGGGCATCGCCACCGACGGTCTGAACCGCCTGTTCTCCAACGACCACGATGCCATCCGCCTGGTGCGCGATGTCGGCCTTGGCCTGGTGGAGCGTTTTCCGGCTGCCAAGAAGCTGTTCATTCGTGAGGCTACTGGCCTGACCGGCACGGTGCCGCGCCTGATGCGGTAAGGGACGGAGCGCGGACATCCTGTCCGCTTGTTCCCCCAACCCAAGCGCAATGCTCGTTGGAAAGAAAGAGGCGGACAAGATGTCCGCACTCCGAAAGCGCCCAGTTGCCCCCTTTTCACCAATCTGACACTGTCGCTGCTCGGTTGTGAATGAGGGCTGCATGGATCTGGAGTTTGCCGGCAAGGTCATCGCCGTGACGGGGGCTTCGCGCGGTGTCGGGCGGGCCATTGCCGAGCGCCTGGCGGCGGAAGGGGCGGCGGTGGCGATCGCGGCGCGCTCGGCGCAGGAGCTGGCCGATGCCCATGCCGCGATCGAGGGCCATGGCGGGCGCTGCCTGGCCTATGCCTGTGACCTTTCCGTGGCCGGAGAGGCGGCCGCCTTCATCGGCGCCGTGATCGAGATCTTCGGGCGCCTGGACGGCCTGGTCTGCAACGCGACCATGGCGACCGGGCAGGGGCAGGAACGCGAGGCCTGGCAGGCGGAACTGGCGCTCAATCTCGGTCATGGCGTCGAGGCCCTGGACGCGGTGCTGCCCGTGCTGGCGCCGACCGGCAGCATGCTGTTCATCGTCGGAGCCGATGCCGACAGCTGGCCGCAGGCGGCCTGCCGGGCCGGGCTGGCGGCCGCGGCCGAGCGGCACGCCGTGCGCGTCAACCTGATTGGCCGCAAGAGCGAGGCGCTGGCCGATAGCGCCGCCTTCCTGCTGTCGCAGCGCGCAGAGGGGATCAAGGGCGCGTTGCTCTAGGCCGCCAGGGCCTCCTGCTGCAGCACGGTTTCGCGCAGGAAGGTGGCGAAGCGCTTGGTGGCGACGCTGGCATTGGCGGGCACGACCAGGGCGATGTCGAGATGCGGCAGCTCCGGGAAGCCCTCGTCTTCGCCCAGGCGGCGCCATTCCTTGGGAATCGAGGAAATGCCGAGAATGGTGATCGCCATGCCGGCATTCACGGCCGAATGGATGCCGGGCATGTGGCTCGACGTATAGGCGATGCGCCAGGGCCTGTTCATGGCGTCGAGGGCGGCGAGCGCATCGGGCCGGCAGCGGCAGCCCTCGGGGAACATGGCGAGCGGCAGGGGATCGATCAGCTCCGGCCGATGGTCGCGCGCCGCGCACCAGGCCCTCGGCTCGCGGCGCAGCACTTCGCCGAGCGGGCGGGCGGGGTCCTGGGTGATGATGGCAAGATCGACCTCGCCGCGTTCCAGCATGGGTTCGAGGCGGAAGGAGAGATCGCAGCGCATTTCGAGCTGCACGCGCGGGAAGCGCCGGGAGAAGGCGCCGATCAGCGGCGACACCATCATGTCGACGAAGTCATCCGGCACGGCCAGGCGCACCCGGCCTGCCGCCTCGTCGCCGCCGATGGCGGCGAGCGCCTCATCCTCCAGGCTGAGGATGCGGCGGGCATAGCCGATCAGGATCTCGCCGGCGAAAGTCGGCGTCACCCCCTTGCGCGAGCGTTCCAGCAGGCGCTTGCCGATGCGCGCTTCCATGCGCGAGACGATCACGCTGACGGCGGCCTGCGTCTTGCCCAGCGCTTCGCCGGCGGCCGTGAAGCCGCCGCGATCGATGATGGTGACCAGCGTTTCCAGGCTGTCCGTATCGAAATGGCGCATATCCGGCGTTCCATAAGAAAATGAAATCCTGCCATAAGATACATTCGTTTTCGCTTATGTGAAGCGTGACCTATCTTCGCGGCAAGTACGCGTATCAGCCCCCGAGTATGTCATGAGCGACATCGTTTCCGCCCCCCGCCCCACCCCCCTGCCGGCGCTCGATTCCGTCGGCCTGGGCGCCATGATCGCCTCCGTTCTGGCGATTGCCTGGTCGCCCATCCTGATCCGGTTCAGCGATGTCGCGCCGGCCGCCGCCGCCTTCTGGCGGCTGGTGTTCTCGCTGCCGGTGCTGTTCGTGTGGGCCGAGGCAGAAAGGCGGCGGGCCGGCGGCACGAGCATGGCCTCCCTGCTCACGCGCCCGGGCCTGTTGGCGGCGAGCCTGGCCGGCGTGGCTTTTTCAGCCGATCTTGCCTTCTACCATGCCGCCTTGCCGCTGACCTCGGTGGCCAATGCCAGCTTCATTTCGAACCTCGCCCCGGTGGCCTCGGTGGTCGCCGGCTTCGTGCTGCTGCGCGACCGCATCCGGCCGGCGGTGCTGGGAGCGCTCGCCATCGCCCTCGTCGGCGTGGCCATCACCAGCGGCGCCCACCGCACCGGCCTCACCATGGGCAAGGGCGACCTCCTGGCTCTCGGCGCGGCGCTCGCCTATGCCTTCTATCTCGTCGCCCTCCGGGTGGCGCGCAACACGCGCCTGGCCGCCGATGCCTCGCTGGTTTCGACGGTGGTCGCCGCCCTCGGCCTGGTGGCGATCATGCTGGTCGAGGGCGGCACCTTCCTGCCGCAGTCGCCGCAGGGCTGGGCGGTGGTCATCGGCCTCGGCCTGATCTGCCAGGTGCTCGGCCAGGGGCTGAGCGCGGTCGGCATCGGGCGGCTGCCCGCCGGCGTGGTGGCGATCATCCTGCTTTCGCATCCGGTGCTGTCGGCGATCATCGCCTATTTCGTCTTCGGCGAAGCCCTGAGCCTCGACCAGCTCGTCGGCGGCATCCTGATCCTGGCGGCCGTGATGATGACGCGCATCAACATGAAGTGATGGGGCTACGTCCTTTCGCGGACTCGACAGCACATCGAGCCCGGCATAGTTTACCTTGAGGCATGCGAAGCGGTGGGCCGTCGCTTGCTAGTAGGTGATGCATGCGTTTGTTCTTTGCCCTGTCCGCCGTGATGATTCTCGCGCAATTGCCGGCCGCGGCGCAGGCTGCCGCCCCGCAAGAGCTGGAAGACGCGATCTTCGACGACGTCAAATTGTATCGTCCGGCCGACAAGCCGGCCAAGGTGATCGTGCTGCTGTCCGATGCCGACGGCTTCGGCAATGACGAGGAAACCCTCGCCGCGGAGTTCCAGCAGCGCGGCGATCTGGTGATCGGCCTGGACTGGCCGACGACCCGTCGCACCGCGGGCGGCCGCCATCGCATGACCTGCCCCGAACTCGCCGGCCATATCGAAGACACCACGCTGCGCATCGAACGCGAGCAGGCCATCACCCCCTATGTAACGCCCGTGCTGGCCGGGGCCGGTCTGGGCCGGGATGCCGCGCGCTCCCTGGCCCTGCAGGCGGACAGCCATCGCCTCGCCGGCGTGATCGCGGTGCACACCACCACGATGAAGCCCGATACGATCTCGGCCTGCCTTGTCGACAAGGCGGCCCTCGCCAGCGCCGACGTCTCGGCGGCGACCACCGCCAGTTTTGTGGCGCTGCGGGAAATCGAGGATGGCGACGAGAGCGCCGCCGAAGAGGCGGCGGAGGCCCTGGGCAAGGACGCCGGGCCGCATGGTCCGGGCGATCTGTCCGACCTGCCGCTCTATGTCTCCGAACCCGAGCAGCCCGCCAGCCGCCTCGCCGTGGTGCTGACGGGGGATGGCGGCATGGGCCAGCTCAACGTCGATCTGGCGACGGCCCTGACCCGGCGCGGGGTCGGCGTGGTTTCCATCGATTCCAGGCGCTATTTCTGGGCCAAGCGCGATCCCGATGAAGTCGCCGCCGACCTCAAGCGCATCATCAAGCATTACCGCGCGGCCTGGCCGGTCGAGCGGGTGGCGCTGGTCGGCTATTCCTTCGGCGGCGATGCGCTGCCGCTGGTCTATAACCGCCTGTCCAAACGCATCAAGAGCATCGTCGCGGTGGTCTCCCTGCTGTCGATCGCGCCGGTGACGGACATGCGCGTCGAGTTGAGCGACGACGACTATCCCAACGAGATCCCGCTCCTGCCCGAGGCGGCGCGCATCGACGCGCCGAATGTGCAATGCATCTATGGCCAGGACGATCGCATGGCCGCACTGGCCTGTCCCGCCCTGGCCAAGGCCCGTCCGGATTTCGCCATCCTGCGCGAGGCGGGCGGCCATGGCTTCAGCGGCGATGCCGAGCGCCTGGCCGATCTCATCGTGGCGCCGTTGCTGTCCGCCCCGGCGGTGGAGCGCCATGCCCGGGCCGGCGTGAGCGGTAATCACGGGCATTGAGGGCAGGCCTGGGGCGCAGATGTCCTCGTCCATAGGGGCTACTTTGCGATGAGAGTACGCTCTTTACCCTCCCCTGGAGGGGGAGGGTCGGCCTGGAAGGCCGGGGTGGGGTGAAGAAGCTCCGGCTTTGAGGATGAGACGACATCTTCTTGTAAGGAAGTCCCCCCCCGAGGCTTCGCCTCGACCCTCCCCCTCCAGGGGAGGGTAAAGAGTCCTCGCCTCAGCTCTCCACCTTGATCCGCCCGCCGACGCCGGTGGTGACGGTGCCCTTCTCGCGCAGATAGACCATCACCTCATTGGCGAGCAGCTTGCCGTCGGTCTCCCCGATCAGCACGCGCCCGCGGCCGAGCGCCTCATAGCCGTCGCCGCCCGCCAGCAGAAAATTGTTGGAGGCGACCTTGTAGCGCCTGACAGGATCGAGCTTTTCGCCGTTGACGCTGACCGAGGCGATGCGCGCGCCGACGGGCGCCCTGGCATCCACCACGATGGCCAGGCCCGAGACCTGCGGGAAGCGGCCGGCATAGTTCTGCAACTGCGAGACGCCGTTTTCGAGCGCGGCCTTGATATCCGCGCCCTTGAGCTCGACCAGCACGGTAGTGTTGCCGAAGGGCAGTTCGGAGAGGATGTCGCGGCGGGTCAGCCGGGCGCCGGCCGGATAGAGCTTGTTGGCACGGATGCCGCCGCCATTGGTGATGGCGCAATCGGCGCCGGTGCGGGCGCGGATGGCATCGGCGATGAGATCGCCCATGGCGGTTTCCTGGGACCGCACGCTGGCGGTGCGGCTGTCGAGCTCGACGGCGGTGGTGGCGATTTCAACGTCGAGTTCGCGCGACAGCTCGGCCTCGAGCTTGTCGACGGCGGCCTGCACCTCAGGATCGGGCTGCACCGACAGGCTGTCATGTACGCGAAAGCTCGGCAGCCAGGCGAGCTTGCGGCTCTCGCCTTCGCCGCTCGCCGTCACCACGAAATCGATGGCGGTGACGAAATTGCCCTCTTCGTTGGACTCGACCATCACCGTGCGCCCGTCATAGGTGATGGCAAGATCATGGTCGTGGCCCGTCAGCAGCACGTCGACCAGCCGGGAGCGCACGATCTGGTTGTCCATGTCGCGATCGGTATGGGCGACGCAGACGATGAATTCGGCGCCGGCCTTGCGCAGGATCGCCACCTCCCGCTTCAGCGTCTCCAGTTCGGGCGCGAAGATGAGGTCGCCGCTCTGCGACATCTGGGGCGTCGCCGCCAAAGCGAGGCCGGTGACGCCGACCTTGATGTCGCCGAGCTCGTGGATCGAATTGTCCTTCATGCCGGGGATCGGACTGCCGTCGGCCCGGCGCATATTGGCGCCGTAAAAGGCAAAGTTCGCCTCGGCCATGTGCTTGAAATAGACCTCCGTGCCGAAGTCGAACTCGTGATTGCCGGGCACGAAGATGTCGGGCCGGATCATGTTGGTGAGGGCGACGATGTGTTCGCCCTGGTCGAAGCCCGACATCAGCGAGGGCGAGAAGCAATCGCCGGCATGGCAGAACAGCATGGGCACGCCGCGGGCGCGCTCGGCCTTCACCACTGCCGCGAGCTTGGCAAAGCCGCCGCGGCCCTTGGTGTCGCCGGCCTTGTAGATGTCGTTGACGAGCAGCAGAGAGAAGGTGGTGCCCGCCGGCGCCGCCTCGGCGGTCTCGGCCGCGTCCGACAGCATGGTGACGGAGAAGCCGGCGGCAAGGCCGAGGCCCAGCGTCTGGCGGCGATTGAGGCGAGGCATGGCGGGTATCCCGAAAGGCGGTGGAGGAGGGAGGGTTCCACAGGGATGTGACGGGGGCAAGTCGCGTGGGCGGAAGGATTGGAGGCAGTCAGCTATCGAGCGGAATGAAGGGGAAGCTGATATTCAGTTTGGTAGACTGGCCTTACCAGAAGGTTGCTTTCACGCACCAAGCCGGAATGACTGCATTGGGGTGGTTTCCTGCCTGTCCGCTTTTGGGTACGGAGCTCGGCAAGCGGCCATTCAGGTAGCCGCCGCACATCGACCGCGAAGCGCTCCCACCCAATTCAGAACGGCCGGTAGCAGACACCAATTTTCTGTCTGCCAGTGTTTTTCTAGCGCCGAGCCGCAGTCGCTAGGCGACGGAAGACTGCGCTTGTAGAAAGTGTAGGATCAACCTTCAAAATTTGATCCAATGCATCGGTAAGGTCGTGAGGAATGACAGCTCCTTCTGACGTACCGACTGTGAGATCAAGCAGCTTCAAGAGAGCTCGCGCCTTTGCTGCGTCATTGATGACAGCGAGCTTTTTTGCTTCGCCTTCGTCGCCATAAAGGCCGTAATTGAGCATCGACCAACAATCGAAGGGCACAAGAAAGCGGGTGATTGTGTCCACGGCTTCGGCGAATGCCTCGCCTGATGTCGCGGGAAGATCAGCAAGCGCGCTGCTGACCCCAGGCGTCACCAGCGACCGCTCCTGCGGCCAAACCTCGCGAAGGAACGGCGCAGCGCTTGAACGAAAGAGGGTTGCTGCGGTTGCGGGGGCCACTTGCTCTTCGCCATCCTCTGGCGCGTTGGTTACTCCCTTCGCTGAGAGTTCACGAACGAATTGCTGAATCGCATTTGCCGCTGATGCGCGCACTTCATCCTCCAGCGTTCGTAGCATCTGCTGAATGCGTTGGTTAGGTACTGCAGGCGCACGGCCCTCGCGGAAAGCGTGAAGGGATTCGATCACGAGACTGAAAACCAGCCTGCGGCGCGTTTCCCGACCCAGCCGGCGATCATTTGCGCGTTCGGCCATCGCCGCGCCGATGCTTTCCAGGACTTTGGTGAAGTGCGGGCGTCTTGCAACGGCTCGCCATAGCGCCAGCGCGGTGCCATCATCCTTAAGCAACGGCTCGATGAGATGTTCCTGTGCCCAATCGGGGTCAGCGTGAAGGAAGTGAGGCAGGTATTCGATCAAACGGTATCGCACGAGCAATCCGCTCCGACCATCGGTAGCGATCAATGTGTCGCGCATCTGGCGCAATCCGCTCCCGTCATGAAATGGATTCTGCGGACCTACGTGCGTTCGCCAAGCTGCAAAGAAAACACCTGTAAGCTTCCCTGCAGGCGTATTCAACGCCGCGCTTCCGTCCCGATCATTCTCGTTGCCTTTTGCGTCAGCAATAACCGTCAATTCTTCATCGCTGTTCTCTTCAGGCCCGTGGTTAGTTGCGTTTACGGCGATAGGCCAAAGACGAAGCCAGATCGGCAAGGCTAGCGGCAACTTAGCGGCGTACTTCTCCCAGGCATCCAGCCAAGCACAAATTCCGTCGATCGAACTCGAAAACGTTGTGTCGGATAGCTGGTTCAGCAGGCCGAGAACCCTGCTAGCCTCTCTGCCCAGTTGCGCATCCTGTGCAGCATCGCCTTCCTGCTGGCGCGGTCTATGCGCCCAACCAAAGCGGTTCCAGACCTTCGGGAAGTCATCGCCGCCGTTATTCGTGGTCTCGAAGTCAGCAAGTACCTCGTCGGCATTGCCCTGCTGGTTGATCCAATCATTTGCGCGTTCCGCAGGGTCATCATCCCAGCCACGACGCCCGGTTCCCAAGGCTGCTTCGAGCGCCTTCAGCCGTTCGACGCCTGAAACCATTTCGAATTTCGCATCCGGTTTCGCTTCACGACGAGTAATGGTAACCCCTCCGGGAAAACCTTCATCGATTGTCATCTCCGCGAGTTCAGCGAATTGCGCCGTCCGAGCATCAAGCCAAGTCTTGGCTCGATCTGGTAAGACACCTCTGCCGACTTCGATGCGCCGTAGTTCCCGCAAGGACCAAAATAGCCGCGCATTCTTTATCTCCGCGGCATCCACCTTCTTCGGCCAATGATGCCGTGGAGGGCCTTTCTGAATCCTAGCCACGATGGCGTCTTGTGCTTCTGCGTTCATGTCGCGGAAGCGGACGGCGCGAAGCTCCGCGATTTCCGGGAAGCCTTGCACATCCCAAAACCGATCCTGATCAAGGGCAGTGAGGAAGGCCGACACCCCATCAGTGGGGGTGATCTGTTCGTTCCGAGACATCGCAGCCCACAAACGAAGATGCACCGGCGAGCTATTCAGCCTCCAGCGCCGAGCAAAGCTCCGCGCAGCAGCGAGGTCAAGTTCAGAAATCCTAGCGACGACGGCATGCAGGAGTTTCACTGACGGCGCGATGCCATGGTGGTAGGCGTCTGGGTCACCATCCTCGCGCGCTCTTGGGGCGTCAGCCACGTAGTACGCGCGTCCTAAGTCGCCAAGTTGCCATAGGCGCCTTTGTCCATCCCATCCCAGCCTGCGAGCAGTATCGAGGCCGTGATTGACCGCGGCTTCCAGCGCATTGGCGAGCGACGTCAGAAAAGCGACATCATTGAGGTTAGCCAGTTCGAGTACATTCAGATCAACCAGATCTCCGCTCGTCAGGCCGGCGGACAGGATGTGCTCGACCATTTTCGGCTTGCGCGGTTTCTTGATGTAGGTCCATCGCCACGCATCAATTGGCTCGACTTTGAGTCGCGGTGCAACGAGATCAACAATTGCCGCGATCGCCGCACCCGACCGATCTCCTGCCCGTAGCCGCTTCTGAATGCCGTAAATGGCAGTTCCGTTGTGTCCGTCCGAATGAGGCGCTGCCCAGCTTTCTTCGATCAGCCGCCATGCCGAGGCCCATGGTTCTGCAAGATCGCGCGCACTTGGGCCGGTCAATAAGTCCTCAACCGCGATGCGCTCGACTCGCTGCCCGGGTCTGAGTTTCAGAGCCCAGTCGATTGTTCCTTGCTCAGCAAGGCGCTTGTTCAGAAACGCGATTATCGTTCGGAACGTCTCGCGGTCTTGCGGGTCAAGATAAGCCCAGGGCCGGATCATGGCTTCCGTCCCCGCTCGGCTTCAGCGCAAACCTTTACAACTGCATCGAGCCAACCGATCTCTGCCTTCGCGTCGGAAATCAGCGCTGAAAGACGCACGCGTTCGCCTGCGTTGCTTCTTCGGAAGAAATGGTCAAAAAGGTCGCGGTCAGAGTCCTTAGACGCAGACCGCGGTACTGTTACAATTCTTCGCAGTTCGGCATCGACAATTTCTTTCTTCCCATTGATTGCAGACAAAGCAGCCCATCGTTCTAGGGTTGTCCTTAGCGCGTTGTGGCCGTTCGTTGAGTCGTAGTGGATCGGCGTGATACCGCGCCCATTCCAGTCCGCAAGTGCAACCGCGTCCGGCGAGCTCGTGCCGAAAAAAGTGAAGCGCTCCTTCAAGTCGTCAAAACGCTTGCCGTCTGCTGCGACCGCATTGAGCAGATAACGCATAGGCGGATCGTTGGCGCTGTAGCCGACCAGCACCAAATGATACAGGCGCGCGGCATCGTAGATGAAATCTGGAACAACGCGGCGGCGCAGATAGAACTCGCCGAAATCCTGATCCGATAGAACGAGTTCAGAAGTTCTTTCCGGCCTCTTGTCCAGCGCGCCATGGATATGGAGAACACCAGAGAACTCAGAATTCCGCGATGGCCTCGGGATCGAGCCGAGCGAATAGGTCTCAACCGGCGACCGAAGGCGTTGGGCGGCGATTTGAAGTAGCAGATCGAAGTTTGTTGTCACGATGGTTTTGGCTCCGCCGCGATCGGCAAGGGCTATGAGCGCCTTGTGGATCGCTGCTGGGCTTGCTGCACCCGAACGCAGGATTGCCGCGACTGTCCGCCTCACTTGGCTATCGCCACTTGTCTGATCGTCAAGTCGGCGCTCAAGCATGCCGAGGACAACATCATAGTCCCCGAAGATGAATCGCTTCACTTCAGCTGTCTGCCGATCCGTCAGGCCAGCACAATTGGCCTGCCACTGGTTGCAAACTCCCGCTGGCAGCCCCTTTAAGATGCTGTGCGTCGAAGCATCGAGTTTGGCGTAGACATCGAGAACAAGTTGACGAAAATCCGGAAGTCCTGCGGGCCGGGAGATACCTGCACCGCAAATGAACAGCACTTCTCCGCGCGCATGAGACAGAAGGAGCCGCTCCGGTATTACGGGGAGCCCAAGGCCCAATTGTATAACTCTATCCTCTACAGCGGTATTGGCTGCCACAGCCTCTAAGCCTTTAACTCACGAATCATTTTCTTCATTCTATTTTCCTGTTTCCTGATTGAACAGTTAACTTCTGCCTGTCGCCCTCCGGCCTCATCAACCCAAGAAGCCAGTACCTATGCGAATGACAAGGTTCAGGCAGCGGCAGCGAGTATCCCGAACGACCGCAGCGGGGTCGGTTGCTGAACGGCGGCTATCTTCGTAGTGGCCCCAAGAGCCGACGGTCTGCTCTCGGCCCCAATTTGAATGTTTCGGGGCTCGCATCCAAATCGTCGTTCCAGAGGGTGAATTGGTATGGCGGCAACGCCTCTCTCTTTGCTTGCCGCTTGCCGATACTACAAAGGCTCGAAACGGAAACCCTTTTCCGCGCGTGAGAGGCGGCCGACGCCGGGCGAGTCGAGATGGGCCCCTGCAACGCAATAGCCATTGTCGGCGGCCAGGGCCATGAGGTGCATGCGGCTTTCGCGCGCCTGTTCCTGGTCGGCGTCGAACTCCCAGGTCAGCTCCGGCCTGTCGAATTGAAGCGATGGCACGTGGATGGTGTCACCCCAGATCAGGACCGTATCGCCCTCGCTGGTGACGCGAAAACACGTATGGCCGGCCTCGTGGCCGGGAGCAGCCAAGGCCTCGATACCAGCCCCCAGGAATTGCCCCGGTTCGAAGGGTTCCGCTCTCTCGTGGAACCGTTCGAGCCTGGCCTCGTCCCGGAACAGGCCGAGTTCCTCGCGGGGTACGAAGAGACGGGAGAGGTTCGGGAAGGCATCCTCGCCATTGGGCAGAATGAGCCCGTGAATATGATCGAGATGCGTGTGGGTAAAGGCGACGGTCTGGATACGGTCGACGGCAATGCCCGCCTCGTGCAGGGCTTGAGGCAGAAAGCCCATGCTCGGGTGCCAGGCGTTCGATGATCCGCTGTCGATCAGCGTAACCGCCTCGCCGTCATCGATGGCGAAGGCGTTGACCGATAGCCTCAGTCCGCCCTCGACGAGATGAAGCTGTGGCGGCAGGTCGGGGCCGAAGGGGCGGTCGCCCGGCTGGCGCAGCCGGGTGACGGGCATGTCGACATAGCCGTCCCGGAGGGAAATCAACGCCAAGCGACCGAATTCATAGGCGGCATGATGCTCGCCGGCGGCAACGCGCTTCATCGATGTCTCCTGTCAATGTCGCCCTCTCGCATGGCGTCGGGCGTTGTGCCGCGATACGACGAGCAGCCGTTCCAGCGTGCCAGGGAGCCTGGAGATGGGCGCTGGCCGATGTTCCCAGCTACTTCTTCAGCCGATCCAAAATCGCCCGGGCCACCGGCTCGTAATTGCCGTCGAAATGGTGCCCGCCCGGCCGTTCGATCAGCGTGGCCTTGCTCATTTCGGGGAAGACGCAGGCGGTGCCGTTCTCGACCACTTCCTCCTTGCCGTAGAAGCACATGGTCTTTTCGAAGGGCAGGCTGGGCAGATAGGGCTTGAGGTCGACGTCCGAGGAGGAGGCGACGCCGAGCCAGCCGGAGACCGAGATCTCGAAATCGGCGGTCGGCTCCAGGCCCAGCATGGCGAGCAGGTTGATCTTCTTCTGCATGGGCGGCGGCAGTTTCTGCCAGACGAAGGGGATCACGTCCGCGCCCAGCGAATAGCCGATGATGGCCACGCGCTTGGCGCCCCACAGCTTGGTGTAATAGCCGATGATGCGGGTGAGGTCGCCGGCGATGACATCAGGCTCCTTGGTGCTCCAGAAATAGCGCAGCGAATCGACGCCGACCACGGCGACGCCTTCCTTCTGCAGGATCTCGCCGATGGTCTTGTCGATGTCGCGCCAGCCGCCGTCACCGGAGATGAAGATGGCAAGGCCCGTCGGCGGGCCGGAGGCCGGCAGCTCCACCAGAGGCAGGTCGCTGAGTTCCTGGTTGGGCGGCGCGCCCATCTCGACGGCGGCTTTCACCACGGCATCGACAACGGCGTCAGCCCCGCCGTCGGCGACGACCGATTGGGCATCCTTGGTGCCGGCGACGAAGGCCTGCGTCGTCGGATCGGGGGCGGCGGCGCCGACATAGGTCCAGCGTCCCGGCACCTTGGCGAGCGGCTTGTACTGCCATTTGCCGTCGGCGGCCTTGGAGACCGGCGCGCCTTCGCACATGCGCAGCTTGGAGGCCATCTCGTCGGAAAAGCCGGTGGAGACGGCACCGGCGGCGGTGTTTTCCGGGGCCTGGGCGAGATTGATGTAGGCGAAGGTGCCGCCGAGCGTGCCGAGGCCGACGACCACCGGCCAGCGCCAGGTCTGCATGCCCAATTGGCGCTGGGCCTCGCGGGCCGAGTCCTCGATGTCGCCGAAGGCATAGTGGCAATCTTCCTCGTCGCCCTTGGCGAGGCCGTCGATGAAGGCCTGGCTGTCGATCAGCATCACGGCGGCGCCCTGGTCCACCAATTTGTCGGCCACGGCGCGGTAGGCCGGCGTGAGCCCGTCCTTGTCGGAGAGCAGGGCGACGAATTTGGTGGGTTCCTCCTCGGGGGCCAGCACCGTGACGGTGCCGAGGACCTCCTCCTGCACCTTGACCTCACGCGGGGCCGACAGCGCCGATGCCGTGGAGGCCAGCAGGGCGAAACAGAACAAGGCGATGCGGCGCATCAACTGGCCTCCTCGGGCAAAGCGCGTCTCGGGCTCGAAGCGATCAAGCCGGTAACATCCATGAGAATCTGCGGTAGGGCCAGCCCCCCCGGAAAGGCAAGATATTTCGGTCGCCAATCCGGCTTGAACTTGTCCTTATAGGCCCTGAGGCCTTCGAAATTGTAGAAGCGGTCGCCGCGCTTGTAGACGAAGGAGCCGATGCGGCTCCACAGCGACGCTAGGCGGTGGCGCGCCAGGCCGGAGAGCGGCGCCATGCCGAGATTGAACCAGGCAAAGCCCTCGCTTTTGGCCTGGGCCAGAAGGCCGATGAACAACAGGTCCATCATGCCGGCCGGGCCTTGCGGCAGATAGCGCATCAGGTCGACCGTATATTCCTGCTTGTCGGCGCCGCGCCAGATATTGGCGAAGGCGACGATGCGCCCGTCCTGGCGGATCACGGCCTGGTCGTAGCGCCTGATATAGTCTGAGGACCAGAAGCCGAGCGAAAAGCCCTTTTCTTTGTTGCCCTTCTCCTCGAGCCAGGCGTCCGAGACTGCCTGGAGCTCGCCGAGGATGGCGTCGACTTCGGCGGCCGGCACGATCTCGAAGGAGGCGCCGGAGCGCTCGGCCTTGGCGCGGGCCTGGCGCAGGCGGCGGCCCTCGCTGCCTTCGAGCGTGAACTTCGTCAGGTCGACCCAGGCTTCCTCGCCGAGCTTGGCGAGCGAAAAGCCGGCGTCGAGATAAGCAGGCAGATGGCCAGTGGTGACCTGGTAGAACACCGGCGTGCCGCCATTGCGGTCCACCAGTTCCTTGAAGCGCCAGACCATGGCGTCGACCTCGTCCTCGGGCGCGACGGGATCGCCCATGGCGATCCAGCTTCGCCCCTGCACGCCATACATGGTGAAGCCCTTGCCGCTGGCCGACAACAGGAAGCGCTTGTCGCCGAGCAGGGCCAGGTGCGCATCCGAGCGGGTGGAATCGCTGATCAGGGGCACCAGCGTTTCCAGTTCCTCGGGCGTCGCCGGATCGAAGGCGGCGCGGCTGGGATGCATCAGGATATAGGCAGCGATGCCGATGGCGACCACGGCCATGGCCAGCGTGGCGCGCAGGAAGCGCGGGGCATCGGCGTTGTAGGCGAAATCCCACCACAATTTGTGCTGGTAGTCGACATTGGCATAGACGAAGAAGCCGAGCCAGACGGTTGCGCCCACCGCCACGAGACAGGCGATGATCCATTCGAAGGAAGGCCGCACCGAGAACAGATCGGCCTGCCGATAGAACTCGTCCCTGTAGAGCACCAGCAGCCCGGCGACGATGCTGCAGATGATGGCCTCCTCGACATCGAGGCCCTTGAACAAAGCGGAGACGGCGCCCGCGATCAGCAGCAAGACGGCCAGCCGCTGGGCATTGGCCATGCGCCGCACCAGGCCATAGGAGACGATCAGCAGCACCAGGCCGGCGATGCTGGCTGCGAGCTGCGACACCTCCAGGAAGGGTAGCGGCACCAGATCGCTCAGGATATCGATGCGATAATGTTCTTCGGGCGTGGCGCTGGAGAACAGCAGGATGACGCCGCCGATGAACACCGCGACGCTGGCGATGCGCGGGATGATCGGCCGGGCGATCGCATGCACCGTCTTGGCGATCCGGCCCACCGAATGCTGGCGCTGGCGGATTTCATAGGCGCCGAACAGCACGCAGGCGATGGCGAAGGGAATGACGTAGTAGACCAGCCGGAACAGGATCAGCGAGACCAGCATGTCCGCGGCGGGAATCTGCGGCTGGGCCAGGATCAGCGTGGTCTCGAACACGCCGACGCCGCCCGGCACATGGCTGATGACGCCGAGCACGGTGGCGATGGCGAACACCACCAGGAAGCTGACGAAACCGGCGTCCGGACCGGCCGGCATGATCAGCCAGAGCGCGCCGGCGGCGGCCACCGTATCCAGCAGGCCGACCAGGATGGCCCCGAGCGTCGCCTGCGGGCCGGGCAGGGGCATGGTGTGCTCGCCGATGCTGATCGTCCGCGGGCGAAGGGCCGAGATGATCAGCCAGAGCGCGACGCCGCCGATCACGGTGAGGCCGATGGCGAGGTTGAGGCCGGGCGCAAGCCCGTCCAGGGGCGCCAGCACGGAGGGCTGGAACAAGAGGCAGACCGCCGCGACGGTGGCGATGCCGAGCCAGAAGGTCAGCGTCGTCAGGGCGCCCACGGCCAGGATCTGGCTCGGTTTCAGGCCATGGGCCTGGTAGAGGCGCCAGCGCACGGCGCCGCCGGTCAGCACGCCGAAGCCGAGCGTATAGGTGAAGGCGTGGCTGATGAAGGAAGTGAAGGCGATCGCCGGCAAGGGCACCTGCCGCGCGCCGACATGGCGCAGGGCCAGCAGGTCATAGCCGATCAGGGCGCCATAGGAGAGCGCGGTGGCGACGAAGGCGAGCGCGACCTGGCTCCAGGCGATGCGGGACACCGCATTGCTCACCTCGGACCAGGTGATGCCGGCGAAAATCTGGTAGAGCGCGGCCGCGGCGATGGTGAAGACCACCAGCCCGACCAGCAGGCCGGCCTTGCTCCAGTCGATGTGCTTGAGCAGGCCGGTCTTCGGGCGCTCAGCCGTTGGGATGGCGGCCGCCGAGACCTTGGGGCCGTCGTCGCGCGCCACGGCGCGGTCGAGCGAGCCCACCACTTCAGCCATGCCTTGTTCCCGTTTCAATGCGATTGTCCCAGCTACTGAATCGTTTCTATACGATCAGAGCCTCCTGTCAGCAGTAGAACGGGTTCGAAGTGGCCACCGTGCCCGGTATCCACTCCTGAATTGTTCAGTCTAAGATCAGGAGACGGGCCGTTCATGCTGACAGAAGATGGCATTCCAACGGCAGTCGCGTGAAATATGGGTCACAATCCGGCCATCGCCTCGGGGGGAATGATGGCGCCGCGATGGGTGATCACGCGCGCGGCGAGCCGGTGGCCCTGCAGCGCCGCCTCCTCGTTGGAGCGCTCGCGCCGGCGGGCGGCAAGATAGCCCGCGTTGAAGCTGTCGCCGGCGGCGGTGGTGTCGACAGGCGAGACCGCCTGCGGCACCGGAACGTGGCCATCGGTGCCGTCCCGGCGCAGGAAGGCGCCGTTGGTGCCGTCCTTCACCGCGATTTCGCCGATGCCATGGCCGGCCAGGCGCGTGAGCGTGTCCTGCGGCGTGGCATCGCCCCACAGCGCCTGCTCGTCGTCGAAGGTCGGCAGCATGATATCCACCAAGGGCAGGAAACGGCCGAAAGCCTGCCGGGCCCGGGCGGGATCGCCACCCCAGCCGCGCGGACGGTAATTGCCGTCGAAGGCGATGCTGGCGCCGCCGGCCTTGGCCCGAGCAAGGACTGCGCCGAAACGCTCGAGGCCCGCAGATGTATAGAGCGACAGCGTAATCCCGGAGAAATAGACGATCGCGGCGGTTTCGATGCGGGCGATCAGCGCCTCGGCCTCTGGGAGCTCGAACAGGCTGCGCGCCGGCGCACTGTCGCGCCAGTAGTAGAAGCGTCGCTCGCCCTTGGCATCGGTCTCGATGACATAGAGCCCCGGCACGCGGCCGGCCAGGCGCGGCACGCCGGCCATGTCGACCTTCTCGCTGGCGGCCAGGTCCGAGATCGCCTGGGAATAGGGGTCGTCCCCCAGCGCCGTGGCATAGGCGACGTCGAGCCCGAGACGGGCCGCATAGACGGCGGTGTTGAAGGTGTCGCCGCCATAGCCCAGCGACATGCCGTCCCCGCGGCGCGACAATTCCACCATGCATTCGCCGATGGCGACGAGATCAGTCATATCGTTTTCCTTGCGGATTGCGGGGCGGCGGCCAAAGCGTTTTGCGATTAGACGGAATCGCCTGGAACCGCAAAGCCGCAATAGCCAATCCGTTGGCTTGGCTGGGGCTTACACGCCCGCTCCCGGATTGGCGCTGAGGAACTCGCCCATGCGCGCCAAAGCCCGCCTGATGTTCTCGGCTGAGTTGGCGTAGGACAGCCGGATATAGCCCTCGCCATATACGCCGAAATCGGGCCCGCCGATGGTGGCGACGCCGGCCTTCTCCAGAAGGGCGGAGGCGAGGGGCTTGGCCTTCCAGCCGGTCGCCCGGATGTTGGGGAAGGCATAGAAGGCGCCCTTCGGCACCACGGAGCTGACGCCGGGCAGGCCGTTGAGGCCATCCACCACGATCTTCCGGCGCCGGTCGAACTCGGCGACCATGGCATGCACCGCATCCTGCGGGCCGGTGAGGGCGGCAAGCCCGGCCCATTGCGCGCTGGCATTGACGCAGGAATAGGAATTGACCGCCAGCTTGCGGGCGGCATCTCCCCAAAGCTTCGGCCAGAGCGAGAAGCCCATGCGCCAGCCCGTCATGGCATAGGTCTTGGACCAGCCGTCGAGCAGGATCAGGCGGTCGCGGATGGAGGGATAGGTCAGCAGCGAGACATGCTGCAGGCCGTCATAGCTCATCTGGCTGTAGATCTCGTCGGAGAGGATGGCGACATGAGGATGGGCCTCCAGCCCCTTCACCAGCGCGTCGATCTCGGCCTTGGGCGTGACGCCGCCGGTGGGGTTGGCCGGCGAATTGAGAATGAGAAGGCGGGTGCGCGGCGTGATCAGCGCCAGCGTCTCGGCGGCCGAAAAGGCGAAGCCGTTCTCCTCGCGGATCGGCACCGGCACCGGCGTGGCACCGGTGAACTCGATCATCGAGCGATAGATCGGAAAGCCGGGATCGGGATAGAGGATCTCCGACCCCGGCTCGCCGAACATCAGGATGGCCATGAACATGGTGACCTTGCCGCCGGGCACCACGATCACCTCGTCGGGCGAGACGGCAACGCCGGTGCGGTGCTCGACATCGGCGGCGACAGCTTCGCGCAGCGGCAGGATGCCCGTGGCCGGCGTATAGCCATGATGACCGTCGCGCAGCGCCTTGATGGCGGCCTCGACGATATGGTCAGGCGTGGGAAAATCAGGCTGGCCGATGCCCAGATTGATGATGTCGCGCCCCTCGCGTGCCAGATCCGTGGCCCTGGCAAGGACAGCGAAGGCGTTCTCCTCGCCGATGCGGGAAAAGGCGGGAACGAGATCGGGCATTTGGGTCATTCCATTGCGGCGGGATGTCGGCTGAATTGCATTGCTAGCACCAGAATCACGAAACTGGGAATCGGCAATCGGCCGCATGAGCTTTGCCGTTGCGAATAGTCTGACAAAAGTGTTAACTCGTGAAGTAGAGCGTAAATGCTGTCCGCGGTAGAGCGCGGGCGGGGCACGAAAGACAGGGAGGCTTGCCATGGCTGACACCAAGAACAAGACGACAAGATTGCGGTCGCAAGCCTGGTACGACAATCCGGACAATCCGGGTATGACCGCGCTCTATATCGAACGCCAGCTCAATTTCGGCCTGACCCGCAAGGAATTGCAGTCGGGCAAGCCGATCATCGGCATCGCCCAGACCGGCTCGGACCTTTCCCCCTGCAACCGCCACCATCTCGTGCTCGCCGAGCGCGTGCGCGAGGGCATCCGCGAGGCGGGCGGCATCGCCTTCGAATTTCCGGTGCATCCGATCCAGGAGACCGGCAAGCGTCCCGGCGCCGCGCTCGACCGCAACCTGGCTTATCTCGGCCTGGTCGAATTGCTCTACGGCTATCCGATCGATGGCGTGGTGCTGACCATCGGCTGCGACAAGACCACGCCTGCCTGCCTGATGGCCGCGGCCACCGTGAACATCCCGGCCATCGCCCTGTCGGTCGGCCCGATGCTCAACGGCTGGTGGCATGGCGAGCGCACCGGTTCGGGCACGGTGGTCTGGAAGGCGCGCGAGATGCTCGCCACCGGCGAGATCGACTACGAGAACTTCATGGACATGGTGGCCTCCTCGGCCCCCTCGACCGGCTATTGCAACACCATGGGCACCGCCACCACCATGAACTCGCTGGCCGAGGCGCTCGGCATGCAGCTTCCCGGTTCGGCCGCCATTCCCGCGCCCTATCGCGAACGTCAGCAGATTTCCTACGAGACCGGCAAGCGCATCGTCGACATGGTGCATGAGGACCTCAAGCCCTCCGACATCATGACGCGCGAGGCCTTCGAAAACGTCATCGTGGTCAATTCGGCCATCGGCGGTTCCACCAATGCGCCGATCCACATCAACGCCATCGCCCGCCATATCGGGGTCGAGCTCGACATCCGCGACTGGCAGACCGTCGGCCACAAGGTGCCGCTGCTGGTGAACCTGCAGCCGGCCGGCAAATATCTCGGCGAGGACTACCAGCATGCCGGCGGTGTGCCGGCGGTGGTCAACGAACTGATGAAGCACAAACTCATCCACGAGAATGCGCTCACCGTGAACGGCAAGTCGATCGGCGAAAACTGCAAGGACACCAAGATCGAGCTGCCCGACGTGATCCGCAGCTTCGACACCGCGCTGGTGCAGGATGCCGGCTTCATCGTGCTCTCGGGCAATTTGTTCGATTCGGCGATCATGAAGACCAGCGTGATCTCCAAGGAATTCCACGACCGCTATCTCGCAGATCCCAAGAACCCCGGCGCCTTCGAGGGGCGGGCCATCGTGTTCGAAGGGCCCGAGGACTACCACCACCGCATCGAGGATCCGGCTCTCGGCATCGACGAACACTGCATGTTGTTCATCCGCGGCACCGGGCCGATCGGCTATCCCGGCGCGGCGGAGGTGGTGAACATGCAGCCGCCGGCCGCGCTGATCAAGCGCGGCATCACCTCGCTGCCCTGCATCGGCGACGGGCGCCAGTCGGGCACCTCGGGCTCGCCCTCCATCCTCAACGCCTCGCCGGAAGCAGCCGCGGGCGGCGGTCTCGCGATCCTGCAGACCGGCGATCGGGTGCGCATCGACCTCAACAAGGGCGAGGCCAACATCCTGATCTCCGACGAGGAACTGGCCAAGCGCCGGGCCGATCTCGCCGCGGCGGGTGGCTTTCACTATGCGCCGAGCCAGACGCCCTGGCAGGAAATCCAGCGCGCCATGGTGGATCAACTCGGCGACGGTATGGTGCTCAAGCCCGCAGTCAAGTATCAGAGGGTCGCCCAGACCTATGGCATCCCCCGCGACAATCACTAGTTGGTGACAAAGTGTCACCGACATGATTTTGACGGGATGCTCGCATAGAAGACGGGGCCGGTCGTTGCCGGCCCTTCCCAAGTGGGTTCCTCCTGATCGAGCCACAGGCTCGATCAGGAGGAACCCACGGGATTTCAAACGCTTGCGGAATTTCCCGATATTGCTCATTCGTGAGTAATATCGGGAAATTCTGTTTGGACCTGCCAGGACCCGTGCCATGACCTTGAAACGCCTTGCCGCTCCCCTTGCCGCCGGATTGCTCCTGACGGTTGCCGTGGGTGGCAGCGCTCAGGCTGGCCTGTTCGATTTCCTGTTCCGGCCCCGCCAGGAATCGCGGCCGGCGCCAGCACCTGTGCCTCAGCAACAGCAACAGCAACAGCAGCAACGCGCTCGTCCGGCACCCGCGCCCGTGGTCAGCGCGCCCAAGGCGCGGGGCTACTGCGTGCGCACCTGTGACGGCTATTATTTCGCCACCGGCTTCATCCGCTCCCAGCGCGACGAGGACATGCAGAGCTCGATGTGCGAAGCCTCGTGCTCGGGCGGCCAGATGGTGCTCTACAAGGCCAGCGGTTCCAATGACGGCAGCAATGGCAACACCAAGCCGGCGATCGAATCGGCCGTCGACAGTGCAGGCGCGCTCTACACCGCGCTGCCCACCGCTTATGCCTTCCGCGACAGCGAAAACCCGGCCTGTACCTGCCAGTCCAATGCGCGTGGTCTGCCGCAGATCCCGATCTCGGTCGATCCCACTTTGCGCAATGGCGACATCGTGGTGATGCCGGATGGCCTCAAGGTGTTCCGCGGCGCTGGCAATGTGCCTCACCCCGATACGGATTTCAGCTCGGTCGCCTCCTCCAAGGCTCTGTCCGGCGTAGTGCGCCAGCAGGTGCTTTCGCTTGAACAACGCATCGCGCCGCCGCAATAATGCGATCATCTGATCATTTGATCGTTGGGGTGATGGATCGGAATCGGCACGGGCCGCTTTCCTGATCGCGTAGGCGCGAAGGACATTCGATGGACTTGTCGACTTGGAAGGGCGTGCCGCGCCCGGAGCGCGTCGTGCTCGATGGACGTTATACCCGCCTGGAGCCACTCGATCCGGTGCGCCATGGCGCCGATCTCCTGCATTCGGCCCAGGAGCCGGGGGCCGACGGGCGCTTCCGCTACCTGTTCGAGGGCGTACCGGGGAATGCCGCCGACTTCTCGGCCTGGCTCGACAAAGCGTCCTCGACGGCGGATCCGATGTTCTTTGCGGTGATCGACAGAGCGAGCGGCAAGGCCGAGGGCCGACAGGCGCTGATGCGGATCGAGCCCGTGCACGGCGTCATCGAGATCGGCAGCATTCTCTGGGGGCCGGCGATCGCCCGCACGCGGGTGACGACGGAAGCTCTCTATCTCTTCGCCCGCCATGCCTTCGAGACGCTTGGCTATCGGCGCTTCGAATGGAAGTGCCACAATCTCAACGAACCGTCCAAGCGGGCGGCGACGCGCTTCGGCTTCACCTTCGAGGGCGTCTTCCGCCAGCATATGGTGGCCAAGGGCCAAAACCGCGATACTGCCTGGTTTTCGATCATTGACGGCGAATGGCCACGTCTCAAGGCGGGCTACGAAGCCTGGCTGGATCCAGCCAATTTTGACGCTCAAGGTCAGCAGAAGAGCAAGCTGAGCTTCGGCTGAAGGCTTGCCGGGCGGAAATGGTCCGATTCAAAATCGGGCTCCTTAGTCGCTAAGGTGGATTCGAGCCCGTTCCAGCTTCGATTTCTTCGTCACGATTGCGCAGGGGATTGACGTCGTGCACCAGGCGGGCTGCGGTCGCGAGAGCGGTCATCGCCCTCTTTTTCACCTCCGGGGGTAAGCCGGTCTGGTCGAACGCCTTGTCCATGCTGCGGATCCAGATGTCGCGCGTCTCGGCTGTCACGGCCACATGGGCATGGATGGCCCTCACATCCGAATGGCCGTGAAACTCGACATAGAGACGCGCTCCCCCGAAGAAGCCCATCAGGAAGCGGGTCTGCTCGACGCGGGAATGAGCGACGCCATGGCCGTCGAGATGCAGCATGTGGAGTGCGGCCGCCGCCGGATCCTGCTCGACGATGTCGTAAAACAAGTCCACAAGCCGGGAGATACCGTCTTCGCCGCCCAATTGCTGGTAAATGGAGGGACGCTGCTGTTGCATCGTTTCGACCTGTCGAGCGCTGCACGGGTTGCGTCGACATCGTGATGGCAATGTGCCGGCTCGGCAATCTGCCATCACGTCGCGGTTGGCAAGGGCCGGAAGTTCGCCTCCAGCTCCTTGCAGCGTTCCTGACGCCTCGCAGCGATGGGATTGGGCTCAGCCAATCCGCATCGAGAGTTCGACATCCTCGCCGAAGGGGGTCGACAGATAGCCTCGGGCCGGCGAGCGCACGCGGGCGAGATAGTCGGGGCTGTAGTCGGCATTGTCGGCAATGATGAGGGCGCCAGGCCTGAGCCGGCTCTCCACCAGATCGAGGATCTCGGGGTAGAGGGCCTTGGCGCCGTCGAGCAGGACCAGATCGATCGCCTCCGGCAGGCCGATGCTCAGCGTGCGCAGTGCATCTCCCTCCCGGATTTCGACGAGATCGAGAAGACCGCCGGCGGCAAGGTTTTGCCGGGCCCGTTCCACCTTGGACGGCTCGAACTCGCTGGTGATCAGACGGCCGCCGCCATTGTCCCGCAGCGCCGCGGCCAGATGCAGGGTCGAGATGCCGAACGAGGTTCCGAATTCGACGATCGTCTGCGCCCGGCAACTGCGGGCCAGCATGTAGAGCAGCAGGCCGGTTTCGCGCGAAACGGCGAGCGGCAGGTCCTTCAGCCGGCCATAAAGGTCGAGATATTCGGTCTTGCTGTGCATCAGGCGCTCGCGTTCCGGGCGGGAGAGCTCGGCCACGGCGGGGATCGCCGCCGGCGAGGTGGCGTCGGCCTCTTCGAACAGGCGGTCCAGCAGGAGCGCAAGCGGGGCGGCGGTCAGGGTGGTCATGGCAGGCTCCGGTTTGGGAAAACGCATTCTTGCGCCGGACTAGAAATACGATTAATTCGTCGCGTTCACTATTCGCATTGGCCTGCATCCCGATGACCGATCGTCGAAGCTCTTCTGTTTCCTTACGAAAACAGCCTCGGCAGACCCGCTCGACCGAGCTGGTCGCCGTCATTCTGGAGGCTGCCATTCAGGTTTTGAGGAAGGAGGGCGCTCAGCGCTTCACCACGGCGCGGGTGGCCGAGAAGGCCGGCGTCAGCGTCGGTTCGCTCTATCAATATTTCCCCAACAAGGCGTCGATTCTCTTCAGGCTCCAGAGCGACGAATGGCGGCAGACGACCGAGTTACTGCGCGCCATCCTGCAGGATGGCGACAAGCCGCCGCTCGAAAGGCTGCGTGTTCTCGTCCATACCTTCATCCGCTCGGAATGCGACGAGGCCACGGTGCGCGGGGCGCTCGACGATGCTGCGCCGCTCTACCGTGACGCGCCCGAGGCGGAGGCAGCCAAGGCAGCGGGAGACGGCATCGTCGAGGCCTTCATGCGGGAGGCTCTGCCGAAGGCTTCGGAAACGACACGAACCTTGGCCGGGGACCTGATCGCCTCTACGCTGAGCGCGGTCGGCAAGCAATTTTCGGAAAGCCCGCGGACGCCGGCGGAGATCGAGGCCTATTCCGATGCCATGGCCGACATGGTGTGCGCCTATCTCGAACGGTTGATGGCGAATTGAGGAGGAGCCCGGGAGAGCCGACAATCCCGGCGAGGCTTCGAGGGCGGATGAACGTCCTTGCTTTGGAACCTCTTGCGGGTCGGCATCGATTGCGCGAATGCTCGATCGGGCGGATTCGGATGTGCATCATCGCCGGTCCCCCTCGATCCCCGATAGCTGCACGATTTCGAGCCTCGTCATGAAATTTCGTCGCGCCGCCAGAACCGAGATCCCTGCGATCACCGTCCTGCAGCAGGCGGCCTATGCTCCCTTGAAACAGCGCATCGGCATATCCCTGCCGCCGCATGATGCGGATTTCATGGCCCTGTTCGAGGCGATGGAGATCTGGGTGTCCGGTTCGTCCGAGGCCCTCGAAACTGCCCTCATCGTCGAGCCGAAACCCGATCATCTGCTGATCTGGAGCCTTGCCGTGGCCCCTGCGCTCAAGGGCCGTCGCCTGGGTTCGGCCCTGCTCGATTTTGCCGAAGACCGGGCCCGGCGCGACGGGCATAGGCTCGTGCGGCTCTACACCAATGAGCGCTTCACCGAGAATGTCGCCTGGTACCAGCGGCGCGGCTACACCATCGAGCGGGTGGAGGAACGCCCCGATCGCCGCATCGTGCATTTCAGCCGCGACGTCACGGCTCTTGTTCCGTAGTTCGGCCTCAGCGGCCGGCTACCAGGACCGGGTCGCTGCGATAGACGGACGGGAAGAGCTGCCGGAGGGCGGCGACCTTGGGCAGGTCGTTGATGACGATATAGGGCTGGGTCGGATGGCGGGTCAGGTAATCCTGGTGATAGGCCTCCGCCGCAAAGAAGCCCTGCAGCGGCGCGATGCGCGTCGCGATCGGCCGGGCGAAGGCCTTGGCACCGTCGAGCTGGCTGACATAGGCGGCGGCGATGCGGGCCTGTTCCGCGCTGGCGGTGAAGATCTGCGAGCGGTATTGCGTGCCGCTGTCGGGACCCTGCCGATTGAGCTGGGTGGGATCATGCGCCACCGAGAAATAGATCTGCAGGATCTGGCCGTAGGAGATGAAGCGGGGATCGAAACGGATGCGCACCGCTTCGGCGTGACCGGTCGATCCGGTCGAGACGGTGTCGTAGGTGGCGGTGTCGGCCGTGCCGCCGGCATAGCCCGAAACCGCCGAGGTGACGCCTTTCACATGCTGGAACACGCCCTGCACGCCCCAGAAGCAGCCGCCTGCCAGCACCGCTGTTTCCGAGCCTGCTGTCGATCGGGTGTCGAGGCCGGGGGCGGCGACCCTGCGCGGCGATTCTTCGGCGTTCGATGCCGAGAACCACAGGCCGGTGCCGAGGCAGGCCGTAAGGGTTGCCGCCAGGATCAGGATGCCGCGTCGTTTCATCATCGTCCTCCACTCGAGCAAAACGCGTTTGAGCGTGAACGCTCATTTGCTCTAGCTCCTTGTTTCCGAGCCAATCCAAAGGATTGGCTGGAGCGTCTTTGCGATCAGGAATGATTCATTCAAGTCACAGAACGCTTTGCCGAAGCAAGACATCATCGCGTCTGGAGGATTATACGAGCGGGCAGGGTAGGTTCGTTACGCTTCACGCCGATTTGAGGTCGATGCCGCCGCGGATACCGGTCGCGTGATCAGCCGCGGAAGGCCTGCAGGAGCTCGGAAAGCGTCGGTCCGATGGCTGCCAGTTCCTTCAGATGGGTTTCCGATAAGGCCTGCAGCTTCTGTCGGCCTGCCTCGCTGAGCCGCACCAGCACGCGCCGGCCATCGGACGGATCGGCCATGCGTTCGACAAGGCTGAGCTTGCCGAGCCGGTCGACCAGTTCGACGACGCTGTGGTGGCGCAGGATCAGGATCTCGGCCAATTCGCCGATCGAGAGGGCACCGCCCTGCGACAGGCCGGCGATGGCGAGCAAGGCCTGGTGCTGCTGCGAGGTCAGGCCCTCCGCGGCCGCCGCCTCCTCGCTGAAGGCGAGGAATTTGCGCAAGGCATGCCGAAAGCGTGCGAGGGCGGCGTAGTCCGGATCTTGTTGCCGCATAGGGTCCATCGCTCCACGATTCTTCTGTCTGCCGCACTCTCTACGAAAATCCGTTGACTTGCGCAAAATATATCGTATTGCGATATAAAATTCAGCCGGGCCAGGCCCGACAGATGGATATCAGAGACATGACCACTTCGACTCTGGGCACCCCGGGGCATGATGCCGAGGCGGGGACCCGCGGGTTGCCGGCGCGCCTGGGCGACTTCACCACGGACAGGCGGGTGATCCTCCTGATGGCGATCGCCGTTTTTGTCGGCACGGCTGGCGTGGGCGCCGCCTTCGTGCTGCTGCGCCTGATCACGCTGTGCACCAACATCGCCTATTATGGCCGTTTTTCGCTGGAGAGCCTGCCGATCTCCGGTACGCCGCTCGGTTGGGCGGCCGTGTTCGTGCCAGTGATCGGCTGCCTGATCATCGGCCTGATGGCACGCTACGGCTCTGAGAAGATCCGCGGCCATGGCATTCCCGAGGCGATGGAGGCGATCCTGATCGGCAAGAGCCGGATCAATCCCAAGGTGGCGGTGCTGAAGCCGCTGTCCTCGGCCATCTCGATCGGCTCGGGTGGTCCCTTCGGCGCCGAAGGGCCGATCATCATGACGGGCGGGGCCATCGGCTCCCTCATCGCCCAGATGATTCATCTCAGCGCCAATGAGCGCAAGGCGTTGTTGGTCGCCGGCGCCGCGGCGGGCATGACGGCGGTGTTCGGTACCCCGATCGCAGCGGTGCTGCTGGCAATAGAGCTCTTGCTGTTCGAATGGAAGCCTCGCAGCTTCCTGCCGGTGGTGGTCGCGGCCGCCGTGGCAGCCGCGGAACGCGGACTGCTGCTCGACCCCACACCCCTGTTCGGCTTCACCGGGCACATGGCGTTGTCCCTGCCCGGTTTCCTCGGCTGGGTCTTGATGGGCATCGTCGCCGGCGTGGGTTCGGGCGTCCTCACAGCCATGGTCTATGCCAGCGAGGACTTCTTCCATCGTTTGCCGCTGCATTGGATGTGGTGGCCTCTGTTCGGAGGCCTGGCGATCGGCATTGGCGGCCTGTTCGATCCGAGTGCCCTCGGCGTGGGCTACGACAATATCCGCCATCTGCTCTCCGGCGAGATGGCTCTCAAGGCGGTGATCCTGCTCCTGGTGGTCAAGTCCCTGATCTGGTCAATCTCGCTCGGTTCGGGGACGTCCGGCGGTGTCCTCGCGCCCTTGATGATGCTCGGCGGCGCTCTGGGAGCGCTGGCAGGCCTTGTCCTGCCGCAGGCCGATCCGGGTTTCTGGGCCCTGCTCGGCATGGCGGCGATGATGGGCGGCACCATGCGCGCGCCGCTGACTGCGACGCTCTTTGCGGTGGAGCTCACCGGCAATCTCGGCGTACTCCTGCCACTCCTCACGGCCTGCGGCATGGCCTATGCCACCACCGTGCTGACCATGAAGCGTTCCATCCTGACGGAGAAGATCGCTCGTCGTGGCCATCATATTTCGGGCGAGTACCACACCGATCCGTTCGATCTTGCCCGTGTAGCCGATCTGATGGTGCGTGAGGTCGACACGCTACCGGCAGCGATGACGGTGGCGCGGGCGGTTGCCTTCTTCACTGGCGGGGAGCCCCGCCACAAGAGCTATCCGGTCGTCGATGCCGAGCGGCGCGTGGTCGGCATGGTTTCTCGGGGCCATATCCTCGATTGGTCGGTGCATGCCTCGGAGGATGACGACATTCAATCCCTGTCGCTGGAGGAGATACTCGAGGGGCAGGAACTCGAGATCGGCTACGCCGATGAACTCGCCGGCGCGCTCGCCGATCGCATGGCGATTGCCGATATTGGCCGGGTACCGGTGCTTGATCGCAAGAGCGGGACCCTGGTCGGCTTGATGGCGCGCAAGGATCTGCTCCAGGTCAGGGCGCATCGGCGAGCCGAGGAGCACGACCGCGGCGTGATGATCCGGCTAAGAGCCCGGGGCGCGCGGGGGATCTGAGGCCGGCTGGAACGTTCAACCCGCTTGAAGTCATTGCGAGGAGCGGAGCAACGCGGCAATCCAGGCCTTTTGGGATCTGGATCGCTTCGCTCCGCTCGCGATAGCGGTTAACTTTGTTCGCCGATCGGGATGAGGGCGGGTTTCAGAAGAACAGATCGTATTCACGCGGACTCAGCACCGAGAGGAAATCCTCGTGCTGGCCATGGACCAAATGGGCGTAGGTCTCCAGATAGCGCTTGGAGAAATACTCCTTCAACAGGCTCGCCCGCGCCAGCCGGCGCGCGGCTTCGAAGACATCGGCCGGCAGGCCGGGATCGCGCGTGAAGCCGGCATGCTTGCCGACAACGGGCGCATCCGGTTCTAGTTTCCTAGTAATGCCGTAATGGGCGGCGGCGAGGATGGCCGCCAATACCAGATAGGGATTGGCATCCGCACCGGCGACGCGATGCTCGATGCGCCGTCCCGCGCCCTTGTCGGTGGGTATGCGCAGGGCGACGGTGCGGTTATCCTCACCCCATTTGCGATTGACCGGTGCGAACAGTCCGCCGAAGCGGCGGAAGGAATTGTGGTTGGGCGCAAAGAAGGCGAGCGATTCAGGCATCAGGCGCTGCATGCCGGCGATGGCATGGCGGATCGTCTGTTCGCCGGTGGCGGGATTGGCGAAGATGTTGCGGCCTTCGGCATCGGCGAGACTGACATGCACATGCAGGCCCGATCCCGCCTCGTCCTCATAGGGTTTGGCCATGAAGGTGGCGTCCCAGCCTTCGGCACGGGCGGTACCGCGGATCAGTCTTTTCAGCAGCACGGCGTGATCACCGGCGAGCATGGCATCATCAGTATGATGCAGATTGGTCTCGAACTGGGCCACACCCATCTCGGCGATGATGCTGCCCATCGGCACATTCTGCGCCCGCGCCGCATCATCGGCCTTCGCCGACCACAGTGCCACTTCCTCCAGCGTCAGCACCGACAGGTTGGTCGGCGGACCGAGCGGCCGGCCGGTGCGCTTGAGGATGGGTGGGCGGATGCGGCCATCGGCCTCGCGAGTGCCGTCGGTGAGGAAGAACTCGTATTCGCAAGCAACGGTGGGATGGAGCCCGTCGGCAGCGAGGCGGGCGAGGATGGTCTTAAGCAGGTGGCGCGGATCGGTCCATAACGGTTCGCCCGAAACGGCATAGGAGATGTCGAGCATGACCTGCGCCGTCGGCACGGCTGCCCAGGGCATCGGCTTGAGCGTGCCTGGTATCGGCACGCCCTTGGCATCCGGGTCGCCATCGTCCCAGCCGATGCCGCCGGAGCCATAGCCGTCATGCCTGGCATCGAGCACATAGGGCGCGGCGGAAAAGCCCATGCCGGAACGGTAGAGGCTGTCGATCTCCTCGATCGGCAGGCGCTTGCCAAAACCATAGCCGGTCAAATCGGGGGTAAAGGCTTCGATGAAGCGGGTATCGGGATGGGCGGCAAGAAAAGCGGCGACTTCGGGGTGACGGGAAGCGCTGGTGTCGGCGGGCATGGGGAGGGGTCTCACTGATGCTCCACAGAACGCGCCCGCCGCTGTGTCGTCAAGCCCTCTCAGGCGGAGGTAGAGGGGCGCGCCGCCTCCAGCAGTGCGGTGTAGCGGGCGAGCGCGTCCTGCGGCAGGGCGCCGCGCCGGCACAGCAGGTCGATGCAGCGGCCGCAGAGCTCGATGCTGCCATAGCAATATTGAGCCAGCAGACACAGATGCTTGAGCTGCTCGTCGGTCATGGCATCCGGATCGACGAAATCCCGGACATAGACGATATCGGCCTCCAGCAGCTGGTTGGCGGCCGGCGTCCAGTTCTCCGGTCTGACATAGGGCGCCATCGGGCTGAACTTCACCGCCTTGAAGCAATGCGGCACGAAACCCTGCGAGCGCAGTTCGGTGTCGATCTCCCCGAAGCCCGGCTGGTTCTCGTAGAGGGCGATGAAGGAGATCTCGGTCTGGACGGCCACGGCCGAGCGCAGTTTCTCGCGGCCGTTCTGGAATACCGCGAGCTCGGCGCCCTGCACGTCGATCTTGAGCATGTCGATCTCCGGGAGCACCGAGAGATCGTCGAGGCGGGTGGTGCGCACGGGAATGCGGCCGATCACCTCCGCATTGGGCTTGAAATAGGAAAACACCTTGAGCGCGGCCTGGCGCGGGGTAAGCAGGCTGCTCCAGCCCGAATAGGCGCACAGATTGAGATAGGCCTCGCTGCCGTCGCCGATGGCGTGGGGCAGATAATTCTCATTGGGCCCCTTGGTTGCCTCCAGCCTGGCCAGCGCCTCGGCCTGCGGCTCGAAACCGGTGAGCCGGGCGAGGCCTGCCGCCAGCATCGACTTATAGGGCGGCTCCCCATCGATGGGATTGGCGCCGATATCGACGATATGGGTGCGGCGCACCGGGCCGAGAAGCTCGACGAGGGGCGCCGTCATGGCATAGTCCGGCATTCGTGCTCCTCGCCGTCTCGATGCGGCTCTACCAGTGCCCCTGCTGCTTCAGGCTGGTCTCGACATCGCCGACATAATTGTACTGGCCCAGATGCTGCAGCTTGGATTGGGAATCGACCCAGACCTTGCCGCCGATGTCGCGCCAGCGCCGGCAAAAGGCATAGTCTTCCGACAGATAGCGCCCGGAATCGGGATCGACCATGCAGTCGAAGAACAGCCAGTGCAGCGGCTTGAGCGGATTGTCGGGGGGGCCGTCCGGCGTGTAGTTGAGATGGGGATAGGCCTGCATCAGCTTGGGGAAGACATGGCGCTTGATCACCATGAAGCCGGTGGGCGCCTCCGAGACCTCGATGAAGCCTTCATCGTCGACATGCTGGCCGATCGGCGTCTTGCCGTGGTCGACGGGATTGAAGGCATAACGGGCGAAGCGGATTTCCATCTCGTCCTTGGTCAAGCCGCCCGGCAAAGGATCGGGCCAGGCCAGCGACTTGATCGGATAGACCCCGCCGGCCACGTCGCGATCGGCGAGCAGCAGGCGGACCACCTGCTGGGTGGTGAAGGAAATGTCGGAATCGATCCAGAACAGATGCGTATAGGACTCGTCCTGCATGAACTTCAGCACGACCATATTGCGTCCGCGTGTGATCAGGCTCTCCGAATGCATGTGCAGCACGGTCTTCAGGCCAAGCTGCGTGGCATCGCAGGCCAGGCTATACATGCTGACCACATAATTCATGCTGACGGCAGAGATATAGCAGGGCGTTGCGAACAACACCTTCATCGACTGGAGCGCGGAAATATCGAGCATGACCTGCTTTTCTATTGAGGCCTGATGGTGCGCCGGATGGCGAGGGAAGCGGCGCGTTCGGCGATTAGAGCAGGTTGGAAACCCGAATCAAGCCATTCCCTTCGGTCATGCACAGCCGGTCCGCGGGAAGCTTTCCCGCGTGCTCGGGCTCATTTCGGCGGCTGGGCCGTTGGCAGGATTTCCGAGCTTGGCGGCGTGACCGGGACGGCATGCGGCACGATGGCGTCCGGCGCCGGCGACGGTTCGGGGACCGGCACAGGTGCAGGCCCGGGAGCCGGTGACGACGGCGTCTGCGCGACAGGTACGGGACCGAAACTGGAATCGACGGAGACGGCGATGCAGGTCTTGTTCACGCCCGGCAGCAGGAAGATGCGCTTGCCGTTGCGGTCGATCATGATCTGAGTGTTGAGAATGGGGATCGGGCTGGCACCAGTCGAGCGCATATAGGTCTGCGCGGTGGCGCAATCGCTGGCAAGCGGAAAGACCTGCACCGTCACCCCGTCGCAACTGCCCGATGGCGTTGGCGTGGCGATGATGGCGGCCAGGCCGTTGGCCGGCGTTACTTCCGGCCGGTCGATGACGGCGACGCTCTGGAACACATGCTGGGCGGGAGCCTGGCGGTTCCAGCCCGATTGCACGTCATATTTGCTGTTGAGCGAGCCGCGTGACATCTGGTCGACCAGGTTGATGCAGGACGTCGTCCCGAACTGGCGGATCTGCTGCACGGGCAGCGGCGGCTCCGGCAGCACCACCGGGGTCGGCAGCGCAGGGGCCGGTTTGGCGGGCTGCTTTACGGCTGGCTTGTGCTTTCTGGCCGGTTTGGGCGCCGGTTGATCCTGCGCCATGGCCGGGATCGGTAGACACATTTCGAGGCCGCCTGCGGCCAAGGCGACGAGAAGGCAACCGACACGAACGCGCATTGTTTCTTTCCGTAACGTTGTCGAACCGAAGGACGCGGCGGCGGCGCCATCATGCTCGACCATCTGCTGCCGTCACATGTATCGGGTCTCGGCTGGCGTGGATAGATTGAAACATGCGGGGTGACAGGCACGAGGAAATCTGTGAAAGCTTGATCATTGTGCCCCTCTCCAACGAGACCTCGATCCTCATGAAATTTGGTGTATCGCAGAGAAAAGCGGCCTGCCGGAGGCATTCTTCTCCTTTCACACGCGTCGGCCTGCTTGCCCTCGCCGTTGCGGCCGGCCTGGCTCTGCCTGCCATGGCCCAGCAGCAGCCAGTGCCCACTCCGGCCATGCCGGCGCCTGCAAATGCGGCACCTGCCAGCCCGCAGGTGATGAATCTCGACTCCAAGACCGTTCTGATGCTGGTACGCTCCACCCTGATAGCGCTCGATCAGGCCAACAAGACCGGCAATTACTCGGTGCTGCGCGATCTCGGCTCGCCTGGATTCCAGCGTGAGAACAGCGATGCCAAACTGGCCGAGGTCTTCGCCGGCCAGCGCAAGGCGGGGCTGGATCTGGCGGCGGCGCTGGTGCTCGAGCCGACGATCACCCTCGCTCCCCAGGTTGAGAAGAACGGGTTGCTCCACCTCGCGGGTTTCTTTCCGGTGAATGGCGACACGAAGCTGACTTTCGAGCTGCTCTTCCAGGGGGGCGATCGGCGTTTGCTCGTCGATGGGCTCAGCGTCAACATCGCGCAGGCGGGTGCGTCGCCCTCGGCCGGCGGACCGAACGCAGCGCAGATACCAGTGTCGCCGCCGGCGGAAGCGTCGCCGGCCGCCGCCGCTCCCGCGACGCCCGCACCAGCGGCTGCGCCGGAAGCCAAGCCGAAACCGAAACCCAAGCCGAAACCCAAACCCAAGCCGAAGCCGGAGCCTGATCCGGCTTCGATCCAATAGATCTTGCGAGAGGGCGGCTTTCGGGCCGCCCTTTTTCTTTGTCGCGGTTCAAATCCGGAAGTTCTCGATTGCTGCCTGGGCCTGGTCGGCCTTTCTGGTGCCTGTTGACTGACTTGTTGACGCAAGGCGCGTGCCGGGCTGGCGGCATCCGATTTTTTCGCCTTGTTGCTTGTTCGCAACAGTCCCCGGGGGCTGCGAGGCCTGCTCAATAGGCTTAATCCCTTCGAATTAGGGATGCCCTCCATCTCGCTTGTGGCAGGCTAGCTATTCAGGAAAGCATTCCTGGTCAACCAGGTGACCCAGAATTTCGCGTGTGCATCTCATCGTATCGCCTAAATGTATTTGCGTGATTTGGTTAAATTAAAATTACGTCAAGCATCCTTTGTTATGTTTTTAATACTAAATTTTAAAAATTGTAAATCGATTTACTGATTTATTTTCTTTATTCGATCATAAATAATCTTAAATATTTTTATCATTTTTTTTGAAATTTTTATCCCAATAATTTCATATATACTCTAGGGAATACTCCTTTGGAATTATAATAATTCGGCATGGAAATCGTTTTCTCGAATAAAATTAATTTATAAATTTGTTTAAAGGTAAAAAGATACTTCACTTAGTGTTTTAGTCTGTATTTACACGTCTACGTAATCGAGGGTATTAGCTAAGAACGCGCGGGATTCTTTGCCCTGACGCTACGGCTGTCGGCTATTCCTAAAGGGGTACCCGAGGTCGGGGGATCAAGTATTCGAAGCATGAATCGTTGCCCGGGAAACGGGAATCCCTAGGTCAACTGCTATCAGGGCCGTCTTCGGAAGGGACGGCTTTGCCTGCAAGACGCGACGTTCAAGACAGACCGGGGGCCCATGCCGAACCACGACAGCCTTCATCTCGCCAAGCATGTCCATCGCAGCCTGCGCCGGCGCATCCATGCCGTTTTGCGCATGGCGCATCGTTGTATGGGCATGCGAAACAAGAGACTGGGTGTCGGCTCCTTGACGACGGGCGGGAGCGTGCCGTGCGGGATATCTGTTGTCGCGCAGGCTTCCGGCGGCGCAGTGAGCGGCTACTACAAGTTTCTGCTCGCATCGACTGCCCTCGCTGTCTTAGGTGTCGTCGGCCTGAGCCCGGACAAGGCCTGGGCACAGTTGTCTTGCAGTACCGTCAATACGGCAATCGGCTCGATCCCGGCCCAGAACACCATGCGGTGTTCTCCGAGCACCGGACAGGCTCTGCAGATCATCTCCAATCAGGACGGTGCACAGGGCGCGACGCCCGAAGATCTGGTCCTGGGCGGCGGCGGAAATACGGGGACAGCCGGCATCGCCCAATTCTTCCGTGGCGGCATCGACAACAGCAACAACGTCTTCATCCAACTCGGTGATCCGAACCGCCAAGCGACGACATTCAATGTCTATGCCAATCAGATGGCGATCGGCATGGGGGCAAACGCCGTCCAGAATTCCTTCGCGATCGGCGTCAACTCCAATGCATCGGTTGCCAGCGCTTCGGCGATGGGATTCGGCGCCAATGCAAGCGTGGCCAATGCGATTGCGATCGGAACCAATTCGGTCGCCAACATCGCGAACTCCGTCGCTCTCGGTTCCGGTTCGACAACGGCAGCGGTCGTCAACACGACGGGTGCCACGATCAACGGCAAGGCTTATAGCTTCGCAGGCACGAGCCCGATCGGCACGGTGAGCGTTGGCGCCACTGGCAAGGAGCGCACGATCACCAATGTCGCGGCAGGCCAGATCAGCGGTACCTCCACCGATGCGGTGAACGGCTCGCAGCTCTTCGCCACCAACCAGGCGGTGAACGCGATCGGCACTTCGGTGACCACGATCGGCAGCAACGTCAACAATCTTGGGAATTCGGCAGCCTCGACCATCGGTGGCGGCACGACCTTCAACACCGCGACCGGCACGCTGTCGGGCTTCAGCCAGAATATCAATCCGGTCAGCAACACCGGCGCGGTCGGTGCGGCGGCGGCGCAGACCACGGTCGCCGGTGCCCTGAACCAGTTGAACACCAACACCTCCAATTTGGCCAATGTCGCGGTCAAATACGATGCTCCCGGCGGCAACAAGATCACGCTCGGCGCCACGGGTGGCGTGGGAGCTCCGGCCGGCGGCGTGACGATCACCAACCTGGCCAATGGCGCGGTAACGGCTGCTTCCACCGACGGAGTCAATGGCTCTCAGCTCTTTGCCGTGCAGCAGACAGCCAACAAGGGCTGGAATGCCAATACGGGTGCGGTTGCCGGCAGCACCGGCACGGCTTCCGGCAGTGCGCTCACCAATATCGTGCCAGGCGGCACCGTGACCTATCAGGCCGGCAACAACATCGCGATCACGCAGACCGGCAGCACCATCGCCATCGCCACCTCGATGACGCCCACCTTCACCAGCGTCACGGCCGGCAATTCCACGCTCAACACCACAGGCCTGACCATCACGGGTGGTCCGAGCGTGACCACGGCCGGCATCAACGCCGCCAGCAAGGCGATCACCAATGTGGCCAACGGCGTGGCTGCCAATGATGCGGTCAATGTCAGCCAGTTGCAGGCGGTGGGCAACAATGCCAATGCCGGCTGGAACCTGTCGACCAATGGCGCGACAGGCGCCAAGAGCAATGTCGGCCCCGGCGGCACGGTGGATTTCAGCAACACCGACGGCAATGTCGTGATCGCCCACACCGGTCCGAACGCGACCTTCAACCTGGCGAGCAATCTCAATATCGCCAGCAGCATCACCGTCGGCAATTCCAAGCTCGACACCACCGGCCTGACCATCACCGGCGGGCCGAGCGTGACGACGGCCGGCATCAATGCCGCCAGCAAGGCAATCACCAATGTCGCCGCCGGTACCAATGCCACCGATGCGGTCAATCTGGGTCAGCTCAACACTGTCTTCACCTCGGTGACGAACCTGGGCAACAACGTCAACAATCTAGGCAATTCGACAGCCTCGACGATTGGCAGCGGCACCAAATATGATCCGGCGACCGGCACACTGTCCGGCTTCAGCCAGAACATCACCGCCGTCGACAACAAGGGCAACGCGGCGGCTGCACCGACGGCGACGACGACGGTGGGCGCTGCGCTGACGCAGCTCGACAAGAATACGAGCAATCTCGCCAACGCCGCGGTGAAGTATGACGATCCGCTGACGAAGAACAGCATCACCCTCGGCAATGCCGGCACGCCCGTGACCATCGGCAACGTCGCCAATGGCATTGCCGCCAATGACGCGGTGAACGTCAGTCAGTTGACCGCCGTCAGCACCATTGCCAACAAGGGCTGGAACGCCAATACGGGCACAGTGGCGGGCAGCACCGGCACGGCTTCCGGCAGTGCCTCGACCAAGATCGCCCCCGGCGACACCGTAACCTATCAGGCCGGCAACAACATCGCGATCACCCAGACCGGCAACACCATCGCCATCGCCACTTCGATGACGCCGACCTTCACCAGTGTGACAGCGGGCGGCAACAAGCTCGATGCCAGCGGTTTGACGGTCGGTAACACCACGGTGACGACGACCGGCCTGACCATCACCGGCGGGCCGAGCGTAACCACGGCCGGCATCAACGCTGCCAGCAAGGCGATCACCAATGTCGCCGCCGGCACCAACGCCACCGACGCGGTCAATCTGAGCCAGCTCAACACTGTCTCGACCTCGGTGACGAACCTGGGCAACAACGTCAATAATCTCGGCAATTCGACGGCCTCGACCATTGGCGGCGGCACGACGTTCAACACCTCGACCGGCACGTTGTCTGGCTTCAGCCAGGGCATCAAGGCTGTTGATGCCAAAGGCAATGCGGCGGCGGCTGCCACCAACTTCACCACGGTGGCCGGCGCGTTGACGCAGCTCGACGCCAACACCACCAATCTTTCAAACGCCGCGGTGAAGTATGACGACCCGGCGACCAAGACCAAGATCACCCTGGGCAATGCCGGCACTCCGGTAACCATCGGCAATGTCGCCAATGGCGTGGCGGCCAATGACGCCGTCAATGTCAGCCAGTTGCAGGCGGTGGGCAACAATGCCAATGCCGGCTGGAATCTGTCGACCAATGGCGCTACGGGCGCCAAGAGCAATGTCGGCCCTGGCGGGACGGTCGATCTGAGCAACAATGACGGCAATGTCGTCATCGCCCATAGCGGCCCGAACGCGACCTTCAACCTGGCGAGCAATCTCAATATCGCCAGCAGCATCACCGTCGGCAATTCCAAGCTCGACACCACCGGCCTGACCATCACGGGCGGTCCAAGCGTGACGACGGCCGGCATCAACGCTGCGAGCAAGGCGATCACCAATGTCGCCGCCGGCACCAATGCTACCGACGCAGTCAATCTCAGCCAGCTCAACACCGTCTCCACCTCGGTGACGAACCTGGGCAACAACGTCAACAATCTCGGCAATTCGACAGCCAGCAATCTCGGCGGTGGCTCGACCTACAATTCGACGACGGGCACGGTAAGCGCGCCGAGCTACAATATCGGCGGCACCACCTACAACAATGTCGGCAACGCCTTCAACGCGGTGAATACCAGCGTGACCGCGCTGCAGACGGACGCCTTGCAGTGGAACAAAACGCTCGGCGCCTATGATGCCAGCCATGGCAGCGGCTCGCCGCAGAAGATCACCAATGTCGCCAATGGCGCGGTGACGTCGACATCCACCGATGCGGTCAACGGCCAGCAGCTTTTCGACGTGCAACAGACGGCCAACAAGGGCTGGAACGCCAATACCGGAGCGGTTGCCGGCAGTACGGGCACGGCTTCGGGCAGCGCGTCGACCAAGATCGCCCCCGGCGACACCGTAACCTACCAGGCCGGCAACAACATCGCGATCACCCAGACCGGCAACACCATCGCCATCGCCACTTCGATGACGCCGACCTTCACCAGTGTGACGGCGGGCGGCAACAAGCTCGATGCCGGCGGTTTGACGGTCGGTAACACCACGGTGACGACGACCGGCCTGACCATCACGGGTGGTCCGAGCGTGACCACGGCCGGCATCAACGCTGCGAGCAAGGCGATCACCAATGTGGCTGTCGGCACCAATGCCACCGACGCGGTCAATCTGAGCCAGCTCAACAGTGTCTCGACCTCGGTGACGAACCTGGGCAACAACGTCAACAATCTCGGCAACTCGACGGCCTCTACCATCGGCAGCGGCACCAAATATGATCCGGCGACCGGTACACTGTCGGGCTTCAGTCAGAACATCACCGCCGTCGACAACAAGGGCAACGCGGCGGCTGCACCGACGGCGACGACGACGGTAGGCGCTGCGCTGACGCAACTCGACACCAACACGACCAACCTTGCCAATGCCGCGGTCAAGTATGACGACCCGGCGACCAAGTCCAAGATCACGCTCGGCGGGGCCGGCGGCACCACCATCGGCAATCTCGCTAATGGCATTGCCGCCAATGACGCTGTGAATGTCAGCCAGTTGCAGGCGGTTGGCAACAACGCCAATGCCGGCTGGAACCTGTCGACCAATGGCGCGACAGGCGCCAAGAGCAATGTCGGCCCCGGCGGCACGGTGGATTTCAGCAACACCGACGGCAACATCGTCATCGCCCATAACGGCCCGAACGCAACTTTCGATCTCGCCTCCAATTTGAAGATCGCCAGCAGCCTGTCGGTCGGCGCCGTCACCATCAACACCTCAAGCGTGGTGGTGGGCGCCTCCAAGCTCGACGCGGCCGGCTTGAGCATCACGGGCGGTCCGAGCGTAACCACCGCTGGCGTCGATGCGGGCGGCAAGAAGGTCACCAATGTTGCCAATGGCGATGTGACGGCAACCTCGACCGATGCGATCAATGGTTCGCAATTGTTCGGTGTCGTCAGCAACGCCACCGCCAACGCGGTGCAATATGACGATGCGACCAAGACCAAGATCACCCTCGGCGGTGTCGGTGCGACCCAGCCGACCCAGATCACCAACCTTGCCAATGGTGCGGTGGTCGCGGGTTCTACCGACGCGGTCAATGGCTCGCAGCTCTATGACGTGCAGCAGACCGCCAACAAGGGCTGGAACCTGACTGCCAATGGCGCCGATTCTTCCAACGTTGCGCCCGGCGGCACGGTCGACCTCAACAATACCGACGGCAATCTCGCTATCACCAAGACTGGCAACGCCGTCACCTTCAACCTGTCCAAGGACGTCACGGTCGACACCCTGACGGCGGGTAATTCCAAGCTCGATACCAACGGCCTGACCATCACCGGCGGCCCGAGTGTGACTTCGGCCGGCATTAATGCTGCCAGCAAGGCGATCACCAATGTGGCCGCCGGCACCAACGCCACCGACGCGGTCAATCTGGGGCAGCTGAACACCGTCTCCACCTCGGTGACCAACCTGGGCAACAACGTCAACAATCTGGGCAATTCGACCGCCTCGACCCTTGGCGGCGGCACGACCTATGATCCCAATACGGGTACATTGACAGGCTTCAATCAGAACATCACGGCGGTCGACGGTAAGGGCAATGCGGCCGGTGCGCCGACCAAGTACACCACGGTGTCCAACGCGCTGACGCAGCTCGACACCAACACGACCAATCTCGCCAATGCCGCGGTGAAGTATGACGACCCCACGAGCAAGACCAAGATCACGCTGGGCGGCATCGGGGCTGGCGATCTCACCCTGATCACCAACCTCGCCAAGGGCAATATCAGCGCGACCTCGACCGACGCGGTGAACGGCAGCCAGCTTTACGGCGTGTCGAATTCGGTCGCCAACAATTTCGGCGGTGGCTCGGTAGTGAATCCGGACGGCACGGTGAGCGCGCCGAGCTATAATATCTCGGGCAACACCTACAACAATGTCGGTAACGCACTTTCGGCCCTGGATACTACGGCGAACAAGGGGTGGAATGCCAATACCGGCACGGTTGCCGGCAGCACCGGTACGGCCACGGGAAGCGGCTCGACCAAGATCGCTCCCGGCGATACGGTGACCTACCAGGCCGGCAACAACATCGCGCTGACCCAGACCGGGAACACCATCGCCATCGCCACTTCGATGACGCCAACCTTCGACAGCGTCACGGCGGGCGGCAACAAGCTGGACTCCTCCGGTCTGACGGTCGGCAACACCACGGTGACCACCAATGGGCTGACCATCGCGGGCGGGCCAAGCGTGACCACGGCCGGCGTTGATGCGGGGAGCAAGGCGATCACCAATGTGGCCGCCGGCACGAATGCGACGGACGCGGTCAATCTGGGCCAGCTCAACACCGTCTCCACCTCGGTGACCAACCTGGGCAACAACGTCAACAATCTGGGCAATTCGAGCGCCTCTACCATTGGCAGCGGCACGACCTACGATCCCAACACCGGCACGCTGTCCGGCTTCAGCCAGAATGTCACGGCCGTCGACAACAAGGGTGACGCTGCCGGAGCACCAACCAACTACACCACGGTCGGCGGCGCGCTGACGCAGCTCGACACCAACACGACCAATCTCGCCAATGCCGCGGTGAAGTACGACGACCCGGCAGTGAAGGACAGGATCACCCTGGGCAATGCCGGCACGCCGGTGACCATCGGCAACGTCGCGAACGGCGTGGCCGCCAATGATGCGGTCAATGTCAGCCAGCTGCAGGCGGTGGGCAACAATGCCAATGCCGGCTGGAACCTGTCGACGGGCGGCGATACGGCGGGCAAGAGCAATGTCGGGCCCGGTGGCACGGTGGATCTGAGTAACACCGACGGCAATATCGTCATCGCCCATAACGGCCCGAACGCGACCTTCGATCTCGCCAAGAGCATCACCCTGGACAGCGTTACGGCAGGCGGCAATACGCTTGACGCCACTGGCCTCACGGTGGGGGGCACCACGGTAACAACCACGGGCCTGACCATCGCGGGCGGGCCGAGCGTGACGACGGCCGGTATCAACGCGGCGAGCCAGAAGATCACCAATCTCGCCGATGGCAGCGATCCCAACGACGCGGTGAACTTCAGCCAGCTCAACACTGTCGCCACGTCGGTGACGAATCTCGGCAACAACGTCAACAATCTGGGCAGCACAACGGTCTCGACCATCGGCGGCGGGGCGACTTACGATCCGACCACCGGCAAGATCGCGAACTTCAGTCAGAACATCACGGCCATCGACGGGAAGGGCAATATCGGGGCCACGACCCCGCAGACTACTGTGGCCGGCGCGCTGACACAGCTCGACACCAACACGACGAACCTGTCGAACGCGGCCGTCAAATATGACGACCCGACCAAGAAGGACACCATCACGCTGGGCAATGCCGGCACGCCGGTGACCATCGGCAATGTCGCCAATGGCGTTGCCGCCAATGATGCCGTCAATGTCAGTCAGCTCGATGCGGTGAACCAGACGGCCAACAAGGGCTGGAACCTCAGCACCAACAACGGCACGACCACCAGCAACGTAGCGCCTGGAGGCACGGTCGATCTCAACAACACCGACAAGAACATCGTGATCACACAGGCCGGGTCGAACGCGACGTTCAACCTGGCTTCCGATGTAAAGATCGCCAACAGCCTGTCGGTTGGCGCCGTGACCATCGATACCAGCAGCGTGGGGGTCGGCGCCTCCAGGCTCGATGCGACGGGGCTGACCATCGCGGGCGGTCCGAGCGTGACCGTCAATGGTGTGGACGCCGGCAACAAGGCGATCACCAATGTCGCAGCAGGCACCAACGTCACCGATGCGGTGAATGTCGGCCAGTTGCAGACGGTCAGCAACGCCGCCAACAATCTGGGCAATTCGGTCGCCAGCAATCTCGGCGGCGGCTCGACCTATGACCCGACCACCGGCACGGTGAGTGCGCCGAGCTACACTATTGGCGGCACGGACTACAACAATGTCGGCAATGCCTTCAACGCGGTGAACACCTCAGTGACGGCCTTGCAGACAGATGCCCTGCAATGGAACTCGGCACTGGGTGCCTATGACGCCAGCCATGGCAGTGGCTCGCCGCAGAAGATCTCCAATGTCGCCAACGGCGTCGCTCCGAACGATGTGGTGAACCTCAGCCAGCTGGATGCTGTAAACCAGACCGCCAACAAGGGCTGGAACCTCACCGCCAACGGCGCCAATTCGTCCAATGTCGCTCCGGGCGATACGGTGGACCTCAACAACACCGACGGCAATATCGCCATCACCAAGTCGGGCAACGCGGTTACCTTCAACCTTGCCAGCGATGTCACCATCGCCAACAGCCTGACGATCGGGGCCGCCAAGATCGACACGACCGGCCTTGTCATTGATGGCGGCCCGAGCGTGACCACCAGTGGCATCGATGCCGGCGGCAAGAAGATCACCAATGTCGCCAAGGGCGACGTGTCGACGACCTCCACCGATGCGGTCAACGGCTCGCAAATCTTCAGCCTGGGCAATTCGGTGGCGAGCGGCCTCGGCGGTGGCTCGAGCTTCGATCCCGGCAGCGGCACGGTGATCACCAGCCTGAACTATGGCGGCAGCACCTTCACCTCGGTGCAGAGCGTGCTCGACAAGATCGGCGGCTCCATCAATGGCGGCGGCATCAAATATTTCCATGCCAATTCGACGGGGCCGGATTCCGTCGCGTCCGGCACGGATTCGGTTGGTATCGGTCCGCGTTCCGTGGCGAGCGGCGACAGTTCCGTTGCCATGGGCAATGGCGCTCAGTCGAGCGGCAAGAATGCGATCGCTACCGGTACCCTAGCCAGCGCAAGCGCGGACAATGCAATCGCCACCGGCAATGCCGCCGAGGCGAGCGGAGCATCCTCGGTTGCCACGGGTAATGGTGCGAAGTCGAGTGGCGAGAGCTCGATTGCGACCGGCACCGGGGCAGAGGCCAGCGGCAACAATTCGATGGCATCGGGTACCGGCGCGAAGGCCAGTGCCGATGGTGCGATAGCGAGCGGCAATGGGGCCGAGGCCGGTGGCACGGATTCCATCGCGACCGGCACGGGCAGCAAGGCGACGCAGGCCAACTCGGTCGCCATGGGTACGGGCGCCGATACTTCCGGCGGGCAGGCCGGCGACGTGGCGCTGGGTGCGGGCTCGAAAACCTCGACCGTGGTGCAGACGAAGAGCGGCACGGTCAACGGGACGACCTATGATTATGCGGGCGGTTCGCCGACCAGTACCGTCAGCGTCGGCTCGGCGGGCAATGAGCGTACGGTGACCAATGTGGCCGCAGGCCAGGTGACCGCGACCTCGACCGATGCCGTCAACGGTTCGCAGCTCTATGCCACCAATCAGGAGATCGGCAAGGTCGGTCAACAGGTTGCCAATCTGGCCGAGAATGCCGTGCAATATGATGCGGGTACCGACAAGGGCAGCATCACCTTAGGTGGCAAGAACGGTACGACTATCACCAATGTCGCAAACGGGGCGGTAAACGCAGGATCCTCGGATGCGGTGAATGGCTCGCAGCTCTACGACGTGCAGCAGACTGCCAATAAGGGCTGGAATCTGAGCACAGCTGGCGACACGGCGAATGCAAGCAAGGTTGCGCCAGGAGCGACGGTCGATTTCAGTTCCGACAACAACATGGTGGTCACCAAGACGGTTACCCAGACCGGCGACGTCAACGTGCAATATGCTTTGGCCAAAGACATCAAGGTGGACAGTGTCACGGCGGGCGGGAACACGCTAGACAAGACCGGCCTGACGGTTGGTGGCACGACGGTGACCTCGAATGGTGTCAGCATCGCGAATGGCCCGAGCATGACCGTAGACGGCATAAATGCTGCCGGCAAGAAAATCACCAACGTTGCCGCAGGTACGGCTGCAACAGATGCTGTGAACTTTGGCCAGTTGACGAGTTCCGCGCAATCCGTTGCGGATGCTCTGGGCGGTGGTTCCACGGTCAACCCGGATGGGACGGTCAAGTTACCCAACTATACGGTCGGCGGAAACAGCTACACTAATGTCGGCGGCGCTATCACTGCCCTCGACAAGCGTATCGACAGCATCGGCGGCAACATCGCCAATCTGCAGAGCCAGGTGTCCAACAATCTCAAGGAAGCCCGGCAGGGCATTGCCTCTGCCATGGCGGCCTCGGCCCTGCGCTATGACGACAGGCCGGGCAAGGTCTCGGTTGCCGGTGGCATGGCGGTCTATCATCGTCAGGTCGGCATGGCCGCGGGCCTGGGCTGGACTTCGGAGGATGCCAAGTGGCGCGCCAATGTCGCCGGCACCTATTCGCCCGGTGGACGCAAGCCTGATTTCGGCGTGATGGGCGGCCTGTCCTACACCTTCAACTGAGGCGACAGACATCGGACGTCTCTGACCGAGGCCCTGGGCAACCGGGGCCTTTGTCGTGTCATGGGTCAACCGAGAGCGGCGAGATCCTGCCTCAGGCGGATGGCGTGGCCGTCGGGCATCCCGGCCTCGAGGCGGGCATGGCTGTCCTGCCAGATCGGTATGGCCCGGGCGAGGAGCTGCTTTCCAGCCTGCGTCAGCGCCAGCAGGCGCGAACGCCGGTCCACGGGATCGCGCATCACCTGCACCAGGCCACGGGCTTCGAGCCGCTTGAGCGCGGCGGTGAGGGTGGTGCGATCCATGGCCAGAAGTGCCGCCACAGGGCCCATCGGTGGGGGGGAGGGGCGGTTGAGCGCCATCAGCAGCGAAAACTGGCTGTTGGTCAGCCCCAGCGGCCGCAAGGCATCGTCGAAGCGGCGCGCCAGCGTTCGCGCTGCCCGCTGCACATGCAGGCATAGGCAGGTATCGCGCACGATCAGGGTCGTTGCAAAAGCAACCAGAGGTTGCGGCTCGCAGTCCGAAGCGGGAGGCTCTTCGGCATCGAGCCCTATCTTGGAGGAGAACCGCTCATGGGAAAGGTGTTTTGACATGATCTAATAATGTTGATATCAACCTATTTAGTCAAGCAATACAAATCCGAGCGAGGGAGGTCGACATGCCGGCCCATTCAGTCGTGTCCCGGGAAGAGTGGCTGACGGCGCGCAAGGCGCTTCTGATCAAGGAAAAGGAGGCGACGCGGGCGCGCGATCGCCTCAATGCCGAGCGCATGGCTCTACCCTGGGTCAAACTCGACAAGGCCTATCTGTTCGACACGCCCGAGGGGCGGCGCACGCTGGCGGAGTTGTTCGACGGGCGCAGCCAGTTGATCGTCTATCATTTCATGCTGGGCCCCGATTGGAAGGCTGGCTGCCCCGGCTGCTCCTTCCTGGCGGATCATCTCGACGGCGCCCTGGCTCATCTCAACCATCACGACGTCACGCTCACGGCCGTCTCGCGCGCGCCGCTGGAGAAGATCGAGGCCTATAAGGCGCGCATGGGGTGGCGTTTCCCCTGGGCTTCGGCCTTCGGCAGCGATTTCAACTTCGACTATCACGTCTCCTTCAGCCGGGAGGACCTGGCGGGCGAAGAGATCACCTATAATTTCACCAGCCAGCCGAGTGCCCAGGGCCATGACGAACTGCCCGGGCTGAGCGCCTTCTACAAGGATGAGCAGGGCAAGGTGTTTCACACCTATTCGAGCTATGCCCGTGGTCCGGAGGAACTGATCGGCACCCTGATGATCCTCGACCGGGCGCCCAAGGGGCGCAACGAGGCGACCACCATGGATTTCGTGCGCCGGCACGACGAATACCAGGACTAAAGCGTTTTGCGATGAGACGGCGTCACCAAGAATCGCAAAGACGCTCCAGCCAATCCGTTGGATTGGCTTGGAAACAAAGAGCTGGAGCAAAGCGTGTTCAGTCATGAATGCGCTTTGCTCCAGATTGCCGCGGTCGAGGCGGTTGCATTCATGAGCAGCGGAGGCCTGTCGCCAGGCCGCCCTGTCGTTCGCCTATCGTTTCTTCCAAGAACAGAAATCCGGCATCCAAGGGAGCCTGTCATGGCGGTCACACACGGAGACTTCGTCTGGTATGAATTGATGACCACGGATGTGAAGGGGGCCGCGGCCTTCTATGCCGCCGTGCTGGGTTGGGAGGCGGCGGATTCCGGCATGCCGGGCCCGGCCTATATGCTGTTTTCCAACAAGGGCGCGCTGGTCGCCGGCCTCATGGACATTCCGCCCGATGCCGCCGCCCGCAACACCCCGCCGAACTGGAGCGGTTTCGTCGCAGCCGACGACGTTGACGCTTCGGCGGCCGAGGTGACCAGGCTCGGAGGCAAGATCTACCGCGCTCCGGACGATATTCCGGGCATCGGCCGTTTCGCCATTGCGGCCGATCCCGACGGTGCCGTGTTCGGCTTGTTCAAGGGGCAGGGCGAGGCGCCGGAGATGCCGGGCCTGGGCACGCCCGGCCATATCGCCTGGCGTGAGCTGCATGCCGGCGACGCGGCGGGCGCTCTTGCATTCTATTCCAAGCTGTTCGGCTGGGAGAAGCGCGAGGGCCTCGATATGGGGCCGATGGGCGTCTATCAGCTCTATGGCAAGAAGGGCGCCGACTATGGTGGCATGATGACCCGGACTGAGGACATGTGCGGACCGATGTGGGTCTACTATGTCCAGGTCGAGGACATCGACGAGACGGCCCGGCGCGTTGCCGCCAATGGCGGCACGATCACGCTGGAGCCGATGGAAGTGCCCGGCGAGATGTGGGTGATCCAGGCCCGCGATCCTCAGGGTGCGCTGACCGCCATGGTCGGACCCCGACCCCGGTCCTGATCACGACACCCGATTGGGGATGATGAAGGCTCCGCAGGAAGTGGCTGCGGAGCCTTCATCATACACCAGGTCCCATCGCAAACGCTCTCGCTCAATTTGTAAGACAAGAGCTTGCCTCGCTCTGGCAAAGGCCTTATCGCTACAAGGAGAAACGGCGGATTCGAGCCGTCCTTCGGGCCCGCAACGGGCATCATGAGACAAAAGGTGCGACGCGATGCGCGGGGCTTCGGCTGGCGGTTTTCGGTCGCGGGGAAATGACGAGGCGAGGCGATGAAAGTCCTGATTCTGGGTGCGGCCGGCATGGTTGGCCGCAAATTGCTGGAGAGCATGAGCCGCGACGGCAAGCTTGGCGGCAAGCCCGTAAGCGAAGTCCTGCTCAGCGACGTCGTGCTGCCCGAGGTCCCCGCCGGCTTGCCCTTCGCCTGCAGCACCAGCCAGGACGACCTGCCGGTGCCCGGCACGGTCGAGCGCCTGATCGATACCCGCCCGGATGTGATCGTCCATCTCGCCGCCATCGTATCGGGTGAGGCCGAGGCCGACTTCGAAAAGGGCTATCGTATCAATCTGGAAGGCACCCAGCGCCTGTTCGACGCGATCCGTCAGGCCCATGGCGATGCCAGGCCGGGCGAGGGCTATTATCCGCGCGTGATTTTTTCCTCTTCGATTGCGGTGTTCGGCGCGCCCTTCCCGGAGCGTATCGGCGACGAGTTCTTCAACACGCCCCTGACTTCCTATGGCACGCAGAAGGCAATCGGGGAATTGCTGCTGGCCGACTACAGCCGCCGCGGCTTCTTCGACGGCATCGGCATCCGCCTGCCGACCATTGCGGTGCGTCCCGGCAAGCCCAACAAGGCGGCCTCCGGCTTCTTCTCGGGCATTCTGCGCGAGCCGCTGAACGGGCAGGAGGCGATCCTGCCTGTCTCGGACGACGTGCGCCATTGGTTCGCCAGCCCGCGCTCGGCGGTCGGTTTCCTGCACCATTCCGCGGCGATCGACACCGCCCGCCTGGGCGCTCGGCGCAATCTTTCCATGCCCGGCCTTTCCGCAACGGTGGCCGAGGAGATCGAGGCCCTGCGTAGGGCGGCCGGCGACAAGGCGGTGGCGCTGATCAAACATCAGCCCGATCCCGTGATCGAGAAGATCGTGGCGGGTTGGCCGCGCGATTTCGATACGGCACGTGCCCTCGAACTCGGCTTCATCGCGGATCGCGACATGGATGCCATCGTGCAGGCTCACATCGAGGACGAACTCGGCGGCAAGCTGACGGCTCTCTGACCGAGGCGTGTTTGGGCAAAACGCCTCCTTGCGGCAGGCGATTTCACCAAACCGCAAAACGTTTTGGAGCGCCGGGCCGAAAAATAGATGCTGATTTTCGGCAAAAACCACGCGGTAACAACAACCTGCAGCATCAGGCCCAATTCCGGAATCGGACCTGATGCTGTAGGCGTTGGCAGCGCCCTTCGATCAATTTTGTTCCGCGAGAGTATTCCGGCATGTCCGCACCCGATCTTCTGATGCCCAAGCCCATGCTTGCCCAAACGGTCGAGGCCCTTGACCAGGCCTTCACCGTGCACAAGCTCTGGCTGGCCAAAGATCCCGATGCCATGCTGGCCGGAATTGCGGACCGGGTGCGTTTCCTCGCTGCCGGCGGTCACGCCCATGTCGACGAGGCGCTGCTCGCGGCCCTGCCCAAGCTCGAAATCATTGCCAATTTCGGCGTCGGCTATGATTCCGTCGATGCCGCGGCAGCGGCGAGGCATGGCGTCATCGTCACCAACACGCCCGAAGTCCTCAATGAGGATGTCGCCGATCTCGCTATGGCCTTGCTGCTGGCGACCATCCGCGAAATACCGCAGGCGGATCGCTTCCTGCGGGAGGGCAAATGGCTGAGCGAGAACTATCCGCTGACGAAGGCAACGCTGCGCGGGCGCACGCTGGGTATCGTGGGCCTGGGGCGGATCGGCAAGGCGATCGCTCGCCGCGCCGAGGCCTTTGGCCTGAAGATCGCCTATTACGGACGCAGCCGGCAGGCGGATGTGGTCTATGCCTATCATGCCAGCGTGCGGGCGCTGGCGGAGGCGGTGGATACGCTGATGATCATCGTCCCCGGTGGGGCGGAAACGCGCAATCTGGTCGATGCCGATGTGCTCAAGGCACTTGGCCCCGAAGGCGTGCTTATCAATGTCGCCCGTGGTTCGGTGGTCGATGAGGATGCCCTCATCGAGGCTCTGCGCAATCGCACCATTCTCGCGGCAGGGCTCGACGTCTTCGCCGACGAGCCGCGCGTGCCCGAGGGGCTGGCGGCGCTCGACAATGCGGTGTTGTTGCCGCATGTCGGCTCGGCCACCATTCATACCCGCCGAGCCATGGGCCAGCTGGTGGTCGACAATCTCGTCTCCTGGCGCGATGGCAAGGGCCCGCTGACGCCGGTGGGTGAAACGCCCTGGCCGCGAAAGACGACCTGAGGGCCGGCGGCTGCATCTGCGTACACGACAGTCGAGTCCCGCCGGCCCCCTGGTCCGGCGTAGGGGTGCTCGCGCCTGATCCAGGAGGAGCGAGCTCTCCATCTCGTTGCATGGCAACCGTGCCTGCAAGCAAAACGCGATGCCGGATAGGCATTTTTGCGAACTCGTTCCGGCGTCCCTACGCGTCGGCAGCGGACCTGCAAGTCTTATATTACCACACGGAAAATGATTTTCCCGTGGTGGGAGTCGTATTTCGAATTTTGCCTGATGGGTAGAGATAATATGTGTTTATTTAATATGTTCCAATTATAAAACACCAATATAGACTTCTAATGTGCAGATTTATAAATTAAAAATACCAAAATTGGTAGTAATTTATTCAGCGGAAGCTCGTGTATCCGAGTTGTGTCTTTTGAGTGACACATATTCGCCAAAATGTTTTCTGTCGGTTCCGAGACGTGGGAATTCTATTGTAGCACTTTCTAGAATATCGCACCCTTACTGCGACGATTCACGTGGCGGCCAAATGCTTCTCAAGCATGCGCCAAGTTCGGTCGGCTGTTGCGAGTGGGGTGTCATGTCAAGAAGTCCCCTCGTGCAAGTAAAATAATGTCCCGGAGGGGGTTCTGATGACGATGAAATCCGCACTTCTCGGCGCTGCTGCAGGCATTGCCGCCATTGGCGCCGCGCAGGCTGCCGACCTGCCCATGACCAAGGGCGAAGCCGTTGAATATGTGAAGGTCTGCTCGGCCTTCGGGCCTGGCTTTTTCTACATTCCCGGCAGCGACACCTGCCTCAAGATCGGCGGAGAGATCCGCGCCGACTATCGCGCGTTCGGCGGCGACCGGGTAGGCATCAATTCAGCTCCGACATCACTTAACAATGTCTTGACCAATGTTGGGCAGAACCGGAAGGATGATCGCTCGGCCTTCAACACTCAGGCCCGTATCTGGTTCGACGCCCGCACCGAGACCGATTGGGGCTTGCTGCGCTCCTATTTCCAGATCAATGCCGACTCGCATCCGATTTCGGCTCAAGGCCGTGGCGGCATCTACAACGGCAACACCTTCACGATCGACAAGGCCTTCATCCAGTTCGGTGGCCTGACGGCCGGTTACGCCCATTCGTTCTTCGGCTTCTACGATAACGAGTATGGCGATACGATCTGGGCACCCTATTACGCAGAAACCAGCACGGTTAACCTGCTCGCCTACACCGGTCAGTTCGGCGGTGGCTTCAGCGCCACGCTGTCGATCGAAGATGGCCGCGACCACCGTGTCAACAAGGTTGGCATCGCTGGCACGGTCCCCGGCATCGGACTTAGCGGCGTGGGCATTAATCTGCAGGGCGGGCAGCAAATCCCGGATGTCGTTGGTCAATTGCGTTATGACTCGAGTTGGGGATCCTTGGCTCTCCAAGGAGCTCTCCACCAGTTGCGCGCACCCGAGAGTGTCGACGGGACGCTCACGTTGGGCGGCACCAACATCCCCTTTTCGATCCCCACGACTCATGACAACAAATACGGCTACGCCATCGGTGGTACTGCCCTCATTAAAATACCGGTTATCGATGGCGGGCATTTTATCGTTGAAGGTCAGTATGCTGATGGCGCCACCGAATATCTCGGTGTCAAGAACAGCCTCGGCACACTCATCGGCTTGTCGGACCTCTTCCCCTCGTCGATCGGGCCAGGAGGTATTTCGGGCTATGGCAGAACCAAGGGCTGGTCGATCGTGGCCGAACTCGGTGGCAATATCACGCCGCAGCTCAACGCCAATCTTGTGGGTAGCTACATCGACGTGAAGGCCGACGGTATACTGCGCAACGTTGTCCCGGGTATCGATATCTCGCTCAAGGAATACTCCATCGCGGGCAATCTGACCTATATGATCGTCAAGGGCCTCTCAGTGGCTGGCGAAGTATCCTATACCCACACCAAGCAGGAAGTTGGCATCGGGCCGCTGGGGTCTCTGGATGGCTCCGCCAGCTCCTGGCAGGGCGGTGTTCGCCTGAAGCGCACCTTCTGATCCGAACTGGACGATCTGAAAGCGGGGCCCGGCGTGAGCCGGGCCCCGCTTGGCCTATTGTGCTTGTTGCCGCGAAGTTGTGCTGTGCGTTTTTGCAGTGCCCTCAAGAAAATGTGATGTTACGTTTTTTAGATGTAACGCTAAATGTATTTCGATATGGTTCCGTATATTGGAATGCCTTACGTATAGATGTTGAAGTGCAGTGCATTTTGCGGAGTCTTCCCAGTCCTGGGGAAGTCGCGATGGAATATTTCAAAGTGTTTGCTGAAAGAGTGTCAAGCAATGTAGCGCGATCGAACCGGGCGTGAAGTGAGCGAAGAAATGCAGGAAAGAGCGAGCCGTCCCTTCCAGAAGAACGCCACATCGCTACAGATCGATTGGAAGCGATTTGGCGACGATTTGCGGAGTGTGCGCGCAACGCGCGGGCTGACCTATCGGCAATTCGGTGCGCTCACGGGCGTGACCTTCAGCACGCTGGCGCGCCTTGAATCCTCCTATCTGCCTTGCAATGCCGAAACTTTCGTGACCCTCGCGGTAGAGATGGGCCGAGATCCGCTGACTTATGCGATCCGCGGCAGTGCTGGTGTGAGCGGCGTGCTCGCTCAGGAAACCGACGCGGCCTGATCGCCGGCGCGGTTGAAACGCCGGGCAAGGAGGGGCAGGCGCGCCTGTTGCTCCGGTGGTAAAGCTGATAGGGTCCTTTGGTCCCCTTTGCCGATTTGCCCGCTCCCTTCATGCTCGATCGCTCCACGCCGGTTCCCCTCTATTTCCAACTCGCCGAGACCTTGAGAGCTGGAATTTCGCAGGGCCTCTATGCCGCGGGCGGGAGGCTTCCCTCTGAACATGAGCTTTGCGCCCGCTACGACGTCTCGCGCAGCGTCGTTCGCCAGGCACTGCAGTCGCTGGCGCTGCAGGGGCTGATCGAAACCGAGCGGGGACGCGGTGCCTTCGTGCGCGAGCGCAAGGTGCCGATCAATCTAAGCCAGCGCCTTGACCCGTTGCGCGAGGATCTGGCACGGGCCGGCTTCAAGCTGAGCACAAAAATCCTGGTGCAACGCCTGATCGACGCTCCCGCGGCCATCGCCGAGCGTATCGGCGACAGCAAGGCCGTGTTGATCGAACGCCTGCGCTATGCCGATGGCGAGGTGCTGCTGCTGGTGCGCAACTACCTGCCCTATGGCCGGGTGCCGGGATTGCTGACCCATCCGGGGCTCGAGCAGGTCTCGCTCTACGAATGCCTCGAACGGGATTTCGGCGTGATCGTTTCCAGCGGCCAGCGCACCGTGGAAATCGGCACGGCCGATGCGGAGATTGCCGGCCATCTCGGGCTCGATCCCGGATCGCATGTGCTCTTCAACCGTGAACTTACCTATGATCAGGAAGGGAGGCCGGTGGAATATTACGAATCCTGGCACCACCCCGATCGTACGCGCCTGACCATCGAATTGCATCGGACGCGCTGAAGGACGGTTCTTAAGAAGTTGCCGGGAGCAAAGCTCTCGCTTTTGCCGCGATCGCTTCGGGCGTGAGGCCGAAATGCCGGTAAAGTAGCGGGCCGGGCGCACTCTCGCCGAAGGCGTCGATGCCAACAACCGCGCCGGGACCGCGCAGGAATTGGTACCAGTAGATCGACGAGGCAGCCTCGACGAACAAAGTGGGCGTGCCGGGGGCCAGCACCGCGTCGCGATAGGCCGCGGGCTGGCTGGCAAAAATATTGGCGTTGGGGATCGATACCACCCGCGTGTGGATGCCCTCTGCTGCGAGATGCGCTGCGGCTTCGGCGACGAGTCCCAGCTCGGAGCCGGTTCCGGCAAGGACGAGATCAGGGTGCTCCGCCGGTTCGGAAAGCACATAGCCGCCACGCCGGATCGCCTGCCGGTGCTCAGGGACATGGGCAATCGCCGGAGCGTCCTGGCGGGCCGCGACGATGACGCTGGGGCCCTCACGGCCCACTGCCGCTTCCCAGGCAAGGAGCGCTTCGAGTTCGCTCCCGGGGCGCCATAGCGACAGGCCGGGAATGGCGCGCAAGGCGAGGAGTTGTTCGGCGGGCTGGTGAGTCGGCCCGTCCTCACCGACGCCGATGGAATCATGCGTGTAGAGGAAGATCGCCTTGAGTTTCATCAGGGCGGCGAGGCGCACGGCGTTGCGGGCATAGTCGCTGAAGACCAGATAGGTCGAGCCGAAGGGGATCAGGCCGCCGTGAGCAGCCATGCCGTTCATCACGGCGGACATGCCGAATTCGCGCACGCCGTAGTGGATGAAATTGCCGGCGAAATCCCCGGGCAGGATTGATTTGGAAGCCGGTGTCCAGGCCAGAGTGGACTGGCTGAGATCGGCCGAGCCGCCGATCAGCTCCGGCAGCATCGCCGTGAAGCGAGCAAGTACCTTGCTGGAGGCCTTGCGCAGAGGCTGGCGGGCCGGCGGCTCCCTCAGCAGGGCATCGGCATAATCGGCCACGGCCGTGGCGAAGGCTGCGGGCGCTTCGCCGGCCATGCGACGCTGCAAATCCGCGGCAAGATCTGGATAGGCCGCCTGATAGCGGGTGAACAGCGCCTCCCAGGCCGCCTGGCTTTCAGCTCCACGACCGTGCGCATCCCAGCCGGCGCGGATGGAGGGCGGCACCTCATGCGGCGGATACGGCCAGCCCAGTGTCTCGCGGGTCGCGGCGGCCTCGGTGGCACCCAGCGGGGCGCCGTGGACTTCTTCCTTGCCCTGCTTGTTGGGGGCGCCGAAACCGATGATGGTGCGGCAGCAGATCAGGCTCGGCCTGTCATGCACGGCGCGCGCCTCCTCGATCGCCGCCTGCACGGTGCCCGCATCATGGCCGTCGACATCGGCGACCACGTGCCAGCCCAGCGCCCGGAAGCGCGCCGGCGTGTCGTCCGCGAACCACGCCTTGACCTCGCCGTCGATCGAGATGCCGTTGTCGTCATAGAAGGCGATCAGCCTGCCGAGGCCGAGCGCGCCGGCGAGCGAAGCAGCCTCCTGCGCCACGCCCTCCATCAGGCAGCCGTCACCGACGAAGACATAGGTGTGGTGATCGATGACGGGAAAGCCATCGCGGTTGAATTCGGCCGCGAGCTTGCGCTCCGCAAGCGCCATGCCGACGGCATTGGCGAAACCTTGGCCGAGCGGGCCGGTGGTCGTCTCGACCCCCGGCGTCATGCCATGTTCGGGATGGCCCGGCGTCTTGGATCCAGGCTTGCGATGGGCCTTCAAATCTTCCAGCGAGAGATCATAGCCTGACAGATGCAGCAGGGAATAGATCAGCATCGCGCCATGGCCGTTCGACTGTACGAAGCGGTCGCGATCGATCCAGGCCGGGTCGGCCGGATTGTACTTGAGGAAGCGGTTCCACAGCACCTCGGCGATATCGGCCATGCCCATGGCGGTGCCGGGATGACCTGTCCCAGCCGCCTCGATGGTATCGACGGTCAGGAAGCGGATGGCGTTGGCGAGGTCGCGCGGGGAGAGGGCGGGGCGTTCGTGGAAGCTCATGGCGTTTCCCAGATGGTTCGTATCTTGTAATCCTGTCCGTACAAGTAGGGCGCATAAGTTATGCTGTCAAATGCCGCGGTTTCCTGGCCTGGATTGCCTTGCTCAGCGCGCAATGACGAAGGCAGGAACTGGCCCGGTCGAAGCCGCCCTAGCCCTTCACATAGCGCCGCCAGGGATGTTCCTCCCGGAAGCCCAGGAGCTCGCGAGCCTTCTTGTTGGAAAGCAGCGTCTCATATTCGCCGAGCGTGCCTTTCACCGGCACATCGGGATAGAAGCGCCGGAGCAGTTCGGCGGTCGGCAGATTGGACGAGGTGTCGTCGTTGACGGCATTGAAGACCTGGAAGCCGAGGCCGTCCTTCTCAATGGCGAGCCGGGTGATCTGGCCGAGGTCGCGCGCATCGATATAGCTCCAAGCGATGCGCTTGCGGAAGCCTGGATCGGCGAACCATTTGGGGAAGTTTTCGGTGTAGTCTTCGGGGATGAGGACGTTGCCGATGCGAAGCGCATAGATGTCGGTGGCTTCGCGCAGCGCGAAAGCGCGAGCCGTCTTCTCGTTGACGACCTTGGAGAGGGCGTAGCTGTCCATCGGGTCGACGTCATAGTCCTCGTCGAGGGGAAAATAGGCGGGACTGCGATGTTCATGGGCGAAGACGACGCCATAGGTCGTCTCGCTCGAGGCAATCACGACCTTGCGGATGCCGAGCTTGGTCGCTGCCTCGATGACGTTGTAGGTACCGAGCGCATTGACGCGGAACACCTCGTTGTCAGGCACGATCATGATGCGCGGAATGGCGGCGAAATGAACGACGGCATCGACCTTCTGCGGGCGCAAGGAGGCGTCGAACTCGTGGGTGCCCATATAGCTCGACAGCGCATTGAAGACCTGGCCGGCATCTGTGATGTCGGCGATCAGCGTGCGTACGCGCGGATCGTCCAATGGCCGGGTGTCGATATTGAGCACCTGGTAGCCGTGATCGAGGAGATCCTTCACCACATGGCGCCCGGCCTTGCCGCTGCCGCCGGTGAACATGATGCGCTTGGCCATGCTCGCTGTCTCCCACTATTGTCATGTTATTTTGTATGACAATAGTGGGAGAGCGCCGAAGTGCAAGAGCAAGATTCTGCCCTGGCAGTATGCCTCGACAGGGGAAGAACTCACCCCTTCTTGATGATCACATAGCCCAGCACCAGTGAGATCGCAGTGGCGATGTAGATCGACAGCGACTGCTCCAGAAAGCGCATCCAGAACAGATGGATGGCGATCAGCAACACCACGGCGATGAAGCCGCGGTCGAAGCCGTTGGTGTGGATCGGCAGGAAGCCCGTCTTCTCGGCGACTTTCTTGGCCTCTTCGTTCTGTTCGTCGAGATTCGTAAACTGGTTCATGGCCTCATCCCTTCACGGCGCCGAAGGTCAGGCCGGCGACGATATGGCGCTGCACGACACCGAGGATCACCAGGGCCGGGATCAGCGTCAGCATGGCGGTGGCGGCGAGTTGGCCCCAATTGGTACCGGTGACCGAGACATATTCGGCGAGCAACGTGGTGATGGTGCGTGCCTCCACGCTGGTGAGGGTGGCTGCCAGCAGATACTCGTTCCAGGCGAAGATCCAGGTGAGGATCATGGTGACGGCGAGGCCCGGGCGGGCCAGCGGATAGATCACCTTGGTCAGAAGCTGGAAGGTCGAGGCGCCATCGATGGTGGCAGCCTCGTCGAGTTCCTGCGGAATGGCGTCGAGCACCGGGCGCAGCGTCCACACCGCGAAGGGCAGATTGAACACGCAATAGAGCAGGATGAGGCCGATACGGGTATCGTACAGCTTCCAGTCGCCGATGGCGAAGACCTGCGTATAGAGCAGGAACAAGGGCAGCAGGAATACCGCCGGTGGCGCCATGCGGTTGGTGATGGTCCAGAAGAAGACGTTTTCCTTGCCGACCAGCTTGTAGCGCGTCAGCGCATAGGTGGCCAGGAAGCCGAGCAGGGTCACCAGCAGCGCGTTGGAGGTGGCGACGATGACCGAATTCAGCATGTATTTCTGCAGGTTCGGATCCGTCAGGGCGTTGGCGTAATTGTCCGGAAAGAACGAGGTCAACAGGAAGCTCGGCCTGCCGAACAGCTCGACACGGCTTTTGGCTGAGACGACGAACAGCCAGTAGATCGGCGCCAGCGTGATCAGGCTGAGCACGATCCAGAGCAGCAGGCTTACGAAGACATTGGGCTTGCGCATCACTCGGGCCTCCTGAGGTCGCGTCGGGCTACCAGGGCCGAATAGAGCAGCCAGCACATCACGATGGTGAGGTAGAGCACGAGCACGGACATGGCGCCGCCATAGCCGTAATCCTTCTTGGGAAACACCACGCGGTAGATGTAGAGGCCGACGAAGCGGGTGGCGTCGCCCGGGCCGCCGCTGGTCAGCATGAAGATCTCATCGAAGGTGCGCAAAGCGTCCATCAGGCGGATGAACACGGTGGCGAGGATGGCCGGCTTCAGCATCGGCAGGGTGATGTGCCAGAAGATCTGGAAGCGGCTGGCCCCGTCGATCTGCGCCTGCTCGAAAGGATCCTTGGGCAGGGAGGACAGGGCCGCGAGCAAGGTCAGCGTCACCAGCGGCGTCCAGTGCCAGATGTCCATGATCACCACGGCCGCGAAGGCCTGGTCCGAGAAGCGGCTGATATTGAGGTCATAGCCGAACCAACTGCGCAGATAGCTCGGCACCGGGCCGAGACCCGGCGTGAGCAGCAGGCGCCAGATCGCGCCCACGGCAATGGGCGCGATCACCAGCGGCAGGGTATGGATGGTGCGGAAGAAGCCCTTGCCCGGAAAGTCGCGCATGAAGAGCTGGGCGAGGAAATAGCCGAGCACGATCTCGCTGACCACGGCAAAGAAGCCGAATTTCAACGTCCCCCAGATCGACTTGAGGAAGTCGGTGTCGAAGACTAGGGCGCGGAAATTGTCGAGCCCGTTGAAATGCATGGCCGGATCGGCGGCGAAGCTGTTCCACTGCGTGAAGGAGACCACCATCACGTAGATGAACGGCACGATACCGAACAGAGCGAGGATGAACAGCGTGGGTGCCAGCAGCAGCCAGCCGGTTGTCGACGATCGCATGGGGATTCCTTCACCCGCGAGGCAGTAAAGGACAGCGGCGCGGCTCCCGCTAAGCCAGGGGCCCCGCCGCTATTTCCGGTAAATCGGAACCGCCCTGGGCGGCTCCGGCAGGCCCGCTATTTGCGATAGCCCAGCTTCTTGAGTTCGGCCTCCGTCGTGGCCGCCATCTGGTCGAGGGCGTCGGACGCCGAGAGATCGCCCGTGATCGCCTTGTAGAAGATAGAGGCGGTCGCTTCGCGCACCTGGGCATGGAAGGGGTAGGGCGGCGCGCCGGCGAAGAGCTTGCCGTCCTTCTTCATCAGCGAATAATAGCCGTTGGTCTTCTCGTCCTGCGCCTTTACCTTGGGATCGTCATAAGTCGAGTTATGGGTGATGCGCGAGCCGGCGACGGCCCAATCGGCTTGGACGCTCTCCTGGGCGATATATTGCAGGAAGAGCAGGGCCGCCTCCTTGTTCTTGGAGGCATAGGAGATGCCGAAGGCGCCGCCGTCATAATAGCCGATATAGCCTTTGCCGGCTTCGGCGGCCTCGATCACCCCCGGAGAGGTCGGAGGCAGGGCGACACCGACCTTGCCCACCACCTTGGACTTGCCGGCATCGGTGGCGATCCAGGCGGCATTCTCGCCATAGACGAGGCCCTGTGCGGCGCGGCCGGCCGCGAAGGTGGCTGCGACTTCGTCCCAGGTGCTGGCGGTGGATTCGGGCGGAGCGTCCGGCAGCAGGCTCAACCAGTATTCCAGCGCCTTCTTGGCCTCTGGGCTGTTCATCGAGCCGCCATTGGCGACGGTGGCGGCATAGTTCTTGGAGGCGTCGATGCCCCAATTATAGACGCCGAAGGTCGGTGCGACGCTTTCGAAGAATTCGTACCAGGAGGCGGGATGGCCGGTATTGGCCTGCACCGTCGAGCCCCACAATTCCTCGCCCTTGTCCTTGCCCCATTCGGTGAAGAAATCGGCGATGGCCTTGTAGTCCTCATGGGTCTTGGCGGGGGCGAGATCCTTGCCGGTCTTCTTCTTGTAGGCTTCCTTCACCGCCGGATCATCGAACAGATCCTTGCGATAGAGATAGATCTTGATGAAGGCCTCCATCGGCACGCCGTAGAGGTCACCCTTGTCGTCCTTGAAGTAGTTGGCGAAGGTGGTGAACTTGGCAGGATCGTAATCTGGTGCCTTCAGCGCCGGCTTGTCGGCGAGCGTCTTGGTGATGTCGACCAGGAAGTTGCGGGCCAGATAGCTGTAGATGATGTCCTGCTCGATATAGACGAAGTCATAGACGCCGGTCTTGGCCTCCATGTCCTTGATCGCCTTGTCGTACATCTGGTCCCAGGAGGTGGCTTCGAACTCCACCTTGATGCCGGTGGCCTTGGTGAAAGCCGGGCCCAGCACGTTCTTCACATAGTTGGAGGGTGGCGTGCTCTCCGAGATGCCGTGGATGGTGACGCCCTGGAGGTCCTTGGAGGCGTCGGACCAGAAATCGGCATAGGCGGAGGTGGTGGCGAGCAGGACGCTGACCGTCAGTGCGGCGAGGCCGGCCCCTATCTTCCTGTACATCTGGTTTCTCCCTGGAAATGGCTTGTTTCTTTTTGCCCGCGTGGCGACGGGATAGGCGCCCGAGCCACATCATTGGGGGCGCCCTTCATTTTGTTGCGCATTTCCACAAACTGAGTCAATGGGCAAGGTCACGCGCAAGGTGAAGTTGTATGAAGAATCTTGCGCAAAGTCATCCCTAAAATATGACGAACCTTCTCCAGGTGATGAAGAAGGTTCGTCGACGACTGTTTGCCTGGGAGAATGAACGCCGCGACCAGCCTCAATCCGGTAGAGGAATGTGTTCGGCGCGATCATCCGGGGGCAGATCGAACAGGCCCTGGCCCCACTTCTGCGCCTGCCACTGGGCTTTGGCCTCCTCGATGCGCTCCTTGGAGGAGGCGACGAAGTTCCACCAGATATAGCGCGGCCCGCCGAGGGTGGCGCCGCCCAGGATCATCAGGCGGGCCCCCTGGTCGCCGGCCGCCACGGTGATGGCATCGCCGGGGCGGAAGACCATCATCTGCCCCGCCGTGAAATCCTGGCCGGCGATGGTGACGGAACCTTGCGTGATATAGAGGCCGCGATCTTCGTGCTCGTCCGGCAGCGGCAGTCTTGCACGGGGGGCCAGCACGACGTCGCCATAGAAGGTTTCCGAGAACAATGTCGCCGCCGCCTTCTCGCCATAGGCATTGCCGAGGATGAGCTTCACGCTGACGCCGTCGCTCTCGATCACCGGCAGGCTCTCCTTGCCGTGATGCTCGAACATCGGCGCCATGTCCTCATGCGTTTCAGGCAGGGCGATCCAGGTCTGGATGCCGAACAGGCTGTTGGGGCCGCGGCGGGCTTCCGCAGAGGTTCGTTCGGAATGGGTGACGCCGCGCCCGGCCACCATCCAATTCAGGGCGCCGGGCTGGATGACCTGGTCGGTGCCCAGACTGTCGCGATGGTGGAAATCGCCGCGATAGAGATAGGTGACGGTGCCCAGGCCGATATGGGGGTGTGGGCGCACGTCGACGCCTTGCCCGGTCAGGAATTCGGCGGGCCCCGCCTGGTCGAAGAAGATGAACGGGCCCACCATCTGGCGCTTGGGGGCCGGCAAGGCGCGGCGCACTTCGAAGCCGCCGAGATCGCGCGAACGCGGCACGATCAAGGTTTCGATCGCGTCGATGCCGATCGCATCGGGGCAACCGGGTGTCAGGGCGGGATTCCAGCTCATTCGATCCTCCGGGAGGTTGTCGGCCGTATCCGGCCCATGGCTCAGCATAAACAGGGAGCTGTTCGCCCAAAACCTTTTTGCTGTTCGTCAATCGAGAACGCCGAATTCGGCATCAGTGGCTTGGACTGAAGGAAACGATCATGCGAGGTTTGCCAAATCACCGACGGGGAAGACGAGGCGCGCTCATGACGGCAATTGCCGCGAACGGTATCCATCACGTCACCTTGATGACGCGCAACGTGCAGGCGAATGTCGATTTCTATGTCGGCTTCCTTGGCCTGCGCCTGGTCAAGCGCACGGGCGGCTACGAAGATGCCCAGCAGCTCCATCTCTTCTATGGCGATCGTCTCGGCTCGCCCGGCTCCATCGTCACCTTCCTCGTCTGGGAAGACGGTGCCGCCGGTCGTGTCGGCAATGGCCAGGTTTCCGAGATCGCCTTTGCCGTGCCTTTGGCGAGCATCGGCGATTGGATGACGCGGGCCTTGAGCCATGGCGTGCCGATGACGGGGCCATCGCAGGAATTCGGCGAATCTGTCCTACGGCTCAAGGATCCCGACGGCGTCATCGTCAAGCTGGTCGGTGCAGACCAGTCATCAGCCACGCCCTGGGGCAATGAAGCGATCGCGCCGAGGCGCTTGCGCGCCGTGACCCTGCTGACCGACCAGCCAGAGGAAACGGCGGCCTTCATCGCGCGGTTCGGCTACCGGCCAGGGCCGCGCGAGGGCAATCTCCAGCGCCTGCTGTCGGATACGGATGCTGTCGATATCCGGGATGCCTCCGGCTATGTGCCCGGCATTCCCGGCACCGGCACGGCCGATCATGTCGCCTTTCGCGCGGCGGATGTAGCCGAGGTGCGCAAGCATCAGGCTGCGCTGTCGCGTCTCAATTCGTCGCCGACCAATTTCCACGATCGCAACTACTTCACCTCGCTCTATGTGCGCGAGCCGGGCGGCACATTGATCGAAGTGGCGACGGATGGTCCAGGTTTTGCCATCGACGAGGCAGCCGATCATCTTGGCGAACGCCTGTTCGTGCCGCCCGGCGATGCCGAGCGGGCGGACGACCTGAAGGCGATGCTGCCGCAATTCTCCCTGCCAGGAGAGCCGCGCCTGCCGCGCCGGGATCTGCCTTTCGTGCATCGCTTCCATACGCCGGACCAGCCCGACGGCAGCACATTGGTCCTATTGCACGGCACCGGCGGGAACGAGGCCGATTTGATGCCGCTCGCTCGCCAGATCGCACCCCATGCGACCTTGCTCGGCGTGCGTGGGCGGAGCCATGAGGAAGGCGTGCTGCGTTGGTTCCGGCGCATTGGGATGACGAAGTTCGATCAGGCCGATATCGCCTTCGAGGCGAAGGCCTTCGCGGCTTTCGTCGACGGGGCCGTGGCAGGCTATGGACTCGACCACCACCGCCTGACCTTTCTGGGCTATTCAAACGGCGCGAACTTCATCGCCGCCGTGATGGGATTGCATCCCGGCATCGTCAGGCGCGCCATTCTCCTACGGGCGATGCCGGTGCTCGAAACCTTGCCAGATGCCGATCTTGCCGGGACATTGGCCCTGATCTTGACCGGGGCACGCGATCCCTTCGGACAGGAGGCGCCCCGGCTCGAAACCTGGCTGCGGCATCAGGGCGCTGACGTCGCCGCCCACAGCATCGAGGCCGGCCACGAATTGTCATCCGCCGATCTGTCGGCGGCGCGTCATTGGTATGAAGAAAACAGTGAGGGAGGCCGGAATGGCTGACATCGATATTCGTCGCGAAGAGCTTGCCGAGCCGCGCGGGCGCTATGTCGCGCGCATCGACGGCGTGGAAGGGGAGGCCGAGATCGTCTTCACCAGGCGCGATCCCGCCCTGATCAGTGCCGACCACACCGGCGCGCCCGAGACGATGCGCGGCACCGGTGCTGCCGCCGCGCTGGTGGCTTACATGGTGGAGGATGCCCGCAGGGACGGATTTCGCATCCTGCCGCTCTGCCCCTATGTGCGGGCGCAATACCGCAAGCATCCCGACTGGGCCGACGTGATGACGCTGGCGCCGGGTGAGGATCCGCCGGCGACGGCGTAGCTCCACGGCTTCTCTTCTTGGCGAAAGATCTAACGGAACTGCTCAAGCTGGGGCGATCGGATCTGGCCTGATTGCCTCCCGAGCACAGTTGCGGCACCGTGCGGGGATCGAACCTCGAGGTCGTCATGCAGTCTCCCGAGACAATCGCTACGCACGCCTATTTCCGACAGGTCACGGCGGACGGGTGGGATCTCATCTTCCATCCGCCTGACAATCGCTCCGACGTCGCCTACAGGGCGGGGTATATGTGCCATCCGACGCGTGAGCATTACGAGGCGCTCTTACCGCGCCTGCCGGCCTTCGAAGCCTTCTGCCGCAATCTGGAAGAGAATGACCGGCGCGTTCGCGATCATTTTCGTTCCTGGCCACCCTCCGTGGGGGCATTCGAACTCATCTGCGCCATGATGGGCGGCGGCGATGAATTGCTTCCATCCTCGCTCACGCCTTACCCCTATGATCAGCGGCCCTTCGCCTTGCAATATCGCGCGCTTGACCAAGCTGCCTGGGAGTTTGCCGGCGTCACCTGGTGGCCGCCGGTTTTTGCCGCTCTCTTCGATGTGGCCGGAAATTTCTCGGGGATCGAGTACCAGGTCGAACAGGCGATGCGCGACCTGCCGGATTCAATCGCACCATCACGGTGGGAGGCGGGATATCGCCATCCCTATTTCGGGCGGCGCAAGCTGTCGGATTTTTCGCGCCTGACAACGTCGACCGTTGCGGGGCGCAAGATTCCGCTCAATCTCTTCATGACCAAGAAAACCATGGCTGCCTTCGAGCCGGAGCATCTGGATCCGTTCGTACCCCTGGTCGAGAAATTGGACAGGCTGGATGCCGGCGTGCGGTTGGGCTTTCCCGAGGCAATGCGCCTTGAATGGCTGGAGGAGCGTTTCACATATGGTACCCCGACCCTGCGCCGGGCTCTCGATCAGATCTTTCCCGATGCAACGGATCCTGGTGCCGTCTCTCCACAGGCCTTTGCCGCGGCGCTCGTTCTCAAGCGCGGATGCTTTTCGCTTTCGCCCGAGAAAAGCGGCGGCGCGGCGCTGACCCTCGACTATGCGATCCTGCCGGCCCGTAACGACAACGAATTGTTTGCAGCCAAGTTTTCTCTCGGTGGCGAGTTGCTTGACGTGGTGGTCGAGAGTTGAGGCAGAGTGCGCTGCGATCTCAGGCCCAGACGTCGTTTTGGGCGGTGCGCTCGCCGCCTTTATGGCCGGTGTTGAGGGTGCCGCGTGGTTCGATCAGCAGGAGATGGACCTCGCTTTCCGCATAGGGCTTGTGCTCCAGCCCCTTGGGCACCACGGCCATCTCGCCAGGGCCGATGACAACGGCGCCATGGCGAAAATCGATGCGCAGGCGGCCGCTGAGGACGATGAATGTCTCGTCCGTCTCGGGATGATCGTGCCAGATGAAATCACCCTCGATGCGCACCAGCTTGAACTGATAGTCGTTCATTTCGGCGATGACGCGAGGCTGCCAGAGATCGCTGATCCTTGAGATTTTCTCGGCGAAGTTGATCGCTTTGGGTGTCGTTTCCATGCTGCTTTGCTCCATTCTCGAATGGCGCAATCTATGGGGCCTTCAGCGGCCGCGATCTTGAACGATTGTGCGTTTCCGTTGTGGCGTGGCTTCGAGGCCTGCCCTCAGCAAAAAAACCAGCGCCAGGGCATGCCCCGGCGCCGGCTGTAGGTTTGCTGATTGTCGCCGTCCTGGTACTTCTACAGAGGCTGCAGGCCGGCTTCGATGGTGGCGCGGCGGCCTTCGAGGAAGGGCGGCAGCGACAGGCGTTCGCCGAGGGTCTCCAGCGGCTCGTCGACGGCGAAACCGGGGCCATCGGTGGCGATCTCGAAGAGATTGCCGCCGGGCTCGCGGAAATAGAGCGAGCGGAAGTAGTAGCGTTCCACTTCGCCCGAGCTCGGAATGCCGAACTGGCCGAGCCGTTCGGTCCAGGCATGGATCCCCGCCACGTCGGGGGTGCGGAAGGCGACGTGATGCACGGCGCCGGCACCCTGCCGGGCAGTGCCGAGCCCTGGCTGCACCGCGACATGCAACTCGGCGGCCGCACCGCCTTCGCCCATGCGGTAGACATGCACCCGGCCCTCGCCGTCGGGCGAAGCGTAGTCGCGCTCCTCCTTCATGTTGAGCACGCGGGTGAGTATGGCATCGGTGGGCTCCTTCTTCGGCACCGAGATGGTGATCGGACCAAGGCCCCGGATCTGGTGTTCCGACGGCACGGGGCTGCGGCTCCAGGGGTGCAGCGTACCGTTGCCGCCATCGTCCACCAGGCGGAAACGCTGGCCCTCCGGATCCTCGAATTCGAGGCTGGCGCGGCCGTCGATCAGGCCGACGTCACCGGCGGCAGCGCCCAAATCCTTGAGACGGGCGGCCCAGTAGTTCAGGCTATCCTCACCGGACACACGCAGGCCCGTGCGGCTGATCGAATGGGTACCGCGGCGCTCTGGCGCCACCGGCCAGTCGAAGAAGGTGAGGTCGCTGCCGGGCGTGGCCTCGCCGTCGGCGTAGAACAGGTGATAGGCGCTGGTGTCGTCCTGGTTGACGGTCTTCTTGACCAGCCTCAGGCCGAGCGTATCGGTGTAGAAGCGCTTGTTGCCGGGGGCGTTCGCGGTGATTGCGGTGAGATGATGAATGCCGGTGAGCTGCATGGCAGCCTCCTATGTGTTGCGTTGACCGTAATATCGCCGCGAACGGTTGTGCCGTGTAGCGTGATCCCTGCACACGCTGCGTTCGAAAATTTCGAACGGCTGGGCTTGGAAAGGCAGGGCTGACGGGGTAGGCAGAGGTGGGACCGGCCCACCGGTTTGGACGCTCGCCATGAAATGGACCATCGACGAGATCAAGACCTTCCTGGATGTGATGGAGGCCGGCACGGTCTCCGGCGCGGCGGCGCGGGCGAACCTGTCGAAATCGGTGGTCAGCAAGCGCATCACCGATCTGGAGCTGGCCTTGGGCGCGCCGCTGTTCCAGCGCCATGCCGGGCGCATCCTGCCCAATGAGACGGCGGCCGAACTGGCCGTGAGGCTGCGGCCGGCTCTGGCCGAGATGACCAATGCGGTCGAGAGCGTGGCCTGGGGCATGTCGGGCCTGCGCGGTTCGCTCGCCATCTCGGCGCCGATGAGTTTCGGCATTCGCCATCTCAGCCCGTTGCTGGCAGCCTTCGCCCTGCGCCACCCCGATCTGGAACTGGTGGTCGATTACGAGGATCGCTTCGTCGATCTGGTGCGCGGCGGCTTCGACCTCGCCGTGCGCATCGGCCAGATGTCGGATTCCGGCCTGATCGCCCGCAAATTGTGCGACGATCCGCGGGTGGTGTGTGCCAGCCCCGACTATCTGGAACGGCGAGGGACACCGAAGGATCTTGCCGGCCTGCCCGATCATCCCGCGATCGGCTATCGCAACCTGCAGGCCACCCAGGTCTGGCAGTTGGCCGATGGCTCTGGCGGTGTCGTCAGCGTCCCGATGCGCGGGCGCATCGCCGCCAATAATGGCGAGGTGATGCGGGACATGGCGATTGCCGGCCTGGGACTGGCCCTGCTGCCGATGTTCATCGCCCATGAGGCGCTGGCCGATGGCCGGCTGGTTGCCCTGCTGCCCGACCATCCGCCGCTGCCCCTGCCGATCGCCGCGATCTGGCCGCCGGTCAAGCCGATGCCGCGCAAGCTGCGGGCCATTGTCGATCACCTGGTCGAGGGTTTCGGCGAGGTCCCGGACTGGCTGAGCGGACCCGTGTGATGCCCGATCCCTGCCTGCGGATGTGTCGATGCCGATAGAACGATATGAGGAGCCGCGCGAGGCCTTGCTGGCGCTGTTCGCTCTGGCCGATGATTCACCCGTTCAGGTCGCCTCCTATATCGGACTGGGCGATGTGCTGGTAGCCCGCCAGGGGGAGGCCATCATCGGCCATGCCCAGATCCTCGCCACCGACGAGCCCGGCGTGCTCGAGCTCAAGAGCTTGGCGGTGCTGGCCGAGCATCGGGGCGTGGGTATCGGGCGAGAACTGGTCGAGGCGGCCATCGCCTTCTGCCGGGAACGCTGCGCGCACTCGCTGGTCGTCTCGACGGCAACGGCCGATATTGCCAATCTGCGCTTCTATCAGCGCCGGGGTTTTCGCATGACCCGAATCGTGCCGGATGCCTTCCGGCCGGAGACCGGCTACCCCGAGGGGATACTGATTGATGGTATATTCTTACGCGATCAGGTGTTTTTCGAGTTGAAACTCGACTGATGAGAGACCGAAGGCCTTATTTCCTTTGTGAAATAGCGACGTGATCTGGAATAATGCAGCGTTGCTTTCGCGAGGAAGCCGTCATGGATCAGCAACTGGTCGATCGGATCTACGAATGTGCCTTCGTGCCGGAGCAATGGCCGGGCACGCTGGACGCGCTTTCGGACATGACGTCGGGCGCTGGCGGCAGCCTCTATGTCTTCGGCAAGGACGCCACCATGCTCACGGCGTCGTCCGGCGCCCGGGAGCGGGCCAAGGCGGCGCTGGCCGGCGGTTTCGCGCAGCGCGGCCATGGGCTGAACCGGGTGCTGGCGTCCTCGCGAGCGGGCTTCATCACCGAGCGGGACATCATGACGGAGATCGAGCTCGAGCAGGAGCCGCTCTATCGGGATTTCTGGCGCCCCTCCGGCATCGGCTCGATGATCGTGACCACGGTGGAATTGCCGACCCGGGAAATGCTGCTGCTCTTGTTCACGCGCTGGCTCGCCCAGGGGCCGGCCGAGCGCGCCCTTGTCGATCGTTTCGACACGCTGCGCCCCCACCTTGCCCGCAGTGCGCTGATGACCGCCCGCTTGCAGCTCGAGCGCGCCCGCGTCGCCAGCCAGACCCTGGCCGCGCTCGGTCTGCCGGCGCTGGTGCTCGACCGGCTGGGCAAGGTGCTGGCCGCCAACGACCTGATCGAGGATCTCGGCGATTTCGTGCATTGGCGCGCCTTCGATGGCGTCTCCTTCGTCGACAAGGCGGCTGACAAGCTCCTGCGCGATGCCATCATCACCATCGATCAGCCGCATGGCGCGAGCGTACGCTCCTTCCCGGTACGGGGTGAACCGGAGGCCATGGTTGCCCATATCGTGCCGATCCGCCTGAGCGCGCGCGATATTTTCGTGAGCAGCGCGGCGACCCTGATCCTGACGCCGGTGACGGCGCCGCAGGCACCGCCGGTGGAGCTGGTGCAGTCCCTTTTCGATCTCACGCCGGCGGAGGCCCGTGTCGCCCGCAGCCTCGCCACGGGCGACAGCGTGGAGGACATTGCCCAGCATAGCGGGGTAACGTCGAATACGGTGCGCACCCAGGTGCGCGGTGTGCTGGAGAAGACCGGTTGCAGGCGCCAGGCCGAGGTGGTCGCTCTGCTCGCCGGGCTGGCGCCGCTGCCGCGCATGGCGTGAAGCCGGCCGGATCTTCCCTTCAATCGCTCGAAGAGCGTCGTGGTCGTGGCAAAACCGGCTTTCTCTCATCTGTTTTGGTGATGTTTCATTCGCAATAATAGCGAAACTGGACCTGCGGCTGAGACAGTCGGAGGCTTCCTGCAAATCCTCCTGCGCTTTCTCGGCGGCACCAGATCAGATGGAGCAGGGGCAAACCCCGCCCGGACCCACTGCCGAGAGAGTAGAGACATGGATCAGGAGCTGACATACAGGCTCGGCGAATCCGTTCTGGATCTCAGCCGAGGTACATTGCGCAAGGCCGGTGCTCGCGTGCCGGTGCGTTCCAGAACCTTCAAATTGCTGAGCTACCTTGCCCGCAATGCCGGGAGGGTCGTCCGCAAGGACGAATTGTTCGCGGCGGTCTGGCCGCGCGCGGTGGTCACGGAAGCAGCCCTGCTGCGCTGCATTCGCGATGCGCGGCAGAGTGTCGGAGACGAGCGGCATCGCATCATCCATACCGTACCGGGCCGGGGCTACATGTACATGCCGACCGGCGGCCTCACCGATTCGCCGGAGGCACTGGAGCAGGCGCCCGACGACGTTGACTTCGATGGTGGTGCGGCGGAGGCCAAAGTCGCGGTGATGCCATTCAGCCTGCGTGGGGTGGATGGCGCGATGAAGCCTGCCTTCGACACCATCGTGCAGGAAATCAGGGGGGCGATCGCCAATTCGCGCGTGATCCTGGTGCAGCCGCCGGCGCGGCGCAAGACATCGTCCAGATCGGTCGCCGGTATCGACTATCTGGTCGAAGGGCAGGTCGTGGCCGGCGTGCCCCACCTCAATGTCATCGTGACCCTGTCCGATGCCCGATCGGGCCATCGCCTGCTGACGCAATCCTTCTTCATCAAGGCCGAGAGCGTCATGGCCTTCCACCAGAACGTCGCCAGGCAGGTCGTCAGCGCGCTCATCTTCAATATCGAGACGGCCTCCTGGTGCGGTACGGCGCAAGGCACGACCTCCCTGCATATGTGGTGATGGCCTTGAGCAAAGCGCGGTCATGACTGAACGCTGGTTTGCTTCGCCTCCTTGTTTCCAAGCCAATCCGACGGATTGGCTTGGGCGCCTTTGCGATTCCAGGTGAAACCGTCAAATCGCAAAACGCTATGGAAACAGGCCTTCATCGCTCGACAATACGTACATCGAAGCGCTTTTCGCCTGCCGGTGGCTTGCTATTGTGGGTTGTAGTCACACATGAAGATGTGGGGATCTCGCAACGGGCGGGAGGCGGCTTTTGTCCAAAAATGGCGATCCGGACAAATCCGGACTGTTTTCCTTCGTCTGGCGCCATAGCAGGCGGCATCAGCTTTTGTTGCTTGCCGCGACCGTGGCCTCCTTTCCGGTCCTCTATCTATCGCTGGAGCTGCCCAAATACATCCTGAACGGGGCGCTTCAGGGGCATGCCACGCCGCTCAACCGCCTGGGTCTTCATCTCGATCAGACCACGCTCCTTGTGGTGCTGTGCGTTGCCTTCCTGATCTGCACCTTGGCCAATGGCGTCATCAAGATGCAGCTCAGCATCTACAGGGGCGTCATCGGCGAACGCATGATCCGGCGGCTGCGCTACAAGCTGATTGCCCAGGTGCTGCGCTTTCCCCTGCAGCGCTTCGATACTGTCTCGCAGGGAGAGGTCGTTTCGATGGTCACCGCCGAGGCGGAGCCGTTGAGCGGAGTGATGGGCGATGCCTTCGCCCAGCCGGTGTTCCAGTTCGGCCAGATCCTGACCATCGTCGCCTTCCTTTTTCTCCAGAATGTCTGGCTCGGCGTTGCCGGTATCGGCCTCATCCCGGTCCAGGCCTACCTGATCCCGCGTATGCAGCGCTATGTGAACAGGCTTCATCATCAGCGCGTCGGCAGGGTGCGCGCCCTGTCGGAGCGCATTGGGGAAAGCGTCGCCGGCGTCGCCGATCTGCGTCAGAATGGCGGTTTGCGCTACCGGCTTGCCGAATTCAGCAAGCAGCTGGGTGAGCTCTATACGATCCGGTTGCTCATTTTCGAGCGTAAATTCCTGATCAAGTTCGTCAACAATTCGATCACCCAGCTCACCCCCTTCCTGTTCTTCCTGATCGGCGGCTATCTGGTCATCCATGGCCAACTCAGCGTCGGCGCCCTGATCGCGGCGCTCTCCGCGTCCCGCGACATTGCCGATCCCTGGCGCGAATTGCTGACCTACTGGAACCAGGCCCAGGAGGCGTCCTCGCGCTATGACAGCCTGCTGGAGCAGTTCGAAGTGCCGGAGGCGCTGGCTCCCGTGGTGGCAGATGCCGACGTCCCCCGCCTGAACGGGGCGATCCATTTGCGCGACGTCACCATGCCGGGCCTTGGCGGCGTGCCTCTGCTCGACCAGGTCGATCTTGTCATACCCGGCGGGTCGCTCGTTGCCATTCAGAGCGCGGACATGCTGGTGCGACGGGCCCTGTGCGATCTGCTCTCTGGTGCTTCGATGCCCAGCGCTGGGCAGGTGACCATATCCGGCCTCGATCTCGCCGGTGCCAGCCCGACTATGCTGGCCGCGCGTATCGGCGTCGCCAACAGCACGCCCTATCTGTTTCGTGGCACCATCGCTCAGAATACCAGGCTGCCGCTCTATCTAGAGCCGGAGTCCTCCGGCGAACCGTCGGGCGAAGCGGCCAAGGCCCTGGTCGAAGCGACGGAGACCGCCAACAGTACCGATCGCCTCGATGTTTCCTGGAGGGATGGCGGGCTCGTCGGTTTCAAGAACGACAGCGAGGTCGACGCCTGGTGGCTCGATGTCATCGAGGTGATCGGCCGTTCGGAAATGCTGCTCGATCGCGCCCTCGACGGCTATCTTGTCGCGGGCCAGCATGACGATCTCGCCGGCCGCGTCCGCGCCCTGCGGGAAGAGGTGACGCTGCGCCTCCAGGCCGAAGGGTTGGCCGAGCAGATCGACCGTTTCGACCCCGGTGCCATCAATCCCGGCCTGACCATCGGTGAGAATCTGCTCTACGCCGTACACCATCACAGCGAGACTGAATCAAGCCATCCGGGTGAAGCTCTCCTGGCTGACATCGCGGGACTCGACATCGCCGAACAGCTCCTGGCCTTCTCGATCGATCTCGCTTCGACGTTGGTCAGGGCCTTCGGCGAAGTCGGGCCGCGGCATCCGCTGCTGCGCCGCTTCACCACCATCGGCCCCGAGCTGTTCGAACGCTTGAGGTCGGTCGCGTCCAAGGAGCAGGCCCATGATGTCGCCGGCATGAGCGTCGCCGAGCGTGGTACGCTGCTATCGTTGCTCTTCAACATCGCGCCGAGTGATCTGGGTACCGATTTTCCTGCCGAGCTTGCTGCGGCCATCCTGGCGGCGCGCGCCCGCCACGGCGCGCGCCTGAGGGAGCTGGCGGGCGAGACCTTCTCGCCGATTGAGGCCGGAACCTATAATTATGACCTGACCGTGCTGGAAAACCTGGTGTTCGGCCTGTCCGTGGCGCCGTCGGAGGCGACCCGCCGGCAGATTCATCATGTGCTGATGGAGGTGGTGGAGGCACAAGGGCTGGCCGGCGCCTTGCGCCTGCTGGTGGGAGACGTGCGCACCGCGATCGCCGGCACCAATCTCTCGCCGGCGGTGCGCGAGCGCATCGGCCTTGGCCGGGCCCTGATCCGCCGGCCCGATCTCGTCTTGCTCGATCATGCTATGGCGAGTGCCTCCGAGGCGGACCGCCGCGCCATCTGGCTCAGGCTGCGGGGCTTGCTGCCCGAGAGCACCATCATCGTGCTGGAGCCACAGATTGCTCAGAGCGAGGATTTCGATCTGGTGGTTACCATCCGCGATGGCCGCCCGATCAATGGGGCGAGCCGCCCACCGGTCCCAGCCTATCACGCTTCGATGTCGGGCGATCTGCAGGCCAAGGTCGAGGTGCTCTCGGCCGTGGAGAGCTTCCGCGGCCTGAAGCGTAGCCAGATCGAGCTGCTCGCCTATGCCTCACGCTGGATGTCGACCAAAGCCGGCGACTATGTCTTTCGAACCGGGGAGGTGCCCGATGGTGCCTATGTCGTCGCCTCCGGCAGTGCCGAGCTGCGCTGGATCAATGTGGTGGGTGAGGAGGAGTTGATCGACACCATCCTGCCGGGACGCCTGATTGGCGACCTCGCCGTCATCCTCGGCCAGACGCGCATGGTGTCGATGATCGCGATAGCCGATCTGACGGGCCTGCGCATCGGCACGCGCGAATTCCTGGATATCGTCGAGAGCGACATCACCGTCGCCCTGCATCTGTTGCGCACCGTCGGGCACCATCTGGTCGAGGTCGGTGAGGAGGTGATCACCAAGGGCCAGTATCGACCCAAACAGCCCGGCGAGGTTGCCGCCGATCAGCCGTGAGGCTTTCTTGGAGCGCGGGCCTTACTCGCCGTAGGGCACCCAGATGTTCTTCACCTGGGTGGCATGGCGCAGATAGTCGGCGCCCTGGGCCTGCGCGTCCTTGAGCCAGTCGAGGGGCCGGCCCTGATTGGTCCAGGTCGCCTTGAGGTTGCCGGCCGATGCCTTCTCGGCGGCCGCGGCGCCGCTCTTGGAGCCGTGATACCAGAGGGCGTCGACGTCGTCGTGCTCGGCCAGGGTCTTGGCGAGTTCGTCGCGCGCGCCGGTGACGATGTTAACAACGCCAGCTGGTACGTCCGAGGTCTCCAGGATCTGGTAGAAGTCGGTCGCTGCCAGCGGGAAGGCCGGCGACGGCACCGCGACGACGCGGTTGCCCATGGCGATCGCCGGCAGCACCAGCGAGACGAATCCGAGCAGCGGCGCTTCATCCGGGCAGAGAATGCCGACCACGCCGAAGGGCTCGTTCATCGCCAGCGTCACGTTGCGCGAACGGGTGGAATGCACGCGGCCGTCATATTTGTCGGCCTGGGCGGCGTAGTAGAAGATGCGCCGGATCGCCTTCTCGACTTCCGCCTTGGCCGCCTTGGAGCTGTGGCCGTAGCTTACCAGGCGCTGCTCGAACTCGGCGGCACGGGCCGACAGGTTCTCGGCGATGTAGTAGAGCACCTGCGCACGGTTATGCGCCGTGGCGGCGCCCCAGCCGCTTGCCTTGGTCGCCGCCTCTACCGCATTGCGGATGTCCTTGCGATTGCCGAGGCCGGCCTGGCCGAGCGTAGCGCCGGCCGTGCTCTTGACCGTATAGCTGTAGCCGGAATCAGGGCGGGCCTGCTTGCCGCCCACGAACAGCTTGGCGGTGCGGTCGATGCTGGGCAGGGCGGTACCTGCAGGCGCCTCGGCTGGCGTGACGCCAAGGGCGCCAGCCTTGTTGTCCTCGGCCGCGGGCAGGGATTTCTCCCAGTCGGGCTTGAGATATTCATAGAGGCCTTCACGGCCGCCCTCGCGGCCGAAGCCGCTCTCGCGATAGCCGCCGAAGCCGGCAGCGGCGTCGAACAGATTGGTCGAGTTGACCCAGACCACGCCGGCCTTCATGCGGGCGGCGGTATCGAGGGCGCGATTGATGTTCTCCGACCAGATCGAGGCGGCGAGGCCATAGCGCGTGTGGTTGGCAAGCTGGATGGCTTCGTCGGGCGTGCGGAAGGTCATCGCCACGGCAACCGGCCCGAAAATCTCGACCTCCGAGACCGTGGAGGATGGTTCCACATCGACGAATATCGAGGGCGGGAAGAAGCTGCCCTTGGCCGGCAGGGCGCAATCGGCCTGCCAGAGCGTGCCGCCCTCCTGCTCGCCCTTCTTGACGAGGTCCTGGATGCGCTGGAGCTGCACCGGCGCGACGATGGCTCCCATGTCGACCGACTTGTCGAGGGGATCGCCGACGCGCAGCGTCTCCATGCGGCGGCGCAGCTTGCCGAGAAAGCGTTCGGCGATGCCTTCCTGGATCAGCAGGCGCGAACCGGCGCAGCAGACCTGGCCCTGGTTGAACCAGATGGCATCGACCACGCCTTCCACGGCGCCGTCGAGATCGGCATCCTCATAGACGATGAAGGGCGACTTGCCGCCGAGTTCGAGCGAAAGCTTCTTGCCCGAGCCCGCCGTGGCCTGGCGGATGAGCCGGCCGACCTCGGTGGAGCCGGTGAAGGCGATCTTGTCGACATCGGGATGAGCGACGAGGGCCGCACCCGTGGCGCCATCGCCGGTGACGATGTTGACCACGCCATCCGGCAGCCCGGCTTCGCGGCAGATCTCGGCGAAGGCGAGTGCCGTCAGCGGGGTGAACTCGGCGGGCTTGAGCACCACCGTGTTGCCGGCCGCGAGCGCCGGCGCGATCTTCCAGGCCAGCATCAGCAGCGGGAAGTTCCAGGGAATGATCTGCCCGCAAACCCCGACGGGGCCGTAGCCGGCGAATTCGGTCTCGACCAGTTCGGCCCAACCGGCATGGTGATAGAAATGTCGGGCGACCAGGGGAATGTCGATGTCGCGGCTCTCGCGGATCGGCTTGCCATTGTCCAGCGTCTCCAGCACCGAGAGGAAACGCTCGCGCTTCTGGATGTGGCGGGCGATGGCGTAGAGATAGCGGGCGCGTTCATGGCCAGGCAGCGCCGACCAGGCGGGGAAAGCCTTGCGCGCGGCCTTGACGGCGGCATCGACATCCTCGGATGTGCCGGCGGCGACCTTGGCGAGCAGGGTATCGCGAGCGGGGTTCACAACCTCGAAGGTTTCCTTGCCCTTGGAGGCGACAAAGGCTCCGCCGATGAAGTGCTTGAAGCCCTTTTCATGGCTCGCGAGCCAGGCCGTGACGTGATTGTCGGCTTCTGGGGCAGGACCATAGTCCATGGTTTGCAGAATTTCCTTGACGGTGGGCATCGGGGGCCTCCTGGGCATAGGTTTCGGCGTGCCTTTTCCCCAGCGGAGGGAGGTGCGCCTGGCCTTCTCCACGAAGTGGGGAAGGTGTCATTGCCAAGCAATGACGGATGGGGTGTGGGCCGCTAGCGCTTTCAGTCCGAAGAGGGTGCCACTAGCGGGCCGCACCCCATCCGACCCGACTTCGTCGGGCCACCTTCCCCACTTCGTGGAGAAGGTTCTCGCGTTGCGTTTCCTATGCCAGAGCGTGGTGAGTCAGCGCCGAATAGCGCCCGGTCACGAAATGCTCGAGCTGGCGCTCGATGTCGGCGAGCATCGATGAGGCTCCGATGCGGAAAAGATTGGGTTCCAGCCAGGGGCGGCCGAGCTCTTCCTTCATCAAAGCGAGCCAGGCCAGGGCGTCCTTGGCCGTCCTGAGGCCGCCGGCCGGCTTGAAGCCCACCGCCTCGCCGGTGAACTCGCCATAGTCGCGCAGGGCACGGAGCATTGTGAGGCTGACGGGGAGAGTAGCATTGACGTCCTCCTTGCCGGTGGAGGTCTTGATGAAGTCGGAGCCCGCCATCATCGCGACCATGCTGGCTTTGTAGACATTGCGCAGCGTCTTGAGGTCGCCGGTGGCGAGAATGGCCTTGAGATGGGCCTCGCCGCAGGCCTCGCGCATGGCGCGGATCTCATCATAGAGGGCGTTCCAGTCCTGCGTCAGCACCTGGGCGCGGTTGATGACGATGTCGATCTCCTGGGCGCCCTGGTCGACGGCATAGCGGATTTCGGCAAGGCGCTGCGGCAGCGGGGTGAGGCCGGCGGGAAAGCCCGTCGCCACCGAGGCGACGGGAATGCCGGAACCGGCGAGCGCCTTGACGGCGGGGCCGACCATGGTGGGATAGACGCAGACGGCGCCCACCGTGGGCGGGGCATCGGCGAGGCCGAGGGCTGTAACGATGTCCTCGCGGATGGGGCGGCGCGCCTTCAGGGCGAGGCGATGCACGCGGCCGGGCGTGTCGTCTCCCGCCAGGGTGGTGAGGTCGATGCATTGCACCGCCTTCACCAGCCAGGCGGCCTGGTATTCCTTCTTCACCGTGCGGCGCCCGCCGAGGGTCGCGGCCCGGCGTTCGGTGGCGCTGAGATTGACCTCGATCGCCTCGAACCATTCGGGCTTGAGGGCCGTGCCGGGATTGCGGGCATGGGCGCCCTGGCCTGATACGATCAGGGCGGAGCCGGTGGGCACCACGCTAAGGGCCGGAGCGGCTTGAGCAGAGGAGACTTGGCCCGGCTTCTTGGAGGCAGCCGGCGTGCCTTTATCGGTCTTATCCATGGTGGGTTTCATCCAGGAGGAAGCGTGCTGTCTGCTCGTCGGTGACGAGCACGTTGAGATAGCCAGCCCTGAGGCAGGCAAGGGTTATGGCTTGTTTCGACTTGCCGGCGGCGACGCCGATCGAGAATTTCCGCTCCCGACAAAAACGCAGATCCAGGCCGATGGTTCGGGCATCGATGTCCGCGTCCACGATATTGCCATGGGCATCGACATAGCGGCTGAGAATATCGCCGACGGCGCCTTTCGCCTTGAGGGCCGCCGTTTCCGCTTCGGTGACGAAGCCCGATTGCACCAGCACGGAATCGGGGCTGATCGTGCCCATGCCGAAGCAGATCACCGGCGCTTTGCGGGCAAGCTCCAGCACGCTGGCGATAGTGGGATCCTGTTCCAGCGCCACGCGGGTGGCGGCATGGCCCAGAATGGCCGGCACCGGCAGCAAGGTCGCCGTACCATTGGCCGAGCGGGCGAAGAGTTCGGCGGTGTTGTTGGTGCGGATAGAGGGCGATCGGATGTTCATGGCCCCATTGAGCAGCACCACTTCCACGCCCTCGTTCCAGAAGGGCGGCAGGCGGTGCGCAACCGCGCTCATGGTGCGGCCCCAGGAGACGCCGATCAGCGGTACCTTGCCGAGGCCTGCGAGCATGCGCGCGGCAGCCTGCGCCACGGCATCGAGCAGGAGGCCCTCGTCCTCCTCGCCATTGTTGGGGACGACGACGGCTTCCTTCAGGTTCCAGCGGCGCTGCAGCCTGGACTCGATGTCAGGAGAGCGCGGCGCCCGCGGCACGATCTCGATGCGCACGATGCCGGCCTCGCGCGCCTCGGTCAGCAGGCGGCTGGCCTGCCAGCGCGTGAGGTTGAGCTCCTTGGCAAGGTCGCCCATGGTCATGTCGAGCTCGTAATAGCGCTTGGCGACCTGGATCATCAGGAGTTCGCGCTGCTCGCCGGACATGGTCCTGAACTGGACGTCATGGTCGAGATTGCCGACACTCATCAACGCGATCCCTCAAGCTGTCTTGATGCCAGCTTGCGCGAGAGTGGCGCAAGAAGCTCGGTCGCTTCAAGATAATCCTGCAGCAATTCACCATAGCGGGCATGGGCGGCGAGGTCGGGCTCGACCAGCGTAACCGGCTGGGCCACCGCATCCGCCGCGGCAAAGAGGTCGCCAAACAGGCCGGCGCCGGTAGCGGCGCAGGCGGCCGTGCCGACAAGGGTGAGATTGGTTTGGCTGAGGAGTTCGACGGGCATGCCCATGGCGTCGACCGTGGCCTGCAGCCACAGCGGGTTCTTGGCATAGCCGCCCGAAGAGACGATGCGGTTGCAGGCAATGCCGAGTTCCCGGATGCGGCGGAACACGTTTGCCGAACCCAGCGCCACCGCTTCGACGGCGGAGCGATAGAGGTCCGCCCTGGAATGGCTGAGCGACAGGCCGAGTACGGCGCCGCGCAGCAGGGGATCGCGATAGGGCGTCCGGTTGCCCATGAAATAATCGAGTGTGAGCAGACCGGTGCCGCCGACCGGCAAAGCGCTCGCTTCCTGCACCAGGGCAGCGCGCTCCTGCTGGTCGAGCCCGAACATATTGCGCGCATACCAGGACATCACGGAGCCGGCAGAAACCTGGCCCGCTTCCACCAGCCAATAATCATCGACCAGGGCATGGGGATATGGCCCCCAGAAGCCGGTGACCGGTGCCTGCGCCGCGAGCTGGAAGAGATGGACGATCGAGGTGCCGCCGATCAGCAGATGTTCGCCCGGCCGCAGCGTGCCTGCGCCCGCGATGCCGGTATGCGCATCGATGCCGCCCTGGGCCAGCATGGGCCTGTTAACGAGGCCGAGATGCTCGGCCGCCGTGGCGCTGACCGGCGCGATCGGTGCGCCCACCGCCTTGATATCATCTGGCAGTTTGGTGGCGAGGTCGGGAATGCCGAATTCGGCGTAGAGCTCGTCAGGGAAGCGGCGGGTGACGGAATCGTAGTTCCATTTGCAGGTCGCGTTCATGCGCGAGCCGACCCACAGGCCCGTCAGCTTGAAATTGATGTAGTCGAGGCACTCGCAGATGATGTCGGCCCCGGCATAGACGTCCGGCTCGTGGCGCGAGAGCCACATCGCCTTGGGCACAAGCCATTCGGCCGCATCGCCGCCGCCGGCATAGGCCAGCACGGGGTGCTGCGAGAGCGCGGTCCGGGCCGCTTCTTCGGCAGCCCGGCAGTCCATCCACAGGAGGGAGGGGCGCAGGGGCGTGCCATCCCGTTTGCAGGCGACCACGGTCGAGGCCGTGGTGGCGGCGCAGACGCCATCGATATGAGGCGAGCCGAGGTCGCGCATCAGGCCGCGGCTGGCCTGCCCGAGCGCGTCCCACCAGTCGATCGGCGACTGCTCCGCCCAGCCCGGATGCGGGTGGCGGGTGGGGTACTGGACCTCCCGCTCACCAAGCATCGCACGGCTTTCAAGGTCGAACACGCCGACCCTGATGCCGCCGGTGCCGAAATCCAGGCCGAGAAGACGTGGCATGAGTGGTTCTCCGGGAGCGCGGACATCTTGTCCGCTTCACCCTCCCCCTCCAGGGGAGGGTAAGGATCGACGTGCTTTTGTGTCGATTTTACAGTTTACGGCCTGAACATCACCTTGGAGAAGAACTCGTTCTTGCGCTTGAAGCTCTCGAACATGCCGGGCAGTTCCTCGAGCGTGAGTTCATGGGTGATCATGAACTCCCATTTGAGCTTGCCGGTGGCGAGAGCCTCGAGCGACACCGTCCACTGCTTTCCGGGGAACGGGGCGCCGAAGGAGTTCCAGGCTCCGTGCAGCGACACTTCCTGGCGCAGGAAGTGCTGGAAGGTCTGGTTCTCCAGCGCGACCTCGCCGACAGGGATTCCGATGAACACGACATGACCGCCGGGGCCGGCCAGCTTGGCGGCGAAGTTGATCGAGGAGGGATGGCCGGCGGCCTCGACGATGAGGTCGCAGTTCAGCCCAGCCGGCAACGGATCGGTGATCAACTGGGTGTGGGTCGCACCGGCCTCGCGCGCCTGTTCGAGCTTCTGCTCGGAGACGTCGACGGCGACGACTTCCGTGCAGCCCATCAGTTTCATCCACTGGATGGCGAACAGCCCGATCGGGCCGCAGCCGATGACGCCGCCGCGCTGACCAACGGTGGGCGGGGCCTTCCAGACGGCGTGGAGGGCGATCGAGGCCGGGTCGGTCATGGCGATGGCGCGGGGATCGGCATCCGCCGGGGCCTTGAGCAGATTGCCCACCGGCACCGAGACGAATTCGGTATAGGCACCGTCGCGCCGGCTGCCGAAATAGTCATAGTTGCGGCAGCGCGAGAAATTGCCGGTCGCGCATTGATCGCAGACCCGGCAGGGGATGAGCGGGGCGACGCCGACGAGTTCGCCCTTCTCGAAACCGGTCACGCCCGACCCGATCTCCGAAATATGGCCCGAGAATTCATGCCCGCAGATGATCGGCATGCGATGGGCGCCCTTGGTCAGCATGCGAGGAAGGTCCGAGCCGCATACCCCGACAGCCGCAACACGCAATAGCACCTCTCCGGTTGCCGCGACCGGCTTGGGAACGTCCTCGAGGCGGATGTCACCCGGCGAATACATGACGGCTGCGCGCATGGTCAAAGTCCTTGAATATGGAGGAGGTGTGTTGGCGAAGGGGGATCAGGGGCCGTCAAACGGCCTGCCGCTCCGCGCCGAAGAGTGAGGAAGTGAAGGCGTCCAGGGCGATGATGGCATCGCGGACGATTTCCACCGACAAGGGCACCGCGACCCGCCAGGTGATCGACCCCTCCTTGAGGGCCGCCTTGGCGACGCGCTCGATGTCGTCGGCTGTGGCCTTGCCGAGCCTGAGGTCGGCAAGGGTGGTCGGCAGGCCCACCGCTTTGCAGAAGCGGGCGGTTTCTTCGATCTCGGCGAGCGGGCGCCCTTCCAGCATCAGGAGGCAGAGCACGCCGAAGGCGACCTTCTCGCCGTGGAAAAAGCCATGGCTTTCCTCCAGAGCCGTCAGGCCGTCATGGATGCCGTGGGCGGCGGAAACAGCGCAATTCTCAAAACCCAGGCCGCTGAGCAGCGTATTGGCCTCGATGATGTTCTCGACGGCTGGCGTCAGCGCGCCCTTCTCGACCGCGAGCTTGGCTGCCAGCGCATCGCGCATCAGCACTTCATGGCAGGCCTTGGCGATGGCGATGCCGGCCAGCGGGGCCGGATAGCCGCCGGCGATGAAGTTGTCGGAGCGCGATTCCAGGTTGGAGCGGGCTTCGAACCAGGTGGAGAGGGCATCGCCGATGCCGGCCACGAGGAAGCGAGCGGGGGCCTTGGCGATCAGGGCGCTGTCAACCACTACCACGTCCGGATTGCGTGGCAGCATGAAGGATTCCTTGAACACGCCCTGCGGCGTGTAGGTCACCGCGATGGCGCTGGTCGGTGCGTCCGTGGAGGCGATGGTGGGCACGATGGCGATGCGGGCATCGTTGGCGATCGCGGCCAGCTTGGCGGTGTCGGCCGTTTTGCCGCCGCCGATGCCGACGACGATATCCGCCTTGGCCTGGGAGACCAGGGATGTCACCCGGTCGATCTCCTCGCGGCAGCATTCGCCGTTGAACTTCTCCATGGTGAGGCCGAGGCCGCTGCCTTCGAGCGAGGCGAGGATGGAGGCGCCGAGCTTTTCGAAGACGAAGCCGTCGACGAGCAGGAAGGCCTGCTTGCCGAGAGGGCGTAAATGATCGGCGAGGCGGCCGATTTCGCCGGCCCGCTGGATGTATTTGAGCGGACCACCGAAGGCCCGGCCCTGTGCGCTGTGCCACCCGCGAGATTCAGCCATTGGAAGAATTCCCTATGTCGCATCGCCTGGTGGCGATGAATGATCAATATTCACATTTGTGAAATAAGATCATTTATGTGAAAATTTAGACAGAAAAATACGCGCTGTCAACGGAGTCGGCAGCGCGTTGGGTTGTCGTCTATCGCTTCAGAGTGCCGGTTGCGTATTGCAGCAGCATCGCGACCACGATGATCAGGCCGGTATAGAGCTGCTGGCTGTAGCCGGGCACCCCGGCGAGGTTCATGATGTTGGCGATGATGCCCATCACCAGCGTGCCCAGCAGCGTGTTGACCACGTCGCCGCGCCCGCCCATCAGGCTGGCGCCGCCGATCACCACGGCTGCGATGACGTTGAGCTCCATGCCGACGCCGACCTGGGCCGAGCCGATGGTGGTGCGGCTGGCGGAAATCACGCCGGCGAGGCCGGCCAGCGCCCCGGAGATCACATAGACGGCCAGGACATAGCGCGGCACCGCAATGCCGGACAGCCGCACCGCTTCCTCGTTGGAGCCGATGGCGGTGATGATGCGGCCGAAGCGCGTGAAGGAGAGCACGATGCCGCCGACGATGAACACCGCGAACATCAGGATGACGGGCTGGGGTATGCCGAGCCAGTAGCCGGCACCGAAATCGGCCAGGGCCTGGCCGCCGTCACCGATCGAGATCGGCCGCCCTTCCGAAATCATGAAGGAGAGCGAGCGGGCGATCGCCATCATGGCCAGCGACATCACGAAGGAGGGCAGGCGCATATAGGCGACGAAGAAGCCGACGGCGAGGCCGCAGGCGGCGCCGCACAAGATCACCAGCGCGATGCTGACGCCGACGCCATAGCCGAGCTTGGCGATGAAATAGGCGGTGAGCACGCAGCCCAGCGCCAGCACCGAACCGACCGAAAGGTCGATGCCGCGGGTGAGGATGACGAAAAGCATGCCAACCGACATGATGCCAGCGCCGGAGGCGACCTGGCGGAGCACGTTCAGGATATTGTTCTTGGTCAGGAAGCTGTCGGTCCACACGGAGGCGACGATGACCAGGACCAGGAAGATGCCGAGGGTCGCGAAACGCTGCACCAGGGCGCCGAGATCATAGCCGCGCTTGCCGTCGCCGCGGTTCTCGCTGAGAGCTGTCATTGTCCTATACCATTCGCCGCTTGAATTGCTTTGCCGGGTTGCCCGCCTTCGCTCATGGCCAGGGAAAGCAGGTTTTCCTCGCTGTAATCGCCCGGGCTGAGTTCGCCGCGGATCTCGCCCTCGCGCATCACCAGCACGCGGTCGCACAAGCCGAAGAGTTCCTGATGTTCGGAAGAGATTACCAGGACGGCCTTGCCGGCTTCCGCCAGGCGGTTGACGAGCGTGTAGATCTCGGTCTTCGCGCCGACGTCGACGCCACGGGTCGGCTCGTCGAGGATGATGAGATCGCCGTCGGCATGGAACCACTTGGCCAGCACCACCTTCTGCTGGTTGCCGCCCGACAGGCTCGATACGGGCGCGTCGACGCTGGCGGCCTTGAGGCGCAGGCTCTGGCCGAGTTCGCCAACGGTGCGCCGTTCCAGGCCCCGGCGCAGGAAGCCGAGCGCAGTGGTGACCGACGACATCCGAGCCATGGTGGCGTTCACCCGGATGGGTTTGTCGAGGATGACGCCCTGATGCTTGCGATCCTCGGGGACCAGCCCGACGCCCGCCGCGACGGCGTCGCGCGGCGAGCGGAAATGCACCGGCTTGCCTTTGAACTTGATGGCGCCGCTATCGGGCCTGTCGGCACCGAAGATCAGGCGGGCGACCTCGGTACGTCCGGAGCCGACCAGGCCACCGAGGCCGACGATCTCGCCGGCGCGCACGGCGAGGCTGACATTGCGGACCTTGCGGCCGGCATGGAGCGCGGACACGCTGATCACTTCCTCGCCGATCCTGCGCTCCCTCTTCTCGGGAAAGAGGGCGGAGAGCGGCCGGCCGACCATCATCCGGATGATGTCGTCGATGGTCACGTCCTTGGCGGCGACGGTGCCGACGAGCTGGCCGTCCTTCATCACGGTCATGCGATCGGAGATCCGCATCACCTCCTCGAGGCGATGGGAGATATAGACGACACCGACGCCATGGCTGCGCAGATCGGTGATGACCTTGTGCAGGCGCTCGGCATCCCGATCCGACAGCACGGCGGTCGGCTCGTCGAAAATGATGATCTTGACCTCGCGCGACAGCGCCTTGGCGATCTCGACCACCTGCTGATGGGCGACGGCGAGATTGCCGACGCGCTCGCCGGGATCGATGTCGAAGCCGAGCCGCTTGATCAATTCGCCGGCGCGCTTTCTCAGCCCCGGCCCTGCGAAGACCCCGGGCAGTTCGCCCAGGAAGATGTTCTCCGCCACCGACAAATCGGGGGCAAGGGCCAATTCCTGATGGATCACGGCGATGCCGAGTGCCCTGGCCAGGCGCGGATCGCGGAAGTCGACGTGACGTCCGGCGACCGTCACCTCACCACTGCTGGGGTGCAGTTCGCCGCCCAGCACACGCATCAGCGTCGACTTGCCGGCGCCGTTCTCGCCGAGCAAGGCATGAACCTCGCCACTCTGGACGTCGAAGTCGACGCCCTTGAGGGCGTGTACGCCGCCGAAGGACTTGGTGATGGCGGTGAGCCTGGCGAGTTCGGACATGATGCCTCGCTGGTTTGGATATCGCAGGGCGACTATTGCCTTCTCCCCGTGTGGGRGAAGGTGGCGCGAAGCGCCGGATGAGGGGTTGACGAAACCTCTCTGTTCTTGGTGCTTGTCCCTGAAGTTGTTTCGGATGGGGTACGAGACCCTTCATCCCCCCTTCGGGGCACCTTCTCCCCCAAAGGGAGAAGGCGCATGACGCCGAAGCCGCCGCTTAGAACACCGCGTCCTTCTTGTAGAATTTGTCGACGTTCTCCTGAGTGATCACCGCCGGCGTGGTGAGTTCGAGCTTGGGCGTGTCGGGGGAGAGCTCGCCCTTGAGCGCCTTCAGGCCGATATCGACAGCGGTACGCGCCACCAGATCCGGATCGTTGAGGCCGGTCGCGCCATATTTGCCGTCCTTGATGAGAGCGAGCGCTTCCTTCTGGCCATCGGCGGCGGCGAGCACCAGCACGTCGGTCTTGCCGGCGGCCTGCAGCGCCTTCATGCCGCCCAGCGCCATCGAATCGTTCTCTGCGAGCAGCACGGTGACGTCAGGATGGGCCTGCAGCAGGTCCTCGGCGGCCTTGAGGCCGTCCTCGGTCGCCCAATTGCCCCAGCCCTGGCCGAGCACCTCGAAGCTGGCTTTGCCGTCATTGACGAGCTGGCCTTCTACAAGGCCGCGGAAGACGCCGAGGCGGCGGTCGCGGCCCACTTCATTGCCCTGGGAGCCGGAGAGCAGGATGATCTTGACGGGCTTGCCCTGCATCTTCTTGGCCAGCCACTGGCCGACGAGGAAGCCGTTCTGGTCGTTGGAGGAGCGCACCTGGGTGACGATCTTGGCCTTGGTGTTGATCGAGGAATCCATCACCACCACCTTCACGCCAGCCGCGGTGGCGGCATTGGCTGCCCCGACGAGGCCTTCTGGATCGCGCGGGTTGAGAATCAGGAGGTTGACGCCCTTGGCGACCATGTCCTCGACGTCGGAGATCTGCTTGCCCATGTCGTTCTGGCCATCGGAGGTGGTGACCTCACAACCGGCCTTCTTGCCCTGATCGATGGCGGCGGCCTGCTGGGCGGCGAAATAGGGGGCGCTCAGCGTGTACATCGCCACGCCGATCTTGCAGTCGGCGGCGCTCGCCATGCCCATCGTGCCGGCCAGCAATGCTGCGGCCAGGCTGCCGCCCAAAAGGGTTTTCTTCATTGGCTCTCTCCTCCACGTCGTCCGTCAGGGCGTTTTTCCTGGCCCTGTTCTGTAGCATAAGTACATTTTTTGACAGGGGTCAAGCGATCCAAATTTTAAAAAATTGAAACAAAATCACATACGTGAAATATTGCAACGCAATATTGTCTAAATTAGCTTAAAATGAGTTAAAATAGTGCGCCGAGGGTTGTCGGGGTGTTGATAAAAATGTAGTGATGCTACAGAATGGCGAGCTTCCAAGAGCGCCGCAATCAAAAGAAAGGTTGGTTGATATGCCCATGCGCGAGCCGGGTCTGTGCGTCGTCGATGTCGAGAACGGGGAATTGCGGGGGGCAACCAACCGCTACACCAAGACGATGGGCGATCTTGCCGGCCTCTATGAAGACGAGGCTGCCTATCGAACCGTCCTCGCCGAACTCGGCGACAAGGTGGTTTACGAGGTGACGGATTACAAACCCTCGGCGGATGCCGGCGACATGATCATCGGGGTCACCCGCATGATTCCAGGCAAGGTGGGGCGGGAATATTTCCTCACGCGCGGCCACATCCACGCCAATCCCAATCGTCCGGAAATGTATTACGGCGAGAGCGGACACGGCATCATGCTGCTGGAATCGCCGGCCGGAGAAATCCGCAGCGTCGAGATCGGGCCGCGCAGCCTGTGCTATGTGCCGCCCTACTGGATCCACCGCTCGGTCAATGTCGGCTCGACCGATCTGGTGATGACCTTCGCCTATCCCGCCGACTCAGGCCAGGACTATGACATCATCGCCAAGGCCGGCGGCATGCGCAGCCGTATCGTCGATGACGGCAAGGGCGGATGGGCGGCCGTCGACAATGCTGGCTACCAGTTCCGGGCTAAGGAGTTGGTCGAGGCCATCATGGCGAGGTGAGGTGCGCGACTTCCCTTCTCCCCTTGCGGGAGAAGGTGCCCTGAAGGGGCGGATGAGGGGTCTCCCGACTCATCCAATTCGAATCGGAGGCGGGCGTTGAGCCACGAAGAACGGTAAGGTTGCAAAACCCCTCATCCGGCGCTTCGCGCCACCTTCTCCCGCAAGGGGAGAAGGCTTGGCGCCCTCAAGCCTCGTCGGCGTCGCCCTCGTCGTCATCATCGGCGTCGATCTCGCCGCCGAGCGCGTGCTTGAAGCCTTTCTCGACTCGCTTGAGCAATTTGCGCAGGCGCTTGCGGTCCTTGTTGTCGAGATGGCTGGTGGCTTCCGCCTCGATGTCGAGCGCCAGGGCCGCGATAGCCGCGGCCTTTTCCTTGCCGTCCGCGCTCAGGCCCACGCGCACGACGCGCCCATCACCGTCGGTCGCCTTGCGCTCGATCAGGCCGGCGGCCGACAGGCGCGCAATCGTCTTGGAGGCTGTCGGGGGCCTGACGCGCAGGATTTCCGCCAATTCGCTCATCGACAGGGCTTCTCGCCCGGCAAGGGCTTCGAGCACCTGTTCCTGGCCCGGGAACAGGCCAAGTCCTTCGAGGAGTTTGGCGGTGCGGGCCCGATGCAGGCGGGCCACGTGGATCAACTGATAACCAAGTGTCTTGGAGGCCGGATGTCGCATGGTAATGATCCGCCGGCTGATGATTTGCTGTAGCCGGCTTCAGATACAGTTTCTCACAGAAAATGTCGAGGATTTCGTCGGCTTTAGCCTGAAATCCGGTAAATATTTCCTGTCCGACGTAGGCTCTAAACCTTGGCCAGTGCCTTCTCCACTCTGGTCAGGAAGGCAGCGCGCGAGTGGTCGGTCGACAGGTTCATCGAGTAATGGGCGAGGTATTGAAAGCGCGCGAAGGGCTTCACCACCGCCCGCAGCATGCGCGTGACCACGCGGCGGGGCGGATCGCTCATCAGCAGGGCCTTCAGATGCGAGCCGCCATAGGTGGTGACGGCCACCACCTTGGTAATGTTGTGCAAATTGCCCTGGACCTTGCCGTCGACCAGGGTGAAGGACACGCCGGGCAGGAAGACCCGGTCGAAAAACCCCTTGAGGATGGCCGGAAAGCCGTAGTTCCAGATCGGCGTGACGATCACCAGCGCCTGCGCCCGTTGCAGGCGTTCGACATAATCAGCCACGCCATCGCGGTTTTTTGCGGTGTCGTGATAGGTGCGCCGTTCGGCGGCCGTGAGCACGGGCTGGAACCCTTCGGCATAGAGGTCGCAGTCGTCGACCTCATGGCCGGCCTTGCGCAAGGTCTCCACGGCGCAGGTATGCAGCGCCGCGCCGAAGGATTCCTCGCAAGGGTGCGAGAAGAGGACGAGGACCCGCATCAGCCCTTCATCTCGACCTCGACGAAGGCCATGTGGGACTGGCCGCCGTTGAAGACATTGTGCTCGACGCCGGCCGGGCGCGAATAGGAGGTACCGGCAGCGAGTGGAACCAGCTTCTCGCCTTGCGTGTCGACGATACGCAAAGTGCCGTCGACCAATGGCACCACGGCATAGGGATATTCATGGCGGTGCCAGCCCGTCTCCTGGCCGGGCTCGAAATCGTAGCGGGTGATGCGCACCCGCTCATCGTCGACCTGGAGCGTTCCGGTCGCCAGATTGGTGTTGTCGCTGTTGTGTGCTCCACACATGGCAGGGCCTTTCATAGCTATGGTTTGGTGTTGGACCTCGCCATTTCGTGGCGAGGTGCATTTGGCAGGCGAGTGTGTCCGATATCCTGGCAAGCCGATCAGGCTTCCATTTGCATGCCCCGGAAAAGATAGGTCCGGTTCGAGGAATAGTCATAATCGGGATCGTCCCAGGCGATCATCTTGCCGGGATTGAGCAGGCCCTTGGGATCGGCTTCGCGCTTGAAGGCGAGCTGCATCTCGTCGGTCTGCTTCATGCCGCCTTCCTCCAGCGTGTAGCGGTGCGGGTTGAACACCGGCGCACCCATGTCCTCGTGGATGCGGATGATCTCGTCGAGGCGCTCCTCGGTGGTGAACTTGACGAGCGGCAGGCCGAAGCAGGTGATCTTGCCGTCGAAGCGCACGAATTCGAGATGGGCCACCACTTCGTCGCCGAAGACGGCATGGATCTTGGAGACGAGTTCGAGCTGGTTGGGGAAGGGGTAGAGCGTCTGAAGATAGGTGATGGTGGGATCGAGCTTGAGGGCACGCAGCGTGGTGTGGTTCCAGCCGAGTTCGTAGATGTCGGGCAGGCCCTTGCGGTCCGCCTCGCTCATGCCCGACGTCGAGAACAACAGTTCTGCGCCCTTGCGCCGGCGGGTGATGGTGAGGAAGGCATCGTAGTTCTGCGGGGCGATCATGGCGCAGACGATATGCTTGTCGCGCGGGATCCAACGCCGGTGCCGGTTGAAATAGTCATGCGCGGCCGGCGCTGCCACCACCGCGAGCTGCTTCTTGAGGATGCCGTCAGCCTCGCCGGTCTCGTTGGCGAAGGCGGCCGCCTCGGCGAGCGTATCGAAGCCGACGATGACGTCGATCCACTTGAAGGCCGATGTCAGTGGCATCTCGACTTCCGTGATGATGCCGTTGGTGCCGTAGGCATGGCTGACCTTGTGCAGATCCTCGCCGGTGAGATCGAGGATGCGTGGGCTTGCCTCCATCGTCACTACCTTGAGGCGGGTGATATTGCCCCAGTCGCGCAGGCCGCCCCAGGTGATCGAGCCGACGCCGCCCGAGCCGCCGGCGACGAAGCCGCCGATGGTGGCCGTCTTCGCGGTGGAGGGATGCAGACGCAATTCCTGGCCGGAATGGGCTTGCGTCTGTTTGTCGATCTCGGCCATCACCGCGCCGGCTTCGGCAACCAGCACGCCCGGCTCGATCGAGATGATCTTGTCCATGAAGGACAGATCGAGCACGGCCCCCCGCGACAGCGGCATCGCCTGGCCGTAATTGCCGGTGCCGGTGCCGCGGGGCGTCACCGGAATGTCGAGCGCGTAGCAGGCGGCGAGCGTGGCGACGACGTCGTCCGTGGATTTGGCGAAGATGATGCAATCGCCGGTGATGTGGTCGAGCTCGCGCTTGAGCACCGGCGAATACCAGAAGAAGTCGCGGCTCTTCTGCCGCACCAAGGTCGGGTGATCCTCGATGCGGATGTCGGGCAGGCGGGCCTTGAGGGCGGCGATGTCGGTCATGGGCGGATCTCGGAGTGCCGATCTCCAGATCGGCATTCTTGGAAGCGAAGCGTTCCGTCGAAGAAAAATGCCGATCTGGAGATCGGCACACCATGTCTGGTGCGTCAAGTCTGGTTGATTGAGCGCCTAGGGGCCGCTGGCCTGCGATCGCCGGACCAAACCTTCGGTTCGGTCTGACAGCACCGCATCGAGTTCCTCATAGTCCGGCAAAGCGGTGTCGATGGCCCGGCCCTTGCGCACCACGATGCGATCGGCCTGCGGGCGGGACAGCAGCTCCGTCCAGCTCCTGGCCTTGAACAGCACGAAATCGGCCGGCCCACCGACACGCAGCCGCCCGGCGTCGATGCCCATCACCGAGGCCGGCGTCGCCGTAACCACCTTTGGCCAGTCGCCGAAAGGATGGTCGAGATGGGCCACGCGCGTCGCCTCGCGGAAGACTTCGAGGGCATCGAGATCGCCATAGGCATAGAAGGGGTCGCGCGTATTGTCGGAGGAGACCGCGACCGGCACGCCCGCCGCCTTCAATTCGTGCAGCAGCGTCACGCCGCGCGAGCGGGGGGTGCGGCCGGGCACGCGGTCCTGCAGATAGAGATTGCACATTGGCAGCGAGACCACGGCGATGCCGGCCTGCGCCACCTTGTCGATGGTGGCCTTGATCTCGTCCTCCTCCTGCCGGGCGAGGGAACAGCAATGGCCGACCGTGACCTGGCCGGCGAAGCGATGCCGCAGGGCCCCCTCGGCGATATGGCTTAGTGTGCGGGCTTCGGGGTCCTGGGTCTCGTCGACATGGAAATCGAGATCGAAGCCGTTGTCGGCGGCGAGGCGGAACAGCGTGTCCAGGCCCTGGTCGAGCTCGGGCACCATATAGGTGACGCCGCCCAGGATACCGTCATGCGCGCGTAGGGCGGCGGTGATGTCGGACATGTGGGCGCGATCGGCCACATGCTCGATGGAAAACAGCGCGACGGCCTGCAATTCGATGCGGCCGGCCCATTTTTCGCGCATTTCGGCAAGAACAGGCCAGGAGATGCCTATCTGCTTGCCGATCGAATCGAGATGGGTGCGGATGGCGGAGGTGCCGTGCGCATAGGCGCAGCGTAGTGAGAAATCCATGCGGGCGGCGACATCGGCGGCCGACCAATGAGCCTCGCGATCCAGGGTCACGTTGTCGAGAGCCCCGAAGAAGGTGCCGTCGGGATTGCGGCGGCGCGGCCAGATATGGCCCTTGTCGAGATGGGTGTGCAGTTCCACGAAGCTCGGGAAGACCATGCCTGCGCTGAGTGTACCGGAGGGACCTGTCACGGCCTCGATCGCCTCGATGCGCCCGTCCGCGACGGTCAGGCAGATGCGTGCCAGGCCATCCTGGTCGGCGCCGGCCAGTGGTTGCGACACCAGGCAGGCCGGTACGCTGGCCTCGACCGACCATCGGCCATCGGTGGGAACTGCGAGGGGCTTGGACACGGTCAGTTTTCCCGCTTAAGCGCGCTCTCATGCCATTTGTACAGCAGGAGATGCGACAGATAGGACAGGGCGAGGAAGATGGCGATGCCCGTCAGCGACAGCAGCACCAGCGCGGCATAGGCCCGCGGATAGGCAAAATAGCGTGGCGCGAGATAGATGATATAGCCAAGACCCCCGCGCGCGCCACCCGCACCGGTGGCGAGTTCCGACACCACGGCGCCGATCAGGGAAAGACCGCCGGCGATGCGCACGCCACCGAGGAAATAGGGCAGGGCCGCACGCAGGCGCAGCAGCCACAATTTCTGCCAGGAAGAGGCGCGGTAGAGCTCGAAGAGGTTGAGCAGATTGTGGTCGGTCGAGCGCAGGCCGATCAGCGTGTTGGCGAGCACCGGGAAGAAGGCGACGAGCCATACGCAGATCAAGAGCACGGTGGCCTGCGAGAAGATCACCAGCAAGAGCGGCGCCAGGGCGAGCACCGGCGTGACCTGCAGGATGATGGCATAGGGATAGAGCGTATATTCGACCAGCCGCGACAGCGAGAACAGAATGGCGAGCGAAACGCCGCCCACCACCGCGAGCACGAAGCCTTTCAACGTCACTTCCAGGGTGAAGAGCCAGGCCGGCCCCAGTGTTTCCCATTCGCGGAAGAAGGCAGCCCAGATCTCGCTGGGGGCGGGCACCACCTTCATCGGGGTAAGGCCGGCGGCCACGCAATATTCCCAGGCCCCCAGCACGACCACCAGAAAGGCGAGCGGCAGCAGCCATTTCAGGAGTGCCGACGGGTTCCGGCGAGTTGTGACGGGAGGAGTGGCGGCATCGCCCGCCGAACTGATCACGCTCATCCTGTTTCTGCCCCCCGGTCCAAATTCTTGGCGATCAATGTCCGTCGACGCTCTCGACCGCCTTGCCGATGGCCGAGGTCAGCGTGGCGGAGGCCTGGCGGCAATAGTCGACGTAAACGGGCGTGGTGCGGAAGGCCGCGCCGCGCGGGCGCTCGGCGTCGACGGCGATCTCGGCGAAAGCGCGTCCCGGCCGAGCCGCCATCACCACGATGCGATCGGAAATATAAACGCTTTCGAATACCGAATGGGTGACGAACACCACCGTCCAGCCAAGCTCTGCCTGCAGGCGCATCAGATCGTCGTTGAGCTTCTGGCGGGTGATTTCGTCGAGCGCCGCGAAGGGCTCGTCCATGAGGAGGAGCTTCGGGCGGGTCACCATGGCCCGGGCGATGGAGACGCGCATGCGCATGCCGCCGGAGAGTTCGCGCGGATAGGCCCGCGCAAAAGCGGTGAGGCCGACGCTGTCGAGGGCCTGCATCACCTTGTCCCGGACAGCCTTTCGCGACACGCCCTTGAGCCGCGACGGCAGCCAGACATTGTCGAACACGCTGGCCCAAGGCATCAGCGTCGGCTCCTGGAAGACGAAACCCACGTCGCGGGAATGGTCGGTGTCGCCATCGGCCCAGGAAACGCTGCCGCTCGAGGCCTCGCCCAGCCCGGCAATGATGCGCAGTGCCGTCGATTTGCCGCAGCCCGAGGGACCCAGCAAAGAGAGGATCTCACCCTGGCGGATGTCGAGATCGAGATGCTGGAGCGCGGTGGTGCCCGAGGAGAAGGTCTTGCCCACGTCGCGCAGCGAGACGACGGTCGGGCGGCTGGAGGGGGGCGTCAAGGCATAGCTCCCGCGGAGAGGGGCTGTTCCTGGGAGTGCGGACGTCGCAGCGACATGCCTGGCATGTCGCGATGTCCGCTCTTCCTTTCTGCATCCTCGGCGTTTCCAAGAGCGGACGTGGACGTCCGCGCTCCCGGGAAATGCACTTTATTGACCATGCTCACTTCTTGATCAGGTCGGAACCGACATTCTTGTTCACGAATTTCAGCGTATAAGCCTTCCTGAAGTCGAAATCGGGCTTGTAGAGGCCGACGGTGACCATCTTGTCGAAAAAGGACTTCATGTGCTCGTCGGTCATGGCGCCGATGCCGTTTTTCTCGGCGTCACCTGACATGACGATGCCATAGGCCTTCATCTGCTTGACGGCGAAGGCGAGGTTCTCGTCGGTCATGTCGGGATTGTCCTTCTGGATCGCCGCATTGCCGAGCTTGTTGTCGCCGTAGAGATAGGTGGCCCAGCCGATCGCCGAGGCGTCGACGAATTTCTGCACGACGTCAGGCTTGGCATCGATGATGTCCTGGCGGGTGACGATCAGGGTCGAATAGGTGTTCCAGCCCTGGTCGGCGATCAGGAAGACATTGGGCTTGAAGCCGCCGCCCTTTTCCACCTGGAGAGGCTCGGACGCCACATAACCTTGCTGCACAGATTGTTTGTCGGCGATGAAGGGCCCGGGATTGAAGTCATAGGGCTTGACCACCTCGTCGGTAAAGCCGAAAGCCGCCTTCATCCAGGCATAGCCGGTGGCCTGGAAATCGGGGCCGATGAAGATGGTCTTGGCCTTCTTCAGGTCATCCCAGCTATCGAGGCCGACGCCGGGATGCGTCATCAGGATCTGCGGGTCCTTCTGGAAGGTCGCGGCCACCGCGACGAGGGGAACGCCCTCCTTGGCCGCCGAGAAGACCTCGACGAGATTGCCGCCCATATAGAAGTCGTTCTTGCCAGCAACCAGGGCAGTGGCGTTGTTGGCGGTCGGGCCACCCTGCACGATCTCGACGTCGAGGCCGAACTTCTTGTAGGTGCCGTCGGCCACGGCCTGGTAGTAGCCGCCATGCTCACCCTGCGCCAGCCAGTTGGTGCCGAAGCGCACTTTCACCAGTTCCTCGGCATAGGCGCCGTTCAAGCCGGCAAAAACCACGGCCGTTGCTGCAAGCACGGCGGTCTTGAGCATGCTGTTCATTCCTGTCGCCTCTGTTCGGTTCGTCTTGCGAGTTTCTGGTATCGGATTGCCGCAACGCCGACGCACGATTGTTAGCGCCAATTCAAGCTTGCACAAGTCGTGATCACGATTAATTTTGCGCCGGCCAGATTTTCGGAGACCCGTCATGCTTCGCGCCATCACGCCGTCCTCGCTGCGTGCGCCCTTCGCCCGCTACAGCCATGCTGTGGAGGTGCCGGCCGGCGCCCGCATGGTGTTTTGTTCCGGCCAGCTCGGCATCGGCCCGGACGAGTCGATTCCGGAGGGTGCGGAAGCGCAGGCCAGGCTGATCTTCACGGCGATCGAAGCGATACTGGCCGAGGCCGGCATGGCGCTCGCCGACATCGTCAGGATCAATGCCTATGTCACCGGCCGCGAGCACATGGCCGGCTATATGAAGGCCCGCGATGCGGTGGTCGCCGATCCGCCGCCTGCCTCCACCCTGATGATCGTCTCGGGCTTCACGCGTGAGGAATTCAAGGTCGAGGTGGAGGTCGTGGCTGCAAAGGCGTGAGAGCCGAGAGCGTTTTGCGATTTGGTGGTGACGCCAAGAATCGCAAAGACGCTCCAGCCAATCCGCTGGGGATTGGCTTGGAAACAAAGAGTTAGAGCAAACAAGCGTTTCCGTCTAAACGCGCTTTGCTCCAGGGGGCAAGGGGACTTGTCGCCGAGCGGTATAAGCCCTTGTGATTTTTGATCGGTGTGGAACAATGCCGACAGGTGTCCTGAGGTCGCAGAAGGCCAGCCAGCACAGGTGGGGGCGCCAGACAAGGGGACCGAAAGCATGGACCACCCTATCCGGCGCCCCGCATGCTGAATCTCGATCCCTATCTGCTTCGCGCCTTTCTCTCCGTCGCCGAAGTGGGGACGGTGAACGGTGCGGCGCTGTCGCTGCATCGCACGCAGGCCGCGGTCAGCATGCAGATCCGCAAGCTCGAGGCCCTGGTCGGCTCGGACCTGTTCGAGCGTAGCCCCAAGGGGCTGACGCTCACCGCGGACGGGCTGCTCCTGGTGCCCTATGCCCGTGAGATCCTCACCTTGACCGACGAAGTCGGCAAGCGCCTGAATGGCCGGCAGATCGAGGGGCGCATCCGCCTCGGCGTGGTCGAGGATTTTGCCGCTACCCGCCTGATCGATATTCTCCGGGATTTCCGCGACAAGAATGCCCGTGTCGACATCGACATCCTGGTCGAGTCCAATGCGCGCCTGGCCGCCATGCTCGAGAATGACGAACTCGATATCGCGGTGTGCGATACCAGCCGCTGCAGCCGCAAGCCGGCGCATGTCTGGAACGAATATCTGCACTGGGTCGGGCGTGCCGATATCGAGTTCACGCCGGACATGCCGCTGCCCGTGATCATGTTCGTGGAGAGCTGTCCCTGGCGGGGACCGGCCATGGCGACGCTGGCTACGCGCAACCGCAACTGGCGCATCGTCTGCGAGGCTTCGACCCTGGTGGCGATGGCGACGGCGGTGCGCGTCGGCATCGGCATCGGTCCGATGATCGCGGCGACGATTCCCGAGGGTTGCCGCGCCCTCGACAAGTCGATCGACATGCCAGGCTCGGCCCGAATCGACATCGGCCTGTACGTTCGCAGCGGCGCGCGCGAGGAATCGCGCTTCCTGGCCGATTTCGTGTTGCGCCAGGTCGAGCTCGGCCACGCCTGAGCTGTTTTCAGTGACCGACCCGAGCTCGACAAAGTCGCCACGAAAAGTCGAGCTCGGCCACGCCTGAGCTGTTTTCAGTGACCGACCCGAGCTCGACAAAGTCGCCACGAAAAGTCGAACTCGGCCACGCCTGATACCGATCCGGGCGAGTGTTTTGTCATCCCCGGCCGAGCGAAGCGAGGGGAAGGGGATCCAGGGGCCGCAGGTAGAATCTCTTGGCCCCTGGATCCCCTTCCCGAGGCCTGTAGCCTCGCCGGGGATGACAAACAGACACTCAGTATCTTCTGTATGAGATAATCCGTTTCCCCCGGGGAGCATTCAGCAACGCTTATACCCTCACGCGAATTATCCGGCTACCGCAGCCTGCCTTTTTCAGGCCCCTTGGCCTCGTACCGAGCCTGTCCATAACAGTCGATCCACGACGAGGGCATGGTGACGGCTACCGAGGGGAAACATCATGGTCGAATTGTCGCGCAGGAACCTGCTCGCTCTCATAGGCTCGCTGAGCCTGCCCGTCTTGCTGGGGCAGGCCGCACCGGCCCGGGCGGCTGGCACCAAGCTGACGGCCGTCGAATGGGGCGGCGATGTCGTCAAGGCGATGAAGGAAATCGCCGCGCAGCAAAGCGCCGTCGATATCGATTGGGTGCTGCACCAGGGCGGCGCCGCCGCCATCCTGCCCAAGATCAAGGCGATCTGGCCGCGCACCGATTTCGACTATGTCGCCGGCTGGGAAGGCTCTTTCAACTCGATGATCAAGGAAGACTGGCTGGAAACCGTCAATCCAGCCGACATTCCCAATCTCGCCGATATTCCCGCTAAGATGATCATCAAGAACGACAAGGGCGGCATCATGGCGGTGCCGCGCGCCGTCGGCGGCATGTATTTCGGCTATCGCACCGACACCGTGCCGATGCCTGTCACCAAGATCGACGACCTGTTCGACCCCAAGCTCAAAGGGGCGATCTGCTGGCCCGGCCCGACCCAGAGCATGATGCTGCAGATCGTGGCGCTGGCCCTGCATGGCGGCGGCGACGAGAAGAACATGGAGCCGGGCTGGAAGCTGATGGCGGATCTCGCCAAGTCCGGCAATATCGGTCGCATCGCGGTGACGGATGTCGACTTCACCAATTCCTTCACCGCAGGCGAGACCTCCGTCGGCTTTTTTGCAGAACCGAGTTGGGCGGCGGTCGCCAAGAATTTCCCGGTGACCCGCCTGACCAAGCAGAAAGGCATGGCGACCTTCCTCTATCAGAGCGGTTTTGCCGTCCTGAAGAACCGGCCCAATCTCAAGGCAACGCTGGACTTCATCAATTTCGCCATCAGCCCGGCGATGAACACGCTCTACGCCAAGGTCGCGGGCGAAGCGCCGCTCAACGCCAAGGCCGAGAAGCCCGAGAACCTCAAGCATCTCATCTTCACGCCGGCCGAAATGGACGAGTTCGTCCATGTGCCCGACTACAATGTGGTGCTGTCCAACCAGGATGCCTGGGCCAAGCGCTGGGAAGCCGATATCGCTCCGCTGCTTTGAGGTTCTCAACCCTCCCCTGGAGGGGGAGGGTCGGCCTGAAAGGCCGGGGTGGGGTGACTCCTTTTATGGGACTCCGAGATCTCGCCGGCAAATACCTTGAAGACGTGGCGTCAGATCAACCCCCCCCGACGCCTTGCTTCGACCCCAGGCACTTCCAAGAGGAAGTGCCGACCCCCTCCAGGGGAGGGTGTCGTCAGCGCCTATGCCGTTTCCGCCCCTGTGCTCAGCCGGGGCAGGTTGCAGGAGGATATCGCCTTGTCGTCCCAAGCCGTCCCGACCACCAGCGCGGCGACGCCATCCCCCAATCGCGGCGCGATGCTGCTGCTCTTGCCGGCGCTTGCTGTCTTCGCCCTGATCTTCGCCGCGCCGCTGATCGACTTGGCTTTGGAGAGCTTCCGTCAATTCGTGCCGGGCCGCATTGGCTCGGCAGCGGATTCGCCCTTCGTGCTCGACAATTATCGCGAACTCGTCAGCCCGTCCTTCGCAGGCGTGCTGATGGAGACGTTCCGCATCAGCGTCGCCGCCTCGCTGGTCGGCATGATCATCGCCTTCCCGATTGCCTATGGCGTCGTGCGGCGCTTTTCCAAGCGCTGGCGGGTCGCCTGCATCGGTCTGATGATCACGCTGGTGCTGCTGTCCATGCTGGTGCGAACCTATGCGCTGGAGCTCACCTTCGGCTCGGTCGGCATCGCCCGTCCACTGCTCACCTTTTTGGGGATAGCGCCGACCAGCCGCTGGTATATCGAGACGCTGGTCGGGGCCGGGCTCTTGCATGCGGTGATCCCGATCAGCGTGCTGACTTTGATCGGCACGGTGCAGAATCTCGATCCTCGCCTGATCGATGCCGCACAGTCGCTGGGTGCGCCCGCATGGCGAGCCCATCTCGACATCACCCTGCCGCGCAGCCTGCCGTCGCTGGTCTCGGCCTTCCTGGTCTCGCTGACCTTCTCGATCAGCGCCTTCGTCATTCCGATGGTGCTCGGCAAGGGGCGGGTGCTGTTCATCTCCAACGTGATCTACAACCGCTTCAGCGACGTCTCCAATTATCCCAGCGGCGCCGCCGTCTCGATCACCATGCTGATCCTGACCCTCATCGTCGTCTATCTGGTCTCGCTGGTGCAGCATGGCCGGAGGCAACGCGCATGACCGCCGAGGGCAAGACCAAGCTGTGGGGCGACCGCCTCGCCATCTCCACGACGAACATCGTGATCGGGTTGGGCCTGGCTTTCCTGATCGTGCCGTTGCTGGTGGCGGGGCTGCTCGCCTTCGACGCCCGCGACTATCTCGGGCCGCTGCCGCCGCCCGGCCTGTCGCTGCACTGGTTCGAAAAACTGTTCTCGCAGGATTATGTCGTGGCGGGCCTGAGCACCAGCCTGGAGATCGCGGTGCTGGCGACCCTCGTCAATGTGGTCATCGGGACCGCAGCGGCGGTGGGGCTCGACCGCGGCGACTTCCGCGGCAAGGGCGTCATCATGGGGGCCTTCCTGTCGCCGCTGATCGTGCCGGCGGTGGTGACGGGTTTCGCCCTCCTGCTCTTCCTCTCCAAGATTGGCGTGATCAGCGGTTTTCCGCGCTTGCTGGCCGGGCACATCATCATCACATTGCCCTATGCGCTGCGCGCCACGCTGGCCAGCCTGGTCGGCCGCGACAAGCGCTTGACCGAAGCGGCCCTGATCCTGGGCGCCACGGAGCGGCAGGCCTTCTGGAGCGTCACACTGCCGCTGATCCGCACCGGCATCGTCACCGGCGCCGTCTTCACCTTCGCCATCTCGATGGACGATGTCGCCGTCAGCCTCTTCCTCACCGATCCCACCACCTACACGCTACCGGTGGCGCTGGTGAGCAATATGCGGGCTTCCTTCGATCTCACCATCGCGGCCGCGGCCGTCCTGCTCGTCGGCATCACGGCCATCCTCATCATCATCCTGGAACGGCTCGTCGGCTTCGATCGTCTGATCGGCCAAGGAATGTTCAGGTAACGACCTACTCTTCAAATAACGGGAGCGAGACATGGCGAACTCCGTGGAATTCATCGATGCCGTCAAGCATTTCGGCGATGTGACGGCGGTCGACGGCGTCTCGTTCTCGATCGCCGGTGGCGAGACCGTTGCCCTTCTGGGACCGAGCGGCTGCGGCAAGACCACCATTCTGCGCATCATCGCCGGCTTCGAAAGGCCGGATGCAGGCACGGTGCGCATCGCCGGCGAGGATGTCACACGGCTCAAGCCCTATCAGCGCAATGTCGGCCTGCTGTTCCAGCATTATGCGCTGTTTCCGCATATGACCATCGCCGAGAACATTGCCTACGGGCTGCGCTATCGCGGCTGCCCGCGAAACGAGATCGACGACCGCGTCGCGCAGATGCTGGAACTGGTGCGCCTGCCGGATTTCGGCCATCGCAAGCCCCATCAACTCAGTGGCGGCCAGCAGCAGCGTGTCGCCCTGGCGCGCGCCCTGGCGACGCGGCCCGGCCTGGTCCTGCTCGACGAACCGCTGTCCGCCCTCGATGCCAAGCTGCGCCAGGAATTGCGGGCCGAACTCAAGCAGGTGCTCGCCGCAGTCGACGCCACCACCATCGTGGTCACCCACGATCAGGAGGAGGCGATGAGCCTGGGCGAGCGTGTCTTCGTGATGAAGAGTGGCAGCATCGTGCAGGAAGGACCGCCGAACGAGGTCTATGGCAAGCCCCGCTCGCGCTTCGTGGCCGAGTTCATGGGCAGGGCCAACTGGTTCCGTGGCCGCCTGGAAGCCCAGGGCAACGGCCTTGCCGCCTTCGTCGGTGCCAACGGCCTGAAGCTGGTGGTCTCGACCCCGCACGATACGGCTGGGCGGAGCGAGGTCGATCTGTGCGTGCGCCCCGAGAGCATCGACCTGATGCCGCTGCAGGCGGCGGCTCTTTCCAGTGAGCGCAACCGCATCCCGGGCCAGGTACTGGAGGTGACTCCGCTCGGTGCCATGCGGCAGATCCTGGTCGAATTGCAGGGCGGCGGGCAGGTTCTCGCCGTCCAGCCCAACCGCGGCGGTGACGTGCACGGCCTCGGCCAGCCGGTCATCGTCGGGCTGCCGGCCGAAGGCTGCGTGGTCGTGCCGGTTGCAGCCTGAGCCATTTCCTCCAACCAGAACAAACCATCCAAGGAAAGGACCGACATCATGATCCTACGCAGTCTCCTGCGGGCCGCCACCCTGACGGCCGCCCTGTTTGCCGCGACCGTCGCGGCCAAGGCCGACGCACTCGACGACATCACCAAGGCCGGCGTGATCAATGTCGGCGTCTTCGGCGACTTCCCGCCCTTCTCCTCGGTCAACCCGGATATGAGCCTGAAGGGCTATGACATCGACGTCGCGCAGATCCTCGCCGACGGCCTGAAGGTCAAGCTCAACCTCGTCAGCGTGACCGGCCAGAATCGCATTCCCTTCCTGACCGAAAAGCGCGTCGACCTCTTGATGAGCGTCGGCTACAGCGCCGAACGCGAGAAGGTGGTCGATTACGTATCGGCCTATGCGCCCTATTATATCGCCGTGATCGGCCCGCAGGCCCTCAAGGTGGCCGGAAAGGAAGACCTCGGCGACAAGACCATTGCCGTCAATCGCGGCACGCTGGAGGACACTTCCCTCACGGCGGTGGTGCCGGCTTCCGCCGATGTTCGCCGCTTCGACAATTACAATTCGGTGATCCAGGCCTTCCTCTCCGGCCAGGCCCAGGTGATGGTGGTCGGCAACGATGTCGGCTCGCAGGTGCTGGCCAAGCGGGTGGATCTCAAGCCCGAGCAGAAGTTCCAGCTGCTGTCTTCGCCCGATCATATCGCCATCAATAAGAACGAGCCCCGCCTCAAGCAGGCTCTCAATGACGCCGTCGCCAAGCTGCTGGCGGATGGCAAGCTCAACGAGATCTCGGTGAAGTGGTTGCAAAAGCCGCTCGATCCCAAGGATCTCAAGGACTGAGCGGTTCTCAAAATTGACCCGCACGTCATTGCGAGGAGCACTGCGACGCGGCAATCCAGGGACCTGGATTGCTTCGCTCCACACGCAATGACGATGCCTCATCGTTCAGGCATCAAGGCCGTTGGTGCGCCCCGGCTTTGAAGGGAAGGGCACGGAAATGGGCAGTAGTCTCGACTTCGGCTGGCTCGGCGCCGCGCTTGCCGCGATCGCAAGAGGCGCCGGGATCACGATCCTGATGATCCTGGTCTCGGCCGTGCTCGGCCTGTTCCTCAGCGTTCTGGGTGCCGCCGGCCGGCGCAGCCGCCATGCGCCGGTCCGCTATCTGGTGACTGTCTATGTGGAGTTGATCCGCAATACGCCGTTCATCGTGCAGATGTTCTTCATCTTCTTCGGGCTGCCGAGCCTCGGCATCCTGCTCAATCCGCTGATGGTCGCCATCGTGGCTGTTACCATCAACCTCACCGCTTATGGCATCGAGATCGTCGGCGCCGGCCTCGACGCCGTCTCGCGGGGGCAGAAGGAGGCGGGGCTGGCTCTGGGCCTGCGACCACGGCAGGTCTTCGTCAAGATCGTGCTGCCTCAGGCCCTCAAGGTGATCTTTCCGGCCCTCAGCAGCCAGATCGTCATCATGATGCTGGAATCGGCGGCCGTCTCGCAGATCGCGGTGAAGGAACTCACTTATGAAGCCGATCTCATCCAGGCGCGCACCTTCCTGCCCTTCGAGACCTATCTGGTGGTCGCTTTGATCTATCTGGTGCTGAGCATCGTCCTGCGGCGTCTCCTGCAGTTCGGCGGCCGGCGTTTCCTGTTCGGAGGTCTGGCATGATCGAGTTCACCTTCTGGGACATCGCGCGCAATCTGTTGCTGGCAGCCCGCTGGACCGTGCTTCTCTCGATCGTCGCCTTCATCGGCGGCGGCCTGGTCGGCCTCGCCATCCTGATCGCCCGCATCGACAGCCGCAAATGGCTGAGCCGACCGGCCGAATGGTATATCGGGCTGTTCCAGGGCACCCCGCTCCTGCTGCAGCTCTTCCTGGTGTTCTTCGGTCTGCCGCGCATCGGCCTGCGCATCGACCCCTGGCTGACGGCAGTGCTCGGCCTGACCTTGTGCGCCAGCGCCTTTCTCGCCGAGATCTGGCGGGGCGGCGTCGAGGCCTTGCCGCGGGGCCAGTGGGAGGCGAGCGCCAGCCTTGGCCTGCATTACTGGCGCCAATTGCGCCTGATCGTCCTGCCCCAGGTCCTCTCGATGACGCGCGCCCCGACCGTCGGCTTCCTGGTGCAGTTGGTGAAGAGCACGGCGCTGACCTCGATCATCGGCTTCGAGGAATTGCTGCGCACGGCCAATGCCATCAACAACGCCACCTTCCAGCCCTTCATCGTCTATGGCTGCGTGGCGTTGATCTTCTTCGTGATCTGCTTCCCCTTGACGCGCTACGTCGATGCACTGGAAAGGCGCGGGGTGTAGGGGCACTCCTGGAACGCCGGTTTCCAGCTGGCCCTATCCAGCCAAGGCCACCTCTACTGCAGCCCGTTCCACCTCCAGGAGCGGCGCCAGCACCTTGTAGGCCTTGGTCTTGACGCCCGGCTGCATCACCAGGATCACCGTTTCCGTGCCTGGGCAGGCGGCATCGCCGCATTGGATTTCGCTGACGGAGATGGTGGTCTCCTCGCCGAGGTCCAGGATCTCCCGGGCCATCTGCTTGATGGCGGCTGCCCTGTCGCGCTCGGCCTGGCTGGATTTGCGGAACAGGCCGAACATCGCCTCAGGCAGCTCCGGGCAAAGTGAGGATGCCGGCAGCGCCATCCTCGGCGCCGAGGGCGAGCTGGGCTCCTGTCTTGTCCCAGGCCAGGGCTGTGATGCCCGATCCGGGCATGGCACGGCGCACCAGGATTTCGGAGGCGTCGGTCAGGCGGCAAAGCAGCACGCAGCCGTCCTCATAGCCGAGCGCCAGCACCAGCGCCTTGGGGTGGAAGGCCACCTGCGTCACCTTGGCGTGGCGGATACCGCATTCGCGCGGAGCCTTACCCATGGGACCGTCCTTGCTCTGGAACGGCCAGACGATGCCGGCATCGGCGCCGGAAGTCGCCAGCCAGTTGCCGTCATGCGACCAGGAGAAGGAGCGTGTCTTGGAGGGATAGCCCGACATGCGCATGTGCTTCTTCTCGGCCACAGTCCAGCCATGGAGGGTGTTCTCCTGCATGGAGGTGACGATGAAGCGGTTGTCGGGCGAAATCGTGATGTCGAGATGGCTGCCCTTCCATTCGTAGAATTCGGGGGCAGCGCTCGAATTGGGAAACCAGGCGGATACGCCATTGTAGTGCGCCACGGCGAGGCGGTAGCCTTTGGGCATGAAGGCAAGGCCCCGCACGCTGGACGGCGCCGTCCACTGCTTCACAGTACCCTTCTCGTCGCGGGCATAGACGGCCTTGCCCGCCGACCAGGCCGTTGCGCCTCCTGCGGACACCGCCACCGCGTCGATCCATCTGTTGCCGGCCTGCCCGATCTGGCCGATCTCGCCATTGGCGGAGAGGGCCATGATTCGGCCGTCATCGCCGCCGGCGACGAGTGTGGTGGCATTGGCGGTGACGGCCAGCAGGCCGGCATCGCCGAACAGGGCATCGCGCTTCTCTTCGCCGATCTCCGCCCTGAGCACGGTGCCGTCGGCCAACGCAAAGACAGGCGTGCGGCCAAGCCAATGGCAGGCCAGCACATGGCTGCCGGCCTCGATCGAGGTGACGCTCTCGGACAGGGAAGGGAAGGTGGTGGTGTTCAAGGGAGACTCTTGGAACTTACACCCTCCCTGGAGGGGGAGGGTCGACGCGTAGCGTCGGGAGGTGACGGGTCCGGGTGGGCGGTGAATTCGTCCCACCCCAGCCTTCAGGCCGACCCTCCCCCTGCAGGGGAGGGTATACGATCACGCCGCGCAGGCGCGGAAGCCCTTTTCGAGCTCGTCGCGGTTGAGATTGTGTCCGATGAAGACGAGACGCGATTCTCGCTTTTCGTCCGGCTTCCACTCCCGCTGGAGGTCGCCGTCCACGATCATGTGCACGCCCTGCAGCACGAAACGGCGCGGCTCGTCCTTGAAGGAGAGGATACCCTTCCAGCGCAGCAGGCTCGGCCCCTCGCTCTGGGCGATGCGGTCGATCCAGGGCATGAACTTGGCCGGATCGACATCGCCATCGATCTTCAGCGACAAGGACTGCATGGTCTCGTCGTGATAGTGCTTCAGGCCGTGGTCATGGTGATGATGGTCATGGCCATGGCCATGGTGATGGTCGTGATCATGGTCGTGCTCGTCGACCTCTAGGAAAGCGGGTTCCAGGTCCAGGATGCGGTCGAGGTCGAAGGCGTTGCGGCCGAGCACATCTGAGATCGCCACGTTGGAACGGGTCGCCTTGTGCAGCTTGGCATAAGGGTTGAGAGCGCGGATGCGCATCTCGACCTCATGCAGTTCGGGCGCAGTGACGAGGTCGGTCTTGTTCAGCACGATGACGTCGGCGAAGGCGATCTGGTTCTTGGCCTCGGGGGCGTCCTTGAGCCGATCCTTGAGCCATTTGGCATCGGCCACGGTGACCACAGCGTCGAGGCGGGTCTTTTCGGCGACATCCTGGTCGACGAAGAAGGTCTGCGCTACCGGCGCGGGATCGGCGAGGCCCGTGGTCTCCACCAGGATGGCGTCGAACTTGCCCTTGCGCTTGAGCAGGCCGTCGATGATGCGGATGAGGTCGCCCCGCACCGTGCAGCACACGCAGCCATTGTTCATCTCGAACACCTCTTCGTCGGCGTCGACGATGAGGTCGTTGTCGATGCCGATCTCGCCGAATTCATTGACGATGACGGCATAGCGCTTGCCATGGGGCTCGGTCAGGATGCGGTTGAGCAGGGTGGTCTTGCCGGCGCCGAGATAGCCGGTGAGAACGGTGACGGGAATCTTGTCGGACGTCTTGCTTTCGGAAGCAATCGTGTCGGCCATGGCAATCTCCGGAGCGCGGACGCACTCTTCAGCAACGGATAGGCGCACGGCCGGGTGCGCATTCGTCCCAGCCGCATTCGCTCTGCCTTATATTGGATTGATGGCCCGAGATGTAAGCCCCAAAGCGCGCGATTCTTGACGCCGCGTTCAAAGGCCTCGTGCGCCGGCCCGTTTCTGCTCAGGACGGACCGGGGTCATCCGCGCCGAAGGGAGGCAGGCCTTGCATCAGGCGGGTGAGGCGGCTCTCGGCAAGGACCAGCCGTTTGATCTGGTCGCGCATCACCACGAGCGCAACGGAGGGCAGTTCGGTAAGGAGATTGACGAAAATGTCCTTGGCGATCTTCAGGGTGCCGAGGTCAGTGGCCGCCACCACCGTGGCCGAACGAGGCAAGCTGCCTATCAGTCCCATCTCGCCGATGATGGAATGCCGCTCGGTCGTGGACAGATGAAAGCTCTCGCCCTCATGTTCCATGAAGGCGTCGGCGGTGCCCGAGAGGATGACATAGGCGGCATCGGCGACATCGCCCTGGCGAAACAGGGTCTGGCCTTGTGCGAACGCCACGTGTTCGCAGGTGAAGGCGATCAGCTTCAGGCGTGGCGTGTCCAGGGCCGCGAACATCGGCACGTCGCGCAGGGCCTGGACCTCGGGCAAGTCCTCGATCAGCGTCTCGGGCACGGCTTCCTGGGGCGCCGTCGGCGCGGATAGCCGGGTCACCGCTTCGATGCGGTTGCCACGGGTCGCAACCACGACATCGAACGAAGTCCGCGCCGTGTCGTCCCGCGTGGCGACGATGAGGGTACACCCGGCCATGCGGCGGCGCGCCGTCTCCAGGATGAGGGCGCGCTGGCCTTCCGGAAACATCAGGTCGGGCTGGTCGAGGATGAGGATCTTCGGGCGTTTGATGAGACAGCGCGCCAAAGCAAGGGCGCATTTGTGGGCCGGCAGCAGCAGGCGTCCGCCGGGGCCGGCCTCCTGATCGAGGCCGAGCCGGTAGATGACAGGCTCGAGCCCGCAATCCTGCACGACCTTGCGCAGGGTGGTCATGACGCGCTCTTCGGCGCCGGCCATCGCATGGTCGATGCGTCCGAACAGCAGATTGTCGCGCAGCGGTGCGGCGGGGCAGAGCCGGTCGGGCGCGTAGAATTCCAGCTTTCGGACGAACCGGGCGGGATCGAGGGCCATGATCTGCTTGCGGGTTCGCACGATCGTCTCGGCGAGGGCATCGGTCACCAGCCCAAGCCAGTGGCGGGTCTCGACATAATTGAGCGCCAGCATGAACAGGCTTTTGCGTTCGGTTGGTGCAAGGGTGCCGGTGCCTCGTGCGCCGGCGCGGGCGACAATCTCGGCAAAGTGCGGCAGATCGCTCGAAGAGATGAAGGAAAAGCGCTCGAATGCGATATGGTCTGCGGCGATCTGCGAGAAGACTTCCACCATGGTCGCGCTGATTTTCAGTCCCAGGTCGGCGAGGCTGCGATCGAGTCCCTGCTCGGCGAGCAAGGCGGCGATCTGCGGGTCGTCGATCAGGGCCTCGATGGCGCCTTCGGCGGTCGGCACGCCGAAGAACAGGTTCTCGCCCAGGGTGGCATAGGGGTTGAAGCAGGCCGGATCGAAAGGCTCGATCAGCTCAGCCAGATGCGTCGCTTCGAGTTCCCGGATGAGCTGCCGGCGGCAGGCAACGAGGCGTTGGGCAAGCTCGGGATCGGGCTCGACGGCGAATTTGCGGGCAAGGCCGAAGCCATAGACAGCCTCGGCGAGGCCGACCTCGGCCAGCAGGTTGACGATAAGCTGGTCGAGTTCCCGCGAATCGGTGGCCCCGGCCCTGCTCAGATCGAGGGCGCCCGCGCTCGCGCCAACAGGTTGGTTTAGCAGGCTGTAGACGATGTTATCGCGCAGCGAACGCCCAAAAATGCTGCAATCGGGACCGAGATAACCGAGATTTTCCCCGATCCAGTCTGCAGGCAAGGCGGCGATGTCCTGTCCGGCAAAGCGTACCCTGCCGCTGAATTCCGTCAGGCGGCGCGCCAGAACCTGGGCCAGGGCGATGAAGCCCTCGCCGCGGGAGCCGGTGAACAGCACATGCGACCCCAGCGGCAGGGTGAGATTGGCGTTGTCGAGGAGGACGTCGCCGCTTGGCGCGTGGATCCGCAGGGCTTCGACGGCGATAGAGCCGCCGGACGTCAGGTCGGGGGCCGCTCCGGCGGGCCGAGGCAGTTCGGCCAGGGAGAACTGCTCCAGGATCTGCTCATATTTGACCTCGACGTCCTGGCGCTGCTGGTCCCAGTCGATCAACTCCTTGATGGGCGGTGGCAGGTCGCGATAGGCCGCGATCACCGCCACCAACTGGCCGATGTCCAGCGAACCGCGCAAGGCGAAATAGCCGCCCAGCGCGTAGAACAGGAAGGGCGTCACCTGCGCCAGCACGGAATTGATGAATTTCACCATGAACTTCCGGCCATAAAGGCGATAGCGGATCCAGAAGAGCTCATCGAGAATGCCGACGATCCTGTGCCTTTCGTAGGCAGCCGTGCCATGGTTGCTGACCTCGCCGATGCCGTCGACGATCTCGCCGACATGACCGGCAAGCGAGCGTGAGCGTGCCTGGCGCTGGCGCCCGAGCCTGAGCTGCTCGCGCCGCAGCCGCGGGATGATCAGGCCCTGGACCAGCACCATGGCCGCAGCGAGAAGGCCAAGCAGGGGACTTTGCAGCAGGATGAAGCCGAGGGCGGTGAGAGCCTGGCTGCCAAGAAAAGCGGGTTGGATATAGGCATCGCCGACGAAGCCGCCGATCGGCTCGACCTCGTCACGGATGATGGTAGCGACCTCTGCCGAGCGAATCGTGCGGATGGCTTCGGGCCTGAAGCGCAGCAACAGGTCGAAGAGATCGAGGCGCAGGCGACGCAACAATTCCTCGCCGAGCTTGCCCTTCTGCATGTTGATGACATAGCGAAAAGCACCGTTGACCAGCACCAGCAGCATGAAGACGGAGCTGAGCACCATCAGATAGGCGATGCGGGAGAAGGTGACGCCTGCATAACTCAGCGTGCCGCCGCCCAGAAAGGCCGGCAGGGTCAGGCTGAGGGCGAAAAGCGGCGCCTCGGTAACTTCGTGCGGGAAAGCGCGACCCTGGATGGCATCGTTGACGATGCTGCGGGGCAGGTCGAGCGACAGAAAGTAGAACGGCAAGGAGAGCAGGACCGCGACCAGGATAATGATCTGCTGCCGCCGGCTGTTGCGCCAAATATAGACAAACAATGGTGGGAGCGTCTTGCCATCCGCCGCCGGCTCGATGGACCCCCGGCCGGGCGCCTCGGCCTGGATGCTCGGCATGGGCTCTTGCTTCACCGCTCCCTCGTACCAATAGCGCACACGACTTGAGTGAGGTGGTCTTCGGTCGGTGCCTGAAGTCAAAATACCGGGAAATACGGATAATTGTAATCGAAATACTTATCGATTGAAGTTGGTGTGACGGACGGGGCGCGGCGAAACATTCATATCTACTCTTTGCCAAGGAAGAAGGAGGTTGCGAGTGGCCGGCTCAAAAGACGCTTGCTGTGCCCCTATGCGCCGCCTAGAATAAAAACGTGAGCAAAATCCTGCGTTTGGAGCAGGAAGATGTATTTCCTTCCACCTGGCGTCGCTCGATCCATTAGAACATGGAATTGGATCTGGTCTGGCGCCGACCGGCTATCGCGGCCATGGGCGGGGCGGTGGGCCCGAATTATCTCTGGCGGATCGTCCTATGGTGTGCGCCGGGTGCGGTCTTGAGCTGACATCGGTCTTCGCGTTCTGCCCGCGATGCGGATGTGCGCAACCGGCGCCTTGCGCAAAATGCGGCTTCCTCTGTGAGGCCGGATTTGCCTTTTGTCCTCGTTGCGGCACGGCGCGGACGCTCGGCGCAGCTGGCCCGGCCGCCGAACCCGTCGCCCCTGCGCCATTGGTGCCGGCCAAGACGCGCGCCGATCCAGAGGTCGACAGGCGACAGGTGACAGTGCTCTTTGCGGATGTCTCGAGCTTCACCCAGCTCGCCGAGCGGCTCGATCCCGAGGAGGTGCGGGCGTTCCAGACCGCCCTGTTCGAAACCCTGGCGGGCGTGGTGACGCGTTATCAAGGCTTCGTGGAAAAATTCGTCGGCGATGCTGTCCTGGCCGTGTTCGGTGCACCCATTGCCCATGAAGACGATCCGGAGCGGGCCCTCTGCACTGCGCTGGACATGACGGAGGAGAGCGTCCGGCTCAATGAACGCTGGGCCGGGCGGCTGGGACAGCAGGTGAGCCTCCATATCGGCGTCCATACCGGCCTTGTGGTTGCGGGTCACCTTGGCCAGGCCGCCGGCGCCGCCTATGCGGTGACCGGCGACACCGTCAACACGACGGCACGCCTGCTGGCGGCGGCCTCAGGCACTATCCTGGTTTCCGCGGCCACACATGCCCTGGCCCAGCACCGTTTTAGTTTCGAGCCAGCGCATGTCCTGGCTCTGCGCGGTAAGGCGGAGCCGGTGGCGGCCTATCGGCTAATCGGCCTGTCGACCACGCCCGCTTCGGCGCGCGGGCTGGCTGCCCATGGGTTGGAAAGCCCGATGATCGGCCGTGACGACGAATTGGCGGGGCTGATCGCCGCCTTCGATCGAGCGCAGGCGGGATCTGCCCAGATCGTCAACCTCGTGGGGGAAGCTGGTTCGGGCAAATCGCGGCTGGTCGCCGAATTCCTGGCGGTGCTCGAAGCGCAGGGCAGGCTGGCCGGCGGTGCCGTACGCCGCACCGCGTGCTCCTCCCTTGGCGAACCGGCCTATGGCGTCTTCGGTGCCCTGTTCCGCGAGGCCTATCGGGTGAACCGCGACGATACGCTCGAAACGGCGAGCCGAAAGCTTGCGGCTGGACTTGTCGGGCTGGGTGCCGAGCTCGAAATGGCCGAGGCCGTCATCCCGGTCCTGAGCTACATGCTCGGCATGGAGGGGGCGAGCGCCGACGAACTCGCGCCCGAACAGGTGAAACGCCAGATCGCCCTGGCCGCGCGCATGCTGATCGGGCGCCGCCTGGACCAGGGACATTTGCTGGTCGTCGTCGAAGACCTGCACTGGGCCGACATGGCCTCGGTGGAGCTGTTGTGCGACATCGCCGACCACCTAGCGGATCGGCGCCTGATGATCGTGCTGTCCCACCGCCCCGGCCGGCCCCCGCTATGCTTTGCCCACGCCGTGCAATCGAGCCTTCCCCTGGCTCCCCTTTCGGCGGATCAGACGCGGGCCTTCGTCGGCGCCCTTTTTGGGGAGGCCGACGCGGATACTCTCGATGAAATCCGGGCCTTCGTCATCCGTCGGTCCGGTGGCAATCCTCTCTTCGTGGAAGAGATCGTCCGAAGCCTGGTGGCCAGGGGCGTGCTCCGGCGCGAGGGAGATCGCTGGATCCGCGCGGCCCCGCTCGAAGCCGACAATGTCCCGCCGACCCTGCAGGGCTTGCTGCTGTCGCGCGTCGATGAACTGCCGGCGGACCAGCGGCGTGTGCTGCATGAGGTAGCCGTACTCGGCATGGCGTTCGAGGATGCCCATCTTGCGGCTATCGCCACCGAACCGGCTCGAGTGGAAGCCGCTCTCCGCGACCTGACCGAGGCAAATTTCATCGTCCGGGTCAGCGAGGGCGCGGGCAGCTATCGCTTCACCCATGCTCTCATCCATGAAGCCGTCTACCAGAACCTGCTGCTTGCCCGCCGGACCGAACTGCACGACCGGGCCGGCCGCGCACTCGAACGGGCCGTGGGTGGCCGTCCCGAGAGGCTGAGCGATCTGGAGGCGTTGGGCCATCATTGGAGCCTGAGCCTCGACAAGGCCAAGGGCGCGCGCTATCTCATGGCGGCTGGCGACCGGGCCCGCGCCGTCTACGCCAATGACGATGCCATCCGCCATTATGAGCGGGCCTTTGGTATTCTGTCCGACTGCGCCGGCTGCGAAGGTGACAGCTTGGCGACACGGGAAAGGTTGGCGGACCTGCTGGCGCTGACCGAGCGGCGAACAGAGGCGGCTATTCACTATGAGGCCGTGCGTCAGGCCTTCGAGGCCGCGGCGGATTCGGCCGCGGCGGCGCGCCTCCAGCGCAAGATCGGTGGTCTGCATTGGGAAGCGGGCGATCGCCAGGCAGCCAGGGGCTGCTTCATGCAAGGCCTCGCCTTGATCGGGGGCGAGGGATATTCGCCCGAGCGTGCGCAATTGCTCCAGGAGGTCGGGCGGTTGGCCTTTCGCACCGGCGACAATGACGGTGCGATCGCCTGGGCGGAACGAGCCCTTGCCGAGACGGATCGTGAGGGTGCCGATGCGGAGCAGGAACGTCTGCGGGAATTGGCTGCGATACGGGCTCAGGCCTACAACACCATCGGCGTGGCGCTAGCGCGCATCGGCCGGCCGGCGGATGCGATCGAGCAGATCGAGCAGAGCGTGCGGCTCGCCGAGGACCATCGCCTGCTGCAGGCTGCCTGCCGTGGCTATACCAATCTCGGCGTGCTCTACAGCTCCCTCGATCCGCAGCGCAGCATCGCAACCTGCCTGCGTGGCTTGGAGATGGCCAAGAAGGTAGGAGACCTTGGTTTCCAGTCCCGGATCTACGCCAATCTCGCGGTCGCCTATTGTGCGCTGACCGATCGCTGCGAGGCGGAGGGCGTCGAAGCAGCGCAGATGGCGGTCGATCTCGATCGGCGGCTCGGCCTGCTCGATCACCTGGCCGCGCCGCTCATCATCCTTGGCCAGATCTATCAATGTCGCGGCGAACACCGGCTCGCCTTCGCCTCCTATGAGGAAGCCTTGCGCCTGGCCGAACGCATGGGCGAGCCGCAATTCCTGTTTCCCTGCTATGATGGCTTGGGCACGCTCCATCTGGACGCTGGGAACCAGGAGCAAGCGGCGCTATACTTGGCCAAGTCGCAGGAGGTTTGTCAGCGTGCCGGCCTGGAGCCAGACGCCCTGATGGTCTTGCCGTTTTTTTGTTAACTCCATTCCTTGTCGTCGCATCGTTTCCGCCGAAACCATCACGGACGGCACACCCTAAATTTTCGACACGATGTTTTTGGCCACGATGAAAGGGGTTTTGCATGAACATGCAGCCGACACTGGTGCCGATTGCCTTGGGTGAACGCGCGCCGGATTTCTCGTTGCCCGCTCTCGACGGGTCGGGCAGCGTATCGCTCGCCGATTTTCGCGGCAGGAATTCGTTGTTTCTTGCCCTGTTCGTCGGATTGTGGTGCCCGTTCTGCCGCAGGGCGATCGCGCAGATGGCCGCAACGGCTCCCCAATTGCAGGCGTTGGGGATCGAGACGCTCGGCGTCGTCGCGACCGAACTCGAAAATGCCCGGCTCTATTTCAAGTTCAGGCCGAGCCGGCTGCGCATCGCAACCGATCCGACGCTGTCGACGCACCGGGCCTATGGTGTCCCCAAGCCGCTGCCGACACCGGAGCTGATGGCCGCCCTGGCGGAGACCCGTGTCAATCCCACCGGTGAGCTGGCGGAACCTTTGCCGGTTCGGCAAGCCGCAGAGGCGCTGGCCCAGCTCGACGGTTACATCGAGAACCAGACCGATCATGCCGATCTGGAGCGGCAATGGCCTCAGCTCAAGGGGCAATTTCTCATCGATCGCGAGGGGCTGGTGCGCTGGACCCACATCGAATGCAGCGAGGGCCTGGCGGGAATCGGGAAGTTTCCTTCCGCCCAGGAAATCGTTGCCGCGGCCGAGACGGCGCTCGGACGGGAGGAAGGCGGGTCCTACTGAGGGCCCTGCCTTCCAGCCGAACGGGCAGGGGGACGCCACGCGAGGTGAGACGGCCTGCCACTCGCGGATGGCCGCCCTCACCGACTTGAGGCGCGTTGCCTTGCAGCCGTGCCCTCAGGCGCCGCCGCCGAGCCGGCTGAGGCCGCTCTTAGCCGCTGCGTTGCTCGAATCGATCGCCAGCGCGCGCTGGAAGCTCTCGCGTGCCTTCTGGGTGTCGTTCAAGCCGGCCTGGGCATAGCCGCGGCCCGCCCAGGAGGCGGCGTTGCGGTTGTTGATCTGCAGGGCCTGATCGAAGTCGGACAGTGCTTCCTTGTATTTCTGCAACTGCAGATAGGAGCTGCCGCGTGAATAATAGGGGGCCTCGGCGCGCGGATCGTTGGAGATCGCCGAGGTGAAATCGTCGATCGCGACTTCATGATTGGCGCTGGCCTGGCGGATCAAGCCGCGATTGTAATAGGCCTCGGCCGTCTCCGGCTTGATCTTGATGGCCTTGTCATAGTCGGCCATGGCCTGTTGGGTCTGGCCCTGCAGGCGATAGATGTTGCCGCGGCCGACATAGGCTGGCGCATAATTGGGATCGTGGGTGATCACCTGATTGTAGTCGGCGAGGGCCTGGGCCGTCTGGCCGGTCTTGCGGTAGACCAAAGCGCGGTTGGCCAGGGACTGGACGAAGTTCGGATCGATCTGCAGCGCGCGGTTGAAGTCGGAGATCGCCGGTCCGTACTGGTTGGAACGCGCATAGGCCGAGCCGCGCATGTTCCAGGCTTCGGGATCGTTGGGATTCTTTTCGATCACCGAGGAAAGTGAACCGATATCGGCCGACGAGACCTGGCGGCTGCTGGCATCGCCATCATCGCCACCGCTGCCGGTGGAGGCACAGCCGACCAGACCGAGGCCCGCAACGCCCAGCAGCAGGAGGGCGGCGATACGGGAGATGGAGGTTCTGGCTGGGGACTCTGCCGTGGTTGTCGTGGAAAATGTCATCTTGTCGGTCCGGATCCATCGAGACGAGTTACGGGAGCTGCGAGTCCTCGACCGGCAATCTGCCGCATTAACCTTGCTGGAAAGTAAAGCCTTTCCATGCATTTCGACGCATCTCACCTGGCCGGCGCACCCCCGGCGACCTCATACGCTACAAACGTGAACGCCCGGGCCAAATGGCTCGGGCGTTCGTTCAACCTATCTTCCGATCAAAAATCAGACTTACTTCTTCACAACGCGCGGCGTTGCGGGAATCAGGCCTTCGCGCTGCAGCTTCTTGCGAGCCAGCTTGCGGGCGCGGCGAACGGCCTCGGCAGCCTCGCGGGCGCGCTTCTCGGACGGCTTCTCGTAATGGCCGCGCAGCTTCATTTCACGGAAGATGCCTTCACGCTGCATCTTCTTCTTGAGCGCCTTCAGCGCCTGATCAACATTGTTATCGCGAACGAGAACCTGCACGCGTGCTGTCCTATTATCCTGGTGTGAATCGCTGCGGCGGCTTGGCAACAGGAAACCCGGTGCCAAAGCACCGCCGAATTTGGAAGCGGGGTCATATCAGAAGGTATCGCCGCTGTCCATACGGATTAGCGCGATCTCGGCGTTATCCGTGTGACATGGCCCATTTTCCGTCCCGCACGTGCCTCGCGCTTGCCATAGAGGTGCACCGAGGCGTTCGGTTCAGCGGCCAGAGCACGCCAGGCATGCACGCTGTCGCCGATCAGATTGGTCATCACGGCGTCTGAGTGGCGTTCGGTGGAACCCAGCGGCCAGCCGCAGACGGCGCGCACGTGATTCTCGAATTGGCTGACCAGACAGGCATTCTGCGTCCAGTGCCCGGAATTGTGCACGCGCGGGGCGATTTCGTTGACCAGGACCTGACGGTCCGAGGTCACGAACATTTCGACGGCGAGCACGCCGACATAGTCGAGCGCAGCGATGATCCGGGCGGCGATTTCGCGGGCCTCGACCTCGACCAGCGCCGAAAAATGGGAAGGTACGATCGACTGATCGAGAATGTGGTCGTGATGAAGGTTCTCGGTGAGGTCGTAGGTCCGCACGGCGCCGTCGTCGGCCCGGACTGCGATGACCGAGACTTCTGTCTCGAAAGGGACGAAGGCCTCCAGAATCGCGGGCTGGCCACCCATGCGGGCCAGTGCCTCCGAGAGGTCGTTGCCCGGCCGGATGATGGTCTGCCCCTTGCCGTCATAGCCGAAGCGCCGGGTCTTGAGCACGCTGGGGCGGCCCAGGGCGGCAACGGCGGAGGCGAGGTCGGCATGGCTGTCGACGGCCCGGAATTCGGCGGTGCCGATGCCGAGCGAGCGCACGAAGTTCTTTTCCGTCAGGCGGTCCGCGGTGGTTTCCAGGGCGCGCACGGCCGGCAGGACGGGGCGCGCCGCGGAAAGGATCGCCGCCGTGGCGGCCGGGATGTTCTCGAACTCATAGGTGATGGCATCGACGCTTTCGGCAAAGGCTGCAAGCGCCGCCTCGTCCTCATAGGCGGCACATGTGAAGCGCTCGGCGACCTGGAAGGCCGGGCTGGTATCGTCGGGGCAATAGATGTGACAGCGTATGCCGAGCTGTCCGGCCGCCAGGGCCAGCATGCGGCCGAGCTGGCCGCCGCCGAGAATGCCGAGCGTTCCTCCCGGTCCGACGCGCGGTGTTTGGATACCCTGGCTCATGCCTTCACCGTGTCGTCGGAAACGGGATGATGGGCAACCGCTTCGGTCTGGGCGGCGCGCCAGCGCTCGAGCCGCGTCGCCAGGGCCTCGTCGTGGAGGGCGAGCACGGCGGCGGCGAGCAAAGCGGCGTTGACGGCGCCCGCACGTCCGATCGCCAAGGTGCCCACCGGTATGCCGGCCGGCATCTGCACGATGGAATGCAGGCTGTCCACGCCTGAAAGCGCCTTGGATTCAACCGGAACGCCGAAGACGGGGAGCGGGGTGAGGGCCGCAGCCATGCCGGGCAGATGGGCCGCGCCGCCAGCGCCAGCGATCACCAGCTTGAAGCCCTTCGCCTTTGCCGATTTGGCGAAGTCGTAGAGGCGGTCGGGCGTGCGGTGTGCCGAGACGATGCGGGCTTCATAACCGATGCCGAGCGTATCCAGGGTCTGCGCAGCGTGGCGCATCGTGGCCCAATCGGACTGACTTCCCATGATGATGGCGACAGGCACGGCCTGCCCCGCCGCGGTGCTGGATGGCATCGGGACTCCCTTCGGCAAAAGGGGTGTCTAGAGCAAGATGCCGGTTTTGGGAAGGTAGCGCGTTATTCTCCGCCCGACTTGGAAGTCAGCGATGGGGACGAGCCTTGAAGCAAGGCCTATCTTGCGGGAAGGGAGCACATGAAACGAAGCATTGTGGCACGTTGCGTAGACTGCGGTCGTCGGTTGCTCAAACCTGGGCCAGCAATATCGCGGCCAGGGCCTCGGGCTTCAGTCGCGCGACATTGTGCCCGCAATCGAAGGCATGGGTCGCCCACTCCGGCTCGCTGCTCAGGCGCCGGTAAAGGTCAAGGAACGGGCTTCCTTCCCATCCAAATGCGCCGATGAAGGTCTTGCGCGGCACGTCACGCCAACGTCCGCCGAGATTGATCGACTGGAGAAACGTTCCGATTGGATGGGGCCGGCATCGCGGGTCCAGATGGGGAGGCGGCGCGCAAGTCAGTCCGTCGGCCTGTGTGCCTGCGATGAAGACATCCCGAAAGCGAGGCGTCGTCAGCGACCAGACGGAGTCGCCGGATTCAGGCACATAGGCGTCCACATAGACCAGTGCCCGGATTTGTGATGGTGCAGCATCGGCGGCGCCGCTTACGATCATTCCGCCGTAGGATTGTCCAACAAGAACCAGGTCGTCGCGATGCGACTTCACGGCACGAACGACCTCGTCTATGTGGGTGTCAAGATTGGCCGTCGGGGCGGGAACGTCACCGAGCCCCGAAAGAGTGGTCGGCAAGGCTTTGTGCCCGTGCGCGGTCAATATATCTGCCACCCTCTGGTAGACCCAGCCGCCCTGCCAGCCGCCGGGTATCAGGATAAAGGTGGCCATCTTGTTCATTCCCGACTTTGACGGCTATGGAGCTTCGACATCTCTTTCGGCGAAATCAAGACCGCGGTGTCGGCTGGCTGCGCCGAATTGAAGTGAGGTGACCGGGCTGAGTCTGAGCTGCAAAGGATCGACAGCAGCCGTTCATTTGTCGCTTTGATCCGGGCTGATGCGGAGCTTTCGTATCCGATTTGTGCGACAGGCCGGCACGGCTTCCGGGGGGCGGTGCCCCCGGATCACCAGAGCATGATATCTCAGATCATCCAGCGCTATACGAACGGATGGTACTGGTAGAGCCAGGTCTCGCTCAGCACCTTGTCGCCGAGCTTGAGATAGCAGCGCAGTTCCACCGGCTCCGGTCCCGTGGCGTGCAGGTCAAACTGGGCGCGCCAATGACCGTTGATGCCGTCGGGCACTGCTTCGGTGAAGATGTAGGAGAGCTCGCCGCGCGAGGCGGTGATGATCGGCTCGGGCTTGACGCCGTAGGGCAGGTCCTTGAGCGGGTCGCCGAGAAACTCGATCACGAATTTGCGCAAGCCGACCGGTCGCTGCGTACCGGGATGGCCGCCATTGCCCAGCCGCGTCGCCACCACGCGGGCGAGATTGGTGGGGAAGGGCTCGTCCGCCGACCAGTGCAGACGATATTTCAGCGTGAATTGCTGGCCGGCCTTGACCGGATCCTTCGGCACCCACATCGCCACGACGTTGTCGTGGATCTCGTCATTGGTGGGGATTTCGATGAGCTGGACGGTGCCTTCGCCGAACGGCGCCAGGGGCTCCACCCACAGCGAGGGCCGCAGATCATATTTGACGCCGTCGAGATAGTGATCGAACAGGCGGTCGCGCTGCAGCAGGCCGAAGCCGCGCGGGTTGGTATCGGTGAAGGCCGAGGTGGTGGTGGCCGGCACATTGTTGAGCGGGCGCCAGATATGCTCGCCGCCGCCCGTCCACATGGCCAGGCCGTCGGAATCATGCACTTCCGGGCGCCAGTCGACTGCGGTCTGCTTGGCTGTCTCGGAGAACCAATACATCGAGGTCAGCGGGGTCAGGCCGAAACGGCTGATATCGTTGCGCGTGAAGACCTGCGCCTCGATATCCATCAGCACGGCCTTGGCGCGCGTCATCAGGAAGGAGAAGGCGCCGGCGACGGACGGACCGTCCAAGAGGGCATAGACCTTGATCTGGTCGGCTGAGCCGGGAACGGCTTCCAGCCAGAACTCCTTGAAATCGGGGAATTCTTCCTGATGGGGCGGGTTAGGATCGGCTGCGTTGACGGCAAGGCCGCGGGCCGACAGGCCATATTGATAGAGCTCACCGATGGCGCGGAAATAGGAGGCGCCGAGGAAGGCGACCCAGTCGTTCTTCTTCCAGTCGACCGGCCCGTTGCGGGGCTCCTGGAAGCGGAAACCGGCAAAGCCGACGCCGTCGGGCATGGCCTGCGCCGGGCTGTCCGTCGGCATGTCGAAGGAAGCCTTGCGGTAGATGATCTCGCTGGCGTTCTTGCCTTCGACCACGTTGATGGTGACCTTCTTCTGGAAGAAGGTGCCGAGATGGAAGAAGGTGACCGGGAAGGGCGCTGGACCATCGGCCCACAGAGCGTCCTCGGTCTTGAACTTGATCTTGCCGAGTTCCTCATAAGTCAGCTTGGAGGTGATGTCGGGCGCTGGTTTCTCGGTCGGAACATAGGCCTCCGTCGCCAGCTTCTTGGCACGCTCGACCAGACCCTCGAAGGAAAAAGGCGCAGGCGGACCGAAAGTCAGCGCGCCCTCGTCGGCGAATGCTGCGGTCGGAAGGCCCAGTGCCATCAGAGTCGAGAGACTTACGGCTCCCTGGAGGAAAAGCCGTCGGTCGAAAGCGTCGTTCATCAACAAGTTCCTAACTTCTATTGCGCCCGCAAGCTAAACAGGGATTATCGCCTGTCAATGCCGTGGCGCTTCAAACCGCGTCGATTTCGTGACAATAGATTAATTTGAGCGAGAATTTTGCGCAAAAAAGCTCAAAAGAACCCAATAATCTTCCAAAATCTGAGAAATGCCCAATTCATCCCAGGCCTATGCTCCCGCCGCCTTCTATAGACGCGACGTTCTCACCGTTGCCAGAGATCTGATCGGCATGACCCTCTTGGTCGATGGCGTCGGCGGCGTCATCGTCGAGACCGAGGCCTATGACCGTGACGATCCGGCCTCTCACACCTATCGCGGGCCGACGCAGCGCAACGCCGTGATGTTCGGCCCGCCAGGCCATATCTACATCTATCTGTCCTACGGCATGCATTGGTGCGCCAATATCGTATCCGGAGAGCCCGGCCGCGCTAGTGCGGTGCTGCTGCGAGCCCTGGAACCGACTGCGGGACTCGATCGCATGGCGCAGAGGCGGGGGCTCGCCAATCCGGCCCTGTTCTGCTCTGGACCCGGGCGGCTTTGCCAGGCCTTGGGGCTGACCGGCGGTCAGAACGGGCTGGCGATGACCCAGCTCCCCTTCGAACTCCTGCGGCGAGCCCATGAGCCACCCATCGCCGCCGGCCCCCGCATCGGTATCAGCAAGGCAATCGAACGGCCTTGGCGCTTCGGCTGGAGCGGCTCGAAATTCCTCAGCAAGAAGTTCTGATATCCCAAGCACAAACGAAAACGGGCCCCCGAAGGGGCCCGCCAAGGACGTGTTGCGATCGCCTGTCCGGCTCGGCTCGAGGCCCTATTTGCCGCCGAAAGTGTCGCAGATCTTGGAATTGGCCGTGCCCGTGCAGTGCTCGGTGGGTGAACCCGCGGCGGGCACGATGCGGATGATGCGATCCTCGCCGACCAGCGCGGTCTCGCCCGGCTTCACCAGCTTGCAATAGCGGATGGGGCGCCGTGGCGGGCAGATGAAGGTCTTGCCCTCATAGAGGGTGATGGCGCTGGTGGGGCTGCGGGAATCGACCTGGAATTTGGTGCCGCGCACGCCAATCGAGGCCTGGGGAGCGTGAATCTTGTAGGCGCTCTTGGCCGAATCGCCAGTGGCGAAGCGGAAGGCTCCCTTGGCGAATTGCAGCACGACGGACTTAGCCTTGCCATTGCCGGCATAGACGAAGCTGTCGAGCGTGACCGACGACTTGGAGCCGAGCATCAGATGGGTATTGTCGAGAAAACGCAGTTCGATAACGCCGCTCGGGCCTGTGACGATCTTCTCGCCCTGATGCACGCTGGACCCGATTTCCAGGCGTCCGGACATCGAACCATGTACGGCTGGCGTCAAGCCGACGACGTCGCCGATGACTTCAGGTCCCTGCTTCGTCGGAGCGGTCTGGGCGGCGGCCGTCTGTGTAGAGAAGGCAGCAAGCAGGATGAACAGCACCGGTGCCAGGCGCGGGAAACGTAGTGTCATGACAAATATCGAACCGTTACTCGAAGGTGGGATCAACGCGGTATCTAGCCGGTGTCATCATAGCGCTGCGGCAGCCGAAAAGTGAAGGCTTATTAAGCATGTTCAGAGCTCATCCATTGGAAACCAAGCGGCCTGTTGCGTTTTTGCATCGCAGTCTAGCGCAGTGTATCGCGTTGCGACGAGGTGGCAGCGGGTGTTCTGATAGCAGTAGCTACGGAAGCATCTGGATTAGAATTGTCAGGATTAGCCAATTTAGGGATAGGGTTTTCTGGGATTCCATTGGGTAAATTATTCTTTATTGGTATTTCTTACGCAGAGGTATTTGAGGTGCCATGCCCCTTGCGTGGCTTGATCCCGCTTCAACCGCATGCCAGTTGCTGATCGAAATCAGGCAGGCCTCCGAGGTACTGTGTTCGCCTGGAAATTATTGCAGACCGGAATAGGGGGCGTCGGACATCCCTGGAGCAAAGCGCGTTTAGACAGAAACGCTTGTTTGCTCCCACTCTTTGGTTCCAAGCCAATCCAACGGATTGGCTAGAGCACCTTTGCGATTCTTGGCGTGACCGCCAAATGGCAAAACGCTTTGGGGTAGCGGCGTCGCTCGTATGCCGTCAGCGGCTTTTCGGCACGTCGATCCCAACTTTTGCCGAAATTGCAACGCATAGCTGCTCAGCCTTTGTTGCACTGCAACATTGTGAGAATCCTGCTATGGTGCCGTCAAGTGAAAGAGAAGGCATAGATCCGTGAGCGAGACCTGGAACACGAAATTCGGCAGCCGGCGCGTCAAGCAGGCCCTTCCGACCATCGAGGAAGCCCTGGTCGCCGCCGAATGTCTCAATGATGACTTCGACCAGCAGGTCGAGATCGCTGCATCGCTGCTCGGTATCGCCGTTGAAGACGTGCGTGCCATTGCCAAGCGGTCGGTGAAGCCGACCGAGCGTCGTCTCAGTCTGCCGATTGCTAAGTCGCCCCGCGCGGCGGTCGCGCCGCGGGCCGTGGTGGTTGAATATCGTACGCCCAAGCGTCTGGTCGGCATGCGCTGACGCGCTGACCCAGACCTCATTTCCAATGAAAATCTGACGGGCGCCGCGGGAAACCGTGGCGCTTTTCGTTTGGCGCATAGGACGATCAGCGGCGAGGCGCGTATCCAACGCGGCATGGCGGTGCAAATCAGCCGATGTTCTGGAAATGCTTGCTTAAGCGCTTGAAAAGCTTGGCGCTCCCAACCGGACTCGAACCGGTGTTTTCGCCGTGAGAGGGCGACGTCCTAGGCCACTAGACGATGGGAGCAGCGGCAAGGAGTGCGCCTATAGCGGCAAATCAGGCCGTCGGCAAGCGGCAATCTGCACGATTGGCGCATTTGTGGTTTGAATTCTTGGCATTGCTGACATTCCCGCTTAAAGCGTCCTGCGATTTGATTGAATCGGCAGGAATCGCAAAGGCGCGTCGAAACAAAGAGTTAGGGAAAAATGACGTTTCCACTTGAACGTGTTTTGCTCTAGTAGGCGCCCATGAACAGCATCGCCAACAACTCCGAAGAGACGCTTTTCGAGGTCGCCGAAGCCGGTGAGCGCATCGACCGCTTCCTGGCCCGCCAATGCCAGGGCGCCGATAACAGGCCCGATCTGCAGCCTCTGTCACGCACGCGCATCAAGGCCCTGATCGAAGCCGGCCATGCCACGATTGATGGCCGTGCGGTGCTCGATGCCGGCCAGATCCTCAAGCCGGGGCAACGAATTGCGCTGCGGGTCCCCGAGCCGGAGCCTGCCGAGCCGCAGGGCGAGGATATTCCGCTTGCCATCGTCTATGAGGATGACGACCTCCTGGTCATCGACAAGCCGGTCGGCCTGGTCGTGCATCCCGCGGCGGGGCATGAGAGCGGCACGCTGGTGAATGCGCTCATCGCCCATTGCGGTGATTCGCTGTCGGGTGTTGGCGGCGTGAAACGGCCCGGCATCGTGCATCGCCTCGACAAGGACACGTCCGGCCTGCTCGTGGTCGCCAAGAACGACAGGGCGCATCAGGGATTGGCGGCTCAGTTCGCCGATCATGGCCGTACCGGACCGCTGGAACGGGCCTATCTCGCCTTCGTCTGGGGGGCGGCGCGCGCGCATGGCACGATCGAGACCGGCATCGACCGATCCACCCGCAATCGCGAGAAGATGGCCGTGGTGGCGCTTGGGCGCGGCCGGGAGGCGATCACCCATTATTCCCTGGTCGAGGCCCTGGGCAGCCACGGCGGCCAGCCGCTGGTCAGCCTGGTGGAATGCCGGCTGGAGACCGGCAGGACCCATCAGATCCGTGTCCACATGGCCCATCTCGGCCATCCGCTGCTGGGCGATGCCGTCTATGGCAGCGGCTTCAAGACCAAGGCGGCCCTCCTGCCGGAGGCGCCGCGCGCAGTGCTTGCCTCTCTCGGGCGACAGGCACTGCATGCCCGGCTGCTCGGTTTCGAGCACCCCGTCAGCGGCAAGCATCTGGTGTTCGAAAGCCCGTTGCCGGCGGACCTCGCCGCTTTGGCCAAGGCCTTGCGCACCGGTTGAAGCCGAAGCTAGCGCTTGCGGCCGAGCCAGAAGCCACCTGCCAGAGCTGCGAGCGCCAGGGCGCCGCTGACCGTCTTCTTGTCCGGCAGGCTCTCCTCGACGACGCCCGCCGCTGTCACCAAGGTCGCGGCGAGGAGCCGGCGGCGCTTGGCTTTCCTCTCGGCGGCCTGCGCCCCAACCAGAGCCAACACCGCCAGCACTGCAAATCCACAGCCGAGCGCTGCATCGGCCCAATAGGGGCCATAGGTTTCAGCCAGGAAACGGTGCAGGCTGATCAGCCCGATGATCGCCATCGCGACAACGCAGCAGCCTGCGAGCAAGCGCCAAAGGAGGACGGTGCCGTACTGACGCAGGACGGCGCTCAGTTCCTCCTTGGCGAGGGCACCTAAAGCAAGGAGACGAGTCACGAGCGCCCCTTGCTCCACAGGCCGAGGATCAGGCCGATGCCGGCAGCGAGCGCCACCGATTGCAGCGGCTTGCGGGTGATGTAGTCGAGCGTCGCCTTCTGCAGGTCGGATGCCTGCTCCCTGGCGGCATCGCCGATTTCGCTGGCTTTGGCGCCAGCCTCGTTCACCTTGTCGTCGAGCACCTGCCTGGCATGCCTGGCTTCCTTGGACAGGAATTTCGACCAGGAACTCTTCTCCGCGTCGACATAGGCGCTGAGCTGCTCGGTCAGGCGGGCAACTTCAGCCCTCAGAGCGTCGAGATCCTTGCCGAGGCTCTCGGAAAGATCGGCCTTGGCCTGAGCCGTGCGCTTATCGCCGTCCATACTGATGTCTCCTGTCTGGTCAACAGTGAAGGGCCGCGGCCGGTTTCCAGCATCGCGGGCTGCGATGGCGGAGGGCACTCTAGAAGAGTTAGGCCGACGGGTGGTTGGTGCAAGGTAAACAAAGCGTTACGGTAAACGCGGTACGACGGGCGGCGGTTCCCTCAGCCTGGAAATCGATTAACATCCCTTAATTTGACAATGTTACCGAGCTGTCACATTAATGCATGGCCGCCTGGGAAAAATTGCAACGTGAAAACGCCGCAATCGGGCGCATGATGAGTTGGGTGATCGGGATTGGTCCGTGCCTCAGCCGCCCGGGTGACGAATGTCCCATGGCCGGTGAGACGTCCTCGGTGAAAGCAAGTCAATAGATTTGCCGAGGGTGGCACATGCGGGGCCGCGAGATGCCGTGACCGGGAAGATCCACAAGGGTCTTCACAAGGGCCGGTATCGTCCCCATATCACGTAGGCGCCGTCTGCTTCGTAAGGAGGGATGGCGATTTGAACCGCCCTCGATGGGGGTTCAGAGGAGAGGAACATATGGCTTCTGCCGCGCTTCCCGTCTTGGCCGCCGAGAGTGGCCTGTCGCGTTATCTCGATGAAATTCGCCGCTTCCCGATGCTCCAGCCGGAGCAGGAGTACATGCTTGCCAAGCGTTGGCGCGAGCATGGCGACCGTGAGGCTGCACATCAATTGGTGACCTCGCATCTGCGGCTCGTGGCCAAGATCGCCATGGGCTATCGTGGTTATGGCTTGCCGCTGGGCGAGGTGGTTTCGGAAGGCAATATCGGCCTGATGCAGGCCGTCAAGCGTTTCGAGCCTGAAAAGGGCTTTCGCCTCGCTACTTACGCCATGTGGTGGATCCGCGCCTCGATCCAGGAGTACATTCTGCGCTCCTGGTCGCTGGTTAAGATGGGTACCACCGCCAACCAGAAGAAGCTTTTCTTCAACCTGCGCAAGGCCAAGAGCCAGATTTCGGCGCTGGATGAAGGTGATCTGCGCCCCGAGCAGGTCAAGTCGATCGCCAAGTCGCTCGGCGTGCAGGAGCAGGAAGTGGTGGAGATGAACCGCCGTCTCGGCGGCGATGCTTCGCTGAATGCTCCCGTGCGCGAGGAAGGCGACGGCGAGTGGCAGGACTGGCTGGTGGACGATTCTGTCAGTCAGGAGACCCGCCTGGCCGAGACGGAGCAAAGCGAGAACCGCTCCACCGCCCTGCGCCAAGCCCTGAATGTGCTGAACGATCGCGAGCGGCGCATTTTCGAGGCACGCCGCCTTGCCGATGATCCCATCACGCTCGAAGAACTCTCCGACGAGTTCGGCGTCTCGCGCGAGCGTGTACGCCAGATCGAGGTCAGGGCCTTCGAAAAGATCCAGGCGGCAGTACGCTCCGGCGTGGCCCGTCTGGAAGCCGCGCACGCGCCGGCCTGATACTGCTCGCGATAGCCTAAAGGGGAGCCGCCTTCGGGCGGCTTTTTCCTTAAAGCGTTTTGCGATTTGGTGGAATCACCGAGAATCGCAAAACGCTCCAGCCAATCCATTGGATTGGCTTGGAATCAAAGAGCTAGAGCAAAACAGCGTTTCCGTCTAAACGGGCTTTGCTCTAGGGGGCGCAGCTGTCTCCATGCCTCGATGTAAAGCGCGTTCGGGACATCATCCGATCCGGCTTGACAGGATTGGTGTCGATCAACATGGTGGAGCCATGAGCACCGTGGTCAAAATCACCCTTCGTCTCTTCCCGATCGCGGAAGCGTAGCCCCGGGCTCGGCCGTTTGCGCCCCGAGCTGCGGGGCGCGCCGCTTCCCATCCGGGGCGGCATACCACCCGGCGCATTTTTCAATCCGTCAAATCGCAATGCTGTCGCCGGCAGGCTCGCGCCAAGCGCGGGGCCGGCGCATCCATTTTTCGTCGCCATGCTCAGCGGGTAGCCGCTTGGCAGGTGGGCGTGCCATGTCGCGGCTATTCTGAGGTATCCAATCATGAATCAACCCATCAAGAACCAGACCAAGCCCAATATCATCGTGAACGAGATCGATTTCGAGCGCCTGACGCAGCTCGCCACCTCCGCCCTCGATCGGTTCCCTGAAGTGGCCGAGGCGTTGCTCGGCGAGCTCGACCGGGCCGAGATCGTTCCGGCGGTGCAGGTCGGCGAATGTGTGGTGCAGATCGGCTCCGTCGTCACCTTCGAGACGGAGGGCGGCGCCTTGCGCGAGGTCAAACTGGTCTATCCGGGCGAGGCCGACATTGCCGAGGGCAAGGTCTCGATCCTCACGCCGATCGGCACGGCCTTGCTGGGCCTGTCGCCGGGGCAGTCGATCACCTGGAAGGCCCGCGACGGCCGCGAGCACGAATTGCGCGTCACGACCGTAAAGGCATCCTGAAAGGGGCGCCGCGATCTATTGCGCCGCGGCGGCGTCGGTGTTCCAGGCGGCCATGGCGTCGTTGAAGGCCTTCTCGCCAGTCGGCCCCTTCTCGAAGGTGAATACGGCGTTGCGGCCGTTGGCGAAGGTGAACACCAGGTCGAACCATTGATTGGCCTGCAACATCTTGGCGTTGCGGCCCTTCTCGTCGGGTGGGTCGAGCAGACCCATCAGGAACACGCCCGTCGTGACCTTCATCAACGCCCCGTCGAGCTGCAAGCCAGGGACCTGCGGATCGGCCTTGACGTTCACGCTCTTGACGTCGCCGACGGCGCCGCTGGGATAGTCGGCCGGTACGCTCATCTGGATGTTCAAGAGGTAGTTTGCCGGCAGGGAACGGTCGGAATTGTGCCTGAGGGTGAGGAGCACCTTCATCTTGCGGTCGGGAACGGTGATTTCACCGACGACGACAGTGTCGAGCGGTCCGTTGGTACCGCTGGCCTGCGATTCCGTACGCCAGTTCACGGTGCCTTCGAAGAGGCGGCCCTTCATCGGGGCGCTCGGGTCTTCCTCCATCAGGCGCGCGCGTTGCCCCTCCGGCGCCTCCGACTGCGTCGAGGGCAGCAGCGGTGCGGGCGCTGTTGGAACCTGCGGCGCCGGTGCGGCAGGCTGCGGGGCGGCCGGCGTCGGTGCCGAAGGATTGCCGGTGGCGACTTCGGTCGGGGGGGCGGCCGGCGCGCCGCCGAGGCGGTCATTCAATTTGCCGGGCTCGGGTGCGGGCTTGGATGATGCTTGTGGTGCGGGCCCCGGCTGAGGTACCGGCGCCGGGCTGTCGTCGCTTCCGCGCAAATAGAGCGCAGTGGCGGCGCCTCCGCCGATGATGACGGCTGCCAGCGCGGCCATCACGGCATAACGCCGGAAATTGCCGTTGGAACTGCTGCGACGAGGCGCCTGAGGCCGCCGCTTCTCGGTCTTGCGCTCGGCGAAAGCCGGCAAGCCGTTCGGCCGGGACGAGGCAGGCGAGGGCGCCTCATCGTCCACGGCATCGTTGTCGGCAGGCTGGCCATCGGACTGGGACTGGGGAGCGGCCGGGCGCTCGGAGACGACCGGCTCGGGCGTGAACTCGGCTTCGTCGTAATGGTGCTCGACGCGCCGTATGGCCTCTTCGAGCAGGTTGCGTTCCCTCGCAATCTGCCCCTCCGTCAGCGCTGGATCAGCGGCATTGAGCTGGCGGAGAAGGGCGGAGCGGGCTTTCTCATAGAGCGCCTGGCGGGTTTCCTGCGTATTGGGGGAAAGACCCTGCACGGCTCGCTGGATGGGAGGAAAATAGTCCGTCGACACGCGTTCTGGCTCGATCTCTTCACAGAAGCATTTTCCAGAAAAGTTTATGGACTTTTCGGTTAGGAAAATGCGTCAAAACAAGACGTAAGAGCAAAATGCGATTCGGAGAAATCGCAGTTTGCTCCGGGCCCATGATCCGCTGCAGGCAGGCCCGGCTGCCAAGACGTGGTCGAAACCACGCCTGATCCTGCCCCTGGGAACAAGACCATCGCCGGATACGCCCGGCGCCGCGCGGATCGCAACCCGCACAGTGCCATCGCAGCAGATCACGCACTAATGCCCGAATCTGACGGGATTAGGTCTGCTCTTAGACTTGAAAGGGATTTTGCACAAGGATCGTGTCATCCCGGTCGGGGCTGGTGGAGAGCACGGCCACCGGCGCCCCGATCAGCTCTTCGATGCGGCGCACATATTTGATCGCCTGCGCCGGCAGGTCGGCCCAGGAGCGGGCCTTGGCCGTGGTTTCCTGCCAGCCCTCGATCTCCTCATAGATCGGTTTCACGCGCGCCTGGGCGGCCTGGCTGGCCGGCAGATAGTCGATTTCGCGACCATCGAGTTCATAGCGCACGCACACCTTGATGGTCTTGAAGCCATCGAGAATGTCGAGCTTGGTGAGGGCGATGCCGGTGATGCCGGAGGTGCGGATGGTCTGGCGCACCAAGGCGGCATCGAACCAGCCGCAGCGGCGGGCCCGGCCGGTGACCGTACCGAATTCGCGGCCGCGCTCGCCGATCAGGCGGCCGGTCTCGTCGGTGAGTTCGGTGGGGAAGGGGCCTTCGCCTACGCGCGTCGTATAGGCCTTGGTGATGCCCAGCACATAGTCGAGCGCGCCCGGCCCGAGGCCGGAGCCGACGGCGGCCTGCCCCGCGACCGTGTTGGAAGAGGTCACATAGGGGTAAGTGCCATGGTCGATGTCGAGCAGGGCACCCTGGGCGCCCTCGAACAGGATGCGGTTGCCGGCCTTGCGCGCCTTGTCGAGCAGGGCGCCGACGTCGTCCATGAAGGGCAGGACGAGCGGCGCCACGTCCGCCAGTTCCTGATAGAGGGCTTCCGGATCGATTTCGTTCTGGCCGGTGCCGCGGCGTAGGGCGTTGTGATGGTTGAGCAGGCGCGCGATCTTCGGGCGCAGGGAGCCGAGATCGGCCAGGTCCATCAGCCGGATGGCGCGGCGGCCGACCTTGTCTTCATAGGCGGGACCGATGCCGCGCCCGGTCGTGCCGATCTTGGTGCCATCGGTCGCCGATTCGCGCAGGCGATCGAGGTCCTGGTGCAGCGAGAGAATGAGCGGGGTGTTCTCGGCGATGCGTAATGTCGTGGGCGTCACCGAAACGCCCTGCTCCGTCAGCTTCTTCACCTCGGCGACGAAGGCGCGGGGGTCGAGCACCACGCCATTGCCGATCACCGAGAGCTTGCCGCGCACGATGCCCGAGGGCAGCAGGGACAGCTTGTAGACATTGTCGCCGATGACGAGGGTATGGCCGGCATTATGGCCGCCCTGGAAGCGTACGACGACGTCGGCCTGTTCCGACAGCCAGTCGACGATCTTACCCTTGCCTTCGTCGCCCCATTGCGACCCGACCACGACGACATTGGCCATGGTGATCTCCCTTCTCTCTCTGGCCCTCGGCCCCGAAATTCCGAGAGCAAAACGCGTTCAAGTGGAAACGTCGTTTTGCTCTAACTCTCTCGTTTCGATACGTTTTTCGATCGCTGGTGGTTCCACCAAATCGTAAAACACCTTCGCACGGAATTCCAAAACCCGGACACGCAAAAGCCCGGCTCATCCGATGGCCGGGCTTTTTCACTTCCTAACGGATCGAGCGGGCGTCGTAAACCCGTAAAAATCGCTGCAAACAGTGAATATTGAGGCTGTCATATATGACGCCCACTATTGACACAAAAGTGTCAACCGTCATTGATACCAGCGCCGCTGTAAAAACCTTTACGGAAAAATGGGCCGGCGCGGCACCATCTTAGGAGTTGGACAAATGAGCAGGAAAACGTGGCTGGGTATCGCATCGGTATCCGTGCTGGCCTTGGCGGCTTCGATGGGCAGCGCGTTGGCCCAGAGCCAGGAGCTGATCGACGCCGCCAAGAAGGAAGGCCAGCTCACCACGATCGCGCTGCCGCATGACTGGTGCGGCTACGGCGCCATCATCGAGGGCTTCAAGGCCAAGTATGGCCTCAAGGTCAACGAGCTCAATCCGGACGCCGGTTCGGGCGACGAAGTCGAGGCCATCAAGGCCAACAAGGGCAATACCGGCCCGCAGGCGCCCGATGTGATCGATGTCGGTCTTTCCTTCGGCCCGACCTCCAAGAAGGATGGCCTGATCCAGCCCTACAAGGTGGCGACCTGGGCTTCCATTCCCGACAATGCCAAGGACGCCGATGGCCATTGGTACGGCGACTATTACGGCGTGCTCGCCTTCGAGGTGAACAAGGACATCGTCAAGAATTCGCCCAAGGACTGGAGCGACCTGCTGAGCTCCGACTACGCGAATGCAGTGGCGCTGGCTGGCGATCCCCGCACAGCCAACCAGGCGATCCAGGGTGTCTATGCCGCCGGCCTGTCCGCCGCCAAGGGCGATGCCAGCAAGGCTGCCGCCGAGGGGCTGAAATTCTTTGCCGAACTCAACAAGAAGGGCAATTTCGTGCCCACCATCGGCAAGGCCGCCTCGCTCGCCCAGGGCGCGACCCCGATCGTGCTGCGTTGGGACTACAACGCCCTTACCGATCGCGACACGCTCAAGGGCAATCCGGATGTCGACGTGGTGATTCCCGCCAGCGGTGTGGTGGCTGGCGTCTATGTCCAGGCCATCAGCGCCTACGCACCGCATCCCAATGCCGCCAAGCTGTGGATGGAGTATCTTTATTCCGACGAAGGCCAGATCGGTTATCTGAAGGGCTATTGCCATCCGATCCGCTTCAACGACCTCGTCGCCAACAAGAAGATCCCGGCTGACCTGCTTGCCAAGCTTCCGCCGGCGGAAGCCTATGCCAAGGCCGTGTTCCCGACACTTGATGAGCAGGGCGCTGCCAAGGCCGAGATCACCAAGGATTGGGACAGCGTGGTCGGCGCCGCCGTCAAGTAAGATCGTTTGTCATCTCCTGCGCGTCCTGTCCGGTTTTTCCGGGCAGGACGCGTGCTATTGTGGTCGCCGCATGAATACCACCGCAAACACTGCCCCAGCTGCAGCTCCAGGCTCGGCCAGAGCCGGTGGAGGGCTGGCCGTGCTGGGCATGGCGCCCTTCGTGCTCTTCGCCTTGCTCTTCCTGGTGGTCCCGACGGCCTTGCTGCTGGTCGGGGCATTCTTCGACCGGGAGGGACATTTCACCTTCGGCAACATCTTCGAGCTGTTCACCAATCCGGCGATCGTTTCGTCTTTCTGGCTCAGCATCAAGATCAGCTTCGCCTCGGCCCTCGGTGGTGCCTTCATCGGCTTCTTCGTGGCCTATGCGGTCATTCTCGGTGGGCTGCCCGAGTGGATGCGCGGCGCCGTGATGACATTTTCGGGGGTCGCCTCGAATTTCGCCGGTGTGCCGCTGGCCTTCGCCTTCCTGGCTACGCTGGGGCGGGTGGGGCTCGTCACCGTCCTGCTGCGGGACTGGCTCGGCTTCAACCTCTATTCGACCGGATTCAACATTCTCAGCTTTACCGGTCTGACCGTGGTCTATCTCTACTTCCAGATTCCCTTGATGGTGCTGGTGATCGCGCCGGCTCTCGATGGATTGAAGCGCGAATGGCGCGAGGCCAATGCCGTGCTGGGCGGCAGCAATTTCCACTATTGGCGGCACATCGCCCTGCCGATCCTGCTGCCGAGCATATTGGGTGCGACGTTGCTGCTGTTTGCCAATGCCTTCGGCGCGGTGGCGACCGCTTATGCGCTTACCGGATCCAGCCTGCCGATCATTCCCATCCAGCTCTTCGCCCAGATCCGCGGCGACGTGCTCAGCAATCCCAATCTGGGCTACGCCATCGCCTTCGGCATGGTGGTGATCACCAGTATTTCCAGCGGCGCCTATATCTGGCTGCGCAGCTATAGCGAGCGGTGGGTGCGATGAAGAAATCCTCCGTGCTGTCCTGGCTGATCATCCTGCTGGCAATCAGCTATTTCATCATCCCGTTGCTCTCCACCTTCGAGTTCTCGCTGCGCATGCTGCGCGGGCAATACAGTTTCGAAGCCTATCGCGTGGTGTTCGCCCAGGCGGAGTTCCAGAACGCGTTCATCCGTTCGATCCTGCTCGCGCTTGCTACGATCATTCTGAGCATCCTGCTGGTGGTGCCGGCGGCCTATCTGGTGCGCCTGCGCCTGCCGCGATGGCGGTCGCCGGTGGAGTTCGTCACGCTGCTGCCGCTGGTCATTCCGGCAATCATCATCGTGTTCGGCTATATCCGCATGTTCAACTCGTCGTCCTGGCTGCCTTTGACCGATAGCGAATGGACCACGGACCTCCTGCTTACCTTCGGCTATGTCGTGCTGGCGCTGCCCTATATGTACCGTTCCGTCGATGCAGGCCTGCGCGCTATCGACGTCAAGACGTTGACAGAGGCGGCCCAGAGTCTGGGTGCCAGCGGTTTCACCATCCTGTGGCAAGTCATCCTGCCGAACATTCGCTCGGGCGTGCTCAGCGGCTCCTTCATCGCTTTCGCTATCGTCATCGGCGAATTCACCTTTGCCAGCCTGCTCAACCGGCCGGTCTTCGGTACTTATCTGCAATTGATCGGCGCGAACCGGGCCTATGAGCCCTCGGCGCTCGCCATCGTTGCCTTCATCATCACCTGGGCCTGCATGGGCCTGTTGCAATTGGTCGGACGCTCGCGCGGCGCCCGGCCGGCACGCTGAAACTGCTACTGGAGGTCAAGATGTCCTTTCTCGAGATCACCGGGCTGCAGAAGAGCTTCGGCGCCAACCAGGTGGTGAAGCGTTTCGATCTGTCGGTCCAGAAGGGGGAATTCATCACCCTGCTCGGTCCCTCCGGCTGCGGCAAGACCACGGTCCTGCGCATGGTCGCCGGTTTCGAGTCGCCATCCGCCGGCTCGATCCGCATGGACGGCAAGGAAATCACTGGCCTGGCGCCCAACCAGCGCAATGTCGGCATGGTGTTCCAGGCCTATGCCCTGTTTCCCAACATGACCGTGGTCGAGAATATCGGCTTCGGCCTGAAGATCGCCAAGAAATCCCAGTCCGAGATCGACGCCCGCGTCAAGCAGATGCTGGAGATGATCAAGCTGCCGCAGATCGCTGATCGCTATCCCTTCCAACTCTCCGGTGGCCAGCAGCAGCGCGTGGCCCTGGCGCGCGCGATTGCGGTGCGCCCGAAGATCCTGCTGCTGGACGAGCCGCTCTCGGCGCTGGATGCCAAGATCCGTGTGTCCCTGCGTGACGAGATCCGGGTGCTGCAGCAGGAACTCGGCATCACCACCTTGTTCGTCACGCATGATCAGGAAGAGGCGTTGTCGATGTCCGACCGCGTCGTGGTGATGAGCGCCGGGCAGATGGAACAGGTCGGCACGCCCTTCGAGATCTACAATTTCCCCAAGACGCGCTTTGTCTCTTCTTTCGTCGGCACGCTGAATTTCCTCACGGGCAAGGTCGTCGATGCCGCTGCCGGACGCTTCTCGGTCGATGGGCAGGAGGTGATCACCAGCCGTGGCCTGCAGGGTGCCAGCAATGGTGAGACGCGCACGCTAGCCTTGCGCCCCGAAGCCGTGGTGCTGGGCACCGGCGGCGAGGGGCGCAATAGCCTCACCGGTCGCATCGAGCTCGTCAGCTTCCTCGGCTCGATCGTGCGCATCCGCGTGCGCTTCGACGAGAACGTGGTCTCGCTCGATACCTTCAACAATCCGGGTGCCCCGCCCCCCCAGATGGGCGAGGACGTGACGGTGTCCTTCGGCCGCGGTGATCTGCAATTGCTGGAAGAGGTCGAGAAGGTCGCGGCCTGAGGGCTGCATCCTTCTCTCCTTGCGGGAGAAGGATGCAGCCCTCATTCCTTGAGCGGCCCGTTCCTCAAACGTGAAAGATCGAAGTCCCGGATATCCCTGAGCAGGTCGACCAGCGCCTGGGCGCCGAATTCGGCCGAGAGTTCGCCATGTTCCGGCGTTGCCTTCCCGGCATCGCCCGCCGCGCCCTCGGGGCGGATGTCCTGGGCCATCCAGCCGAAGCCGCCGGGACGGCCGGTGCGCAGATATTTGAAGGTCTGTTCCATTTCGTAAGTGACCGGACGGAAGTCCTTGGCCTTGTCCATGCGCACGAGGTCGGGCCGGAAGGCGAGCATCAAGGCCGTCTCGATCTCGCCGGCATGGATGCCCAGGCGCGTCTCGTCATCCGAGAAGGCGCCCTTGGGGTAGCCGAACATGTGCCAGGAGGTGAAGGCGACCAGCATGCCGTGGCGCACGCGCAATTCGCGGGCCACGATATCCATCGCCGCCATGTTGCCGCCGTGGGAATTGACGATCAGGAGCTTGCGGATACCGGCCCGGTGCACGCTTTCGCCGATCTCGACCCAGGCCCGGATTACAGTTTCGGCCGAAAGGCTGAGGGTGCCTGGGAATTCCAGATGTTCGTTGGATTTGCCGATGGTCTGGATCGGCAGGAAGGTCGCGGGAATGTCGGCGGGAATCAGCGGGATGGCGCGGTCGAGATAGCCCTGCATGATCATGCTGTCCACGCCAACCGGCAGATGGGGCCCGTGCTGTTCCACGGCGGCGATCGGCAAGACGGCGATCCAATCGGCGGTTTCGCCGGTGCGGAAATCCTCCGTCGTCATCTCGAACCATTGGCGGCGGGGCAGGGAAGCGGAGGCGGGCATGATCGATTCCAGGAAAAGGGATGCCCGAACCATACAGCCGCGGGGCGCCATTACAACGCCCCGCTGCATTCTCGGTCCGGCCAGCCAGTGCCTGCTACCAGACTTGCTGGCCGCGATAGGGGCCGGGCGGACGGGGTCTGCGATAACGCTGGCCGGAATTGGATGAAGTCGGATTGTTGGAGGGCGTTACCACCGGGCCCGGCGGCGGATAGCGAGGCGGCCTCTGGACCACGGGGCCATCATTCCAGACAGGTGGGCGGCGGCGGGCCGGTGGGCTGTAGATCGGTGGCTCGTCGACATAGTCCGGCGCAGGATAAATCCGCCGCCTGCTGCGCGGGGCTTCCGGCGCATCGACCCGGCGCAGGTCGCGCCGTTTGGCATAGCGGGGCGGAGGTGGGCTCCAGGACTTGAAGCGGGGGGCTGCCGGCGTCGGCAAGGCGATGGGCGTGACGGCCGGCGCTGCTGGCGGCGGCGCGCAGGCAGCAGCAAGGCTGTCACCGACGGTCAGCGAGGCGGCCGAGGCGGCGGTATTGAGCCAGAGCAGCCATTCGCCGAGAAACTCGGCCGGCCAGGGCGCAACCGGGCCGGTGTCGTAGTCGATGACGGTTGCAGGCGGCGGCAGCACGAACACGGCAATGCCGCGCACGATCTTGATGCGTGTCACCGGGGCCGAGCCGACGAAGGTGCCGACTGGCACCGCCGAAGCTTCACCCTCACAGCGATTGCCGAGCTTGGCCGTCTCGATGAAGGTCCATTGCCTGTCCACGTTGAAATTGGCGAGGCTGATTTCCTGCTGGTCGGTTGCGGGCGGTGTCGGTGCCCATCCGGTCCAGTCGCCGCCGCCGCGCCAGATTACCCAGGCGGGGCTCCATTGCGTGCCGGGTATCCAGACCCAGCCATTGCTGCCGTCCGAGGCCCAGCGGCCGTAATGATGGATGATCTTGCCCCAGACGGTGGGGTCGTCATAGGTCCAGCCGAAATTGCGGTCATAGACCCAGCGGCAGGCCGGATAGGGGTGCCAGCCAGCAGGCACCACCGAAGGCTTCCAGACCTCGCCATAGCGTTCGGAATAGATGTATTGGCCGTAGCCCGACAGCACGGTCTTGAATTCTTCGAGGCTGGGAGCCTGCGCCTGGATGGCGGCGACGGGCGCGGCCCGCGCCCGGTCCGCGAATGTGGCTGCAGTAGGCAGGATGGCACAGGCCAGCAGGAAGGAAGAAACGAGGCCAATCCCCAGATGGCGTGTGGTGCCGGCCATAGCAAACCCCTCCATGGGTTATTGCTTCGATCACAGCCGATGATGAACCTGTTTGGGGGAGCCGTCCGTATCAATTGGCACAAGGTGGCCACAAAATGAAACCGCCGGTACCGGATTTTGCTCCGGTCCGGCGGTCAGAATACACCAGCTTCGACTGGTTCAGTGCAACCTCTCGGTGCTCTTCAATCTTGCAATTTCGTCTTTCAGAAGGAGTTTCTTGCGCTTCAGCTCTGCGATTTTGAGGTCATCCGAGGAGGGATGAGCCAGTGCGATGGTGAGTTCTGTTTCGAGAGCGTGATGTTTGCGCTCCAGTTCGACCAAATGCGACTGCACAGGCATTAACGGCTCCTTGTGTCACAGTTCCGACATTCAACGTTCTCACGAAACGGTACGCATGTCGAAGGAAAATCGTGGATTCTCGCCGTGAATCGATTGTGCAAAGCAACAATAAATTTAGTCAGAACAATAGCTTACCGCACGGTAATGCAGTGTGGAAGAGCCAAAAAGAATGCTGGATCAAAGGCCTAGGAAGGGCTTGTGAAAGTTGTCCGGCAAGCTTTGCCAAACGGGTGTAAATAGATGGCGATATCTTGCCGCAGCGCTTGCGGGCGAGAAATCGGCTCGGCATAGTTCGGCACCGTGCCCGAAGGGGCATGGGGCGGCAGGACGGTCCAAATACCGAGGCTGCCATTCGGAATGGAAGGGTATGGGCTTGTCAAATCCACTCACCGAGGAGGAGGAAGCCGCGATGATTGCGGAGCTGGGGCAGTTGCGCCAGGAACACCGCGATCTCGACTCCGCGATTGCCGCTTTGGAACAGGTGGGAACTCCCGACCGTCTGCAGCTTCAACGCCTGAAGAAGCGCAAGCTCCATCTCAAGGACCGCATGTCCCTGCTGGAGGACCTGCTGACGCCGGATATCATCGCCTGACGCTTTTGCGTCACCGGCATTGCATGGGGCGCGGGTCACGATAGGGCGTGCGCGCGAACCGGGCCGTCAGACGGCCTTGCCGCTGGCGATCTCGGCCAGCACCCAGTCCCGGAATGCCTTGATCATCGGCTTGTCCGCCTTTGTCCGCGGTGCCACCAAATGATAGGCGAATTCCGGCGCGATCTTCAGCGACAGGTCGAAGGGGCGCACCAGCCGGCCCGCCGCCAGATCGTCGCCGACCAGGCTGGTGTTGCCGAGCGCCACACCCTGGCCGTCGACGGCCGCCTGCAGGGTCATGATCGACTGGCTGAAATGCAGGCCGCGTATCGGGTCGGGTTTGTCGGCCTTGGCGGCCATCAGCCACATGCGCCAATCCGGCCACATCGAATCCTGGCTGTGCCAGTCGAGATGAATCAGGGTGAAATATTGCAGGTCGTTGGGCTCTCGCAACGGAATGGGTCCATGCAGAAGCTGCGGACTGCAGATCGGAAAGACGTCCTCGACGAACAGGCGGTCCGAGCGCAGGCCGGCATAGGCGCCACGGCCGAAGCGGATGGCGACGTCGACTTCCTGGCGGCTGAAATCGGCGAGCGTATCGGAAATATCGATGCGCATGTCGATGTCGGGAAATTGCTGGCGGAAGCGCGGCAGGCGCGGCACCAGCCATTTGGCCGCGAAGGATGAGCCGGAAGAGACGGTGAAGCTCTTGCGCTGGGTGGTGTTGGCGGCCCTGTGCAAGGCTTCGTCGATGGTGCGCAGGGCGCCGCCGGTCGCTTCGAGCAGTTCCTCGCCTGCATGGGTGAGCTTCATGCTGCGGCTGGTGCGAAAGAACAGCCGGGTGCCGAGGCGGTCCTCGAAAGCGCGGATCTGGCTGCTGACGGCGGCGGGGGTCACGTCGAGCTCGATCGCGGCCTTGGCAAAGCTCAGATGACGAGCGGCGACGGCAAAGGTCCACAATGCACCGAGGCCAGCTCCCGATCTGCTCATGCCCTACCTGTGATCATCAAGTTTTTGTTGATGGTGAAGAAAGGTTTGCTCCATTGATAATCTAGCATAAAGCATTGAAAATAGGAAACATATCGCAAGAGCGTATTTACTTTTTGTTGAGGGTACGAGTATGTCGAGCGTCGAATTCCACGAAGATGAATGGGGCCGGCATTGGAGCTATGCCCCGGCTCTGCACGGGACGCAGGTGCGCCTGCACTACTCGATCGCCGCCATTCTGGTCGAGGGGGCCACATCCTTCGTCGAAGCGATCTCCGCCGGCCTGGCACAGCTCAGGGGGCAGGATCAGACAGTCGCGATGGGGCATCAGCGCGACGTTTATGGCGATGACGATGTCCCGCCGATCCGCTATGCCCGCTATGAGGGCGTGCGCGACGAGTTCGGTCGCCAGCTTCCATAAAGGTGATGTTCCTGGATTCTATCGGATGACAAGAAAGGGCGCGATCACCGATCGCGCCCTTTCTTGTTGCCGGTATTAGGTCGCAACGGGGCCGGGAAAGCACGGCTGAAGCCGGCTGCCAACCTCCACAAGCAAAAGGGCTTTTCCGTGCTGGCGAAAAAGCCCTTTCAAGTGATGGATCTGAGCAGGCCGCCTGGCGCTCAGTCGTCCTTCTGCTTGATACCCTTGAGCTTGGCGAACACGTTGGCGACGTCCAGCTCGTCCTCCTCTTCTGCCTGGCGCGGCGTGTTGCCGAGCGAGGCGAAGGGATTGTCTTGCCTATGGCCGCGATCAGCCGTCGGTCCGGTGGTGATTTCGGCGGGCAGCAGCGTGGCGCTCTCGGGCTCGGGCGGCCGATCCTTGGAGGCGCGGGCGACTTCGAAGTCGAGATCGATCTGGGTACAGAGGCCGAGCATGACCGGATCGGCCGGGGCCAGCTGCGCGGTGTTCCAATGGGTGCGATCGCGAATGGCGGCGATCGTCGTCTTGGTGGTGCCGACCAGACGCATGATCTGGGCGTCTTTGAGTTCGGGATGGTTCTTCACCAGCCAGAGAATGGCGTTGGGGCGATCCTGGCGCCGCGAGACCGGCGTATAGCGCGGGCCCTTCTTGACCTTGGCGATGGCGATCTTGACCTTCGGCTCGGCCAGCCGGAGGCGGTGATGGGAATCGCGCTCGCCGCGGGCGATCTCCTCGCGGGTGAGCTGGTTGGCGATCACAGGATCCTGGCCCTTGATGCCGGCCGCAACCTCGCCATCGGCAATGCCCTTGACCTCCAGCGGATGCAGTTTGCAGAACTCGGCGATCTGGTCGAAGGTGAGGGCAGTGTTCTCAACCAGCCAGACGGCGGTGGCCTTCGGCATCAGCGGGGCGGTCGACATTGGCATCTCCTCGGAAAGCATGAGCCCGCTGCCGCCTCGCTCCAGCCTCCTGGAACGAAGCCCGACGCGAGCTGATTGTCGGGATTCATACCTCATATAGTCGTCGTTCGCCCGAAAGGGAAGCCTGTTGCACCGCTTTCCCGCCAGGATTGTCGACAGGGAGCCATCCTGGCTATGGTGATCCCCTCGGTGCGGGCAGGTGGGAGCGGACGGGATGGCAGGGCGGAGCCCAAGCAAATTCCTCCTGATTGTGCCATGGGCACGATCAGGAGGAATTTGCAGGATATCAAACATTGGCAGAGTTTTCTGGCGGGCCGCATCCGCGGGCCGCACCGGAAAACTCTGCTTAGACGGGATCGGACGCCGCCGGGTGATGGAAGCGATGGTGGGGCTTGTGGTTGCCGGTGTCCCGGCCGCGGCGGTGGGCGCTCCCGAGAGCTTTCGCGAGGAAGTGGTCAGCCTGCTCCGCCGGCACCGGCCCGCTTTGAAATTCACTCTGCCCGGCGATGACCCCGAGAGCGTGCATGTCAAGGTCGGCGAAGATACCAAGCAGGTCTATCTCGGCAATCTGCAGCGCCAGCTCGGCACGGCGCGGGGGGCGGACCGGGAGAGCCAAATCCTTACTTTCTTCGATGGTATCCTGGCCGTCCGGCCCGCCGATGACGACGAGCGCAGGCACTGGCAGGATGCGCGTGCAAAACTGCGCCTGCAGATCGTGCCTATCGAATATCGCCAGCAGGCCAAGGAGCTGATCTCGCGCGATCTGACGGCCACGGTGGTGATCGCCTATGCGCTCGATCAGGGTGAGCGCTATTCCCTCGTTACGACGGATGATCTGAAGACATGGGGCGTCAATGCCGACGCCGTTCACGAAGCAGCCTTGGCGGGGTTGGAGGCCGCCTCCGGCGCGCTGGCGATCGGGGCCAAGAAATCGGCGAGAGGCCAGGGCGCCTACGCGACCATTCTGACCCAGGATGGCTATGATGCCGCCCGCCTGCTGCTGCCCTCGATCCGGCAAAGGCTGCTGAAGGCGCTGGGGAGCGACCTTGTGATCGCCGGCATTCCCAATCGGGATTTCCTGGTGGCCTGGACGCCCGACTTTTCGGCAAGGGCTGATTTTGCCGCGAAAGTGAGCGAAGATTCCAAGTTGCGCTCACATCCGCTCACGGACGAGCTTTTTGTGCTCGATGCCAATGGGTTTAGAATGGCGACGACGGCGGAACTCGCCGAGCAGCGCCGTATTTGATGTGAGGAGACGAAATGGCGATTTTCGACGAAGAGCCGCGAAAGGTGCCGGTGGCACATCAGATCGGGCAGGACCTCTCGACCTTGTCGCTGCATGAGCTCGACGAGCGCATCGCGGCCCTGAAACAGGAGATGGTGCGCCTGGAGGAAGCCAAGGCCCGCAAGGCAGCCTCGCTTTCGGCAGCGAGTGCCTTCTTCAAGACTTGAGCCTGTAAGCCAAACCCGCCGTTCAGGCGGGGTGACGCAGGAGGCCGTTCAGCAAGGCATGAAAGGCCTTCACCGCCTGCTTGGACGCCGCCTGTGGATCGGCCGCATTGGCGATCCATTGCGAGGCATGCCAGGTGGCGCCATTGACCAGCCGGGCTGCGGCCTCCGGGTCGACATCGGCAAGAACACCGTCCCGCTTCAGCGCGGCCAATGTGGCACTCATCGAGGCGATGCAGCCATCCTGGCTCGGCCATTGTGAGGGATCGCCGAGGAAGGCCGGGCCGTCGCGAAACAGGATACGCTGGATTTCGGGCTCCAACGCCATCTCGATATAGGCCGAGCATTCGGCGACGAAACCCTGCCAGGGATCTTCAGCCTGGGCCGAAACGGCGGCGAGCCGCTTGGACATCTCGGCGTCGAGTTCCGTGATCACCGCCGCGAGCAGGCCCTTCTTGTCGCCGAAATGGTGATAGAGAGCGCCGCGCGTCAGGCCGGCAGCCGCCGTGAAATCATCCATCGACGCTTCCGCATAGCCGACCGTGCCGAAGGCGGCGCGTGCCGCGGCCACCAGCTTGGTGCGGGTCTCGGCGATCATTTGTGCTCGCGGTTTGCGGGCCATGTCATCTCCTTTGCATACACCGCGTATATTAGTTGACATACGAGACGTATGCAACTATGTCGAATACATACGTTGCGTATGTCAGCGCATCCTTTTCCCTTGGAGTGCCCGATGTCCAATCCCTACAGCCTGATCTTCCGAGCGCCGGGGGCAAAGGCCTTCGCGGCTGCCGGTTTCCTGGCGCGCCTGCCACTTGCGATGGTGACCATGGGTATCGTTGCCATGATCTCGCAGACCCACGGCGAATATTGGCTGGCCGGCGCCGTCTCGGCGACCTTCGCCCTCGGCAATGCCTTCATGTCTCCGCAGATCTCCCGCCTGGTGGACCGCCACGGCCAGAGCCGAGTCCTCATTCCCGCGACGAGTCTGTCGGTTGTCGCCTTCTCGGTTCTGCTCCTGGCCGCGCATTTCCATTGGCCGGCATGGATCTTGTTCGTTGCGGCCCTGTTCGCGACCACCATGCCCAGCATGCCTGCGATGGTCAGGGCACGCTGGTCGGAGCTCTATCGCGATACGCCGCAATTGCACACTGCTTTCGCCTTCGAATCGGTGGCCGACGAAGTCGTTTACATGGCTGGATCCATCCTTTCGGTCGGGCTGAGCGTGGCGTGGTTCCCTGAGGCCGGTCCGCTGGTTTCGACCGTGTTCCTTGCCGTCGGCACGGCGCTTTTCGTGATGCAAAAGTCCACCGAACCGCCCGGCCGCTTCACCGGCCCCAGTGCTTCCTCGGCCATCCGCTTGCCCTCGGTGCGCATCCTGACTTTCGTCCTGATCGCCATCGGCACCATCTTCGGAACGGCAGAGGTCACGGTGATCGCCTTTACCAAACAATTGGGGCAGGCGACGGCAGCCAGCTTTGTCCTCGCTGGCTACGCCGCCGGCTCCCTCATTGTCGGCCTGGTGTTCGGGGCGTTGAAGCTGAAGACGCCGCTCGAGCGTCAATTCGTCATTGCCATTGCGGTAGCCGCGGCCACAACTGTGCCGCTGCTGTTCGTTTCCAATGTGGTGATGCTGGCGCTGTTGCTGTTCTTGTCGGGTGTATCGATCTCGCCGACACTGATCACCGCCATGGGTCTGGTCGAGCGGCATGTGCCGGCGGCCAAGCTCACCGAGGGGATCACCTGGGCGATGACCGGCATCGGCATCGGCATGGCGGTCGGCTCCTTCGCCTCGGGCTGGGTTATTGATCGCTTTGGTGCTGCCGACGGCTTCTGGATCTCTTTTGCGGCCGGTATCGTCGCGCTCACGGCTGCGCTGCTGGGTTCGTGCAGGCTGACGCCGGTGGCGAAGGAAGACGGGCTATGCGCGGCGGCCGCCTGACTAAAGCATTTTCCAAAGAAGTTGATAGATTTCTTGATTAAGAAAAATACGTCAAAACAAAGAGTTAGAGAAAAATGCGACTCGGATAAGGCACGCTTTGCTCTCGAACCGGCGGGCGTTAACCGAATATCAAGAATTCCGCGATAACCTCACGCCATTCCAGCTCGCTGGATGTTCGAGTGGCTCCTGTTCACTCTGTTTGACGCCTCCCTGTTTCGACTTGGACAAGCCGCGATCATCCGTATCGCGGCTTCTTTTTGTGTGTGGGGGGCGGATCTTCGGATCCGCCTGGAGGCGCGAGGCTCGATGGAAGAGCAGGGCGGGTCTGAAGACCTGCCTCCCACGACCAGGACAGCCCAAAAACAAAAGCGGACCCGAAGGCCCGCTCTCATCGTCCCAGCCATGTCTGCTAGAGCAAAACGCGTTCAAGCATGAACGCTTATTTACTCTAACTCTTTGTTTCCAAGCCAATCCAAAGGATTGGCTTGAGCGTCTTTGCGATTCTTGCCAATTCCGTCAAATCGCAAATCGCTCTAGGCTCAGCGCTTGAAGCTGATGCCGGCAAAGCGCTGGTTGAACTTCGACACGCGGCCGGCGCGGTCGAGGAGCTGCTGCGAACCGCCGGTCCAGGCCGGATGGGTCTTGGGGTCGATGTCGAGCTGAAGGGTGTCGCCTTCCTTGCCCCAGGTCGAATGGGTGTGGAACTCGGTGCCGTCGACGAAGACAACCTTGATCTTGTGATAGTCGGGATGAATGTCGGACTTCATGGGGTCAAATCCTGCTCTGTGCCGGAGCGCTACCCCGGTCGGACAAGTCAAATTCGAATGAGTGGGCGGCTCGATAGCGCAATTTCGGTCCGGATACAAGCACCGCTCCCGCATTTCTCACATGCGGGAAACGTCATCTCGCCGGGGCTACAGCAATGTTCCCCGCAGAATGACCAGGGCGACGGTGAAATAGATGACGAGGCCGGTGACGTCGACCAGCGTCGCGACCAGGGGCGCAGAAGCGCTGGCGGGGTCGAAGCCTACCTTCTTGAGAATGAAGGGTAGCATGGAGCCGGTCAGCGAGCCGAAGGTGACGATCGCCGTGAGGGCGCAGCCGATGGTCAGGGCCAGCAGGGCCCAATGCGGCCCGTAGTCGTAGAAGCCGGCCTTCTGCCAGACCACGATGCGCACGATGCCGATCAGGCCGAGGATTGCGCCAAGCACGATGCCGGTCGGCAGTTCTCGTAGGGCGACCCGCCACCAGTCCTTCAGCTTCACCTCGCTCAGCGCCAGCGCGCGGATGAGCAGGGAGGTTGCCTGGGAGCCGGAATTGCCACCCGAGGACATGATCAGCGGGATGAACAGGGTGAGCACCACTGCCTTTTCGAGTTCGCCCTCGAAGAATTGCATGGCGCTCGCCGTGAGCATCTCGCCCAGCAACAACACCGACAGCCAGCCCGCGCGCTTCTTGATCATCGACCAGAAGCCGATCTGGTCATAGGGATCGTCGAGGGCCTCCATGCCACCGAACTTCTGGGCGTCCTCGGTGCCCTCGGCTACGATCGCGTCGATGATGTCGTCGAAGGTGCAGATGCCGATGACATGCATGCTGTCGTCGACCACCGGCACCGCCAGGAGGTCGTATTTGGCGATCAGGCGTGCCACTTCCTCACGGTCGGCCGTCGGCGCGACGGTGATCGGCTTGTCGAAGCGGGCGGCCGTCAGCACCGAGGCCTTGGGATCGGCGGTGATCAGGCGGCGCAGCGCCACGGCCTTGAGCAATTGGCGGGTCTTGGGATCGAGGACATAGACCGAATAGATCGTCTCGCGCGTGCGCTCGACCCGGCGGATGTGGTCGAGCGTCTGCTCCACCGTCCAGGACGAGGGCACGGACACGAATTCGGTGGTCATCAGCGCGCCGGCGGTGTCCTCGGGATAGGACAGCAGCCTGTCGAGCGAAGCGCGGGTCTCAGGATCGAGCCGATTGAGCAGATCGGTGCGCGGCGGATCGTCCATGTAGCGGAAGACATCCGCCACACGGTCCGAGGACATGCCGGCCATCAGCTTGAGCGCCCGTTCGGCGGGCAGGGCCTCGATCAGTGCCGCAGGATCGTCCAGGCCTGGCTGGTCGAGCACCTCGATGGCCCGCTCGTCGGGCAGGTGCACGAGGACATGCGCCTGTTCCTCGATCTCCTGCTCGTTGAGCAGCTCGACGATGTCGGCTACGTGCTCGAGGCCGAGGCAAACCTCGAGGATGTCGCGGTCAGCAACGTCAACGGTCTTTTCAGCCAGGTCTTCCATGGCTCTTCCTTCCTCTCGGCCGTTGCCGGCCGGAAGGACGAGCCCGCAAGCGGTCAGTCCTTACAAGCCGTCAACGGCGCGAACATTCGACTGCTACTGTCGCTTGGCATGATCTCGTTGATCTCGTGGGGTCCGGCCAGGGACGCTTCCTTTGGAATAAATCCAAAGGCCGGAACAATCGCGACTTGCGCCTCTCCGCCGTCGCAGTCAAGCGCTTTTTTGCACTGCGCGATAATATGGAGAGCGCGGCAAACTGAAGCGGTTTGGGCCCGTGCGATTGCAGCAGCGCCCACAGCGGGGCATTGTCCCGCGCGCTCGAAAGGAAGAATACTACGTGGCCACGGAAACTGACCCGAAAACCCGAGAAAATACCGCGGAATCCGCCAGGAACAGCCGGACCTTGCGCCCGCTGATGGCGCTGGCACCCTATGCCCTGGCTTATCGTGGCCGCATCCTGCTGGCTTTCCTGGCTCTGACGCTGGCGGCGGCGGCGACGCTGGTGGTGCCGATCGCCATGCGCCGCATGATCGATCACGGCTTCTCGGCCGATCATGCCGTCGCCATCAATTCCTACTTCCTGGCCATGACCGGCGTGGTGCTGATTCTCGCTTTGGCCAGTGCCTGCCGCTATTATCTGGTGATGACGCTGGGCGAACGGGTGGTCGCCGACGTGCGCACCGCCGTGTTTGCCCACTTGACCGACCTTTCACCGGTGTTCTTCGATACGGCCAAGACCGGCGAGGTGCTCTCTCGCCTCACCGCCGACACGACCCAGATCAAAGCTGCGTTCGGTTCGTCCGCCTCGGTGGCCCTACGCAATCTTTTCCTGTTCGCCGGCGCTGCGGTGATGATGGTGTGGACCAGCCCCAAACTCTCGGCGCTGGTGCTGATCGCCATTCCCATCATCGTGCTGCCGCTGGTTGCCTTCGGCCGGTCCGTGCGCACCCGCTCGCGCAAGGCGCAGGACACCCTGGCCGATGCTTCCGCCTATGCCGGGGAGATCATCGGTGCCATGCGGGCGGTGCAGGCCTTCACGGCCGAGCGCCTCGCCATAGGGCGCTTTTCGGGCGAAGTGGAGAATGCCTACCAGGCCGCTGCGATTTCGACCCGCTCGCGCTCGGTGTTGACGGCAATCGCCCTCTTCCTGGTATTCGCCTCGGTGGTCGGCGTGCTCTGGCTCGGCGCTCATGATGTGGTGGCGGGTGTGATGACCCCGGGCACCCTGTCGCAATTCGTGCTCTATGCCGTGTTCGGTGCCGGTGCCCTTTCGGAGCTTGGTCAGGTCTGGGCGGAGATCGTGCAGGCGGCCGGTGCCGCCGAGCGTCTGGGCGAACTTCTTGGCGAAAGGCCGGCGATATCGGCGCCGGCCCGGCCGCTGGCCCTTCCCGAGCCGGCGCGCGGTGCCGTGGCCTTCGAGGGCGTGACCTTCGCCTATCCCACCCAGCCGGACAGGCCGGTGCTGCACGATATCGATCTTGCGGTGAAGGCGGGCGAGACGGTCGCCATCGTCGGGCCGTCCGGAGCCGGCAAGAGCACGCTGTTCCAGCTCCTGCTGCGCTATTACGACCCCCAGTTCGGCCTGATAACGCTGGACGGCGTGATGCTGCCGCAGGCCGATCCCAAGCGCGTGCGCCAGCGCATCGCGGTGGTGGCCCAGGATCCGGTGGTCTTCGCGGCGACCGCCCGCGACAATATCCGTTTCGGCCGTCCTGACGCCAGTGACGCCGAGGTCGAGGAAGCAGCTCGCCTGGCCGCGGCCGACGGCTTCATCCGAGCCATGCCACAGGGTTACGACACGCCGATCGGCGAGCGCGGCGTGACGCTGTCGGGTGGCCAGCGCCAGCGCATTGCCATCGCCCGTGCCATCCTCAAGGATGCCCCCGTGCTGCTGCTCGACGAGGCGACCTCGGCGCTGGATTCGGAAAGCGAAAAGGCGGTGCAGGCGGCGCTCGACGGCCTGATGACCCAACGCACCACCCTGGTGATCGCCCATCGCCTGGCCACGGTGCAGGCTGCCGATCGCATCATCGTGCTCGATGACGGACGCATCGTCGAAGAGGGCACACATGAGGCCCTGGTGGCGCGCGGTGGCCTCTATGCCCGGCTGGCACAGCTGCAATTCAGGGACGCGGCCTGAGCCGGAGGAGCGGTGTGCCGGTCTTCAGACCGGCATTTCCCGTGTTGATGAACGCGGTGTTTTCAAGAATGTCGTCTGAAGATCGGCACACCAGCCGCGCTCCTATCGTCCCGCCGCGTTCACGACGGCGCAGATATGGGTACGCAGGGCGCTTTCGGTCGAGAACTGGCCGGGCTGCACATGGAATTCGAGATCGACGCGGGTCGCGCTGCCAGTCTTGCGGGCGATGACCCGGATTGTCTGGGGTCGGCCGGAATTGGCGCCGTCCTGGGTTGCGATCAACACACCGGCCTTCTTGTTGACGCTGACGACGTCGATACCCTCAGCGGACAGGGCACGCCCGACATTGTCGAGCGCCTTGGCCGGAGCAACCTTGGGAAAGACTGCCCAGGTGCTGTAGGTCAGGCCGGTGAGCAACGGCACGCCGGAACTCTTGAAGTTCTGCGCGCAGCTTTGCGCAGCGGCGGGTGAGGCGATCAGGAGAGCGAGCGCGGCGGCGCCGGTAATATTCTTCAGCATGGAAACATCTCTGGCTGCCGCCGGGCCCCGGTCGGCGATGGCTTAAAGCGTTTTGCGATTTGACGGGATCACTTCAAATCGCAAAGGCGCTCTCGCCAATCCGTTGGATTGGCCTGGAAACAAGGAGTTAGAGCAAGGCACGGTTCGGATAAACCGCACTTTGGTCCGGGGACATCACAGTGGAGAGCGAGGCAATCCATCATGACCATCCGTGATAAGCTACCTACCACTACGGGAATAGAAGAAATTCGATGGCTATTGGGTTGCTGTTTCGCAGGGTACTTGCCGACCGAGGATGACAAGGCAGATCGGTAGATGGGATACGCCGTGACATAAAGAGTTCGGCTACGGCCTCTCTTCGATCGGAGATTTGGGGTGGAACAGGCTCCTGGGAACGAAGATCGCGGCCTTGCGGACGAGAAGAGCCGGGCTTGGCGCGATCTTGGCTGGGGGATCGGGTGGTCATGCCTGCTTCTGGTACTGATCATTGCCCTGATGTGGAGCGCGCTTGCCTTGGAAGGCATCCTGCCGAGCGGGGCAGTGGCCCTGTTATTCTTTTTCTCCCTGGCCGCCATCATCCAGCTCGTCTTCCTTTATCCGGTCTTCTCGGCGATGGGCACTTTGTTCAAAATCTATGTCGGGCGCCGTCTATGGCGGCTGACATGGGTACGGTGGCTGGTATGGTCCTTCCTCGCCGTGATCGCGGTCAGCGGCCTCTACCAAGCCTGGTCGGATCTGATGTCCTGAAATGCGGCTCGTCTCCGATTCCCCGGCGGCCAGCCGCAACCTTCGACGGCCGAGTCACGAAAAAGGCCGGTCGCGAGACCGGCCTTGATCGTATCGAATATCAATGCGCCATCAGGCCGAAGGGGCCGGCTCCATGCCGCCTTCCGTCTGCGGGGGCGGGCGACGTGGCTTGCCGGCGGAGATGGCCGAGCCGCGGGTCGTCTGGGGCTCGTCCAGCGGATCGCGCGAAGGCGGCTTGCCGTTGAGGAGGTCGCGGATCTCGTCGCCGGTCAGCGTTTCATATTCGAGCAGCGCCTGAGCCAGGGCCTCGAGCTCGTCCCGTTTTTCGGTAAGGATGTGCTTGGCGTCTTCCCAGCCCTGATTGATCAGGCGGCGCACTTCGGCGTCGATCTTCTGGGAGGTCGCCTCGGACACGCTTTGCGTACGGCCCATGGACATGCCGAGGAAGACCTCGTCCTGGTTCTCGCCATACATCACGGTGCCGAGCTCATCCGAATAGCCGTAGCGGGTGACCATGGCCTTTGCCATGCGCGTGGCCTGCTCGATGTCGCCGGCGGCGCCGGAGGTGATGTTCTCCTTGCCGAAGATCATCTCCTCGGCCACGCGGCCGCCCATGGCGACGGCGAGCTGGGAGGTAAACTCGACAAATTTCATCGAGTAGCGATCGCCCTCGGGCAGGAACTTCACCATGCCGAGCGCGCGGCCACGCGGGATGATCGTGGCCTTGTGCACCGGGATGCCCTTGGGCACGTTGAGGCCGACGACGGCGTGGCCCGCCTCGTGATAGGCGGTGAGGCGCTTTTCCTCCTCCGACATCGCCATGGTCTTGCGCTCGGCGCCCATCAGGATCTTGTCTTTGGCGTCCTCGAATTCGAGATGGGTGACCATGCGCTTGTTGCGGCGCGCTGCGAGCAGGGCAGCCTCGTTGACCAGGTTCATCAGATCGGCGCCCGAGAAGCCGGGCGTGCCGCGGGCGATGATCTTGAGGTCGACGTCGGGGGCGAGCGGAACCTTGCGCACATGCACGCGCAGGATCTTCTCGCGGCCGGACAAATCAGGGTTGGAAACCACGATCTGGCGGTCGAAGCGGCCGGGACGCAGCAGGGCAGGGTCGAGCACGTCGGGGCGGTTGGTCGCCGCGATGATGATGATGCCCTCGTTGGTTTCGAAGCCATCCATCTCGACCAGCAACTGGTTGAGGGTCTGCTCACGCTCGTCATTGCCGCCGCCCAGGCCGGCGCCACGATGGCGGCCGACGGCGTCGATTTCGTCGATGAATATGATGCAGGGCGCGTTCTTCTTGGCCTGCTCGAACATGTCGCGCACGCGGCTGGCGCCGACGCCCACGAACATTTCGACGAAGTCGGAACCGGAAATGGTGAAGAAAGGCACGTTGGCTTCGCCGGCGACGGCACGCGCCGTCAGCGTCTTACCGGTGCCGGGCGGACCGACCAGCAGCACGCCGCGCGGGATACGGCCGCCCAGGCGCTGGAATTTCTGGGGATCGCGCAGGAACTCGACGATCTCCTGCAGGTCCTCCTTGGCCTCGTCGATGCCGGCCACGTCATCGAAGGTGACGCGGCCATGGGCCTCGGTCAGCAGCTTGGCCTTGGACTTGCCGAAGCCCATGGCCTTGCCGCCGGCACCCTGCATTTGGCGGGACAGGAAGATCCACACACCGATCAGAGCCAGGATCGGCAAGGCCTGCAGCAGGAGCTGCAGCAGCCATGGTGTTTCGGCCGGCGGCGCGGCACTGACCTGCACGCCCAAATCATTCAATGTCTTGGCCAGTCCCGGGTCGTTGGGCAATTGCGTGGTGAAGTTCGAGCCGCCATTGACGTAGCTGCCCTTGAGCTCACTACCCGTGATGGTGACGTCCTTGACCTTGCCTTCCTTGGCCGATTTCACCAGTTCGGAATAGGAGATCGAACTGTCGGCGGAAGCGCTTTGGCTACCCGTCTGCCGGAACAGAGTGAAGAGTGCCAGCAACAGCAGCACTACGATCACCCAAAGCGCAAAATTTCGGAAGTTCGCGTTCATCTCTTGCCTTTCGCGGCGGACGGCCTGCCTGTGCAGGAGACGCCACAGCATATCGCGGCTAAAATAGGCACGGGCGAGCCAAATGCCAAGCCAAGCCCGTGGGATAGATAGCCCTGCGCTCCCTTATAGAAGTGGCGAGGGCTTGTCACGGTGAAGATTCAAGTGGCGCATGCGCCGCTAATTTCTTGAAATAGGCCATTATTTTGCCGCTTCTAGGGCAAGGCCGGTGGAAAATGACAATTTCTACATCTTGGTTTTTGCAGCACCGCGCCGGCGTTCGGGCTCACGGGTGATTTGCAGATTGCCGGCCTTGTCCAGCCGCAGCAGCGTGCCGCCGAGGCTGCGCTGCCAGGATCCGCCTTGGCCGAGAGCCGGGTCGAGGGCTTGATCGAGTGCTGCGGCCAGCGCCTCCAACCGTTCGAGGCGCAGGCCATAGGCTGATGCCTTGCTCTTGTCCTGCATCAGCAGGACGGCTCGCTCCAGGATACGCAGCCTGATATCGGCGGGGCAGGCCGCAAACCCCGGGCCGTCGAGATGCAGGCGGTCTTGTTCCCGTCGGGCGAGAATCTCGAAGCGCTCGGCCGCAACGGCCTCAAGGGCATCGTTGCTGCGCGCGGCGCGGCGGGCGAGCAAGGCCAGGCGTGCCGGGTCGAGGCCGAGCGGCGCGAGCTGGGCGAGAAGGGCGCGCAGGCGTACGCGCTCGAATCGGGGATTGCGGTTGGAGGGATCTTCGAGCCAGGCCACCCCGGCGGCCTGCAGGGTCGCCACCAGCCGGGCCCGCGTCGTGCCGAGCAGGGGGCGGAGAAGGCTGAGGTCGGCCAGGGGCGTGAGGGGACGCATCGCCGCCAGGCCGTCGACGGCCGAGCCGTGAAGCAGCCGCATCAGCACGGTTTCGGCCTGGTCGTCGAGCGTATGGGCCGTGGCGATCGCGTCCGCTCCGACTTCGGTGGCCACCGCAGTCAGCAGGGCGTAACGGGCGCTGCGAGCCGCTTCCTGCAAGCGTGCGGCAGGCTTGTCGCCCTCCCAGCGCTTGACGATACAGGGCAAACCAAGATCGACGGCTCTTGCGGAAACGATACGGCATTCCTCCGCGCTTTCGGCACGCAGGGCGTGATCGATGCTCGCAACGGTGAGACGGGTTTGCGGGCTTTGCTCGCGCCAGCGCGCGGCCAGCAGCATCAGGGCGGTGGAATCGCCGCCGCCCGAGACAGCGAGGATTACATGGGCGCGATTGTGGAAATCGGCGAAGAGGGCAGGAAGTTCCTGCAGGGCAATGGCTGCGGACACGGCTCAGTCCCCGAACGCGCGGTTTGCGTCCGCAATGGCAATGTTCCGGTCAGGCATCTGCAGATGCCTGACTCACCCCACCTTGCAGGCGTTCTTCTTGATCTCGCGATCGGCACCGCTGAGGATGGTCGGGCCGGCCTTGGGGTATTTACTGCCGACGGCCTGAAGAGCCGCGCAGGCTGCATCCTTCTCACCCATGGCCGCCAGCGTGATGCCCAGCTTAAGCATGCTGGCGGGTGCGCGCCTGGAATTGGAATAGGTCTTGGTGACCTTCAGGAACTGCTCGGCCGCATCGGTATATTGCTTGCGCTGATAGAGGCTCTCGCCGATCCAATGGATGGCGTCGGGCACGCGCTTGTCCTTGGGATGGCTGGCGACGAAATTGCGAAAGGCGGCCTCGGCCTGGTCGTAGCGCTGGGTCTCGATCAGGCGATAGTCGGAAGCGTATTCGGCCTCTGGCGTAGCGGGGGCGGCCGGTGCCGGTGCCGGTTCAGCGCCGGCTTCCGGCGCATTGCTGGCCATGGGACGCGATGTGTCGACGGCGATACCCGGCAGGCCAGGGGAGACGGTGGAGTTGCGCGGGCGCGGCGCCGAGGGCGGCGGCGCCTGTTCGGGAACATCGCCTGTGGAGTCCTGCATGGCGACATCGTTGCCACCGCGGGCGGGAAGGCTGCCCAGGGAATTGGGCTGCGTGGCCGGGGCGCTCTGGCCGCTCTTCTGGCGCGAAGGCGCGCTGGGCGCCGGCTTTGGAGCGGACGCCTTGCCCCCGCCGCCTTCGAGGGCCTGCAGGCGATATTCGGTATCCTCCTGCTGCCGCTTCATGTCGTCCTGAAGCTTGCGCACCTGTGACTGTAGATCCTCGACGGTGCCAAGCAGTCGGCGGTTCTCGCCTTCGAGCCGTTGTACGCGCACGAGAAGATCGCCCATGGTGGATTCCTGGGCTACGACATAGCCGTTCTGCGGCGCGCTCGGGGCCGCAGCCGCGGGGGGCTGTTCATCGGTCGAGCCTGTGACGTTGCCGTCATACCCGGCCTGTGCGGGCGGCTGGGGGTAAGGTTGGTCGGGCGTGTAGCTGTTGTCCTGCGTGGACTGGTCCTGCCCGACGCTGCCGGGCGGCATCAGTCCCTCGTCATAGGACGCTGCGCGCACCGGGCCCAAGGGCAGGGCCAGGGTCACGGCCAGCAAAAGCGCGGCGGAAGCGGGGCGGAGCATGAGGCGGCTCATTCGGTTGCAATCAATCCAAAGCGTTCTGCGATCTGGCGGAATCGCCGTAAATCGCAAGGATGGGTCGAAACTCGGTATTCGGGCAAGGCGTGTTCTCATAAAAACACATCCTGCTCCAGTCACGTCGATACCACACAGGTCAAGTCAGGCGAAACTTTGAACAAACGGCTTTCCCCATGATAGAAATGGCGCAAACCCCGCCGAATTTCGGCGGCGTGCTTAATGAGGCGTGCCACAGCCTGCCTCTTCGGGTCTATTACGAGGACACCGATTTCTCCGGCATCGTCTACCATGCCAACTATCTGCGCTTCTTCGAACGGGGGCGAACCGAGTTCATCCGCGCGCTCGGTGTCGATCAACTCGCCCTTCACCGCGAAGAGGGCATCGCCTTTGCCGTGCGTTCGATCCAGGTCGAGTTCCTGCGCCCTGCGTTGATGGACGACATCGTCGAAGTGGAGACCAAGGCCGGCGAGGTGCGCGGGCCTTCGCTGCATCTCGAACAGAGCATCCGGCGGGGCGAGGAAGTCCTGACCACCGCCAAGGTTCTGGTGGTCTGTATCCGCAACGGCCGGCCCCAGCGCCTGCCGGAGAGTCTGCGCAACGTGTTGTCCAAAGCATAGTGCATTGAAGCGTAAATGCTTTTTTGCGCCAACGTCTTGTTTCCGCACTTCTTCGCGGTTTGGGCTGTTTCCATCAAATCGTAAAACGCTTTAGTCGGGATCAGTAATCGGTCGGCTTTGGAGCCGCCGTCATCAATGTTGCAGCGCATCGTAAATAAGAATTCGCGAATCGAGGTCGGCCGTAACCCGACATTAACGGTACCGATGATCAATAGGCCTGGAATCCGCCGTTTATCGCGGTCGGGAAGGGGTGCCGCACTGCGGTCACATTCAAACGTCAAAAGGAGCCCGTGACGCTTGGTGTTGTTGCTCTGCACAACCAGGTGCGTGGATTTCCCGAGTAACGTTTGGTGTGTGCCGGGGCGGTGCCTGAGGCAGGCTTGATCTCGGCTTGAAGCGCGGGATCGAGATCAGGCTCGCCGATTATTGTTGCGACTATGCCGATCTTGCACGGATCTGCTTAGCTACGAATGTGCCGATCCCCTGCGGACCGGCTTGGCCCGTCGGCCTCAGGACGAGGAATTGAAGGAATGGAAGCGACCGCCGATATGGCCCAGACGGCCCTGGCTCCGGTAACCGATGTGAGCCTGCTCGGATTGATCATGAATGCCGGTCTGGTCGTCCAGATCGTCATGCTGGGCCTGATGGCAGCCTCGGTGTGGTGCTGGGCCATCATCATCGACAAGGCCATCCTGTTCTCGCGTTCGCGTGCCGCCATGAATCGTTTCGAGCAGGTGTTCTGGTCGGGCCAGAGCCTGGAAGAGCTCTATCGTTCGCTGTCGCAGCGCCAGAACTACGGCATGGCCGGCCTGTTTGTCTCCGCCATGCGCGAGTGGAAGCGCTCGCTCGAATCCCCCGGCCGCTCCTTCCTCGGCCTGCAGGCTCGCATCGAAAAGGTGATGGACGTCACCGTTCAGCGCGAGGTGGAGCGCCTGGAATCCAAGCTCCTGGTGCTCGCCACCGTCGGCTCCTCCAGCCCGTTCATCGGTCTGTTTGGCACGGTGGTCGGTATCATGACCGCTTTCCAGTCGATCGCGGCCACCAAGAATACCTCGCTCGCCGCCGTGGCGCCCGGTATTTCCGAAGCCCTGTTCGCCACCGCGATGGGTCTGGTCGCCGCCATTCCGGCGGTGATCGCCTACAACAAGTTCAACGCGGAAGTCGCCAAGCAGCAGGCGCGCCTGGAAGGCTTCGCCGACGAATTCTCCGCCATCCTGTCGCGCCAGATCGACGAGCGCATGGCCGCCTGAGCGGCCGCCTCGTTCCGGTCCCTCATTCAAGGAAAGCATCATGGGTGGAAGTGTCGCGACAGGTTCAGGCGGCTCGGGTGGCGGAACACGCCGCCGCCGCCGTCACAAGGCGCCGATTGCCGATATCAACATGACGCCGTTCATCGACGTCATGCTGGTGTTGCTCATCATCTTTATGGTCGCTGCGCCGCTGTTGACCCAAGGCGTCGATATCGATCTGCCACAGACCCAGGCGAAGGCCATTTCGGTGGACAAGCGCCCGATCACCGTCTCCATCAAGGCGGACGGCCAGTCCTATCTGAACGACAGCGACAAGCCGGAGCCTGATTTGCTCGGCCGCCTCAAGGCGATGACGGAGAACGGGGCAGGGATCGAAGAGCGCATTTTCGTCAAGGGCGACGGCAAGGCGAGCTGGGATCAAATTGCCAAGGTGATGAGCGATATCACGAGCGCGGGGTTCAAGAAGGCAGCGCTGGTAACCCAGCCGCAGAGCTAGAAACGGGAATGCTCGCATTTACCTCGTTTCGGCTGATGTTCGCGCTGACAGGCGGGCGGCACGGGGGCGGGGTAGCTTGGCGACGTCGCGGAATATCGAGCAGGCGATGACGTCGAGATTGGGGTTTGAAAGGCCGGTTTGAGTACGATGCGTGATTATGGACTTCCCGTTTCGGCGGCGGTGCATGTAATTTTGCTGGGAGCGTTGCTGTTCGCGTTTCCGGCCGCCAAGCCGCTCGACTCGGCCCCGGCCGTTCCGGTGGATATGGTCACGCCGGAACAATACGACCAGATCATGAAGGGCGATCCGACACCGTCAGCCGGCGGTGGCGGCGGACAGGAAGCGCCGCAGCAGGTGCAGGCTCCGCCGACGCCGCCCACGCGTGACGTACCGGATGCCGAAGTCGCCGACAATTCCGACGACGCCCCGCCGCCCTCGCCGACACCCAAGCCCGAATCGAAGCCGGATAAGCAGGCCCTCGCCAAGCTGGCTGAGGCCGCTGCCGCTGCCGAGGCCGCCGCCAAGGCTCAGGAACAAGCCAAGGCCGATGCTGCGGCCAAGACTGCGCAGGCCAAGGCGGAAGCCGCGGCGAAGGCGGCCCAGGCCAAGGCTGCCGCCGATGCTGCTGCCAAGGCGCAGGCCCAGGCCCGCGCCGAGCTTGCCGCCAAGGCCGATGCTGCGGCCAAGGAAGCGGCGGAGGCCGAAAAGCAGCAGAAGCTCGCCGAGGCCGCGGAGGCTGCCAAGAAGGCCGAGGCCGACAAGCAGCGCAAGGTCGCCGAAGCCGAAGCTGCCAAGAAGGCCGAGGCCGACAAACAGCGCAAGATCGCCGAGGCGGAAGCCGCCAAGAAGGCTGAGGCCGAGAAACAGCAGAAGATCGCCGACGCCGAAGCCGCCAGGAAAGCGGAAGCCCAAAAGCAGAAACAACTCGCCGATGCCAGGGCCAAGGCTGATGCCGAGCGTCAGGCTGCCATCGACAAGGCGATCGCCGACAAGAAGGCAGAGGCTGCCAAGCAGGCTTCGGCCGCCAAGAACGCCAAGCAGCTCGACGGCATTGACGGTATCCTCGCCAAGCGCAAGGCCAAGGAAGGCCAGCAGGTGGCGAGCAATGTTCCAGCAACGACGCCGAGCAAGCCCTCCGGGCGGGCGGGCAATACCCGCGACAATGTCGGCCAGACTTCATCCACCGGCAGGCCGGATGCTAGTGCGCCCCGCCTGAGTATGGGCGAGCAAATGGCGATGCAGAGCATGATCAACAGTCAGATCAGGAGCTGTCTAAATCCCTCCTTTGGTAAGGATGGGGCCGGTGATAGCGCAACCATCCGCCTGCATATGAATGAGGACGGCACCATTGCGGACGCCCAATTGGTGAGTGCAAGCAATCCGACGGTCGCCGGTGCTGTTACGCGTGCAGTCAAGCGCTGCATCACAGCAGAGAACCCCTTGAAGTTCAAACGAGACCTCTACGCATCCTGGAAGGTCTTCAACTATGTCGTGAAGCCCGGCAGCTTTTGACCGAGTGTAAGGCCTTCCGAAAAATCGAGAGATGAGAATGTCCATCGCCTCCTTGTTACATAAAAAGGTCAGCCTTCTATTGGCCGCACTGGCCGTGGCCACTTTGAGCACGACGGTACCAGCGGCTGCGCAGAGCAGCATATTGACGCTGACCTATGATGGAGCGACGGCGGTTACCCCTGTTTCCGTTGCTGTTATGCCCATCAGCGGGGGCGGACGCGATCTCTCGGGCGTAATCAGCAACGACCTTGGTCGCTCGGGTTTGTTCCAGCCGATCGATTCCAAGGCTTTCGTCGAGCAGGTAGGACCAAACGCGGCGCCTAATTTCGCCAGCTGGCAGACGCTGAATGCCCAGGTCGTGGTGGCCGGCCAAGTAGTGGCAGGTGGGAGCGGTCTCAGCATCCAGGTTCGTGTCTGGGATGTCGTCCAAGGCAAGCAGATTGCCGGCCAGCAGTTCTCGACCTCTGCCAATAACTGGCGTCAGCTCGGCCATGTCGCCGCCAACGCGGTATTCAAGGCAGTGACGGGTGAGCCCGGCGCTTTCGACACACGCATCGCTTTTATCTCCGAATCCGGCTCCAAGGATAAGCGCGTGAAGCGTCTTGCCGTCATGGACCAGGATGGCGCAAATACCGTCTATCTCAGCCGTGGCACCGATCTGGTGCTGACGCCGCGCTTCTCTCCGACCAACCAGGAGCTGACCTATCTGTCCTTCGGCAATGCCGATCCCCGCGTCTATCTGGCCAATGTCCAGACCGGCCAGCGTGAAGTGGTCGGCAACTTCCCGGGCATGACCTTCTCGCCGCGGTTTTCGCCCGATGGCCGCAAGGTCATCATGAGCTTGGAGAAGAACGGCTCCTCGACCATCCAATTGCTGAATCTGCAGTCGAAGCAGGCGACGCAGCTCACCAATGGCAGCGCGATCGATACCTCGCCATCCTATTCACCGGATGGCAGCCGCATCGTGTTCGAGTCGGACCGCGGCGGCACCCAGCAGATCTACATCATGAACGCCGATGGTTCGAACCAGCAGCGCATCACCGGCGGTGATGGCGGTGCTCGCTACTCGACTCCGGTGTGGTCGCCCCGCTCCGACCTGATCGCCTTCACCCGCCAGAAAGGCGGCCAGTTCGGCATCGGCATCATGAAGCCGGACGGTACGGGCGAGCGCATGATCACCGAGGGCTTCCACAATGAAGGCCCGACTTGGGCCCCCAACGGTCTCTATCTGATGTGGTTCCGCGACCTTGGCCAGGGCCCGCAGCTCTGGCAGGCCTCGATCTTCGGCACCCCCGAGCAGCGCGTGCCGACGCAAGGCTATGCCTCCGACCCGGCTTGGTCCGCCAATCTGTTCAAGCGGAATTAACGGGGAAAGCTGTTCGGCTTTCATGTATCGGCTCAAGCCCTCCCCTTCATCGGGGAGGGTTTTTCATTTGGCCTGCGACGATTGCTTCCTTCGCGGCGGCCTTGCGGGTGGGCCAGTCCTCGTCCGCAATTTCAGCCTCGTCGAGTGCCACCGGTTTGAGGCGCCGGGCATAGCGCTGGGCCAGGATGGCGCAGGTCATCAGCTGGATCTGGTGGAAGAGCATCAGCGGCAGCACGATGGCCCCGATGTTCTGGCCGGCGAAAATCACGGTTGCCATCGGCACGCCGGTGGCGAGGCTTTTCTTCGAGCCGCAGAACACGATGGTGATCTCGTCCTCCTTGGAGAAGCCGAGACGGCGGCTGCCATAGGTGGTGATAACCAGCACCAAAGCGAGCAGGGCGGCATCGACGAACACCATGGTGAGCAAGGCCGTAGCCGAGAATTGCCGCCACAGGCCGCCCGTGACGGCATCGGAAAAGGCCAGATACACCACCATCAGGATCGAGCCGCGGTCGACGAAGCTCAGCACATAGCGGTGCCGGCGCACGAAACTACCGATCCAGGGTTGCAGCACCTGGCCGAGCACGAAGGGCAGCAGGAGCTGGGTGACGATGGTGATCAGGACGGAACCGGAAAAGCCCGCGCCGCGCGAAGCGAAAAGCAGGCCCGCCAGCAGCGGTGTGATGAAGATGCCGAGAATGTTGGAGCCCGATGCCGCGCAGACGGCAGCAGGGACATTGCCGCCCGCTATCGACGTGAAGGCGATCGAGGACTGTACCGTCGAGGGCAGGATGGCGAGGAAGAGGATGCCGCTGGCCAGCGTCGGCGTCAGCGCCGAGACCAGGCCGTAATCGAGGGCGAGCGCCAGTACCGGGAAGAGGGCGTAGGTCGATAGCAGGATGGTCAGGTGCAGGCGCCAATGCGAAAGACCGGCAATCACCGTTTCGCGCGAGAGCCGGGCACCGTGCAGGAAAAAGAGCAGGGCGATCGCGCCGTTGGTCAGGGCTCCGAATATCTCGGCCGGCTTGCCCGCGATGGGCATGAAGCTCGCCAACGCCACGACGCCCAGCAGCATCAGCATGAAATTGTCGGGGCGGAAGCGCGAGAACAAGTTGATGACCACCTGACGGGGAGAGACGGTGTTGCCGAAAAGACCGGCGCCGAAAACGCCGCTCAGCGTTAACCCATCCTTGCGAGGGGCGGAAGCCTCACCAGCGCCGTGGCGGGCAGGCGCAGACCTGCCATGCACGCGCCGTGTGGGAGCAGGACGCTCGCAGCGCTGCTGTGCCGCACCATCGGCGGGGTCAGGCGCGCTGGAAGGCGCTCGGCCGGACGACCACCGGTTCGGTGGCCGCGCCGCGGAAATAGCGGGCCTCGCCATTGCCGGCGAAAAGAGCGGCGTTGAGCAGCTTCAGGCCGACCGGCTTGTTGTTCTCGCTGGTCCTGAGACTGGGCGTATCGACCTCCACCACCGTGCCTTGGGTGCCCAGGGCCACCTCCAGGCGGCGGGTGGCGCCGACGCGGCGCTGCGCCACGATCAACCCGTTGAGGACCGATGCGCCCGGTTCGACCGGTGCGACGTCGTGCGGGCGTAAGAACAGGCTGGCCGGCCCGTCCGGCAGGCCGTCGGCATTGAAGGGCAAAGCGGTGCCTTCGAGCAGGATGCGACCCTGCGAAATCGTCACCGGCACACGGCTCGACTCGCCGATGAACCCGAAGATGAAGGGGGTGGCCGGATGGTCGTAGATTTCGTCGGGCACGCCGAGCTGGTCGATGCGGCCCTTGTCCAGCACGGCGATGCGATCCGACAGCTCCAGCGCCTCGTCCTGGTCGTGGGTGACGAAGATGGTGGTGTGGCCGGTCTTGTCATGGATGGTGCGCAGCCAGCTGCGCAATTCCTTGCGGACCTTGGCATCGAGGGCGCCGAAGGGCTCATCGAGCAGCAATACCTTGGGTTCCACCGCCAAGGCGCGGGCGAGGGCGACGCGCTGGCGCTGGCCGCCGGAGAGCTGGGACGGGAAGCGCTGGCCGAAAGCGCCGAGTTGCACCAGATCGAGGAGTTCGGCCACACGCCGGACGATTTCGCCTTCTGCCGGCCGCTTGGCGCGCGGGCGCACCCGCAGGCCATAGGCGACATTGTCAGCCACCGTCATGTGGCGGAACAACGCATAATGCTGGAATACGAAGCCGACCCGGCGCTCCTGCACCGTCAGGCCGGCCGTGTCGTCCGTGCCGAAAAAGACCGTGCCGGTGGTAGGGCGCTCGAGCCCGGCGATGATGCGCAGCAGCGTGGTCTTGCCTGATCCGGAAGGGCCGAGCAGGCCGAGCAACTCGCCCGACTTGATGTCGAGATCGATGCCGTGCAAGGCCGGCGAGACGCCGTAGCTCTTGGTCAGGCCAGTAACGCGGATATCCATGGATCTGGTCCTTATCAGTGCTTGGCGCCGTGGGCGAGTTCATCGCCATAGCGCCATTCGAGCAGCGTCTTGGCCACGAGGGTCACCAGGGCCAGCAGGGCAAGCAGGGAAGCGACGGCAAAGGCGGCAATCGCGGCCGAGCCTCCACCTTCATAGAGGATCTGGATATGCAGCGGCATGGTGTTGGTGCCGCCGATGACGTGGCCCGATACCACCGAGACCGCTCCGAACTCGCCCATGGCCCTGGCATTGCACAAGAGTACGCCATAGAGCAGGCCCCAGCGAATGTTGGGCACGGTCACCGTCCAGAACATTTTCAGCGGCGAAGCGCCCAGCGTCAGCGCCGCCTCCTCGTCCGCCTTGCCCTGGGCCTGCATCAGCGGAATGAGTTCGCGCGCCACGAAGGGGAAGGTGACGAAGATGGTGGCGAGCACGATGCCGGGCAGGGCGAAGATGATCTGGATGCGATGGGCTGATAGCCAGGGGCCGAGCAGGCCCTGGGCGCCGAACAGCAGCACGAAGACGAGGCCCGCCACCACCGGTGACACCGAGAAGGGCAGGTCGATCAGGGTGATGAGCAGGCTCTTGCCCTTGAAATCGAACTTGGCCACGGCCCAGGCCGCGATCACGCCGAAGACGATGTTGAGCGGCACCGCGATCAGGGCGACGATCAAGGTCATCCAGACGGCCGTGCGGGTATCAGGGTCCTCGAAGGACTCAAAATAGGCGGCCGCTCCGCTGCGGAAGGCCTGGTAGAACACCTCGATCAGCGGCATTACCAGGAAGGCCGCCAGGAAAGCGAGGGCGATGCCGATCAGCACGCGCCGGACAAGGCGGGATTCACTGGTGACGTTGTGTTCGCGCGAGACGGGCGGTTCGCGATAGAGCTCGATCGCGAGTTCGGAGGTCGCTTCAGGCATCACCCATCCTCCTGCGGCTCCAGGCCTGGATCAGGTTGATCGCCAGCAGCATGGCGAAGGAAATCGCCAGCATGATGATGGCGATGGCGGCGGCATCGGCATATTTGTTCTGCTCGAGCTTCTGGAAGATCAGGCTCGGCACGATCTCCGAGACATAGGGGATGTTGCCTGCGATGAAGATCACCGAGCCATATTCCCCGACGGCGCGGGCGAAGGCGAGGGCAAAGCCGGTCAGCACCGCCGGCAGCAAGGGCGGCAGCAGCACGCGCGTCACCGTCTGGAAGCGCGTGGCACCGAGCGTGGCCGAGGCCTCCTCGATCTCCTTGTCGATCTCGGCGAGCACCGGCTGGAGCGTACGCACCACGAAGGGCAGGCCGATGAAGACGAGGGCGACGAAGATGCCCTTGGTGGTGAAAGCGACCTTGATGCCGGCAAGGGCGAAGAACTGGCCGATCCAGCCATTGGAGGCATAGAGGCTCGACAAGGCGAGGCCCGCCACGGCTGTCGGCAGGGCAAAGGGTAGGTCCACGGCGGCATCGACCAGGCGCTTGCCCGGGAAGTCATAGCGGACGAGCACCCAGGCGACGATGACGCCGAAGACGACATTGACCAGGGCCGCGAGGAGCGAAATGCCGAAGGTGACCCTCAGGGCGGCGGAAACCTGTCCCTCGGTCGCGATTGCCATGATGCCGGAAGGGCCGAGCACGGCCGCCTTCTGCAACAGCGCGGCCAGGGGGATCAGCACGATCAGGCTGAGATAGAAGATCGTGTAGCCCAGCGTCAGCCCGAAGCCCGGCAGGGCGGTCGGCTTGACGAAGGGGGCTCGCAAGGTGGCGGCAAGAGCCATGGGTGTCCTGTGGCGATCACATTCCCTTACCCTCCCCTGGAGGGGGAGGGTCGGCCCGAAGGGCCGGGGTGGGGTGAAATAGGGGGCGCTGGAAATGGATGCGGGGGGACCTCACCACGGAGAGTCATCCCACCCCGAGGCTTCGCCTCGACCCTCCCCCTCCAGGGGAGGGTAGGTCCACTACCCCTTCGGCTTGTAGATCTGGTCGAAGATGCCGCCATCGGCGAAATGCTTGGCCTGAACCTTGGCCCAGCCACCGAATTGGGGCTCGGAAATCGTAAACAGCTTCAACTTGGCAAAACGAGCGAGATCGGCCGGATCGGCGGCTGCCTCGTCGCTGGCGCGATAGCCGTTATGGGCGATGATCTTCTGGGCGGCCGGGGTGTAGAGAAAATTGAGATAGGCCTCGGCCTGCTTGCGCGTGCCCTTGGCGTCGACATTGGCGTCGACGATGCTGACGGGCGGTTCGGCCAGGATCGAGATCGAGGGAACCACGACCTCCAGCTTGTCCTCGCCGAATTCCTTCAGCGTCAGGAAGGCCTCGTTCTCCCAGGCGATCATCACGTCGCCGACTTCGCGCTGCGCGAAGGTGATGGTGGCGCCGCGGGCCGCCGAGTCGAGCACCGGCACGTTGTGGTAGAGCGCAGCCACGAAATCGCGGGTCTTGGTCTCGTCGCCGCCGGTCTTGTCCCAGGCATAGCCCCAGGCAGCCAGATAGTTCCAGCGCGTGCCGCCGCCTGTCTTGGGATTGCCGGTGATCACGGCGACGTCGGGGCGCACGAGGTCGCCCCAGTCCTTGATGCCCTTGGGATTGCCCTTGCGCACCACGAAAACGATGGTGGAGGCATAGGGCGTGGAATTGCGCGGCAGGCGGGACTGCCAGTTTTCCGGGATCTTGTTGGTCGCCTTGGCGATGGAATCGATGTCGTTGGACAGGGCCAGCGTCACCACATCGGCATCGAGCCCGTCGATGACGGCGCGCGCCTGCTTGCCGGAGCCGGCATGGGACTGCTTGATGGTGACGTCCTCGCCCGTCTTGGCCTGCCAGTCCGCCGCGAACGCCTTGTTGATGTCCTTGTAGAGCTCGCGCGTGGCGTCATAGGACACGTTGAGAAGCTCGGCGGCATGGCCGCGCGCGGGCGCGCCAAAGGTCATCCACAGCACGAAGCCGAGAGCCAGCAGCACGGCGAGAGTGTCGCGAAGGCGGGTGGGGCTGGTCATGCCGTTCATTTCACAACCTGGAAGTGGGAAAGGAGAATTTACAACTTCTTTATATATCCACTAAATCAATCGACATTGTCAATGTGTTAAATGCAATAAATTCCACAACAATTATGTGTTATATGGCGACTGCCGCCAAAAGGAAAGCGGGCCCTTGGGGCCCGCTCTGATCGCGTTCGTTTGTGCGCCTTATTGCGGCTTGTAGATCTCGTCGAACACGCCGCCATCGCCGAAATGCTTGGGCTGGGCGGTCTTCCAGCCCCCGAAGCGGGGATCGTCGATGGTCACCAGCTTGAGCTTGGGGAAGCGGGCGAGATCGGCCTTGTCGGCTGCGGCTTCATCGATCGGCCGATAGAAGTTGTGGGCGATGATCTTCTGGGCGGCCGGGGTGTAGAGGAAGTTGAGATAGGCCTCGGCCTGCTTGCGCGTGCCCTTGGCATCGACATTGGCGTCGACGATGGCCACCGGCGGCTCGGCTAGGATCGAGGAGGAAGGTGAGACGATCTCGTATTTGTCGGCACCGAACTCCTGCAGCGTGAGGAAGGCCTCATTCTCCCAGGCGATCAGGACGTCGCCGGTGTCGCGCTGGGCGAAGGTGACGGTGGAGCCGCGGGCGCCCGAGTCGAGCACGGGAACGTTGCGATAGAGCGCCGCCACGAAGTCGCGGGCCTTGGTCTCGTCGCCGCCATTCTTGTCGAAGGCGTAGCTCCACGCGGCCAGATAGTTCCAGCGAGCGCCGCCGCTCGTCTTGGGGTTGGGCGTGATCACCGCAATGCCGGGCTTGACCAGATCGTCCCAATCCTTGACGCCCTTGGGATTGCCCTTGCGCACCACGAAGACGATGGTCGAGGTATAGGGCGAGGAATTGTGCGGCAGGCGTGACTGCCAATTGTCCGGAAGCTTCTTGGTCGCCTTGGCGATGGCGTCGATGTCGCCGGACAGAGCGAGGGTGACTACATCGGCTTCCAGGCCATCGATGACCGAGCGCGCCTGCTTGCCCGAACCGCCATGCGACTGCTTGATGGTCAGGTCCTCACCGGCCTTGGCCTTCCAGTCGGCGATGAAGGCGGTGTTGATCTCCTTGTAGAGCTCGCGCGTCGGATCATAGGAGACATTGAGCAATTCGGCGGCGCGGGCGCCGGCAAGAGCGCCGAAGACCAGCCAGAGCACGAGGCCGAGGGCCAGGAGTACGCCGAGCGTGTCCCTCAGGCGCGCAAGGCGGAGCGTTTTGATCGTCATGATGTCGGTTTCCAGTCGGGAGAAGCGTGTCCCGAATGTCCACTAAATCAATCGACCTTGTCAATCTATAAAGTGCATAGATTAATGGTATTATAAATTAATTCACATTAAGTGAATGTGCGACAAGATTGCCACAGTGCATGAGAAAGGCGGCCTGCCTTGCCCGAGCCCAGCCGGAGCCACCTTTGCGCCGGAATTGATCAGCACTTGGTTAACCATAGTGGCAATTTGGCTCTTGCGGCGAGGCGCGGCGGTACCACAGCGGCCAAGAAATCGCCACGGGCCGTGTTTCCAGAACGTTCGATTAACCAGCTTTCGCTATGGCTGGTTTACCAATTCTGACGACCGGAGGAGTAACCGGAATGATGACGTCCCTGCGCGCGGTCCCCGCACTGCGCTTTGCCGCTGCACTGACCTGCGTGCTTGCACTGGCGGCCTGTAAGAGCAAATCGGGTGCCGATGGTGGCCTCGGCGGTCCCGGTGGAGCCGGCGGTGGCGGCTACGGAGCCGGTGGCGCTGCATCGCCCGGTAGCCAGCAGGACTTCGTCGTGAATGTCGGCGATCGCGTGCTGTTCCTCGTCGACCAGTCCGACATCACCCCTGAGGGTCAGCAGACGCTGAACAAGCAGGCCCAGTGGCTGAAGGCCTATCCGCGCTACTCCGTCACCGTCGAAGGTCATGCCGACGAGCGTGGCACGCGTGACTACAACTTCGCCCTCGGCCAGCGCCGCGCCCAGTCGGTGCGCGACTATCTGATGGCACAGGGCATTTCCGGCGGTCGCATGCGCACGATCTCCTACGGCAAGGAGCGCCCGGTCGCGACCTGCAACGACATCTCCTGCTGGTCGCAGAACCGCCGCGCCGTCACCGTGCTGAACGGCGGCAATTCCTAAGTTGGGGGGCAGGTCTTCGGACCCGCCTGACCCGTGGCGGATCGTGATTATGCATAAGAAGGGCGCCCATCGAGGCGCCCTTTCCATTGGAAGAAGACGGGTCCGAAGACCCACCCCACCATCACTCTTCGTCGGTGAACAGCGGCATCTGCGGCGTCGTCGAACTCGGCACTGCCAGGCCGAGATGGCGATAGGCATGCGGGGTCATCACCCGGCCGCGCGGCGTGCGCTGCAGGAAGCCCTGCTGGATCAGATAGGGCTCGATGATGTCCTCGATGGCATCGCGCGGTTCGGAGAGGGCTGCGGCGATGGTCTCGATGCCCACAGGGCCGCCGCCGAAGCTGAGGGCGACCAGATTGAGGTAGCGGTTGTCCATGGCATCGAGCCCTGCCTGGTCGACTTCCAGCGCGCTCAGGGCCTTGTCGGCGATGGTGCGGGTAATGGTCTCGGCGCCCAGAACCGAGGCGAAGTCGCGCACGCGGCGCAGCAGGCGCCCGGCGATGCGGGGCGTACCGCGCGCGCGCCGGGCGATCTCGTTGGCACCGTCCTCGGCGATCGGCGTACCCATCACGCGCCCGCCACGCTTCACGATGAGCTCAAGCTCCTCCACCGTATAGAATTGCAGGCGGATGGGAATGCCGAAGCGGTCACGCAGCGGCGTGGTCAACAGGCCGGCCCTGGTGGTGGCGCCGACCAGTGTGAACTTGGCAAGATCGATGCGCACCGACCGTGCCGCCGGTCCCTCGCCGATGATGAGGTCGAGCTGGAAATCCTCCATCGCCGGATAGAGGATTTCTTCCACCGCCGGATTAAGGCGATGGATCTCGTCTATGAACAAGACGTCGCGTTCCTCGAGATTGGTGAGCAGTGCGGCGAGATCGCCCGCCTTGGCGATCACCGGCCCCGACGTGGCACGAAAATTGACCCCGAGTTCGCGCGAGACGATCTGGGCCAGCGTGGTCTTGCCCAGGCCGGGGGGACCGACGAACAGCACATGGTCGAGGGCGTCGCCTCGCTTGCGGGCAGCCTCGATGAAGACGGAGAGATTTTCGCGCGCCTTGGCCTGGCCGACAAATTCGGAAAGATCCTGTGGGCGCAGCGTGGAGTCGGTCGTATCCTCGTTGCGCTGGTCACCGTCCAGCAGCCGGGCAGCCTTGGGCGCCTCAGCGCCGGATTGTCGCCGCGTCGGCTTCATCGCGACAATTCCTTCAGGCCGAGGCGAATGAGCTTGGCCGTCTCGGCACCTTCGCCAGCTTCACGCAGGGCGGAAGCGATGGCGGCCGAGACCTGGGTCTGGCCATAGCCGAGATTGACCAGGGCTGAGACGGCGTCGCTGATCGGGCCGGCGGCGCGCTGTTCGCCGAGATCGGCCTGCAGGCTGATCACATCGGCCGGGACGTGGCCGAAGCTCGGCACCTTGTCCTTGAGTTCGGTGACGATGCGCTGGGCCACCTTGGGACCGACGCCAGGAGCCCGCGCCACGGCGGCCTTGTCCCCGAGCGCGATGGCAGAGGCAAGGTCCGCCGGTTTGAGCGTGGAGAGGATGGCGAGTGCCACCCGGGTGCCGATGCCCTGCACCGTCTGCAACAGGCGGAACCAGTCCCGCTCATTGTCGCTGGTGAAGCCGAACAGCCGGATCTGGTCCTCGCGCACATAGGTCTCGATGGCGAGCACAGCCGCTTCGCCGGCGGAGGGCAGGGCGCCGAGCGTGCGGCTGGAGCAATAGACGACATAGCCCACACCCTGCACGTCGAGGATCACCCAATCCTCGCCATAGCTGTCAACGATGCCGCGCAGTTTACCAATCATGAGACCCTCATCGGGCCATATCTAGCGGTTTCGATTGATTCGTGCGCCCGCTTCACGTGCCGAGGTCCCGTCTCAGGCGCCCTTGCCGAACAGGGCGCTGAGCTCGGCATAGGACATGGCATCCTTGGCAAAGCCGAAGCTTCCCTGGTCGCGCAGCTCGAGGGCGGCACGCTTCAAGGCGCCGAAAGCCGCCCGGGCGAAGGAGCCGCCGACGCTGACGCGGCGCACGCCGAGCCTGGCGAGATCGGCGACGGTGAAATCCTGCCCGCCCACGGTGAACAGGACGTTGAGCGGCCTGTCGATCGAGCTCAGCACGCTGGAAATCTGGTCGAGGCGGGTCAAGGCAGGCGCGTAGAGCACTTCGGCTCCCGCTTCCTGGAAGGCCTGGAGGCGGCGGATGGTGTCGTCGAGGTCGGCGATACCATGCAGAAAGTTCTCGGCGCGGGCGGTGAGCACGAATCCCCCGGCGCGTGCCGCCTCGGCCGCGGCGCGGACGCGGTCGACGGCATGGCCGAACTCGTAGATCGGCCGGTCGGGTCGACCGGTGGCATCCTCGATCGAGCCTCCGGCGAGCCCCACCTCGATGCCGGCAAGGATGGTGCGCCGGCAGTCCTCGGGTGAGTCGCCGAAACCGTTTTCGAGATCGGCGCTTACCGGCAGGCTGGTCGCTTCCACGATGACCCGCGCATTGGCGAGGGTTTCCTCGCGCGTCATCTGGCCGTCCTTGCGCCCCACCGTGAAAGCCAGGCCGGCACTGGTGGTAGCGATCGCTGAAAAGCCTAGCGAATCAAGAAGTTTGGTGGACCCGGCATCCCAGGCGTTGGGTATGAGGAAAAGTTCGGGGCGCTGGTGCAGTTCGGAGAAGACGGCGGCGCGGCGAGCCAGGGTCATGGCGAATCCTCAGATAAATTCACGGTTTGTTCTAGGGGTGCGAAGCGCGGGAGGCAAGCGCTATTTCCCTGGGGCCGGCGCTTCTCAACCTGCGGGTCCAGTGGGCGCCGCCAGGGAATTACTTCAGGATCGCCGCCAGATTATGGCTGGTGCGGTGATGGGCGTGGGTGATGGCGACGGCGAGGGCATCGGCCGCGTCCTCCGATTTCGGATCGGCCTTGGGCAGCAGCACCTTGATCATCAGGCCGATCTGCTTCTTGTCGGCGTGGCCGGAGCCGACGACGGTCTTCTTGACGAGGTTGGGCGCATATTCGCTGACGGCGAGGCCGGCTTGGGCCGGCACCAGCATGGCAATGCCGCGAGCCTGGCCGAGCTTCAGGGTCGCCGTGGCGTCCTTGTTGACGAAAGTCTTCTCGACGGCGGCCTCGTCCGGCTCGAAGCGCGTCATCACCTCCGTCAGGCCCTCATGCAAGGCGAGCAGGCGGTGGGCGAGTTCTTCGCTGTCATCGGAAAATACGGTGCCGCAGGCGATGAAGGTCAGCCGGTTGGCCAGTACCTCGATCACGCCCCAGCCGGTGCGGCGCAGGCCGGGGTCGACGCCGAGGATACGGATGGGGGTCTGTGACATGACTTCCTGGGACCGCCGGCATCCCTGCCGGCTCTTGGAATCGCTGTGCTTGCAGGATGGGAAGAGCCGGCTGGAAGCCGGCGATCCCAGGATTTACTCCGCCAGCTTCGCCATCATGGCGTCGGAAAGCTCGAAATTGGCGTAGACATGCTGCACGTCGTCATGGTCGTCGAGATTGTCGACCAGGCGCATCAGCTTTTCGCCGGTCTCGTCATCGACGGCCACTGTGTTCTGCGGCCGCCAGACCAGGCTGGATTTACGGGCTTCGCCGAGCTGGGTCTCCAGAGCCTTGGTCACTTCGGCGAGGTTCTCGGCGGCGCAGATGAATTCGTGGCCGTCTTCGGAGGAAGAACAATCATCGGCGCCGGCTTCCAGTGCTGCTTCGAGCATCGCGTCGGAGGAGCCTTTGTCCGCGTCATATTCGATCACGCCAACTCGGTCGAACATGAAGGACACGGCGCCGGTCTCGGCGAGATTGCCGCCAGCCTTGGTGAAATAGGAGCGCACGTCCGATGCAGTACGGTTGCGGTTGTCGGTGAGCGCTTCGACGATCAGCGCCACGCCGCCCGGGCCATAGCCCTCATAGCGGATCTCGTCATAGTTCTCGCCATCGGTGCCGGCGGCCTTCTTGACGGCGCGGTCGATGTTGTCCCTGGGCATGTTTTCAGCGCGCGCGGCCAGGATGGCTGCCCGCAGCCGTGCATTCATGTTGGGATCGGGCAGGCCGAGCTTGGCCGCGACGGTGATTTCACGGGCGAGCTTGGAAAACAGTTTCGAACGCTTGGCATCCTGCTTGCCCTTGCGGTGCATGATGTTGGCGAATTGGGAATGACCGGCCATGTGTGTATCTTGCCTTGATGTCGTCTGCGGGCTCGCGAAGCGCGAGCCGAGTGAATTGTGGCCGGCTTATAGAATTGGTGGCGAGAAAAATCCATCCCGGCTTGGCGATTCAGGCAAGGACGTCATCATATGGCGTGTGCTTTTACCAGGGTACAGTGGTGCTGCTTTGAATGATAGCCGCCGCCTCACTTCTCAGCCGGCTGAAAATCCGTCTGGTCCAATCTTCCCGCAGGAGACCAGCGACTTGATCGAACGGGCTGTCGAGCATGAAAGACAGGAGGACTGTTCCCGTAATCAGGCGCTTGTCATCTTGCAGGCCCGTGGCAGCCGTGAGGTTCTGGAAGCTGCCATAATGCTTTGCCGTTCGGAAAACCCGGTCCGACGCAATGTCGGTGCCACAATTCTCGGACAACTCGGTAACCCACGCAGTTTCCCGGAAGAGTGTTGCGACGTCCTGCTGGAGCTCGTCAGATCGAATCCGGAACTGGAAGTGCTGCGATGCGCGCTGTTTTCACTTGGTCACCTTGCCAATCCGCGCTGCCAACCCGATCTCATGCGGTTCGCCAATCATACGGACCCGCTTGTTCGTTATGCGGTGGCATTTTCCTTTCATGCACCGCAGACGGAGGAAGCCGTCCAGACCTTGTTGCGCCTCATGAAGGAACGGGAAGAAGTTCGCGTTCGCGATTGGGCGACGAGAGCTCTGGGTTTGTCGGAGGCAGATGGCGAGGCCATCCGCGACGCCCTCCTGGCGAATGCCGTGGACGAGGATGAGATCGTGCGGACAGAAGCGTTGCAAGGCCTCGCCCGGCGAAAGGATCGCCGCGCCGTCGCTTATCTGATCGAGGAGCTGTTGACGCCGACTTGTCACGTCGATGACTTCGCCGATGCCGCGAAGATCTATCTCGGGTTGAATGCGGAGCAGGAATTTGATCCTGCTGAATTGATCGCTCTCCTGCAAGCCAAGCGACAATAGAGCGAGGCGTCGTTACTGAATCAGGTCATTCGAGCCAGAAATCGGGCTCGGCCTGCGACAGCTTTCCGCCGATGCGTACAGGCGCGATCTTCACCGCCAGGCCGGTGCGATCGTCGGTTTCCACGGCCAGGCCCGACAGGGTTGCCTCGCCCGTCGCCGGCTCGAAGCGCAGGCCCGGCGTCTTCTGGATGAAGCGGCGGATGGGCTCTTCCTTGTCCATGCCGAGCACGCTGTCATAGTCGCCGCACATGCCGGCATCCGACATATAGGCAGTGCCATGGCCGAGGATCTGATGGTCTGATGTCGGCACATGGGTGTGGGTGCCGATCACCAGGCTGGCCCGTCCGTCGGCGAAATGGCCGAGCGCCTGCTTTTCGCTGGTGGCTTCGGCATGCACGTCCACCACTACGGCGTCGGCGCCGAGGCCGAGCGGGCAGGCGGCGAGCTCGCGCTCGAGGGCCGCGAAGGGATCGTCGAGCGCGTCCATATAGACCCGGCCCATCACCTGGACGACCAGCAGCCGCATGCCGTTCTTCAGGTCCACCAGCGTGGCACCGCGCCCCGGGGTGCCCTTGGGATAGTTGGCAGGACGGATCAGCCGCGGTGCCCGCTCGATGAAGACGAGAGCTTCGCGCTGATCGAAGGAATGATTGCCGAGCGTCACGACATCTGCGCCGGAAGCGACGACCTCGTCGAAGATTGCCTCCGTCAGGCCGAAGCCGCCGGCGGCGTTCTCGCCGTTGATGATGACGGCGTCGAGCTTCCAGGCCTCGCGCAAGCCGGGTAGGCGTTCGATCACGGCGTTGCGGCCGGTGCGGCCGACGATGTCGCCCAGGAACAACAGACGCATATTAGGGCCTGCCCTCAGCTATGGATTGGATTTGACGGGAGCGATTTTGGCCGAGGATGTCCGCACTTGCTTCGCAAGTGCGTGGGAGTTCGAGGACGCAAGCCTTTCGGCTTGCTACGTCTGCCACAGGCTTTGCCTGTGGCAGGAATGACGTGCTCATCGGCCAAAAGCGCCCCGCCGCCAAAGGCGGTGAGGTGAAAAATGGTCGTCTGCAGCGTCGCTTCGCTTGCCAAGACAGAAGTCTTGGCAGCGCTCGCTCCTCCCATCCAACCATTTTTGACCTCATCAAATTCCAAACCATAGCTGAGGGCAGGCCCTAACGCCCCGTCACTGTGATGATTTCGTTTTCGGTGGCGATGGCATCGAGCGGCACGTCATGGTGCTCGGCCGGGAGGACCGCGACTTCCTGGCAGGCGAACGCGTAGCCGAGGGTGAAGACGGGATGCATCGCCCGCAATTGCGGTATGGTGCGATCGTAGAAACCCGCGCCATAGCCGATGCGGTAGCCACGCCGGTCGAAGGCGACGGGTGGCACCAGAAGCACCTGGGGATGCACTTCCTCCGCCTCGGGCGAGGGCTCGGGGATGTTGTGGCGTCCCACCACCAGCGGATCGCCCGGTGCCCAGGCACGGAAGGTGAGGGGGTGCCCATATTTCGGTGTGGTCGGCAAGGCCAGCTTGCGACCCGTATGGTGCAGGCGCTCGGCGATTTCGCCGGGATGAATCTCGTCGCGAAAGGCCTGGTAGAGACCGACGATACCGCTGGTGTATTTCAGGCGGCTGAAGGCGTGATGGGCGGCTCTCGCCGTCGCTGACTGGCGCTGATGACCGCGGATCTCTGCACGTGCCGCCATTGCCTTGTGGCGCAACTGGGTCTTGTGATCGGTAGAGGCCATTACACGTTTGGAAAGAGGAGGGAGCGGGCCACCTCGGCCGTTGGACGTTTCGATCCCGGGTGCCTACTGATGTAGGTGGGCGCCGTAATGTCCGAGCCCTCGAGCAAGAACAGTGACAGCTCCCTTGGGAGTCGTATGGCCCCGGGGATACAGTTGTCCTGACGAACCAGGCAGCACCGCATTCAGATAATAAGGGCGAGACGGTGCGAGCGCCAGAGGTCGATGAAAATATTGCTGGGAGCGCTGGCTTCCTGAGATGCCTGCGCTCCCGGAAAATTCAGATGCCCTATACGCCTGTCTTCGACAGAGAATCGATCAGCTTCTCGACCCGGACGGCGGCATCGGTCAGGGCCTGGGTCACCCGCATCTGGGTCTGCTGCTCGCGCTGCAGCGCATTGTCGCGGGTCTGGCGCAATTCGTCGAGATCATGCTGCAATCCGGCCGCCCGCCGCTGCATCTCAGCCAGCTCGTCCGCGACCATGATGCCGGCCATCACGGCGAGACGCATATCCCCGATTTCGCCGAATGACGAACGCAGGGCATCGATCTTGGCATCGAGCTGGCGGCCGAGGCCGAGGAGATGCTCTTCCTGGCCCTCGTCGCACGCCATGCGATAGGCGCGGCCCGCAATGGTGACGGATACATGCGCCATGCTAGCTGTCCTGCGGCTCAAGCACGTGACGGATGGAATCCATCGCCTGGTCGAGGCGTCGCGATACGTCGCGATTGGCGGTTTCCATCGCCGTGAAGCGTGCATAGCTCGCATCGAGTTCCAAGGCGAGACGATTGCGATCTTCCGACAGGGCCTGCACTTCGATGCGATGTCCGCCGATGGTCCGGTCGAGTTCCGCGCGATGCTCGGCGGCCTCTTCGAGCTGAACCAGGGCCATATTCAATCGTTGCAAGGCTGCATCCACAGACAAGGGCTTACTCACTCTTTCCCTATAGCGGCATTTCGTCGAATCATGACAGGGCCGCTCCGCGTTTTTGCTTAAATATCAAAGTATCGCGGTTTCGCCCAAGGGCCAAGTGAAAGCCGCCAGCCTTCCCCTGGTGATACGACCGGCTTTCGATCACCCCACCGCCGGTTGCGTGAATTTCAGGCACAAGCCCGGGGATCATTGACAGTCGGGGATGAGGTGCTAAGAACCCACCGCCCTTTTTTGCCAAATTCCGGCTGAAATCATCAGGAAACACTCCATGGCACTCACCGAAATGCAGAACCGCCTAGCCAATGCCATTCGTGGCTTGGCGATCGATGGGGTTGAGGCAGCCAAATCCGGTCATCCCGGCATGCCGATGGGCATGGCTGATGTCGCCACCGTGCTGTTCACGCGTTTCCTGAAGTTCGATGCCGCCAATCCCCATTGGGCCGACCGCGACCGCTTCATCCTGTCGGCGGGCCATGGCTCTATGTTACTTTATTCGCTGCTCTATCTGACCGGCGTCCCGGGCATGACGGTCGAGGAACTCAAGCATTTCCGCCAACTCGGCCACAAGACCCCCGGCCATCCTGAGAATTTCCACACCGTCGGCATTGAAACCACCACCGGCCCGCTCGGGCAGGGCATCGCGACCGCCGTCGGCTTTGCCTTCGCGGAGAAGATGCTCGCTGCCCAGTTCGGCAAGAAGGTTGTCGATCACTATACCTATGTCATCGCCTCCGACGGCGACCTGATGGAGGGCGTCAGCCAGGAAGCGATCGCTCTTGCTGGTCACTACAAGCTCAACAAGATGATCGTGATGTGGGATCACAATGGCATCTCCATCGACGGCCCGCTGACCCTTTCGGACTCGGTTGACCAGATCAAGCGCTTCCAGTCCGCTGGCTGGCGCGCGGTGAATGTCGACGGCCATGACCAGGATGCCATCGCCGCCGCCATCGAGGCTGCGCAGAAGTCGAGCAAGCCGACGCTGATCGCCTGCAAGACCACGATCGGCTTCGGTTCGCCCCATCGTGCCGGCACCTCCAAGGCCCATGGCGAGCCGCTCGGGCCGGAAGAAGCCAAGCTCTCCAAGGAGAATCTCGGCATCACCGGCGCGCCCTTCGAGGTGCCCGCCGACGTGCTCAAGGCCTGGCGCGAGGCGGGTTCTCGCGGCGTCGGTGCCCGCCAGGCCTGGGAAGAGCGTTTCGCCACTTTGTCCGAGCGCAAGCAGGCCGAGTTCACGCGCCGCATGGATCATGTGCGTCCTGCCAAGCTCGGCAAGGCCATCCTCGCCCACAAGAAGGCGCTCGCCGCCAATCCCACCGCGATGGCGACCCGCAAATCCTCCGAGGCTGCCCTCAACGTCATTGTCGAGGTCATGCCGGAACTGGTGCTGGGCTCGGCCGACCTGACGCCCTCCAACAACACCAAGGCCAAGGGCCTGGTGGAGATCACCCCGAAGGACTTCAAGGGCCGCTACATCCATTGGGGCATTCGCGAGCATGGCATGGCTGCCGCGATGAACGGCATCTATCTGCATGGCGGCTTCGTTCCGGCCGGCGGCACCTTCTTCGTCTTCACCGACTATGCCCGCCCCGCCATCCGCCTTGCGGCGCTGATGGGAACCGCTCCTGTTTATGTCATGACCCATGACTCGATCGGCCTCGGCGAGGACGGTCCGACCCACCAGCCGGTCGAGCATCTGGCGGCTTGCCGCGCGATGCCGAACATGCGCGTGTTCCGTCCCTGCGACGCGATCGAGACGGCGGAATGCTGGCAGCTCGCGCTGGAGCGCACCAACGGGCCGACCATTTTGGCGCTGACCCGCCAGAATCTGCCGCTGCTGCGAGAAGCCACCTCGGCCAATCTGTGCGCCCAGGGCGGCTATGAACTGGCCGGCACCGGCGGCGAGAAGGCCGCGGTGACGCTGTTCGCTTCGGGTTCCGAGGTCGAGATCGCCATGAATGCCCGCGCCATCCTCAACCAGCGCGGCGTGCCGACCCGTGTGGTCTCGGTGCCTTCGCTGGAACTGCTCATTGGGCAGTCGCAAGAGGTCAAGGCCAAGATCATCGGCGACGCTCCGGTGAAGGTCGCGGTGGAAGCCGCCGTCCGCTTCGGCTGGGATGCGGTGATCGGTGCTGATGGCGGCTTCGTCGGCATGACCGGCTTCGGCGCCTCCGGCCCGATCAAGGACCTCTACAACCATTTTGGCATCACGGCGGAAGCCGTGGCCGAAACCGCCTTGCGCCGCCACAATGGCTGAGCATGAGCTGTAAACGAGCTGGGCGCACGCAAGTGTGCTTTGCTCTAACTCTTTGTTTTGACGCATTTTCTTAATCGAAAAGCCTGTCGGCTTTTCTGTAAAATGCTCTAGCTGAAGGCAGAGAAAGGAAATATCGGATGACAGTTCGTGTCGCCATCAACGGCTTTGGCCGCATCGGCCGCAACATCCTGCGCGCAATCGTCGAGGGCAAGCGCAAGGATATCGAGGTCGTGGCCATCAACGATCTCGGGCCGGTGGAGACCAACGCCCATCTGCTGCGCTACGATTCGATCCACGGCATCTTCCCCGCCGAGGTGAAGGTCGAGGGCGACTCCATCGTCGTGCAGGGCAAGAAGATCAAGGTCACCGCCATCAAGGATCCGGCCCAGCTCCCCCACAAGGAGCTGAACATCGACATCGCGATGGAGTGCACCGGCATCTTCACCGCGCGTGACAAGGCGGCCGCCCACCTCAAGGCCGGCGCCAAGCGCGTGATCGTCTCGGCCCCCAGCGATGGCGCCGATCTCACCGTGGTCTATGGCGTCAATCACCAGGACCTGACCAAGGACCACCTGGTCATTTCCAACGCCTCCTGCACCACCAACTGCCTGACGCCGGTGGCCAAGGTGCTGCATGATGCCTTCGGCATCGAGCGCGGCTTCATGACCACGATCCACTCCTACACCAACGACCAGCCCTCGCTGGACCAGATGCACAAGGATCTCTACCGCGCCCGCGCGGCGGCATTGTCGATGATCCCGACCTCGACCGGCGCCGCCAAGGCCGTCGGCCTGGTGATGCCTGAGTTGAAGGGCCGACTCGACGGCACCTCCATCCGCGTACCCACGCCCAACGTCTCGGTGGTCGATCTCAAGTTCAACACCAAGAAGAAGACTAGCGTCGAGAAGATCAACGAGGCTATCATCAAGGCTTCCAAGCGCGGCCCGCTCAAGGGCGTGCTGGCCTATACCGACGAACCGCTGGTGAGCCGCGACTTCAACCACAACCCGGCTTCCTCGATCTTCGCGCTCGACCAGACCAAGGTCATCGACGAGAAGTTCGTGCGTATCCTGACCTGGTACGACAATGAGTGGGGCTTCTCGAACCGCATGGCCGACACGGCGGTGCATTTCGCCAGCCTGATCTGAGCGCCTTTTTTCAGTGAAGTGAGTAAGGTGCCGCGGGTAACTGCGGCGCCTTTTCTTTTGTGTAGCCTCCACATCCGAGTTTGCCGGCGCTCGGCATCGGTTGCTTGTCCCGGGGCGCCTGTGATTGACTGGCGCCGCAATGGGCGGCGCGAAGGGGAGTGAAGCCATATGGCTCGGCGAGGCGTCTGGTTCTTCGTTCTCATCGTCGCTGTCTTGAGCCCGATCGCGGCTCGGGCCAGCTCCGATGGCGACTGTAAGCCGAGTTGGAAGATTGCGGGCACGGGATCGAACACCTGCAGCAATCTCGCCGTGCTGCAACCCGGCAACGACACGCGTGCCAATCTGCTGCTCCTGCTCGCCGGCCAAGACGATGCGCAGCCCGCGCCGGTCCGGTCGGATGAGGAGGAGGCAAGCAAGGTGCTGGCTGAGCCGAGCGATTGGGCCACCTTCCGTAGCGCGCTCTACCCACCACCCTCGACGGGCGGCAACGGGCTCTATGCCGCGGGCGAGGGCTCGCGCTGCCGCAGCAACGATGCGGGTACAGCCGATTTCGTGATGGCTCTCAGGGCAGAGCAGGGCGTCACATCCGCTGAAAGGGATGAGTTGATCGCCGCCCGGCAGGGCCTGCGGCCCGATTGCAGCGGAGCCGGGGCGGGACGAGAGGCCGTTTCCGCGGCCGCCGAGCATGCCCAGTCGCCCCTGGCTAAGGACTTTGCTGCCTATCTGTCGGGAGCGGCAGCCTTCTATGCCGGTGATTTCGACGCGGCCGCCCGGCATTTTGCTGCCCTGAGCCGTTCGACCCAGCCCTGGCTGCGGGAGAGCGGACGCTATCTTCTGGGGCGCGTGGAGGTGAACCATCTGCAGGCCGGCGCCTTTGACGAATATGGCAATCTGAGGGAAGTCCCGCAGCGCGATACCGGCAAGGCGACCGAGGCGGAAACGGGCCTCCAGGACTATCTGACGGCCTATCCGAACGGGCGCTACGCCACCTCCGCGCGTGGCCTGTTGCGCCGGGTCTATTGGATGAGCGGCGCCAATGCCAAGTTGCTCGCCGAATATGAGCGCCTCGTGGAGCAGAAGGCGAGCGAGCGCGGCATTTCCGATGCCGATCTCGCTCAAGAACTGGATAGCAAGCTATTGCCCCTTTTGGGGGCGGAACAGGTGCGCTCGCCCGTGTTGCTAGCAACCCTTGACCTGGTTCGCATGCGCAAGGGCGGTACCCTTAGTGGTGAAGCGTGCTGCAGCAAGGCCCTGACCTTGGAGGAGCTGAACGGGCAACGCGAATTCTTCGCAGGCAAGACGGACCTGTTCGACTATCTCGTCGCCTCCTATCAGTTCCATGTCGCTCGCCAGCCGCGTGCCGTTCTGGGCTTGCTGCCGGATCGGGCACAACAGAAAAGCTACGGCAATCTCGAATTCAGCCGGCAGGTGCTGCGCGGGCTGGCGCTGGACTCGGTGAAGGACCGTAACGCCCGCGGCTTTTGGCTCGATCTCATCCAGGGGGCAAGCCCCGTGAGCCAGCGTTTGGTCATCGAACTCGCTTTGGCCCTGCATGACGAGCGGGCAGGGACGCCTGAACACATCTTCGAGCCGGCCTCGCCGGTCCGCAATGAGACCATCCGGCAAACCTTGCTGCGATACAGCGCCGGCCCCCAATTGCTGCGCCGCCAGGCAGGCGATGCCGCCGCCTCACCGGCCGAGCGGGCGACAGCCCTCTACACGCTGCTTTATCGCGATCTCACCCGCGGGGCCTACAAGGCCTTTCCGGGGGATGTGGCGTTGGTGCCTGCCGATGCCAAGGTCGAGACGGATCCCGGTGATGCGAGGGGCGACGATCCACCGTCCTCGGATTTGTTCGTCAAACCGCAAACGGCGTCGGATTTCACTTGCCCCGATCTCAAGAGCAGCGTTGCCACGCTGTCCGCCAATCAGCGCGACATCACCGGACGACTGTGCCTGGGCGAGTTCATTCGCCTCAACGATCTCGATCGCGCCTTCCTGGATACGCCGCCGGCCAAGGATGAACTCGGCGGCAAGGGGGTGCAGTTTCCCGGCAGGAAATTTTCGCGGCTCGACACATATCGCACCGTCATCGGCGCGGCGGGCGCGACATCGGATCAGAAAGCCTATGCCCTCTATCGCGCCGTCTGGTGTTTCGCGCCGACGGGCAAGAATGGCTGTGATGACAGCGAGGTTCCCGCTGCACAGCGAAAGGCCTGGTTCAAGGCGTTGAAACGCGATTACCCGCAATCACGCTGGGCCCAGTCCCTGGAGTATTACTGGTAGAGATGCTGCGGCCAGTCTGTGCCCTCGCGATTTTCCTGGCGGCAGCCGGTGCCGCCGCGACGGCCGCGCCCGTTGACATCAACCGCCATCACAGTTTCTGGCTGTGGGCGGGGGTAAAGACGCAGCCCGAACTCGCACGGGCTCGCGAACTCTATCTCCTCGGCTCGGAGGTCGGTGCCCGGGAACCGGTTCGCCTCCTGTCGCGGCGAAGCGCCGTTCCCCGCCTTCCCGACACGCCGCTGTGGCTGGTGGTGCGCGTCGAGACCCTGGCATGGCCGCCGCAGATCTACGATCAGGTTCTCGCTCAGCTCGGGCGCTGGCAAGCGGCAGGCAATCGTGTCATCGGCCTGCAGATCGATTTCGATGCCCGTACGCGCCATCTGGAGAGCTACGCCTCCTTCCTCTCGGGCCTGCGCCGCCAACTGCCGGCGGAATACAGGCTCGGCATTACCGGTCTGATGGATTGGAGCAGCAATGGCGATCCCAGGGGGCTCGAAGCGCTTGGCGGCGTCGTGGACGAAGTGATCATCCAGACCTATCAGAGCCGCATCACCATCCCCGGCTATGCCGCCTACCTTTCGCGTCTGGGCCGGCTGCAGATGCCTTTCCGCATCGGCCTCGTGCAGGCCGGCGACTGGCAGGAGCCGCCTGGCCTCACCGCCAATCCCTGGTTTCGCGGCTATGTCGTGTTCCTGCAGAATCCGAGGCAGCGCTGACTTAGGATTCGTCCGTCAACGAACGAATCCAATTGGCTCGACCTTGTCATTGCCGGCTTGACCCGGCAATCCAGTTCCTCCTTCCGGACGTCGAAGAAGAGCCCCTGGATGCTCGGGTCAAGCATCGGCATGACAAAGGTGGCGCTTCAGTTATTTCCGGACAATGCCTTAGTGATGATTTGGAGACGGTCGGGGCCGCAGATGAGGTGGCCGTCTTGGCATGCTTCACGCGCGGTATTCTCTCTCGATCAATGCTCTGCCGAGCCGCGAGCCTTCGCCTCCTTCGCAAGGCGTCCGAGCTGGGCGGTCTGTGATGCATTGCGGTGATCGCTCCGGTAGCCGGCCGGAAAGAGGCGGACGCCGCTTTCGTGCTGCACCAGATCTCGACCGCGGCGGCGGCCATTTCCTGCACGACGAGCGATGCGAACAGCTCTTCCTGGCTGGCAAACAGGTCAAATGCCTTGGCCTCGGATAGGCCGGCGCGCGTGGCGATCTCCTCCATGCTCACGGCGTCATAGGGCTTGGTGAAGAACTTCCTGCGAGCGATGCGCAGCATCTGTCGGGCGCAGGCGATCATGTCGTCGTTGCCCTTCACGGGCATGAACGGGGAGGATAGGTCCGAGTTGAGATCGCAACTGTCTCCGACGGAAACGGCGCCTCGGATGATCCGGGGCTCCGTTTTGCGCATGATTGTCAGCGGCAATGGCCCGCATGTTTATTGCGGATCGAGGATGCGCCAGTCGAAGCTGCCTGCCCAGTCGGCGAAATTGTGCCAGTTCACCTCGGGGAAATCCTTGTGCAGGCCGGCGACATCGACGTCGTAGCCGACCCGATCGAACCACTCGAACATGATGGCGGCATCCTCGCTCTGCTGGCGGATCGCGGCGGTCGGCACTTCCTGGTAACGGATCGGACGGTTGGTTGCCCGCGAGAGAATTCTCACCAGCTCCTCGCCGGAGAGCTCGTCCCCTGCATAGTCGAAGCGTTTGCCGAAGACCTTTTCGCGACGCTCCACCAGGGCGGCATTGAACGCGCCGATGTCTGCCAGCGCCACCTGCTGCAAGGCGCGCTTGGCCGGGACAGCGAGGGCGTACACACCCTGGCGCAGGCTGTCGATCGACCAGGGGGCCACGCTGTTTTCCATGAAGAAGACCGGCGCGCTGATCGTGTAGGGCACGCCGAGCCCAGCAATATGCTGTTCGACCAGATATTTGCTGTCGAAATGCGGGATGCCGGTAGCCTTGTCGGCGTCGGCGACGGATGAGTAGATCAAGTGCCCGATACCGGCTGCCTTGGCCGCGTCGGCGGCAGCGATGCCCTGGCGGGTTTCTCCGTCAGTCCCGTCAGCCAGCATGGTTCCCATCAAGAACATCGTGTCGACGTCGCTGGCTGCCTTGACGATAGAGGCCGTGTCGTCGAGGTCACCAGGCACAATCTGTGCGCCCGCCGCTGCCAGGGCCTGCGCACCGGCACTGTCGGGTCTGCGGCTCAATGCCTTGACGTGATGCCCCCTGGAAAGCAGGTCGCGTGCGACTGCACCTCCCTGCTGACCCGTGGCACCGGTAACCAATACAGTCCGTTTGGTGGTCATTTCACCGCTCCTTGCTTGTGATGAAGCAAATTTAGCGCTGCCACATCGAACCATAATGGACTATTATTGGAAAACATCGTTCCAAATTTGGATATAATGCTTGATCTCAACGACATTCTGGTTTTTGCCCGGGTGGTCGAGGCCGGCAGTTTCACCGGAGCCGCACGGCTGCTCCGTGCGCCCAAGACCACAGTGAGTCGCCGCATTGCTGCGCTTGAACAGGCCGTCGGTGCGCGCCTGCTGCAGCGCACGACGCGGAGCCTCGCCATGACGGAGGCCGGACGCCTCTATTACGAACGCAGCAGTGTGGCGCTGAGGCTGATCGAAGAGGCAAATCTGCGCCTTGCGGAAACAAGAACGGAACCTTCGGGTACGATCCGCATTTCCGCGCCTGCCGGATTTGCCGACCATCTGCTCAACAGTGCCGTGTTCGATTTCCTTGCCGCCTATCCCAAGACCAAGGCTGAATTGATCCTGACCGATGACCGGCTCAATTTGATCGAGCATGGGATCGATCTGGCCTTCCGGACCGGTATCCTCCCGGATTCCACTTTGATCGCGCGCAAGCTTGGCGTTACGCATAGAATCTTGTGTGCCGACCCGAATTATCTCGCGCAGTTCGGAACGCCGCAGGCCACAGCGGATCTCGCCCGGCATGCCTGCGTGATCGTCGGCCCATCGGTGGACGGCGCGCCATGGGTACTGGAGGGGCCAGGGGGCCAGGAAACGGTGACGGTTTCAGGCCGTTTCGCCGTCAACGACATGCATTCGGCGCTATCGGCGGCGATTGCCGGCTATGGCATCGCCCAATTGCCCTACCAGTTCGCAGAGTCTGCCCTGCAAGACGGGAGGCTGCGGCGTATTCTCGAAAATCATACCATGTCAGCCGGTGGCCTCTATGTCGTCTATCCCAGCAGCCGGCATCTATCGCCTCTGATCAAGGCTTTCATCGAGCTGGTGGTGCGAAAGCTCGATACGCAATTGTTCCGATGAGCGCTGAAGACGACCGCGCGCCGAGCAATCTTTTGACGCAATTTAGGTCCTTCCGTCGTCTTGAGCGCTTTATCGATCCGGCAGCTTGCTCTATTGCTCGCCGGTGATTTTGCGAGGCGGGCGCGGTATGCTAGGCACCTTGCCGAAAACAGATGGACAGGACAGGCATGAGCGCTTTTCGCACCCTCGACGACGTCAATGTGGAAAACAAGCGCGTTCTGGTACGCGTCGACCTGAACGTCCCGATGGAGAATGGCGTCGTCGGTGATGCCACCCGCATCGAGCGTGTGATCCCCACCATCCTGGAGCTGGCGCGCGCCAGGGCAAAGGTCATCCTGCTCGCCCATTTCGGCCGGCCCAAGGGTGTGGATCCCAAGGAGAGCCTGAAGCCTATCGCCGCCAAGCTCGCCGAGATCGCCAAGCGTCCCGTCGCCTTTGCCGAGGATTGCATCGGCGAGGTTGCGGCCAAGGCGGTCGCCGCCCTGCAGCCGGGCGACATTCTCTGCCTGGAGAACACGCGTTTCCATCCCGGCGAAGAGAAGAACGATCCTGACTTCGTCAAGGCGTTGGCCGCCAATGGCGACATCTGGGTGAACGACGCCTTCTCGGCCGCCCACCGCGCCCATGCCTCGACTGAAGGCCTCGGCCACCTCCTGCCAGCCTATGCCGGACGCACCATGCAGGCCGAGATCGAGGCGCTGTCGCGCGCGCTCGAGCAGCCCAAGCGCCCTGTCGTCGCCGTGGTCGGCGGTGCCAAGGTCTCGACCAAGCTCGAGTTGCTCGGCAATCTCGTCAGCAAGGTCGACGCGCTGATCATCGGTGGCGGCATGGCCAACACCTTCCTGCACGCCCAGGGCGTCGGCGTCGGCAAATCGCTGGCCGAGCGCGACCTCGCCGATACCGCCCGCGCCATCCTCGCCAAGGCGGAGAAGGTCAACTGCGCCATCATCCTGCCGGTGGATGCCATCGTGGCCTATCATTTCGCTGCCGATGCGCCGAACCACGCCTATGGCCTCGATTCGATCCCGCATGACGGCATGATCCTCGATGTCGGGCCGCAATCGGTGGAGCGCATCAAGGGTGCCATCGACGAGGCGGAGACGCTAGTGTGGAACGGCCCGCTGGGCGCTTTCGAACTGCACCCCTTCGACCACGGCACGGTGGCGGCGGCCAAGCATGTCGCCGCGCGCACCAAGGCCGGCAAGCTGCTTTCGGTCGCCGGCGGCGGCGACACGGTGGCGGCGCTCAACCATGCCAAGGTCGCCGAACAGTTCTCCTATGTCTCCACCGCCGGCGGCGCCTTCCTCGAATGGCTGGAAGGCAAGCCGTTGCCGGGCGTGGAGATCCTGCGCGCCTGACGCGTCCGGCCAATCGCTCGCGCCTCGGCAAATTTCGGAGACTTCTCATGGCACGCATCACCCTTCGCCAGTTGCTCGACCACGCCGCCGAGCATGGCTATGGCGTCCCCGCCTTCAACATCAACAATATGGAGCAGGTAATCGCCATCATGGAGGCGGCCAAGGCCACCGGCTCGCCGGTGATCATGCAGGCCTCTCGCGGTGCGCGCCAATATGCCAACGACATCATGCTGACCAAGATGATGGATGCGGCAGTCGAGATCTATCCGGACCTTCCGGTCTGCGTGCACCAGGACCATGGCAACAACGAAGCGACCTGCCTCACCGCCATCCAGGCCGGCTTCACCTCGGTGATGATGGACGGCTCGCTCAAGGAGGACGGCAAGACGCCGGCCGACTATGGCTATAATGCCGGCATCACCCGCCGCGTCGTCGACATGGCCCATTGGGTCGGCGCCTCGGTGGAAGGAGAACTCGGCGTGCTCGGCAGCCTCGAAAGCGGCACGGGCGAGGCCGAGGACGGCCACGGCGCCGAAGGCGAGCTCTCGCATGACCAGCTCCTCACCAATCCCGACGAGGCGGTGAAGTTCGTCAAGGACACCAAGGTCGATGCGCTCGCCATCGCCATGGGCACCTCGCATGGCGCCTATAAATTCTCCCGCAAGCCCGATGGCGCCATCCTGGCGATGAACGTCATCAAGGAAATCAACCAGCGCATGCCCGACATGCATCTGGTCATGCATGGTTCTTCCTCGGTGCCGCAGGAGCTCCAGGACATCATCAACAAATATGGCGGCGAGATGCCGCAGACCTGGGGCGTGCCGGTGGAGGAGATCCAGCTCGGCATCAAATACGGCGTGCGCAAGGTCAATATCGATACCGATTGCCGCATGGCCATCACCGGCCAGATCCGCCGTATCTTTGCCGAAAATCCGGGCGAATTTGATCCGCGCAAATATCTCAAGCCGGCCCAGGATGCGATGATCAAGCTGTGCAAGCAGCGCTATGAGGAGTTCGGCACCGCGGGCCAGGCTGCCAAGATCAAGGTCATTCCGCTCCACGAGATGGCCAAGAGCTACAAGGCCGGCAAATTCGAGCCGAAATTCGCTTGAGCGGTTCCGGAAAACCGCCTCGCGCCTCTCGGCTTGAGCGAGACGACAACGAAATCGTACAGTATCGGAGCCGATCCCGGGATCGGCCCCGATGCCGTAGCAAGAAGAAGGACGCCCGGGATTCCCTCCATGGCTGAAGTTCCATCCCGCCCTCCCGTCCAGATCTATCTGGTCACCCCGGCCCTCGACGATGTCGCCCCCTTCCTGCCGGCCCTGCGGGCCGCGTTGTCGGCCGGCGACATTGCCTGCGTGCTGTTCACCCCGGTGGCCGGCGACGACAACGGCGCCAAGAAGCTGATCAAGGAGATCGCGCCGGTGGTGCAAGGCGCGGGCGCGGCGCTGCTCGTCAGCGGCTGGAGCGCGGTGGTGGCGCGGGCGGGTGCCGATGGCGTGCATCTCAATGACGGCCGCAAGGGCCTGACCGACGCGCTCGACAGCTTCAAGCCTGAGCGCATCGTCGGAGCGGGCGGCATCCGCACGCGTGACGAGGCCATGACCGTGGCCGAAAGCGGCGTTGACTATGTCATGTTCGGGGAGCCGGCGCGCGATGGCCGCCTGCCGCCGCTGGAGGGCGTGGTAGAGCGCACCGCCTGGTGGGCCGAGCTCTTCGAAGTGCCTTGCGTCGCCTTCGCGCCGGATCTGGCGGCGGTGCCGCTGTTCGCCGATGCCGGTGCCGATTTCGTGGCGCTCGGCAATGCCGTCTGGAATCACGAGCAGGGGCCCGCCGAAGCGGTTGCGCTGGCGGACCGGCTGCTGAAGCAGAGAGGAAGTCTCGCATGAAGCGCATCGCTGTTGCGGCCGCGCTCGCGCTGCCGGTCCTTCTCGCCTCGTTGCCGGGCCGCGCGGAACCCTCGCCCCCTGCCGACGCCGCACAGCCGGCCGAAGCCAATGGCGGCGAGGCGGGCAAGCCGGCAGAGGCAGGTGCGCCGGCCACGGCTGCTCAACCCGCATCGGAAGCCGCCAAGCCCGCGGAGAACGCGCCTGGCGAGGCCGCGCCGCCATCCGGTGCCGCCAAGCCCGCGGAGGTGGCAGCCCCCGCCGTGCCGGGCGGGCCGCCGCCGGATCTTGCCTATGGCGCTTTCCAGCGCGGCTACTATCTCAGGGCGCTGGAGGAAGCCACCAAGCGCGTGGTGGCCGACAAGGATCCTGCGGCGATGACCCTGATCGCCCAGCTCTATGCCAATGGCCTGGGCGTGCCGCCCGATCCTGTGAAGGCAGCGCAATGGTATTCCGAGGCGGCCGAGCGCGGCGATCGCAACGCCATGTTCGCCTATGGCATGACCAAGCTCCTGGGCAAGAACGTGCCCAAGGACGAGCCGGGTGGCATGCTGCTGCTCAACCGCGCCGCCGAATTGGGCGTGCCCGAGGCGGCCTATAATCTCGGCATCATCGCCCTGCGTACCACCAACGGTCCGCCCGACTACGCCACCGCCTATAAGCGCTTCAGCCAGGCGGCTCTCGCCAATAATGGCGATGCCCTCTATTCGCTCGGCGTGCTGACCAAGGACGGCAAGGGCGTGCCGGCCGACAAGAAGAAGGCGACCGAGTTCTTCCTGGCCTCGGCCAATGCCAGCAATATCGACGGCATGGTGGAATATGGCATCGCCCTCTTCAACGGGGAGGGCGTGCCGCGCGACCAGGAGATGGCGGCCGACTGGTTCGAGCGCGCGGCCCGGCGTGGCTCGCCGATCGCCCGCAATCGCCTGGCGCGGATGTATGCGGCCGGCATTGGCCTGGCGCCCAATCCGGTGCTGGCCTGCATGTGGCATCTGCTCGCCAAGGCGGCGGGGCTCGACGACAAGCAGCTCGACGAATATGTCGCCCGACAAACGCCGGAGGTGCGGGCGGCGGCCATTCAGGGCGCCCGCTACTACGGCATGTAATGCCAACCGATCTTTTTCTTCAGGTTGGTACGAAGGATCGATAGGGGAGGTTGGCGGTGCTGGATGCGGCGGCGAGGGCGGTGATCGAGCGCCATTCGCTCGGCTATGTGGCGAGCGTCAATCCTGACGGGACGCCCAATCTGTCGCCCAAGGGCATGATGCTGGCCTTGGACGACCACCATATCGTTTTCGGGGAGGCGCGCTCCCCGGGAACCTTGCGCAACATACGCGAGCGCCCGGTGGTGGAGATCAATTTCGTCGATGTGCTGGCCCGCAAGGGCGTGCGCATCCGCGGCCGTTGCGAGGTCATCGCCAAGGAGAGCGAGGCTTTCGCGGCTTTGCGTCCGCATTTCGACCGCTGGGGCGCCCTGGCCGACCGCATCCGCCATTTCGTGCGTGTTCGCGTCGAGACGGTGAAGCCGATTTCATCGCCCGCCTATGACATCGGCGCCGAGGAAGAGGCACTGCGCAGCCATTGGAAGGCCTATTATCAGGGCCTGTGAACCTTAAGGGCCGCTGCGATTCGAATTTTCACGCCGGTCGCATTTTCCCGTTCATATCGGCGGCATTTTCCATTAGACAGGCCGCTTCCCATTCCCGTGCCCCGTGCTCCGGGGCGGCTGTTATTTGAAAGTTTCATGATGCTGCGTTCACCTTTGATGAATGTGATGGTTGCTGCCGTGCTCAAGGCCGGCAAGGGTCTCAAGCGCGATTTCGGCGAGCTGGAGAACCTGCAGGTCTCGACCAAGGGGCCGGGCGATTTCGTGTCCGTCGCCGACAAGAAGGCCGAGCGCACGCTGCATCAGGAACTGGAGCGGGCCCGTCCGGGCTATGGCTTCGTGATGGAGGAAGCCGGCGTCGTCGAAGGCGCGGACAAGACCCATCGCTGGCATATCGATCCGCTCGACGGCACCACCAATTTCCTGCACGGCGTGCCTTTCTTCGCCGTTTCCGTGGCCTTGGAGCGCGAGGGCCTGCTGGTAGCCGGCGTCGTCTACAATCCCGCCACCGAGGACCTGTTCGTGGCCGAGCGCGGCAAGGGCGCCTTCCACAACGAACGCCGCATCCGTGTCTCCGGCCGCCGCCTGATGGAGGATTCGATCGTGGGCATGAGCCTGGCGCGCCTCGGCCGCGGCCAGCACCAGACCAACCTCGCCGATCTCGGCACCGTGATGGGCAAGGTTGCCGGCGTGCGCAATTTCGGCGCCGCCGCCCTGGACCTGGCCTATGTCGCTTCCGGCCGGCTCGACGGCCTGGCCGCGCGCTGGCTCTCCTCCTGGGACCTGGCGGCCGGCATCGTGCTGGTACGCGAAGCCGGCGGCTTCATCTCCGACATCCGGGGCGGGGACACCATGCTGGACACCGGCGACATCGTGGCCGGCAACGAAGCCATCCACAAGGGCCTGCTCGGTCTGCTCACCAAGGCCTGATATTGGGCCTGACATCGCGGCCGCTGGGGCGAGACGCCAGCAAAAACGGGGAGGGGAGAAGATTTCCTCTCCCGCCCGCTTGACAGTTTCGGCCCAGCCTTGCATAAGCCGCCCGTCCCGGCAGTGCCGGGCCCCGTGGCGGGGTAGCTCAGCTGGTTAGAGCAGCGGAATCATAATCCGCGTGTCGGGGGTTCAAGTCCCTCTCCCGCTACCATCGAATTCACCGACAGATCGCTCAAGAGCGGCGCAAGGTGGCCAGTCACTTCAAAGACATATGGCTCGTGCGCCTGCCTTGGGCGGATGGTTACGGCTTCGACGAATACCCGGAAGAGATTGCGTAGATCGGCGGGGATATCGCCGAATCCTCCACTCAGGATCACGCGCAGCATTTCCAGATTTTGATGGAAGGCCTTCACGGCAGTCGGGTGCAGCTCGATCACGTTCGTCTCGTTGGCGGCTGTCGCCAGCTCCGCAGCATAGCGGTCCCGGTCGGCGCGCAACGGCGCCAGACGCTCAACGGCCTCGCCAGCGTCAAGAATTCCCGCCCCGATCATATCGACAATACGGCTGATCCCGGCTTTAGCGTCCGCCAGTCCCTTCTCCAGTTTCGCACGCCCGCGCCGCGAAGCAGCCTCAAGCGCTCGCCTTTCCTCCCGATAGGCAGCGACATAGGCCGCCAGCAGCTCGGGCGTTTTTAGTTGTGCTCGCAGGTGGTCGACGACAGCCGCCTCGATCCGCTCGACATAGTACCGGGATTGATTGTCGCAAGTTCGAGCCTCCTTATGGTTCGAACAGATGATGCGCTGGCCGCCGCGGTCGGGGCCTTGAATGACCATACTGCCGCCGCAGGCACCGCAGCGCATCAGACCGGACAGCAGCCTTTTCCCCGGTCGGCCGCCGCGAGAGTTCGGCCCACGCGCCAGAGCCTGCTTTCGGGCGGCTGCCTCACCGGCGTCATCTTCCCGTACAATCCGCAAATGCGGCACGTCGACCGTCTGCCATTCGTTTTCAGGGTTTGGCCTCGATACCCTCTTGCCGGTGTCAGGGTCGCGAACCATGCGCACGCGGTTCCAGACAAGCCGGCCGCTGTAGAGCGGGTTTTGCAGCAAGCCATTGCCCCGCTTGGTATTGCCGTTGATCGTTGACGCTGCCCAGCGGCCACCTCGAGGCGCGGTTACGCCATCCTGGTTCAGGCCGATGGCAATACTTCTCGGGCTGGATCCTGCCCGGTACTCGGCAAAGATCCGACGCACGACGGCGGCCTCTTCCTCAACAATCTCCATTTCACCTGGTTTGCCAGGAATCGGCCGGTAGCCATAGGCACGGCCGCCGGCATGCCTTTTGTCGCGGATGACGCCAGCCAGGCCGCGACGTACCTTGTTGGCGAGGTCAGCGAGATAGAGGCTGCCGAGCATGCCGCGAACGCCGATCTGGACCTGATCGACCTTCCCCTCATGGACAGCGAGGATTTCAACGCCCCGGAATGATAGACGCTTGTAAAGGCCGGCAAGGTCCTCCTGATCGCGGGAGAGACGGTCCAGGGCCTCGACGATGATGGTGGTAAAGGTGCCGGTCTTTGACGCGTCGATCAGGCTGAGAAGCCCGTCGCGCCCGAATACAGAGGCGCCAGAACGGGCGCGGTCGTGAAACGTGGAAACCACATTGATGCCGTTCCGTTCTGCGTAGGAGCGGCAAAGCGCGATTTGATCCTCGACGCTGCGATCGTTCTGCAGGTCAGTCGAGTATCTGGCGTAGATCGCCCCGCGCTTGGTGGTCATTGCCGCTTCCCGATGTGTTTGCGATGAGGCGGGCGTGATCGATACGCGCCTGACGCCGTGCCAATGCTTGAACGAACTCGATTAAGAGCGGATCTGGCGGCCGCTGCAATTGGCTGCAACGGCCGCCCCCAAGAGCGGAGGATGGTAGGGCTGGGCTAGCCATCGGCGCAATGCCTCTCTTTCGCGTTCTTGGTCAGGCAATAGATCGTCTCCCGAACCTCCATGACGCGAACCGTCATGCCGTTGCGCTCGACCATGTTCCTGGCCTTCTCAAGCGCCCGGTCATAGGTGGTCAGCTTGCGCGCGGGCACGGCAAGGAAGCGCCGTTCTTGGTCCTTTGACAGCTTGTCCAGAAGTTCCTTCGGCTCAGGCATGTCGGCGACGTCGAATTCGACCGGAATACGAAGGCTGCTCATGCGACGCCGCCCTCAGACCATGTCGACGGATCAGTCATCGGCAGCTTTTCGTGCAGGAGGCCGCGCTCGGCGTGCCATTGGATCATCTTCACCCGCATGGCGCTGTCGCTGTACCAGATCTCTCGTAGCTCCGCGGCCGCGTCGAGCGCGTCTTGCGGCGGGATGTTGGGAGGGATGAGGCCGAAGGAGAGATCTGGAGGTATCAGTCGTTCCCGGTGGGCTTCGTCCGGGATGATGATGTGCCAATAGAGGCCGCCAGCCTGGATCCGGTCCATGAGGTCCTTGACGAGGCGGGAGAACGGCGCCTGAGGCGCCGTGAAGTTGATGATGTTGGTCATGCCGCGGCCTTCTCTCGATCAAGCTCGGCAACCACCTGCTCTTTCCAGTTGGGGTTGGCGTCCTGCCACGAACGAAAGCGCCACAAGCCGTCGATGTAGGCGTTCCTCGTCGCCTTTTTGTATTTTCGATTGCCGAAATAGACGGAGATGAAGAGCTTCTCTCGATCGCGATAATAGGAAACCTCGTGGCCAACCATGCGTTCGGTCGCGAGGTAGTCGGCGGCTGTGAAAGGTTCGAGGAAGGTCGCTGCGATCTCTGTCGAGCTACCTTCCTGCTGGCGAATAGCGATGTTCATCGCTCAGTCCTCCTGCATGGCAGCGAATGCCAGGACGTTGCTCACAAAGCTCATCGTTTCCCATTCGCCGGTATCCAAATTGGCTTGATCTTTATTCCAGAGGAGGCTTTCAGCTCGGACGATTTTCGCCTGCACAACAAGACCATTGACCGTATGGGGCACAATCGACATTGCCTGCTGAACTAGGAGGTCGCGCCTTTCGCAAAGAGCGCCGTACTCGTCTTCGATGGCTTTTGCACCGATTTCGATCACGAAGGATTTGTAGCGCAGAAGGTGCTCTTTTGCGGCCCGCCGAAGTTCAGCAACTCGGGCCGTAATTCGCTTTAGCGAGCCGGAGTAAACTGCGCCGCGGGGCACTTCGAGTTTTTCCGCCTGATAGTAGTTCCACGTGTCGCCAGCACGCAAAGGTTCACCGCCTGTGCCACGCCACCAGTACCGGTCATCATTGGTGACGAGTAGCGACTCTGGGACGTCGTCGAAGAATGCGTCACGGATTGGGATTAGTTCTGCATCCTGCCGACAATTCTCCGAAATTTGGATGTCCAGAGCATCAATCCGGCGGCCCAGTTCAATTAGCTCAGCATCTGCATATTCAATTGCGGCAAGGCTGACGACTGGGGTGTGGGCGGCGATAGGGGTCAAAGCATTCATGGCAAGGCTCTCCATTCCGATGATCCGGAGGAGCCTGTTATCGACTAACGCATATTATCTGTCAACGCATATTATCCGTTTTGGAATTTGGGCGGCAAAAATCGACTGGGATCCCTATCTAAACTCCATTTGCCGCGCGGAATCACAGCCTCGACCGCGCTTATAGAGTTCGGATTTAATCCCGCGATGGGATCGGCGTTGAAGCAAAAGACTTGAACTTCATCGGATTTCGCCGCCCTCATAACCCGGCCCAGAAAGGCATTCCCATTCCAGTCCTCCACGTAGCCCAGGAACGGCATATCAATCTTCTTGGGGACTTTCTCAGAAAGGCAGACAAGGTCACCTTCATCATATTTCGGCCTCATCCCATCGCCTAGGACGAGAAGTGCCCAGGATGAAGCTGGCAACATTAAATTGACCCAAGCAAAGGCGCGATTTTCCTCAGGGACTTTACCGAACTGGGTGACAGCGCTGGCATTGCCGATTGTGCCTTCAATGACGATAAAAGTTCTAGGAGAAAGGGGCTCGGTTTTTCCGCTGAGAAACCCCTCTGCTATGTCTTCATCGCCGGATTCTCTGGCGTATTCGAGGAATTTTTTGAAGGCGGCAAATCTGGGAAGTGCGCCCTTTTCCCATCGAACGATAGTGGATTGGCCAACCCCCAGCTTCGTGCCGAGCTCTGTTTGCGTCAGCCCGTGCTTCTTGCGGAATTCAATAACGCGCTCGGCGATTACCTTGGAATAAGCGTTCATGCCTTCCTCGCTAACCCGGCCTGGGCGCGCTTGCAATATGCGGCAGCCGATAACTGCCGGATTTCTCGCTTGCGAAAATATCAGTATGCGCATATATGCGTTTTATGAGCCAAATTTCATTCATCCGAGTTTCCATCTTCAAGCTTGGGCAGATTGCTTTCGCTGAAATAGCTGGCGTCCGGCAATCCACGGTCTCGCGCTGGGATCGCGGTGAAGCTTACCCAACCCAAGTGGAAATGGTGCGAATCCGCGAACACGCCAGGAAGCACGGCATTCCCTGGAATGATGCCTGGTTTTTTGACGAGCCATGCCACACAGGTTCATCGTCACGTCAGAGCCGCACAGTACGCGCGGCGCGCGGCGCGCGTGAGCCGAGCAAGGCCGCGCTAGCATGAACATCGATATTGCTCACCCCGGCAATCTATCCGCTCTCGTTTGCAACGCGGCTTCACTTCGCTGCGCCCTTCCCCTTGATCACACGTCGATATCGGTGGGTAGGCAGCCGGTGCAACGCCGGCCGTCTCGCCCTTTTTCTCTCGCGCTTCAGTTTTGTGATGGCGCGGAGCGACAGATCCCCGCCTTTTCGCATCGTTTCTCCTCGGACCCGCGCGTCTTCCTGGCAGTCGCCGCGCTGAGCCCTTGCTCAACTACTGGATCGGCAACGGTGAGAACCGTGCCCGTCGTGCACCCCATAAGGAGCACGACATGCCGAGCAGTTTCATCCGCCAGAACCGGACATTTTCTCCAGACGAGGCAAAAATGAGTGCCGCGACAGCGATCGATTACGACGATGCTGCACGTAGCTTTGTGGAGCGTATCGAGAACCTTCGCGGCCGGGATGCCGCAGCCCGCGCGATCGGCGCTGGTTCAGGAACTCTTGAAAACATCCGGCGCGGCCGGCGAAAGGGCATCTCAGTTGGCCTCTTCGTGCGCATCCAAGGAGCTGTGATACGTGAGCTTGAAAAGGAAATCCGCACGCTGGAGGCAGAGATTGCTTTTGCTGAGCAGTGTGGTGTCGGCGCTGATAACGGTGAAATTCTGGCGGCTCAGGCTGCGATGCAAAAGGCGATCACGACGGTTGAAAGGCTCACCCGGCGAGGGCGCGCCGAATGACAACCCTGAGCCGCCAGAAGTCTGACCTCGTTCACGCCTTCCGGGCCTGCCTGTGTGAGCTGGCGCTTGACCTTGGCTATCAGGTCTCGAAGCGGGCTGGTGGCAACGACACGATAGCGATCGAGCGCAACAGATTGGTTTGCGACCGAAATGCAGACCTGTTGGTGAGCATGACCTTTCACGGCGCAGATTTCTTTCTAGCCGTGACGATCGATCCCGTGGGCTGGGATCAGAAGACATCGCCAGAGATCGACGACTATTTCCAATGGGCGAACCAGCTGCGCGCCAACGGCATCGGCGCCTTCCATTTCACCGGCACGGAGATCCGCGTGGCCGTCGGCCTGTGCGCCGATCAGGCCATCAATTCCATCATCGATTTCCAGACTGGCCGCATCATCGCGGCGGCGGCAGGGCTCAGCAATGGCTAGTGCAAAGACTGAACGCAAAAGCCCCTGGCTGAAATTCTACCCCACCGATTGGCGGGCAGATCCAAAGCTGCGCATGTGCAGCATTGCGGCGCGCGGCCTGTGGATGGAAGTCATTTGCCTGATGTGGGAGTCCAGCCAGCGCGGGCATCTGCTGGTGAATGATCGAGCGGTTACGCCCAAGCAGTTGGCATCGTTGGCCGGCATCAGCCTGAAGGAATGCTCTGCTCTCCTCGCGGAGCTGCAGGAGGCAGCAGTCTACAGCGTGAGCGAAGACGGCGCGATCTATAGCCGGCGCATGGTGCGGGATATCGAGAAAGCGGAGCGCGACAGAAACAACGGTAAAGGGGGAGGCAACCCGAACCTTATCCCTCAGGTTAACGGAGGGGTTAACCCCCAAGACGATGAAGGGGATAAGGGGGAGGATAAAGCCCATAGTACGCGCACGTCCGCGTACCATATTCCAGAAGCTAGATTAGATAGTTCCACCTCTACGGTTGATACTAGCGTATCAACCTCCGAGGTGCCGCCTGCCCAGCCTGCGGCCGCCTTGCCCGAAGAACAGTCCGACGAAGACTTGTTCTGGTCCCTGGCCAAGGAATGCGAGGCGAAGGGCATCACCCGTTCGCGTCTCGGCAAGCTCATGAAGCTGGCCCACGCTGGGGCAACCACCATGCCGGCAGCCACGCGGCTGGTGCAGAGCTGCCTGAAGGCAAAAGACCCTTCGACCTATTTTGGCGCCACCATCCGAGAGCTTGAGGATGAGGCCGGCGTCACCAGGGCCAAGCAGATCACCCAGGCCAAGAACGGCAAAAAGGTCCCTCCTTGGGTGAGCGAATGGCGAGAGGCTGGCGAGACGGTCACGCCGATCGGCCCGAACCAATGGGCATCCCGCGGCAAGACCTACGACGACGAGGGGAGGCTGACCGGATGGTAGCGCGTAACGTCGACGAGATTTTCCGAGAACATCACATTCAGGCCAGGTCGAACCGCAATGGACGTTTCAGAACAGTTTGCCCCGAGTGCAGCGCCAAACGGAAGCACAAGCGCGACCGGTGCCTCTCCGTCAAGGTCGATGGGAGCGGCGCCCAGTGGTACTGCCACCACTGCGGATGGAACGGCGGCGAATTCTTCGAAGCGCAGCGCAGCGGCTACGGCCTACGCCGCGAGCAGGGGCATCAGTTCAGCGACTTTGGATCGGCTCAGCGCCGAGTCCGGTACAACCTTTTTCCCGGGCATTGAGCGGCGGGACGAGGCACTTTTCTGGCCCTATTTTGTTGGCGGCCAGCGAACTTATTGGAAGGCGAGGGCGCTCTCGGAAAAAACCTTTGTGTCGCAGAAGGACGCCAAGGCTTCGTTCTTCAATCTCGACAACGTTCTGAGCGGCCCTCTCGATGCTGTTTACATCACGGAAGGGGAGTTTGACGCGGCATCGCTGATCGAGGCCGGCATCTCCCTCAATCGCGTGCTGTCGGTCCCTGGTGGCGCGCCTGAGAAGCTGCGCGAGGAGGACGAGGAGAGCACCGACGGTTTCGGGTACGTTCTCGATGCGCTTGCGATGGGCCTGAACAAGGTTCGGAAATTCGTCTGGTGTGGCGACAGTGACGGCCCCGGACGGATCCTGCGCCGCATCATGGCGAAGATCCTCGGGCAGGCTCGCTTTCACTTCCTCGAATGGCCGGACGGGGTGAAGGACGCCAACGATTTCCTGTTGAGCGACGGCGCCGATGCGCTTCGCGAAATGGTCGAACAAGGCTCGTTGCCTTGGCCGGTAGACGGTCTGTATCTCATGAGCGAGATCCCGGAACCGCCACCGATATTTACGTGGTCGCCCGGCTTCGAAGAATGGGAAAACAAGATCAAGCTCGCGCCAGGCATGCTCAGTGTCGTCACCGGTCTGCCCAACCACGGAAAGACGGTCCTATGGGCTCAGATCTGGTTCCAGATCGTGCGCAAATACGGATTCCGCATAGCGATGGCGTCTTTCGAGACCGGCGAAAAGCCCCACCTTCGCCGGCAGATCCGCACCCTGCACAGCCTCGTCCCTGAGATGAACATGGATGGCCGGATGATGGCCGCCGCCGATCGCTTCATTGACGATCATTACGTGTTCCTCAAGCACCCCGAAGGGCAGCCGGATCTGAACTGGCTCCTCGATCGAGCCGAGGTCGCGGTTGTGCGCTACGGCGTCAAGGCGATCCAGGTCGATCCTTGGAACCGCATGGAGCACAAGCGCGAGAATCGCGAGAGCGAGACCGACTATATCGGGCGCTGCCTCAACGCGGTCATCCAGTTCGCTCGGGACATGCACTGCCATGTCCAGATCCTGGCCCACCCGTCCAAGCGCGATGGCCACCTGAGGAAGGAACCGCCGGAACTGGAGGACATCTCAGGTTCCATGAACTGGTTCAACAGGGTGGACCAGGGCTTTGTCGTGCATCGGCCTGACTTCTTCAAGGACGGCAAGCGCTGCACAGAAGCAGACCTCTACCAGCGGAAAGCCCGCTTCGAAGAGCTGGGCTACGTCTGCAAGGTCGGACTGAATTACGACCTTGAAAAGCGCCGCTACGTCTCCACCGATTATGAAACGAGGTGATCTATGGCCCGAGCAGGACGCAAGCGACAGCCTGGCATGCGCGAACCGAACGGGCGCCTATCGCGCTCGAAGCCAGCCAGGATCGAACGCGAGAAGGATATCAAGGCCGTGATGATTTCTGCCCGCATGCGTCAGACCGGTTTGCCTGAGAGCCTTGTGGATGGCCGGCCCGAACTGGGGAAGCCCAATGTCGGCACCACGCAGGGATGGCTGCGGATCCAAGGCGAGCTGAACAAGGACCAGTTCCAGGCAGCAGAATGGTATCTGGGCAAGCGGAATGAATACCTTCAGGCGATTGCCGCGCCTGGCGCCGTATCGAACCGTGTTGTCCTGCCAGAGGAGGGAAGCGACCCGGAGGCCTATGCTCGCTGGTGCAGGCGCACGATTTTGAAGTGGGACGATATCATGAGCTGCCTGCAGGTCGCGTCCACAATCGCCCGCATGCCGATCATTTCGGCCTTCGATCACATACTCGATCGCCAGACGCCGAACCTGCCCCACATGTACGGCGGTTTGCGCATCGGTCTCACGGCAATTTACCGCATATTTCTAAGGGTTGGCACCAGTTAGGCTTGACAACCCCCATGTCAGAAATTCATCGTCTCTAATGGTACCTGAGGATATTCGCGCCCGGAGCTAAGAAGCTGCCGGGCTTTCGCACACCGAACCAATGGATGTGCGATATGGCTAAAATTCAGGAACCGAAACGAGGCCGCCGCATTCGCGATCTTCTCCGCATGAAGGCGCGTTGTCGACGTGTTCGTCCTTGGGATGCTAAGGCCAAGGATGCCGAGCATATGCAAGTGTGCTCCAGTTGGTGTTGCGGCAATCAGCGTCGTTGGCAGGGACCAACGATCCGAGAGCTACGCTGCAGATAAATTCGTCGTTTCCAAGCCACGTGTAAGTTTCAAGCAGGCAGACGGACGAGGGATGGCGCTCGCCCGGTTCTGCCCTGCTTGATATGGCACTATTTCCTGTCCCGCCTGCCATTGGGAATACTGTTCAAGATTGCCAGCGTGCCGCCGCCGACCAATCCTGAAATCAGAGATGCATACAGCGTCTCCATCGGGTTCGATACGAAACGATGCCAGTCGATCGCGGCCCTGGCGACGCAAAAGGCCAACCAGAACAACAAGATCTGTAGAACGATCTTTTTGAGCTTCGACATGAGGGCTCTCTCTTCGAGTTCCCTTTCATCATAGCACGACCGGCGAGGCCGAGGCTTCATAGCTTGCGGATGAATGGCTGCGCTTTGCCGGCCACATAGGCAAATATAAGCGGCTTAAAGTGGCACATGATGCTTATCTCGACGGAGTTTAATGTAATTTTATCGTAAGCATATGCGCCAAGAGCGCGATAAACGGCACTCTTGCTCTTTGATAACATTAGGTACTTTATAATATAATTGCCTGCTTTCTCAGGCTGTTCTCTCAAAACCAGCAGAAGATATTTCCGACTTTCATCTATAATTTCGTTCGAAAAACTCTCAACACAAGAACAGTCTTGGCCGAATGTCTTCCGCTGGCAGAGGGTGACAATCTCCGCGCGGTCCTGCTCTGGTGTCCCAAACAGATCTTCAGCTGCAGCGCTACGCTCTGAGGGCAGGATGGACAGCAGGGCGATGACAACGAGGGTTAGCAGTGCACCTCGACCGCGTACGTTCACCGAGCCTGTCATCGCTGATCCCTTCAAAGTCCAAGCTCCGCATGATCATTTCGGTGATGTCACCGACATGGTCACCTCAAGCTGCCCGCGCCTCGATCTTCATGCCGAGCGCCTTCATCACGCCGAAGAAGGTAGACAGGCGCGGGTCGCCATCGGGGGACAGAGCCTTATAGAGAGCTTCCCGGGTAAGGCCGGTATCGCGGGCAAGCTGGGTCATCCCTTTCGCTCTGGCAATATCGCCAAGGGCAGCGGTGATAAGGGTGGGATCGCCTTCTTCGAAAGCGGCTTCAAGATAAGCGGCCATCGCCTCGGGGGTATCGAGGTATTCGGCCGGATCCCATTGGGTTGTCTTAAGGGCCATTGTCAAACCTCCTTTGCCATGGCTTTGGCCTTCGCAATGTCTTCCTCCTGCGTGCGCTTGTCGCCGCCACACAGAAGGATCACCAGAGTTTCGCCGCGCTGATGGAAATAGACCCGATATCCGGGGCCATAGTCCACGCGCATTTCGCTGACGCCTTCTCCGACCGGCTTCACATCGCCAGGGTTGCCCATCTGCAGGCGACGAATGCGAATGTTGATCCGGGCGACAGCGGCCTGATCCCGCAGCTTGCGGAGCCATTTGGCGAAGTCTTCTGTCTGGCGAATGTCTGGCATGCCGTGAACTATAATTCACAGTTCGTAATTGTCAACTATAATTCACAGTTCGGAATAACCAGAAGGCGCCCCGTCAACCGGGCGAGCTTCCATGACTGATGATACCCATCTTACACATAATGCTGATGAGGCAGCCGCTCCCAAGACAGGGCGCCCATCCAGCTTCACGCAGGACATTGCAGACGCCATCTGCGAGCGGCTGGCAAACGGGGAGAGCCTGCGCAGCATCTGCCTTGACGGGAACATGCCGGCACAGTCGACAGTTTTTCGTTGGCTGGCGGCGAACGCCAGCTTTCGCGAGCAGTACGCCCACGCGCGGGAGGCCCAGGCAGATGCGCTTTTCGACGAGTCGTTGGATATTGCGGACGATGGCAGCAACGATTGGATGCGGCGCAACGACCCCGAAAATGCCGGCTGGCAAGCGAATGGCGAGAATATCCAGCGCTCCAAATTGCGGATCGAGACGCGGCGATGGATGGCGGGCAAGCTTCGGCCCAAGGTCTACGGCGAAAAGACCGCTGTTGAACACGGCGTGAGCGGCGAAGTCTCTGAACTGCTGAAAGCGATCGATGGCACAACGCGCGGCCTTCCAAGCGGCGGTTGAGCAGTTCTCTGACGTCCGCTGGAGGCTGAGCAACCTCTATTGGATCGTGGACAAGGAGGGGCACCGCGTACCGTTTCGGATGAACTGGGCTCAGCAAGCCCTGTTCGATGCGATGCACTACCAGAACGTGATCCTGAAAGCGCGTCAGCTCGGCTTCACGACGTTCATTCAGATTTTCATGCTGGACGCCGCGGTGTTCAATTCGAACATCCGGTGCGGCACCATCGCTCACACCCTGGGCGATGCCCAGACAATCTTTCGGGACAAGGTGAAGCTCCCCTATGATCATCTGCCCGATGGCATCAAAGAGGCGGTGCCGATCGTCAACAGCAACTCGCAGGAACTGTTGCTGAAGAACAATTCGAGCGTGAGGGTGGGCACGTCGCTCCGATCCGGCACACTGCAATATCTGCATGTGTCTGAGTATGGGAAGCTCTGCGCAAAGTTCCCTGAGAAGGCGAGGGAGGTTCGAACTGGCGCGCTGAACACCGTGCAGGCTGGACAGCTTGTCTTTGTCGAGAGCACGGCGGAAGGGCAGGAAGGCCACTATTACGAGACGTGCACGATTGCCCAGGCCAAACAGCGCACCGGCACGCCTCTGACGACACTCGATTTCAAATTCCATTTCTTCCCATGGTGGAAGAACCCGGAATACGAGATTGACCCGGCCGTCGTCGTCATCGGCGACGACATGGCCAAGTATTTCGACAAGCTGGCCAAGACCGTTGTCAGCCTGCGGCCTGGTCAGAAGGCCTGGTACGTCAAGAAGGCGGAAACTCAGCTTTCGGACATGAAGCGGGAATATCCGTCGACACCCGAAGAGGCTTTCGAGGCGGCTGTTGAGGGTGCCTATTACGCTGATGAGCTGGCCAAGCTGGAGCTTCGCGGCGGAATCGGCATCTTCCCGGCAGATCCGCGCTATTTGGTTCTCGGCGCCTGGGATATCGGCAAGCACGACTATACGGCGATCTGGTTTTTCCAGTTCATTGGCGGGCGCATTCGTATTGTCGGGTATTACCAGCTTGCCGGCGAGGGGCTGCCGCACCACGCCAAGGAGATCAAGGATCTGGCCAAGGAGCGCGGCTGGACGCTCGGCACGCAGATCTGGCCACACGATGGCCGCGTGACGGAATGGGGCTCAGGCCTGGGCCGTGTCGAGCAAGGCTTGCAGCACGGCTTGAAGATCATCATCGGCGCCGATCTCAGCATCGATGACGGTATCAACGCGGTGCGCTCCACGCTGCCGCTCTGCGACTTTGACGAAGGCGCGACAAGCGAAGGCCGCAAGGCCCTGTCTGCCTACCGCAAGGAGTGGTCCGACGATCGGGGCATGTGGCTGGATAAGCCCTGGCACGGTTGGCCCAGCCATGGCGCCGACGCTTTCCGGTACCTGTCGGTGAGCCGGCACATGATTTCTGAGGTGCTGGTTCCCAAGGATCCAGAGGAAGAAAAGCCCAAGCTCGGGCTGTCCGACTGGACATTTGATGAGCTGCACGAGGACGCGAACTTGATGACAGATCGCAGAGAGCGCGCCTGATGGCAGACGATTACAATTCGCGCGAACAGCCCGGCACCGTGGCCATGAAATGGCTATCGGAGATCGAGGCCGCCCAGCGCGACATGCAGCCATACCGCACGCGGTGCAACAAGATCCGTAGGTTCTACCGGTATGATAGCAGCCGCACGGCCAAGCGTCGGCGGTTCCAGTTGTTCTGGTCGAATATCGAGACCATGAAGCCGGCCGTCTATGCCCAGACGCCCAAGGCGGTGGTGGACACCCGTTTTCGCACTGGCAACCCTGTCGCCCGCATCGCCTCGCAGTTGCTCGAGCGGACAATCCAGTTCCAGTTCGACGCCAACGATTTCGACCGATTCCTGAAGCAGATCCGCGACGACTATTTGCTCTATGCCCGCGGCGTTCCCAGGCTGCGCTATGAAGCGGTGTTCGAAGAGGGCGATGTCGAAGACGGCCTTACCGAGGCTCCGCAGGAGCAGCGCGCCGAGGCCGAAGAGGCAGGCCCTACGGAAGTGCTCGCCTTTGAAAATGTCCGGCTGGACTATGTGCAGCGTGAGGATTTCATTCACCCCAAGGGCCGAACGTGGGAAGAGCTGCCCTGGCTGGCATATCGGGCCTATCTGACGGGAAAGCAGTTCAAGGAGAGGTTCCCCGACTATCGCGGCGCCGTGCCGCTCAACAGTTCCGAAAGCCGCGAAACCAATGACGGGCAGCCTTCGGACAGCGAAACCCGCAAGGCTGAGATATTCGAAATCTGGGACAAGGTGAACCAGCGCGTCTTGTGGGTTGCCAAGGGATGCGCCGAGGTCCTGGAGGAGGGTGCGCCCTATCTCAAGCTGAGCGGCTTTTATCCGTCACCTCGTCCTGCCTATGGCACGCTGACCAATGACAGCTTGGAGCCGATCCCGGATTTCATTTTCTACCAGGATCAGACGGAGGAAATTGACGACCTGACGAACCGGATCGCGGCCCTGACCGATGCTCTAAAGCTCATCGGCTTCTATCCGGCTGGACCGCAGGGCGAAGGCGCTCCGGAAATCGAGCGTGCAATGACGCCCGGCGTCGAAAACAAGATGATCGCGGTGAAGTCTTGGGCGGCTTTCACCGACAAGGCCCAGGGCGGGGCGCCGATCGTCTGGCTGCCCGTCGACCAGGTCGCCAAGATCATTGTCGAGTGCATCAACCTTCGCAAACAGCTCAAGGATGATGTTCGGGAAATCACCGGCATTTCCGACCTGATGCGTGGCGATACCGATCCGAACGAGACGGCGCATGCGCAGAATCTCAAGGCGCAATACGGCTCGTCCCGCATGGGGGATCGCAAGAAGGAGCTTGCCCGTGTTGCCCGCGATATCGTCAGCATGGCGGGGGAGATCATCGCCGAGCAATTCCAGCTCTCCACGATGATGGAAGTGTCGGAAACGCAGCTTCCCACTCGGCAGGATGTGGCTATGCAGCAGCAGCAGGCCGCGCTTGAGTTCCAGAAGGCTCAATCGCAATGGCAGCAGGCAGCTCAGATGGCGCAGCAGCAGGGCCAGCAGCCTCCTCCCCAACCTCAGCCGCCGCAGGTCCTGAACAACCTCGGGCCGACACAGGAAGACGTTCAGGAACTGCTCCGCAATGGTGTTCTTCGCCGCTTCCGCCTCGATATCGAGACTGACAGCACTGTGTCGGCCGACGAGACGCAGGAGAAGCAGGACCGCACTGAGTTCCTGCAGGCAGTGAGCCAGTTCATGACGGTCTGGGGGCCGATGGTTCAGCAGCAGCCTGACCTGGCACCGATGGCCTGTCAGTTCCTGCTGTTTGGTGTCCGTGCCTTCCCTGTCGCTCGTGAGCTGCAGAACGTGATCGAGGAAACCACTGATAAGCTGATGGCGATGGCCGGCCAGCCCAAGCCGCCGCCCCAGCCGTCGCCCGATGAGCAGATCAAGATGGAAACCGCCAAGATCAAGGGGCAAGCGGAGATCCAGAAGGCGAACACCGAGGCCCAGACGTCCCAGTTCGAAGCTCAGGCCAAGATGGGGCAGACCAAGATGGAAATGGATCGGGCCGCCCAAGAGCATCGGATGGGCATGGAGGCCATGCAGGCCGATCACGCTATCAAGATGCGCACTCTTGAGCAGCAGGTTCTGATGGACGAGCGCCGCATGGTGGCACAGGACGCCGTGAACGGGATGCTGCGGCCGAAGAACACGGGGCAACCCTGATGTCCAACCAGGCGCTGCGCCAAGCCTCAGTGCGGGCCGCCACGGGCACCGCCTACGACTATAACGGCGATTGGTCCGCCCTGTTCGACCTGGCCGGCGTGCCTGCCTATGACTGGAACGGCCGGCTGCTGGCTTATATCAATCTAAAGCTCGGCACCCCTTACACCGAGATCAACGGGGCGATGGCCGCCTTTGCGATTGCGAACGGCGCACCGGACTGGAATTCCCTCGGTACGTTCCCGGCAGCGCTCTTCGACCCGGCCGCCACTGCTCTCTTTGCTCGCATGACCGTGCAGCCCGACAACACCCGGAAGGCGCTCATCAACTCCACGATCGTGGGGTTGAAGACCAGCGGCATATGGGCCAAGGCAGACGCGCTTTACGTGACGGCCGCACATGATGCGCAGTCCGCTCGGCTTAACTGGGTACAGGACCTCTACAATCTGACGGCGATAAACGCGCCTACATTCACCGTGGACCGTGGATACGCTGGCGACGGCTCGACATCGAGCCTTGTCACCGGAATAACTCCAGAGACAGCCAGTCTCAAGTTCAAGCAGGACAGCTCTCATATCTCTTTTTACAATCGCTCGGTGCGCGCGGCCGATGCCTCAATCCAAATGGGAGTATTCACCGGCTCGACGGCGACATACCTACAAACACGCGGCACCGGTGATCAGTTTAATCAAGCCCTCAACGATGCTGGTTCGGCACCGGCAATAGCGAATGCCGCAAACCCCGGCCTCTATGCCATTGACCGCGCATCCTCTGCGCAATTCTTGGCGTTCAAGAACGGAGCGCAAGTTGGAACGTCGGTGATCGCCAGCACCGCCCCGACGAACGCCGCTCAATTCGGCATTCTATTCATTACATCTGACGGCGGTTCTCTTGGCTTCACCACCGATCAAGTTGGCTGTGCCACGATTGGAGCAAGCCTTGGCGTGACGATGCAGGGGCAGCTTTACACCGCTATCCAGGCCTACATGACCGCGATAGGAGCAAACGTCTAATGACCGTCCAAGCCTTCATCGTGCTCGACACAGACCAAAAGAACGCGGCTGCCGCGCTCAATAGTCCCGATGCTGCGGTAATGCCTCAGGTGGTCACCAACACTTTGGCCAACAATCTGGGCTTTGGCACGCTGGTGGGCCTCTTCGTGTTGCCGGCGCGTCTCCTGAACGATCCGGCCTATGCCGCTTGGGTGCCTTCGCTGGGAACGCTTCCGATCCATATCATGGACAGCGAAACCCTGTTCGTCCCGGTGACACTGCCTTGGGGGCACTGAGCATGAACGCAGACCAGGCATACCGCGACAATTTCAAGCGGATCGATTGGTCGATGCCGATCGAGACGGTGAAGCCTGAGCGCTCACGCGGCGCGCGCTCTGACCTGCCGTGCCCGATGCTCGTTCGCGATGACATCGGCGCCGTGAAGAGCATGCAGGACGGCAAATTCTACGACAGCCGTTCCGCTCTCTATCGCTCCTACAAAGACCAGGGCGTTCGCATCATGGAAGCCGGCGAAGAACCGTCCCGGCCCGATCGCCCCCCGGTGACCAAGGCTGAGATTGCCGAGGCAGTCCAGAAGGTAAAGCAGGGCTACAAGCCCGATCCTCTTCCGACCTCTGTCCTTCCTGAGGACGAATAGCCAGCCCGACATCAACGGGTAGCGGCGCAACCCCCAAGAGAGCATGACCGACGAAGTCCTGAACGAGGGCGTCATTGAGACGCCAGCAGGCGATGACCTGCGTGCGACGATCACCGCGGCTATTGAGCAGCAGCGGGCGGCTGTAGCGGAGACCCCGGCTGAAACTCCCCTTGCCAATGAGCAGGAAGAGGCAAAGCAGGCCCGCGCCCGCGACGAGAGCGGCCGGTTCGCCAGCCAGGAGAAGGCTCTGGAGAAGCCCCAAGAGGGCAAGGAGCAGAAGGCCGGCGCGGCTGATGCCCCGAAGGGCGACAATGCCGCTCCTGAGACTCCGCAGGAGGATCAGCAAGCTATCCGGCCGCCTCCCGGTTGGTCTCCCAAGAGCAAGGCCGCCTTTGACGGCCTGCCGCCCGAGGTGAAGGCCGATATCGTCAAGCGCGAGCAGGAGGTGAACCAGGGGTTTGCCAAGCTCACGGAATATAAGGGGCTGGAACCCTTTGCAGAACGGGCGCGTCAGGCCCGTACTACGCTTGAAGGTGCCCTGACCAACTATACGAATTGGGAAGATTCCTTCAGGCGCGACCCCTTCGCTGCCGTCGCCCATCTTGCCAGTAACTTTGGGATCCATCCTCAACAGTTTGCGCAAGGTCTCTTGCAGCGCCTTGGCGGCGGTCAGGTATCGACGCAGTCAGGCGACGATACCAATCCAGTGCAGATCCACCCGGCTCTGCTCCAGGAACTTGCCCAGCTAAAAAGCATCGTCACCAATCAAGAGAGTGAACGAGCCAATCAGCACAGGCAGACCGTGGCTCAGAACGTCGACACGTTCTTCGCCGATCCCAAGAACAGGTATGCCGACAACGTGTCGGAGATCATGGTGAGCCTCATCAACCAGGCCAACACCAGCGGGCAGAAAATCGACCTTCCCGCGATCTACGAAACGGCCTGTTGGATGCATCCCGACGTCAGGCAGTTGCTCATCAACGAGCGTGCCACCACTCCCGCCGCATCAAACGCGGCAAAGGCCAATGCGGCAGCTCAAGCCCGCCAGGCCTCCAAAGCCGTGACCGGCGCACCGGCTCGAGGTGAGACCCCGACCAACGCGCCACCCGCCAATGAATCGCTCAGAGAGACTATCCGGCGCTCTATCGCAGAGCAGCGCGGCGAGGCCTGAGTATCATCATAAGGACATAGGCAGATGCCTGCACCTCTCGTCACTTCCGTTGACTGGGGCGATGTCGTCACGACCACCTTGGAGAACCGCTCCAAGAAGCTCTCGGACAACATCACCAACAACAACGCCTTGCTCGCATACATGAAGGATAAGAGCCGCAAGCCCTTTTCCGGTGGCCGCGAGATTATCGAGGAACTGCGCTACGCGCAGAACCAGACGTTCATGTTCTACTCGGGCTACGAGTTCCTGAACATCACGCTCAACGACACCATGACCGCCGCGCGATTCCCCATCAAACAGGCATCGATCGCGGTCGTGATTTCCGGCCTTGAGCAGCTCCAGAATACCGGCGAAGAGCAGATGATCGACCTCATCGAAGCTCGCGTCGACGGCGCCGAAGATACTTTCTGGAACCAGATGTCTGCCGGCATCTATTCCGATGGTACCGGCTGGTCCGGCAAGCAGATCACCGGCCTTGCGGCCCTGATCTCCAAGGCGCCGACCACCGGCCTGATCGGCGGTATCGACCGCGCTGCAAATCCCTGGTGGCGCAACGTGTCGGTGAACGCGAACACCGACCCGCTGGGCGTCGTCACGTCGACCAACGTCGTCCAGTACATGAACAAGACCACGATCTGCCTGAAGCGCAATCAGGATGGCGTCAATCTGATCGTGGCCGACAACAACTATTACCTCGCCTATCTGAGCTCCCTGCAGAGCATCCAGCGCATCACGGATGGCGGCGGAGACAAGGTTGGCATGGGCTTCACCGGCCTCAAATACTACGGCGCCGGCAAGTCGGTCGATGTCATCCTCGATGGCGGCAAGAACGGCCAGATCCCCGTCAACACCATGTACTTCCTGAACACCGACTTCCTGAAATACCGCCCTCACACTCAGCGGAATTTCAAGGTGGTTGGCGGCAATCGCCAGAACGCCAATCAGGACGCCACGGTGCGGATCTACGCGTGGGCGGGCAACATGTCCGCTGACAACCTGTCCCTCCAGGGCGTGCTCTGGCAGTAAGGATCCTCACAATGACCATTGCATACCTCCAGTATGGGGGCATTGGCCCGCGTCTCTACGCGCCCGAAGGCCCTCTCGACATCACCGGCAAGTCCGGCCCCCTGCCGTCCTTCCGCGTTGGCGAAGTGGTCAGCGGCGATCAGGAAGCGGAGTTTGTGTTTCTCCTCTTCACTGTCGGCTCTGCCCCGCTCACCGTGAACCAGGGCGACCTGTTCCAGTGGGACAACAACGGCACCGCTACGCAGCTCACCACGGCTGCCGGCGTTCGCGGCCAGTCTGTCGGCGCCTTCTATCTGGGCGGCCGCTATGGTGATCCCGCTGCCACTCCCTTCTCCTATGTGTTCCCGGCCACGGGCACCTATGGGATTTGGGTTCAGCGCTCGGGCGTCAGCCTGCTCAAGGCGGCTTCCGCTGCCGCTGCCGGCAACCTGGCTGAAACCACGGCAACGGCCGGCCAAGCCAATGCCCCGGCGTCGGCAACTGTCGGCTCCAAGCTCATCGTCGGCCTCTATCTGGCGCAAACCAATGTGGCGTTCACCGCGAACACCACCAACGGCTCGCCGACGCTGACGAATATCTCGAGCACCGCCGGCCTCTATCCTGGTCAGACCGTGGCGGGTACCGGCATCCCCGGCTCCACCACGATTGCCTCGATCAACGGCAATCCCGGCAACTACACGATCACGCTGAGCGCCAATGCCACGGCGAACGGCACGGCGGTGGCGATCACTGCCAACGGCTATGTCGAGGCCTATTTCAAATGGCCGTACATCGACAAGACCAACTGATCCGGTTGGCTGATGACACCAGAGAGGCCCTTCGGGGCCTCTTTTCTTTTCCCATCAACAGGAAAAACCCCAATGAGCTATACCGACATGCTCGGCGATGCCGGCGACCCGATGATGACGATCGGTCACAACGGCCATGAGCAATGGATTGAAATGAATAGGGGCGTCACCCCCATTTTCTACATGGAGCCGGTCGAAAATCCCGCTGCGTCCGCAAAGGCAGGGCGCCCGATCTTCGATGAGATCGAGACCGTTCGAATCTTCGTTGCTGGCGACCCCTTCAATCAGATTTCCTCGCCGGTTACCGACCATTACCGGGAGCGCTTCGCCGAAGCCTATGGGAAGTGGAAGGCAGATCGCGAGAACGCCGACCAAATCACCGGCACCCCGCTCAGGCAGTGGCCATTGATGACGCCGGCCCGGCTCAAGGAATTCGAGGCCTTGGCCATCTTCAACGTGGAAGGACTGGCAGCCGTCGCCGATGCCCAGTTGTCCAAGCACCACGGCTTGCGTGAATGGCGCGACAAGGCGTCGGCATGGCTGAAGAACGCCGCGGACAACGCTTTCGCGATCGAAATGGCCGAAGAGAACCAGCGTCTCAAGGATGAAATGGCCACTCTCAAAAGCGATTTCGCTGAACTCTCGGCCCTCGTCAAATCCCAGTCTGACGACGAGCGCCGCGGGCCTGGTCGACCCAGGAAGGACGCTGTCTGATGTCCCTGCTGTCCATCGTCCAGAAAGCCGCCACGCGGATAGGGCTTTTGCCTCCGCAATCGGCTTTCAGCTCCCCAGATCCGACCATTCAGCAGCTTGTGGCGTTCGCCCAAGACGCAGGCGACGATCTGCGCGAGCGCTGGACATGGCGCAATCTGAAATCGAGCAATGCCACCTTCACGGGCGATGGCGCAACCGCACAGTTCCCTTTGCCGGCGAACTTCGCGACGCTGTCGCCCTCCGATACCTTCATTTCCAGCAGCTATCCCACGCTGACGATGCCAGGCCCGGTCAACGAAGAGGATCTGTTGCGCCTCAAGGCGTTGCCGGTTTCGGTGCAGCCTTCCTGCTGGCGTTTGATCAACAACAAGATCGAATTCTTCCCGGTTCTCGGCGTCGGCGAGGTAGCGACCTATGTCTATGCCACGGCGCCTTGGATCCTCGATCAGGACGGTGTGACCCGGAAACTCGAATGGAGCGCCGACACTGACACCTCGATCATTCCCGAGCGCCTTATCATGCTCGGCACGATCTGGATGTGGAAGCGGTCCAAGGGTCTCGATTATGCGGAGGAATTCCGCAGCTATGAAGCATCCTTCGACACCAATGCCGGCCAGGAGAACACCGGGCGAGAAATCAGCACGACCCAACTCCTTGAGCCGGCGGATACGTGGTACCCCGGCATCATCAGCTATCCGGGGCCGTGATGAGGAAGCCGCTGCGCCCCGGCAATGGTCGGAATGTCATCTCTCGCCAGCACACCATCCCGGCCTCAACGAAGGGATGGGTTGCGAACGAGGCGATCAGCATGATGGACCCGCAAGCGGCTGTCGTGCTGGACAATTTCTTTCCCGACCCGGATGGCCTCCGCTGGCGCCCCGGTTCTCAGGTCTTCGCCACGACGCCGGAAACGACGCCGGTTGAAACCATCATGGTTTGGCAAGGGGGCAGCTCTACCAAGATGTTCGCCTGCGTCGGCAACAAGATCTACGACGTCACCAATGGCGGCAACGTCGCATCGGCCGCGGTCTCTGGACTGAGCAACAATCGTTGGCAATGGCTGGAATTCTCGACGCCTGGTGGGCAATTTCTGGTGGCCGTCAACGGCTTCGATGCCCCGCGCTTCTATGATGGCACGAGCTGGAGCACGTCACCGGCTATCACCGGCCCGGCAAATCCGAACGCGCTCGTCCATGTCTGGGCTTCAAAGCGGCGCCTCTGGTTTATTGAGAGCGGCACGGCTGACGCCTGGTATCTCGCCCCGAATTCCATTGGCGGCGCCGCGACGAAATTCCCTCTGGGCTCCCTGATGGTGAAAGGCGGTTCTCTGATCAGCGGCTGCACCTGGACGCATGATGCTGGCCAGGGACCGCAAGATTACTGCGTCTTCCTCTCATCCGAGGGAGAGGTTTTCGTCTATGCCGGCACCGACCCAGCCAGCAGTACCACATGGTCAATAGTGGCGCGCTTCGTTGTCGGCCGGCCGATAGGGAGGCGCTGCACGCTGAACATCGGCGCTGACGTGGTGTTGTTGTGCTCCGATGGTCTGATGCCGGGCTCGCAGGCGATCAATATCGATCGCGCCGCTGCTGCTCGAGCTGCTTTCACCTGGAACATCCAGAAGGCTTTCACCGACGCCTATGCCCTCTATGGCCAGAACTTCGGATGGCAGATCCTGAGCTATGCCAAGGGCAACATGGCGATCATCAACATACCGACCGCCGAGGGCGTGACCTCGATCCAGTATGTGATGAACGTGCTTACGGGTGCCTGGTGCCGGTATCTCGGGCTCAATGCCTCATCCTGGGGAATCCGGCGCGACGATCTGTTTTTCGGCGACGTCGCCGGCAAGGTGTTCCAGGCCGAAATCGGCAGTGCCGACAACAACACCGCGATCGCCGCGACATGGATCTCTGCTTTCAACGATCTGGGCATCAAAGGGCGCACGAAGTCGGCCCGCATGGCGCGCCCAGTATTCATCACGGATCCCGGCATCGCTGCCCAGGTGGCCGTCTGCGTCGACTACAATATCGTGGCGCCGACCGCCGCCCAATCGTCGCCGGTGCTGAGCGGGTCTCTCTGGGGCTCGGCACGGTGGGGCACGGCCCGCTGGGCGGCTCAAAACAATACGATGGCGAAGTGGGTTGCAGTGACCGGTGAAGGCTACCAGATGGCGGCGGCGGTCTCGATCAAGGCTCTGCCGGCAACGCCCAATGTCGGCGTGAACTGCAAGATCACTGAAATGAACGTCCTGTACGAGCCGGGCGGCTATTTCTGATGGAAATCGTCACGGGCCGCGATGTGGAAGTGGCCCGGTTGGTCGGCGATCTGATCGGCTTCACCTTGTCGCCGCCCTTCGTCTCGATCGGCGTTGCTCGAGGTGGTGATCTGATCGGTGGTGCGGTCTTCAATTGCTGGACCGGTTCCGACATTCACATGACGATCGCAGGCCCTGGCATCCTGTCCCGCCAAGTAATGAAGGCCTTCGCCCACTACGCTTTCGTGCAGGCGGGATGCCAGCGTGTCTCGATGACGGTGCGGGCCAGCAATCATCTTGTGCACCGCCTGGCCGGCCGCTGTGGCTTCAAGATCGAAGGCGTGAAGCGTCGCGGCTACGGCGATGAGGATGCCATCATTTACGGGCTGCTGCCCGAAGATTTTCCCTGGTTGAAATTAGAGGTGCAAAATGGGCGACGCGCCTGATCCACCCCCGGCACCGGATCCGGTCAAGACCGCGAATGCGCAAACTGGCCAGAACATCGCGAGCGCGATCGGCACGCAGCTGATCAACCAGACGAACCAGGTCACGCCGCAGGGCACCCTGAATTATTCGCAGACCGGCATGAACAAGTACCGGATGCAGGATGCGAATGGTGCTTGGCACGAGTATGAAATCCCGCAGTTCACGGCGACGCAGACCTATTCGCCAGACCAGCAGAGGCTCTACGACCTCAGCAATCAGACCAAGCAGACGGTTGCTCAAATCGGCGTCGACCAGTCTAAGAGGATGGGCGATCTGCTGAACACGCCACTGGATCTGTCCGATTCCACGATCGATCAGCACCTCTACGACCTCTATTCGCCTCGCATCACCGATCAGCAAAACCGGCAGGGACAGGCTCTGCAGGCCCAGCTTGCGGCCCAGGGTGTCACGGCTGGCTCGGAGGCCTACAACAACGCCATAAAGCTGCAGGGTCAGGGCAACAGCGATCAGTGGAACCAGATGCTGCTCAACGGGCGCCAACAGGCCGTTCAGCAGATGGTCACGCAGCGCCAGGAGCCGATCAATGAACTGAACGCGCTCATGTCAGGCTCCCAGGTGACCAACCCCACCTATGGCCAGACGCCGAGTACGCAGATCAAACCCGCCGATTACGAGGGTGACGTCTACAATTCCTACAATGCCCAGCTCGGCGCCTACAACGCCCAGAACCAAGCGAATGYGGCCAGCATGGGTGGCATCTTCGGCACGATCGGCAACATCGCCGGCATGGGCCTGGGCGGCTGGCTTCGGTCAGATCGCCGCCTGAAGCGCAATATCCGACGCCTGGGCGCGCTCAGGAACGGCATTTCGTATCATGCCTATGAGATCGGTGGCGCCCGTGAAATCGGCCTTCTGGCTCAGGAAGTCGAGCGCGTGAAGCCTTGGGCGGTACGCGAGTTCGGCGGCGTCAAGCATGTCAACTATGATCAGGCGGTGATGTGATGCCTATCGATCCCAGCTCTTCCTTTCAGATGTCCGCTGATCCCAACAAGCCTGTCGTGCGGCAGATGCAGGATATGATTTTCGGAGGTCTGTTTGGCCCGGATTGGCGCACCAATGGTCAGCAGGCCACGCAGAGCGCGGGAGCCCAGAACGTCACCAATGCGATCTTGGGCGGCTCCTGGAGCCCGCAGCGCGGCATGGGGAGCATGATGGGATCCTCTCCCAGTTCGGCGGCGCGTGGGACGTGGAACCCGGCCGCCCAAGGGGCGCAACAGTCAGGTTTCCGGGCGAACCCCAACTATCTCGACGACAATCGCACCCATGGCGGCATGGGCGGCGGTTCCCACCTCTGAGGGGTAGACCATGGCTCTTTCGTTCATTTCCGGCCCGTCGCCCGAAGAGGCCGCCCAGGCCGGTGCGCTCTCGCCCGAAGCCTTGGAGCGTCGGCGCATGCTCGCCATGGCCTTGATGAAGCAGGGTTCGGACAGTTCCCCGATCCAATCCCCTTGGCAAGGCGTGGCCCGCGTCACGGATGCTTTGTCCGGCACGCTTCAGAACTACTGGGCCGATACCGACGAGAAGAACGCGCGCAATGCGAGTTCTCAGCGCACGTCGTCTTTGCTTGGCGGGCTGTTGGGTGGTGGTGCTGGGCCTCAAGCCGCGGTGACCGCTCTGAGCACTAGCAGCAGTGGAGCGTCTTCTTCTCCCTCGGGCGGCCGGGTCACGCAGGCGGCAAACACCAGCCTTTCTCCGACGCAGAAGGCGCTGCTTGATACGATCGCCGGTACGGAAAGCCCGGATTACAACACGCTGTACGGCGGCAAGAAGTTTGAGAGCTATGCCGCGCATCCCAATGTTGCGGTGCCGATCGCCAGCGGCCCAAATGCCGGCAAGACGTCGTCAGCGGCCGGCCGCTACCAGTTCCTTGGCTCGACCTGGGATGGTCAGGCCAAAAAGCTGGGCTTGAAGGATTTCTCTCCCGAGAACCAGGATCTCGCGGCCTGGGATCTGGCAGCAACGACCTATGCTCAGAAGACCGGCCGCGATCTCAACGCCGATCTCAATGACCCGAACGCGCGTGGTGGGATCGGTCAAGCCCTTTCCGGGCAATGGACTAGCCTTCCTGGTGGCATCGAGGCTGGCACCAATCAGAACCGGTTTGCCCAAGCCTATGCGAACAATCTGGGCCATTACGGCAACGGTGCGGTGGCTGCTGCCGCGCCACCGGCCGCCCCGGCTCCTGTGCAGGTTGCGTCGGCTGATCCAAGCTTTGTTCCGGCCTCCGCTGGCGCCTCAGGGCAGCCCGCAAGCCCGTTCACGCCTGGCGCCGATCTGAAGCAAGGCAATTTCCAGCCTGGCTCCCTGTCGCCAGATCAGGCCAAACAGTATGCCAACAATGGCTATAATGTCCCGAACGAGGCGATCAATTGGGACCAGGAGGGTGCCGCCGCACCGGCTGCCCAGGCCTCGCCATCTGCGGGAAATCCGCAGACAGCGCCGCAGTCTGGCGCGGCAGCGGTCACTAATGCCATTGCGGGTGCTCCCCAGCAGGTCGCGCAGGCCGCGCCGAATCTCTCCCCGGGTGGGCAGGCCGTGGCAAACGCGATGAGCCCGCCCCCGGCCGCTGCAGCTCAGGGAGGCCTCTCGCCCCAGCAGCTTCAACAGTTCTCCTCGGTGCTCAATGATCCCTTCGCCTCGCCTGCTGACAAGCAGCTTGTCGCCGGCATCATCCAGCAGCGCATGAAGCCGAATGAATACGGTTTCCAGAGCCTGCCTGACGGCACGATTCTCCGCACCGATCCGCGCACCGGCACGGTGGCACCGATCTATCAGGCCACGCCGAAGCCGATGCAGGTTGGTGACAGACTGGTCATGCCGGATGGAAAAGTTGTGGCCGACTTCTCGGCACCGCCGACCGCGACTGTCGGGAACAACATCGTCAATACCAAGACCGGGCAAGTCGTCTTCCAGGCGCCCCCGAACCAGGAATATAAAGAGTTGAACGGGCGCGCGCTTGCCTTCGATCCACGCAGCGGTGGCGCTCGCGATGTCACGCCAGACGGGGTGCCTTCAGGCTACCGTCCTGCCACCGATCAGGAGCGCGCGCAGTATGGCATCGCCCCCGGCATGCCTCTCTACTTCGGCCCCGATGGCAAGCCCGCCAGCCTTGGCCCGCAGACCTCGGTCAGCATCCAGGGCGGCGAAAGCCAGTTCGACAAGACCGTTGGCGAGGGCCAGGGCAAGATGTTCCTCGGTCTCGCTGAAGATGGCCCGCAGGCCAAGGCCGATCTGGGGAATATCGCCAATCTGCGCAAGGCGATTGCCACGCTGCCCGGCGGTTTCCTCGGTGGTGCCCAGGCCATCGCGAACCAGTACGGCATCAAGCTGGGCGAGAACGCCGGCAACCTCGAATATGCCAACGCCATCTTGTCCAAGCTCACGCCGGCTCAGCGGCAGGGCATGCCGGGCGCTGCGTCCGATCGCGACGTGCAGATGTTCCGCGACGCGCTGCCCAAGCTGTCGAACACCCCAGAAGGCAACGCGCTGATCATGGACACGATGGAAGCCCTGGCGCAGCAGCGGCTTGAACAGGCCCGCATCGCGACGCTGGTCACCACCAACCAGATGAACCGACAGGAAGGCATGAAGCAGTTGCAATCTCTGCCGGATCCGTTCGCCGCCCTGAAGGCGGCGACAGGGCCCCAGGAGGCACCGAAGCAGGGCGGCGTTGTTCCGACCGCACAGGCCACGCAGGCACCTCCTGGCGTCCCGCAGCCTGGTACGGTTGAAGGCGGCTTTCGTTTCAAGGGCGGTGACCCGAGCAAGCCTGAAAGCTGGGAAAAGGTGCAGTGATGGCCGGACCGTGGGAAAAATATGCTGCGCCCGTTGAAGCCGCTCCAGCAGACGTGCCGCCATGGGCGAAATATGCCGCACCGGCCCTCACGCCACCAATTGATGCGGTCCAGATAGTCGAGACCATCAATCGTCAGTTTGCGCCTGATGCAGTGGCGGGGCGTCAGGATGACGATAGCGCCCTGCATCGGTTCGCGACGAGAGGGGCGCTGGCCGCCGGTAATACTGGCATTCAGCAAGGCATGACGCTCGGCTTCGGTGATGAGCTCATGGCCGGCGCTCTATCTCCGATCGAGGCGCTGAAGGGGGCTATCACCGGCGAAGACGCTGACAAGGGCTTTGGCCAGCGTATGGCAGATGCCTATGGCCGCGCCCTTGATCGCGAGCGCGGCACGCTTCACCAGGCCGAAACGGATCATCCGATTGCAACCGGCGCCGGCAATCTCGCTGGCGGCCTGATGTTGGGCGGAAAGGCTCAGGAGGCTGGACTGACCTTGCTCAAGGGCGCCCCCAGCATCTGGAAGGGAGCGGCAGAAGGCGCGGGGTATGGTGCTCTCCAGGGCTTCGGCTCGGGGGAGGGAGGCGTACAGAAACGGCTCGACTCTGCCTTGACCGGCGCGGAAATCGGCGGGGGCGGGGGCGCCGCGATCGGAGCAGCCAGCAAGGCAATTCCTGCAATCGCCAATTATATCACCGCCTTCCGCGATCCTGAGATCGGTAGTCTTTCAAAACCAGCCCTCGATTATGCGCGCCGGAATATCTCCCCCGATGTGCTGCAATCTGCCCAAGAGCTTGGACCACTCGGCACATTGGCGGATGTCTCCCCCGAATGGCTCGGCGTGGCACGCGGCGCTGCCTCAGTGCCTGACAGCCGGGGTGCCGTAGTCGACGCGTTGCTGCAGCGGGGCTCAGGCGCAAATGCTCGGCTTGCGAACGATCTGAACGCATCGCTCGGGCAAGTGGTTGAGCCTTCAGCAATCAACCGCACTGTGGATCAGGGCCTCGCTACTACACGTCAGCAGTATGGGCCGCTTTTCCAAAACGCGCGGGCCGTGAATACGGAGCCTCTCGCGGCCAGCCTCGAAACCAATGCTGTCAATTTGCGTGGCCCTGCACAACAGTCAACGCAGCGTGTCAGGAACATGCTCGATATCACGGGCGCTCCTGGACAGCTTGACCCAAGCCCGAATACCTTGTTTCAGACCCGGCAGGCGATTGACGGGATGATTTCGACGGAGGCGGATCCGAAGGCAGTTGCCGCGCTCACACAGGCCCGCAATCAGGTGGACGCGGAATTGCAACGGGCTGTGCCTGGCATCAAAGATCCAGATGCCCAGTTTCAGCAGCTCATGCAGCAGCGGGAAGCCCTTGAGCAGGGGAACAAGATCCTCGATAGCGGCAAAACCACCATTCGGCCGGTTGATCTCCAGAGCCAGATCACGGAAATGGCCCAGCCCAATGGCACGCTAATAGGGCCTTCTGCTGCCCCTCTGCGTCTCCAACAAGGTGTTCGCGCCGAGATAGACCGCACCCTCGGCACCAAAGCGAATGACCCGGTTGCCTTCAGCCAGCTCATGAAGGGCGAAGGCGACTGGAACCGCCAGAAGCTCGGCCTGCTCTTTGGTCGGGACAATGCTGACGCGGCTTTGGCCGCAGGCGACCGGGAAGCCTTGTTCAACACAGTGAAGAACCGCGTCGAAAACGGCTCCGACACTGGCATGACGCAGGGCTTCCGCGAGGCAATGAAGGCTATCGAGAAGCCTGCAGATCTGCCGCCCAATGTGACGACACTTGGTGTTGCCAGTTGGGCCGCCAAGAAGGGGCTCGACAAGGTGCTCAGCCGAAATGGAGAGAAGGCAGCAGCCGACTTTGCAAGCCAGCTCGGGCGCCTGTCGGTCGCGCAGGGCGATGCTCGCGACCGTATCGTCAATGCCCTGATCAACTACCAGGCCGGCAAGACCAATCCGCAACTCTCCCCAGGAGTGCGCGCGGTGGTGAATGCCTTGATCCAGCAGAGCGGTATGGAGGGGAGGGCTATAGGCCCAGCTTGGTCACAATAAAATGTGCGATCGAGGCGTTATAGGGCTCAAGGATTGGCAACGCGTATTCCTTAATAAGCCACATGACGCCGATGGCGAACGCCAGGGATAGGACCCACGGAATCGCGTTCGGCCCAAAAAAGGGCTCCTTGGGGTCTGTGTCGGATTTGGTTTGGCGCATCCCACCTCAATATCACAGTGCTAAGTTCCCTGCATTAGCCGGGCTCTGCTGTGCACCTAGGGGCTTGGCCGCCACGTCAACGCCAGCCGAAACAATGACTGCGATTCCATTCATCTAGAACACTCCTGGAAAAGCTGCGCGAAGTGCCCAAAAAACTACTGTAATCGGCCATATGGTAGCAAGAAACGCGTCAAGGGTAAGATTTATCAATATTTTGACGAATGGGGAGGCTCTGCCTTGCCATGTATCCACAACCAACAGAATGTAGGTTATCGGGCCGCCTAGCGCCCAAACAATACCAAATACGCTGCTAAAAATTGTATTCAGCGCTGACTTCATTCTAGCCCCCAGGCGGTTATGAGCGGAGTCTGGACCCCGCTCAGAATATTTTAATCGTCATCCCCACCTTGACGCCGATCCGCGGCACGATCGCCGCACGAGGACCCGTCCTTAGCCTGCTGCCAGGAATGATCGCAGCTACCGGCGAAGGCCGGTGCAACTGCAAATGAGAACATCGCCGCGACTAACGCGGCGAACACAATCTTGATCATCGAGATGGCCCCCTGATCCGCACCACTGCGGATACCTCTTTCGAACGACATTCACCGTGACCGTCCCGTGAAATCCAGCCCGCCCTAAGTGGCGGGTTTTACTTTGGAGAATGCCCGATGCCTCGTAACGGCTCTGGAACCTACATTCAGCCGGCCGGCACCGCTGGTGTTGACGGTGAGGTCATCTATGCCACGCCTTACAACAACCTGGTTGCTGACATTGGGAACGAACTGACGAACTCGGTGAACGTTTCCGGCACGAAGGCGATGAACGCCGCGCTGCCCATGGGCAACAACCGGATTACGTTGCTCGCCAATCCCACCGGCGCCCAGGACGCGGCGACGAAGAGCTATGTCGACGGGCAGATTTCCGGCAGCGCCACGACCTTCATTGGCGGCACCACGACCGGGACGGCCGGCGCCCAGGTTCTCGCCAGCGTCAGCCCAAACACCTTCACGCTGACGGCCGGCTATCGCATCGTCTTCACGCCTGGCTTTACGCCGACCGGTCCGACCACGCTCGCGATCACCGCGCCCGTCATCGCGGCCAAGAACATCATGAAAATGAGCCCGCTTGGCCTTCTGCCGTTGGCGGGCGGGGAAATGATCGTCGGACAGGAGACCGAAGCTCTCTATGACGGGACGCAATATATCCTGCTGCAGAATGTGGCCGCAGAAACCGGCCCGCGAACCTCTCTCGCATCGGCTGCCACGACCGACCTTGGCACGATCTCCAGCCGCAACATCGGCATCACTGGCACCACCACGATCACCTCGTTTGGCTCGGCCGCGAGCACGGCGTTCCCGCTGTATTTCCTGACCTTCGCGGGTGCCCTGACGCTGACCCACAACGCCACGTCGCTGATCTTGCCAGGCGCAGCGAATATCCTGACCAGGGCGGGCGACACCGCCATCGCGCTCTATCTCGGAAGCGGCAATTGGCAGGTGATCACCTATCAGCGGGCGTCGCTCCTTCTGACCGGCATCGAGGTCCCGAAGCGCCAAACCGTGCTGCAAGGCCCGATGGATACCAATGGGCTGCCGACCTTCTTCCCTGCGACCTCGGCAAACCTCACGCTGACAATGCAGAATGTCAGCTCGTCGGGCCAGCTCATCGCGACGATCGCTCAGAGCTTCGGCGCCCAGGGTCAGCAGGACCTGGTTGTCGTGGTCAATAGCAATCTCGCAGTGACAGTGAATGCTTCGGCCACCAGCTTTATCTGGCTCGATGATACCGGCATTCTCGGCGTGGCGGCTTTGGCTCCCATCTATCAGTATGGCGGCACAGCCAGCGTGGCATCTGGGCAGCACACCTATATCATCGGCCAGGGGCAGATGTACGTCGGCAACGGCTCGGTCGCGGCGCCGACCAATCGCGTCTTCATTGGTGAGGCAATTGCCAGCGCCAGCGCGATCACGTCGACGGTGGCCTATGCCTATCAGAGGTCTTTCCAATATACCGATACCGGCTCGCTCCCTGCCGCCGGTACCAAGACCTCGAAAAACCACAACGTCGGTACCGCTGTCGGCATCATGGGCGCCTTTGCGCTTCAGTGCGCCATCGCCGAGGGCAACTACGCGGTGGGCGATATCGTCTATGGCGTTGCCACGGAGGCCGGCGGCGGCCCTTGGTGGGGACCTCTTGAGCCCGTGATGCTGAGGAACGCGATGTACTTCACGCCCGGCGCTCTGAATGGCTACGTCCTGTTCAACGCGACGAATGGCGCTGGCCTGACGCTCACTAATGCCAACTGGCGTTACATCCTGATCGCAACAAGCACTTGGTGAGGCTCGAATGTGGATCGATACGAAGACGGGTGAGATCTATCTTGGCGATTGTCAGCCGGGAGACCGGGATGCTGCCGCTGACGAAATCGCCGCGTGGGAAGGGCGCAAGGCCACTCCAGAGGCGGTGCGCGCCGAATGTGCCTGGCGCATCTACGCCGCGGCCTCACAGGCCACGCAGGCCAATCTGAACGGATATATCAACCTGCTGAACGCCAAGGCCTTGCAGGGCGGCACGCTGACCGATGCACAGAAATCCGACCTGATCACCTTCGCCGCGGCAATGGACTGGATCAACGCCATGCGCGGCGCCTGCGCCGGGCTGATCGGCAACGCTGCCTATCGAGACGACGGTAACTGGCCAAGCCTTTCCCCCGAACTCGCGGCGTTCGCGGCCCGGTTCTGATTTCCCCTCCCACTCTGTCCACCAGCCGCCCTCGAGGCGGCTTTTTTATTGAGGCCACCATGAGCGATACCCTCGCCCAGACCATCAAGCTCGTCTTCGGCTCCGAGGGCGGCTATGTGAACCATCCGAAAGACCCGGGCGGCGCCACCAAATACGGCATCACGGCTGCTACGCTCGGCGCCTCACGCCGACTCGGCCGCAAGGCCACGCCGGATGAGGTGAGGCGCCTCACCTTGGCTGAAGCCGCGCAGATCCTGGACAAGCAGTACGCCCAGCCCTTGCGGTATTCGGAGCTGCCGGCCGGCCTCGACTACGCCCTGTTCGACTACGCCGTGAACTCCGGGCCGGCCCAGGCCGTGAAGACCCTGCAGCGGGTTCTTGGGGTCGAGGCGGACGGCATCATGGGCGCGAAGACGCTCGATGCCATGGTCATGAGCGTTGAGCTTATCGACAAGCTGCAGGATGCGCGCCTGAAGTTTCTGCGTGGTCTCAAGACGTGGCCCACCTTCGGCAAGGGCTGGACGAACCGCGTGGAGCATGTCCGCGTTGCGGCGCTCACGATGGCGCGCGGACTTGTCGCGCCACGCCCGGCCCCCGCTGGTGGCCAGGAAACTGCCGACCCGAAGGACACCAAAGTTTCGTCCACGCCCGCCGGCAAGGGCACGATCACGGCCACGATCGGCACGGCGGGCGCTGCGATTGGTGCGGCCAAGGATTCCCTATCCCCGCTCACCGGCAATGGCGGTTTTGTCGACACGGTCTTTACCGTTCTGGTGGTCGGAGGAAGCCTCGCCGCTATCGTCGGCCTGGCCGTCGTTGCCTACCAGCAGATGAAGCACCGGGAGGCAGCAGCATGAGTGCGCTACTTGCCCTCGTCCCTGCGCGCGCATGGGCTGCCATCGTGGGTATCGCGCTCGTGCTGATGGCTGCCGTGGGCTTCGTCAAACACATCCAGCATTCCGCCGCGGACAACGCTGTCCAGAAAATCGAAAGGGCGAACGATGCCGCGAACCAGAACGCCGACCAGGCAGAGACGGATTATTACCAGCGCTTTGATCAGTGCCGCTCTGCTGGCGGTAGCTGGGATCGGGCTAACCGGGTGTGCCTCACCGGTCCCGGTGACAAAACCCTGCGGCGTGATCCGCGATAGCTTGGTCGGCGTCGCGGCCACCTCGAGCGAGGGAGAGCGCCGTCTCGGCGCGCATTATGAGCGCGGCAAGGCCGCAGGATGCTGGAAATAAACAATGACGGAGATCTCCCCCATGCAGAAGCCGTCTTTCTCAACCACCATCTCGCTCGGCAACTGGCTGACAATCGGCACGATCGTCGTTGCAGGCCTGGCCGCGTTCTTTCAAATGCAAGCCGCGATCGGTGCCATGGACGTCTGGCGCGTCGAGTATGACAAACGGCTTGAAAAGCTCGAGGTGAAGGTTTCCCCGATCGAGGGCATCACCTTCCGCATGGGGCAGCAGGAAGCCAGCATGAGCGCCATCAACGCTCGCGTTGACCGCGCCGTTGACGCGATCACCGATCAGCTCAAAGAGCTTCGGAAAGATGTCGGATCGGTCAACACCTCGATCGCCGTTCTGACGCGCTCGATCGACGCGCGCTCGCAACGTGGCGACGATCTTGGAACGCCCAGCCGTTCGAACGGCCCGCGCTAAAACGATTCCCCTGCCCGAGGGCGGGGCTAGCTTTGACATTGGTCAAAGGGGTCTCCGCGCAATTACATACTATAGTTGATGGTGCTTTTGGGCTTGATGCTATTTACTACTATGCCCTCCTCTTGCGAGCGGGAGCAGAGCAATGCCTTATTTTGCAGGGCTGGACGTCTCGCTGAATATGACGAGCGTCTGCATCATCGATGCCGAGAACGACGTCGTACGTGAATGGAAAGTCCCCACAGGCCCCAGCGAGTTGATTGAGGCTCTGAGCCCTCTTGCGCGGGATATTTCACGCGTTGGCCTGGAAGCTGGGACGTTCTCCGAACTTCTCTATACTGCTCTTGGCGAAGCTGGTTTCCGGGTTGTCTGCGTCGACGCGCGGCACATGGCACAGGTTCTGCGCGCCCAGCGGCAAAATAAAACAGATCGAAATGATGCGCGCGGCATTGCCGAGATGATGCGTCTCGGCCTGTTCCGGGCCGTTCATATCAAGACGCGACGTAGCCAGAGGATACGCGCTCTGTTGAAAGTGCGAAAAATCGTAAAATCCAAGCTCCTCGCTATCGAAGCCGACCTTCGCGGAATTCTGAAAACTTTTGGCGCCCGCATCGGAAGCGTCGCCCCCGAAATATACGAGGAGAAGGTGTGCCAAGCTGCCGCGTTTGACCCAGTGATCTCGGCCATCGTTGATCCAGCGCTGACGGCGCGGCGAGTTCTGCGAGAACAGTACAACCGATTGCATGGTATGGTCCTGCGCGTCGCCAGAGAGGATCCTGTGTGCCGGCGGCTGATGACCATGCCCGGCGTCGGGCCCGTTATCGCACTGACATACCGTGTTGTGATCGACGTGCCGACGCGGTTCCTTCGGTCGCGCACGGTTGGTGTATATGCCGGACTAACACCGCGCGGCTTTCAATCGGGGGAGGTCGACCGGTCTGGACGCGTATCCAGAATGGGAGACGGCATGCTTCGTGCCGCTCTCTATGATGCCGCCCAGGTGATGATGACGCGGGTGACGAAGCTGTTCCCCCTGCGGATTTGGGCATTACATCTCGCCGAGAGACGAGGCCACAAGAAGGCCGCCGTGGCCCTTGCGCGCAAGATCGCAGTCATCCTGCATCAGATGTGGGTCAACAGCGAAGATTTCCGGCGCGAGGTCCCGCAAGGGACGGGGCGGTGAAGTCGGGGAATCATATGGCGTCGAGGTCTAGCCCTCGAAAGCCGCGTTATAGGCTGGCTTGCCGCCCCACTGCTTTGGTTCTGTCTACCGTAGCGTTACAGCACACTCACCCCTCTGGCCTTTGGGCCAGAGGGGCTTTTTGCGTTCAGATCGGGTGGAGAATATCGGGTTCGTTGTAGGCCGACGAATTCACATTCGTGGAGATCGGCCACATGTCCATGAGATTTGACGGATACGGGACCATCAGGTCGGCTGGATCTGGTTCGATATTGTCGCGCGAACCGGGCTTGATCCTCGATCACATTGGGAATTGCTCGACGTAAGTCCCGAACTTGGCGCACATCGTATCAATTTCCGCCTGCTTATTGCCATCGGTTCCTAAAATAATCGGTGAAAATACAGTAGGATTATCCGGCGGACCCTCAAGAATTCCAAAGTACGGCTCCATTCCTGATGGGGCTCCAAGCCTATTCGTACCGTTGACCAAGCCACATACATAGATCCATTTGCCGTCACTCGACGCGTGCATCCGACCATATGTTGCCGACGCAGCGCCTTTGAGTGATTTGAGGAGATCTCGTTTGACTATTTCGATTTCCGCATTGCTAAGAGATACAAGATTTCTATTCGGCGGCGCGCTCGTGTCATGCGTTGCGACGCACGAACAAAGCAAAACAGCGCTGAGTGTCGCGCACAGCCTCGAATACATGCTAGCTCCTATTGCAAAAATCGAACTCGAAACACTCTAATTTAGACCGCGACTAGTGCCCAAGCCTTCGGCAGGCGGACGGCAAAGTCAATGCTGGCATGCAGCTGGTTCGCGAAGACCTGGCTAGGCCGTGGAAGGCAGGGGCTGCAGCGCGGGAAGAACGGCGGCTGTGGTGGTGTGGGCCGACCAATTGAGCCTCACCGGCGGATATCACAACTACAGGCGAGGGGTGCTCCACTTGGACTTGCCGCCTTTCCTTCGCTGTGGCTTGGCGGCTTCCGCGCGCTCTCGCCGCCGTTCTTCACGAACATCGTCGAGCCGTCGCAAGCCCTTATCGAATAGGTTCTGGGCATTGTATTGAATTGTTCTCTGCCCTGCCATTTGGGCAGCGATTATGCGCAGGCTTGCCTGGCGAATGTCCATTTTCGCGTCGATGATGGCCGCCTCGCCATTCGTCCAGTACCATTCTCTGTCTTTTGGCGACCAGCTCTCCATCCGCTCACGATCAGCTCTATTGCCGTCGACCGCGTTGGAGATGTCCCAAGAGGAGGGGAGGAGGCCATGGACCTTTTGATAGGCCTGGGCAGCCTCGATGCACGCAACCATGTCGCCGTAGATCTCGTATGATCGACCGCCGCCAGCGACCACCCGCAGGAAATTGATCGCAAATTCCCTAAGCGTCTTCTCGACTTCCTCCGAAGCCGCGTTCCTGGCCAGGTCCTTGTCCGAATTCTCGATGACCAATTTCATGGAAACGACCCCGCCTGACGCTCCGAGGGCAATTGCATAGCATGATTTCAGCGCGAGGGAATCCCAGGTTACTGATCGAATTTGCTTGCAAAAACTCACTATCGGAACGCGCGGCAGGTCACCAGTTCCTCTCCCACCCTGGGCGGAGTCTTTCCCATTCGACATCGCTCAGCGCGCGACCAGATGCCATTTCTGCTGCTTCTCGGGCTGATTTTGCTCCGAGCCGGCGGCCCGCTTCGATCAGGGGCGCAACCGCCCGATCCTGCTTTGCTCTGAGCATCGCGTCTGGGCTTTTCAAGACACCATATCGAAGGAGAATCTCCCCAACGCTCCCGACTGGTTCCTGCCCATCCCTGTTCTTCTCAATCTCTACGATGGCTATCTTGGCCATATCTTCAATGCTTTTCACCCTCGCCGCACGAAGAATAGGCATTTCTGACATACCCATTCGGTGCATTACATCAGCCTGGTTGATTGCATAAGAGACGATTTCATCCAGTGCGGCATCGGGGATCATGGCTACATTGACCCCCATCTTTTTCAGATCACTCTTGAGCAGCATGCGACCACCGGCTTCGATGGGAACCGCGGCGCCGACTATGACTTTAAACAGCCAAATCACGATAACCGCGATGACAATGCCCGCTGCAATGTAAAATGCCAGCATATGCCCCTGCCTGAGTATCGCGTTCTAGTGCTCTCGGATAACGGCATTCTCCCCAGCAGCTAACCGACTGAAATCCTTGGATTGCTCAGATTCGAGCAATCCCTTCGGCCCGTATGCTGGCGGAACGCTTTTTGCGTTTAGGGATCGTTTCCCTCTAGGCGCCGTCTCTCTCGATCCGTGAGAGCGTTCTGCGCATCAAACAAAAATGCGGCGAGATCGCCGTCGGCTGCAGCCTCGAGATCTTCGGGCGAGATGCCAGCAGCTCTAGCATCATTTCGGCAAGCTCTGACTTCGTCAGCCAATTGGTCAGGGCTGTCCATATATTGCGGCACCACCAGGTTCTCGCCGACCCACTGGTCGAGCCAGTCACGTCCTTGGTTCGGCATTTGATTTTCTCCCGCCTAAGTTACGCGCGCTATTCCCGAATACTTGGCGTGACGAAGGCGTGAAAAGATCAGTCAGGCTTGGATTGTTCCGAGGAAGCTCAAAGCGGCTTTAACCCGCTGGAATCGTTGGACTGCTCAGATTTGAGCGTACTCCGAGACTGCCTTATCGGCTGGTCAATCAGGCTTTTTATCTTCATCCTTGTCTAGCAGTAGACGAGAGCCTTTTTTGCCGAGGTCCGGCCGCTGATTGTTTTTCAACTGTCGAATGGTCGTGTCGATTGTGAGGGAGATGAGCTTCTGTACGTTGTCCATCGTTAGGTTCACCCGATCCTCATCGAAAGAGTTTTCGAGCCGATCAATAATTTCGGCATCCACGGACCGCTTATTTTTAGCGGCTGCCTCTTTTAATCGTGCGTGGAATTCGCTTGAGGTGACTCTCTCTGTGAGAGCCTCCACGACGCGCTGTGCGCCGGGTGACAATTTCGGCTGAGGCGCGACATCGGATCCTTCTACCTGCGCGTCGATCAAGAAGGCCATTTCTATCATGCTTATGATCTCGGCATTCATTGATCGCTTATGACGTTCAGCCGACGCCTTCACGCGGTCGCGCATCCCATCCGGGAAGCGGATCATAAACTGATCCTGCTTGTCGCTGGGGTATCCACCACGGGCCATATGTCTTCTCCACTGATAGTAGCGACTAACTATCATTCCTTGCTTGACGCAATCATAGCGACTCGCTACGAATGATATATAGCGAGTCGCTATGTGAGGAGATGATGCCCCGAGAGCCACAAATCAACGTTCGGCTTCCAGACGATATGAGGGAGCGATTGAAAACCACGGCGAAGCGCAATCGCCGTTCCATGAACAGCGAATTTGTTCTTGCCGTCAGTGCATGGCTGGAGCGTGAGGAGCGGCCAGCAGGCCAAAGCCAGAACAAAGGTGAGGCTGTGGATCAATGTGGATTATGTACCGAGCCACTTCTGGAGCCTCGGTCGCGCTATAATGGCAGATACAACGAATCAACTCGGCCTTGGCCGGGTGGAGCGACGGTGGGGGATCAAGCCGTGGAAAGCAGCCCCCACCGTCGCCATGAACCGCAGCCCTGCAAGGCTGCAAATTCTGAGCATCAGGTTTGAAAGGAACCTCGATGAACGTCCAGATTGATAGTCTAAATTCGCGGAATTCGCAAATTCTCGCCTTCGATGGCCGTGCGATTCGCGATCGCGGCGACATGCTCTCGCTTACCGATATGTGGAAGGCCGGAGGAAGCGACCCGCAGCAGGCTCCCGCCAAATGGCGAGCATTGCCGACGACAAAATCCTTCGTGGAACATGTCGAGGTCACTATCGGAAAATCCGACACTGAGCTTTTCAAGGTTCAGAACGGCGGCAAATCCCCGGGCACCTTCGCCCACTGGCAGATCGCTCTGGCCTACGCGAAGTATCTCAGCCCCGAGTTCCACGTGTGGTGCAACACCGTGGTGCGGGAGCGCATGGAAGGAGGATCGGCATCGATCCATCCTGCGGCGCCAGCGCCTTCATCGTCTGCGCACTGTGCCCGCGAGGCCCGCCTCTCATATAACCACTACATGAAGATGGCCCGCATGATGAAGATCGAGGGTAATCAGGCAGTAATCTCAGCCAGCAACGCGGTGAAGTCCACGGTTGGCATCGACATGATGGCGGCAATGGGCGTAACGCATTTGATTGCTCCTTCTGACAACGCTGTCATGAATGCCACGGTCATCGGTCGCGAACTCGGCAAGGGCGCCCGCGATGTCAATATCGATCTGACGCGGCTCGGCTATCAGACAGCGTTTCGCGATTCGAAAGGTCATTTGGTCTACGAGCCGACCGCCAAGGGCAAGGTCGCGGGCGGCTATATGGCCGATACCGGCAAGCGCCATAGCAATGGCACGCCAGTTCGTCAGTTGATGTGGACGACACAGACGCTCGAAGCGCTCCGCGCCGAACTTCAGATGGAGAAAGCATGATGGTCGGCTTAGTGGACAAGATCAGCTCTCTTGTCGCCATGCCGACCGGGCGAGGCCCCACCAATCACTTGTCGGATCTTGGGGACATCGTGGAACAGGTTAACCAGATGGCAAATCTAGCTCACGATCTTGTTGCGAGCTTTGTTGTGGATGTCGAACAGATCGCGCCAAAGGTGTTTATGCGCCAGTTCACCGAGTACGAGCGGGACCAGTTGAACTTTGCTTGTCGTCACGTGGCTCAACTGACAGAACGACTGAAAACCGACTATCTCCGCGCCATCGACTGTTATGGCGCTTGAAGACCGGCACTGACGAAATCAAGGGCCGTCCTTCGGGGCGGTCTTCTTGTTTTGTCCCCTGCAGACGCCCCCTAGTAGGGTTGTGCTCACCCCGGAACATCACGCGAACTTCCGGTTCCTGCAGTCGAGTTGCGCTAATGAATTTTCCCGCGACTTTTCATGCCGTTATCGGAGGGGATAGCGCCAAGCGCGGGGAGGGTGCAAAGGTACTCACCGCTTCCCCACTTTGTGCCGTTTCCACGGATTTCGTTTCAGATTTGTTCCCTCTGGCCTTCGGGCCAGAGGGCTTTGCGCTTCAGAGGCCTTATTTGGCCTGCAGGTTATCTGCCGACAGCTTGCCGGAACGGCGATCTTCAACCAGCTCATAGCTGACCTTCTGGCCCTCCTGCAGGGAACGGAAGCCAGCACGCTCTACGGCGCTGATGTGAACGAAAACATCCTTCGAGCCGTCATCCGGCTGAATGAAACCATAGCCCTTTTGCTCGTTGAACCATTTGACCGTTCCAGTGCTCATATCGAATTCATCCCATAAAAAAGCCTTTCGGCGCGTCGAACTTATACCCCCCGATCGGCCTCATGAACAGGTTGCATTCTGGCTTTTGGGCTGCAGAGGGAGGGCGTTCCCTTCACACGGGAGGTGTCGGCAGTTCAAATCCCTCCCTCTGATTTGAACTGTCCTACCATCCCCGGACGGCCACCGTTCCCGCACCGTAGGGGATACTTTGTCGGTGAGATTGAACGAAACGCTCTCACGCTACCGCCAACCTGGCCGAAGTGATGCTCCCGACAAGGGGGCGGATATCCAGTGATATGGAGCAGGCATGGCTCGCGTGCTTGCCTGCGGTGGACAGTCATGCTGGCGATAAAAACGCAGAACAGGTCGCGCGGTTCGTTAGGTGCCTATCCACTCGCTTATTCGTTTTCATTCACGATGCGGGCGGGACTTGCAGAACAGGGCGAGGCAACGCATGCTTCCTCGAGATTGAGGCGAAGCTGCAATGGGACCTGCGTCTAAGACTCTTGCCTTGGGCATCGTGATCGTCGCCCTTTGCTCATCGGCAGGCGCCGCCGCGGAAGCGGTAGTCGATGCTTCCTGCCAGCCGCTACTCGAGGCCAATGACAAGCTAGGGTCACTTGAGCAGTTTCAGGTCGTCAGAGACCTGAAATACTCCGATGGAAAGGTGGTCCATGGTGAGCTTGTCGTGATCGGAACGAAGGCCTACCGACGCAACAATCCCGGATCGAAATACGTTGAAAGCAATTTCGTATTCAGGCGGGATGGGCTGCCAAAAGAGGCCATCCATTCCGATTGCGTCCTTGCCGGTTCCGAGCGCCTTTTGGGCAAGGACTACGACATATGGAATTATCAGTTCAGCTACGCGGATGAAAAACCGAATGCTCGGCAGGCGCTAGCCTGTCACACTTGGCTGGATCATCAAACGGGGCTGCCCCTCAAGCGCCGTTGCTCTGCCTCACAGCCCGATAGCAGGATTTCCGCAGTTTCGCTTTTTTGGAGCTATCGTCGGGGTTTTGAGACGCCGGCCGTCGAGGCGGCGCCGCCGTAGAGCGGAAGGGAGGCCGGCATCGATAAGATGTCCGGTAAAAATTACCGTTTCTACCGGCGTTGAGCGATCGAATGCACCTTCGCTGGACAACAGGAATTACTTTGACGGTGCACCTTCGTTTGCCCGGAGCTTGCCGAATGGGCGCGCCCGTTCAAATAGCTTCTTCTTGGTCGCCACAAGACGTGATGCCCGTGAAGCGAACCTCGTCCGCAACCGGTTGTTCTGGCGTCTTTTCCCAATCTGAAAAACCTGCCGGCTTTCGGCAAAAGATGCAAGACTGCCATCCGGAACGTCGGGAGCGCGCGATGAAGGGCGGCAACTGGCTTGCGATAGGCGGACTGCTCATTGGAGCGGCGTTCTTGCCGTGCAGCGGGCCGGTGCAGGCCCAGGGCTATGATGCCTGGCTCGCCTGGCCCGACGACTACAAGCGCGGCTTCGCCCTGGCCGTTGTGATGGAACAGCTCTCGACCTGCCTCGGTGAGGGCTGCAGCCTTACACGCCACCGCAGGCAATGCCTCGCCGGCGTGACCGACAAGGCGGTGGTCGAACTGCTTGAGCGATATATTGGCCGCCATCCCCAGGCCAGGTTGCGCCCGGTCAATGTGACCCTGAGCCAGGCACTCTCCGAGTTGTGCGGTCCGGCCCCCTAAAGGGTGCCCATGGGGCGACCTGAAAATCGATAACCGGCGTATGAGGTCCTGGTGGGGCCACAGCGGATGAACCCGCGCGATACGGCTGTCCAGGTCCTTCGAGGGCGCGTTCCGGCGATGCCCGTTACGAAACTGCGTTCTTCCTTGGCGTCATTTCATGCGTGGCCGACCCAAAAGCGCGATAGAATGGCGCGCGCAAGGGCACTCAGCACAGGTGAGGCATATGATGGCTAAGGATACGACGATTGTGCTCGTCCATGGCTTCTGGGGCGGCGCGGCCCATTGGGCCAAGGTGATCACGGAACTCACGCGCCTGGGATATGACAAGGTCCGCGCTGTGGAACTGCCGCTCACCGGCCTGGCCGATGATGCCGAGCGTACCCGCAAGATGGTCAAGCAACAGGAAGGCAAGGTGGTGCTGGTCGGCCATTCCTATGGGGGCGCGGTGATCACCGAGGCCGGAGGCCTGCCGAATGTGGCGGGCCTGGTCTATGTCGCCGCCTTCGCGCCGGATGCCGGCGAGAACCCCGGAGCGATCAGCCAGCAGAGCCCGCCCGAGGCGTTCCGCAATATCGCGCCGGACAGCGATGGCTATCTCTGGATTAAATACGACAAGTTCGGCGAGAGTTTCTGCCAGGATCTGAGCGCGGAGGAAGCCAGGATCATGGCCGTCACACAGAAAGCGCCATTGACCTCCACCTTCGGCGACAATGTCACCACACCTGCCTGGAAGGCGAAGCCGGTCTGGTATCACATCTCCAGCCATGACCGCATGATCGCACCCGACAACCAGAAGCGCATGTCCGCGCGCATGAACCCGCGCAAGGTCATTACGCTCGAGGCCAGCCATGCTTCGCTCGCCTCCAGGCCGGTGGAGGTCAGTCAGCTGATCGACGAAGCCGCAGGCGCGGTTGGATAGGCCGAGCAGCCGCGGCATCGCTGCGGAGGGATGAGGAAGCGGGCGGGGAGGCTGCTGCCTCTCCCTTGCCGGCTTGGTGTTCCGGACTCAGGCCAAGTTCGATGGCATCGGATGGCGGCGTGGCTAGTCCCGCAGCATCTTTGCGATATCCTCGATCGGATGCGAGGTCAGCTGCTTGGGAATTTCGCGGCTGATGCGCTCCACCACTTCCTGGTGGAAGGCTTGGCGCAGGTCGCCGAGCACCTTAGGTGGGGCGACCACGATCAGCCTGTCGAACTGGCCGGCATGGGCGCGTCGATACAGGATTTCGGCGAGCCCGACCGCAAAACGTTCCTCGCCCAGTCGATGCCAGTCGGTCTCCTTGATGGCGCTGGTGCGACCATTGGTGCCGGTGCCGGTACGCCCCGGCTGATCGGTGCCCTGTTCGCGTGTGGCGGGATTGTCTTCCTGCAGGACCTGGTCGACGGTGAGACTGGCCTTGTTGCCACGTCCGACCTGGCGCAGAAAGAGCGCCTTCCTGCCGTCTCCGACCAGCACGAGGGTGTTCTTGTCGTCTAGGATCATGATTGCACTACCTCTCTGTAAGGGGAATGCATCCAGGCGCTCAAATGTTCCTGTCTCAAGCTCAGGATGCAGGGCTCTCGGCTGGGCAACAGCCCCACCGCCTGCCGAACGAGGCTCCTTCGATGCGATGTCGTTTCGATCCGAGCGGCATGGAGATCAGCCGCGGGGACCGGATAATGTCGTAGCGTAAGGGGTAACCAGCGCTTCCTTTCATCAAAATGGAAGGCATTCTTACAGAATTGCTTCCCGTGTAACGCCTGGATTTTTTACATCTTACGATGGAACGTCATTTTTTTGAACCAAAATGTACCGTCATTTCTTGCAGCGGAGAGCTAGGATTTCAAAAGACTGCTGTGCCATTTCGCACAGAGTGGAGCACCGGTCCGCTGTCATTGAGAGGTATCGGAAGCCTGTCGTGACAGAGGGAGTGCTGCCATGCCTCGCGACGAAACGCTGTTGGACTTCACCGAGGAAAACCATCGCCTCCGCCGCGTCTCGCGGGGCGATGCCGGTCGACAGTTCCATTTCTCCATCTGCATCGTCGCCGTTCTGGCAATCGCGATCCTGCTGACCGTGATCGTCGAATCCGCCATCTTGAAGAAAAGGCCGATGTCGGGACCGGGCCGCTCGGTATCGCTCACCCAATCGCTGCGCTAAAGCGTTTTGCGATTTGACGGCTCAGGCCGCGAGCATGCGCGAAAACAAGCTGGACAGCAGGCGGCATAGAGGTTGCGGTTCGTGTTCGCCCGCGGCGATGGCGTCGTCGACGACCCCGTGCATGCCGTCGAACAGGACGAGCGCCACCGCGCGGCTGTGCGGAACGGTCCAGACACCGGCGGCGCGCCCCTCGTCCAGCAGGGCGACGAGCTGGGCAATCACGGCGTCCTTCTCGCGCGATTGCCGCTGGCTGTGGGGGAAATCGTGGAAGACCACGTCGTGCAGCTGGAAATTGGCGAGATAGGCCGCAACGGCGCCGCCGATCCAGGCCGAAAGCCGGGCGACATAGTCGTTACGGGGGCAGGCATCGACGGCCGCAGCGACCCGGGACAGGAAATCCTGCGAGAAGCGCTCGCGGAGGGCGTGGATGACATCGGTCTTCGTTTTGAAATAATGGTAGAACGTGCCCTTGGCCACGCCTGCGCGTGCCACGATGTGGTCGACCGTGGTGGCCTCGATGCCGCGGGCGATAAAGAGTTCCGCCGCCGCAGACATCAGATCGTCTACCCGCACCTCGGCCGGCTGGATGCGCCGCTGGCGCGGCCGCTCGCCCCGCATGGGCGCACCCGGGCCCTCGATCTTTCCGGCCATGCCTCTCCTCTTTCGCCCAGGTCCTGAATGGAATGGCTCTCTGCCATATTTAGAATGATTTTGGAATAGCTTAGTCAGATTGACTGACCGTCGGTCGATATGTATCGATGCCGAAAAATCCTCCTTGCCAGGTAACGATCATGTCCTCCTTGCGCAGAAAGGCCGCCGTCGCGGCTGTTTATCTCGGCACCTTCATGGCCACTTTGGCGATCAGCATCGTTACGGTGGCGCTCCCCGCCATCCAGAAGGGCCTGGGCGCCGAGCTTTCCGACCTGCAATGGGTCGTCGGCTCCTATGCTCTCTGCCTTTCGGCCTTCATGCTCTCTGCCGGTCCCCTCGGAGATCGCTATGGACGCAAGCGCGCCTGGCTCATCGGTATTGTCTTGTTCACCCTGGGATCGGCGATCTGCGCGATGGCGCCCTCCCTCATGGTGCTGATCGCCGGCAGTGCCGTTCAGGGCGTCGCCGGTGCCCTGGTCATTCCGGGCGCCCTGTCGATCCTAACACAGGCCTTTCCCGATCCCGGCGAGCGGGCCCATATCATCGGCGGCTGGTCATCCTTCAGCGCTGTTTCGCTGATCCTTGGCCCGATGCTCGGCGGGCTGCTGGTCGACAATGTCGGCTGGCCCAGCATCTTTCTGGTTAACTTACCGCTCGGCGCGCTCGCCTTCGGTCTCGGCATGATCGGCATCAGCGAAAGTGCCGATCCCGATCATGCTGCGCTCGATCCGCCCGGCCAACTCCTGAGCATCCTGTTCCTGGGTACGTTGACCTATGCACTGATTGTCGCGGGGCAAGCGGGCTGGACCGCGCCGGTGACGCTCGGCGCCTTGGCCGCCGCGGCGCTGGCACTCCTTGCCTTCGTCGTGGTCGAGAGCAAAGCGAGCCGTCCGGTGCTGCCCGTCGATCTTTTCCGCAGCATCCCTTTTGCCTCCCTCAATTTCGCCTCCTTCGCCCTCGGATTGTCCGGCTATAGCAGCCTGTTCTTCTTCTCGCTCTTCCTGCAGCAAGCGCAGGGATGGCCGGCCACGCAAGCCGGTTGGCGCATGGCTCCGGTCTTTGCGGCCATGGCGCTGACGGCGGTGCTGTTCGGCCGGCTCTCTGCACGCTACGGCCTGCAGCGCCTGATGCTGCTCGGTTATGTGCTGCTCGGTGGCGCCATGCTGATGATGGCACGGTTCAAGCCGGACACGCCCTATTTCACCATCGCGCCGCTTTTTGCCCTGCTTGGCATCGGCATGGGGCTGGCGGTGCCGGCAACCAGCGCAGCCATCATGGCCGCTGCTCCGCGCGCGCGGTCCGGCGCCGCATCCGCAACCATGAACGCTCTGCGCCAAGGGGGCATGACCGTCGGTATCGCCCTGCTCGGCACCATGATGGCTGGCCGCGCGGTGGCGACGATGGCGCAGGCCTTGGCTGGAGCCGGTGTCACGTCTCCGCTGGCGCTGGCCAGTCTTGCCGTGCGTCGGCATGAGATGCCGACCGGCTTGATCATGGCTGAACACGACTTCCGGCACGTGCTCGCTCGTGCCTTTGCGGACGGGTTCTGCCTGGCCGTCGTCATCGCCGGCCTTGTCGGTCTGGTGGCGGTCCTGGTGCTGGTGCTTGGCTCTCGAACCGGTGTGCAACGCTCCGAGCCGCTTTCCGCCCTCGACGATCTCTAACCGCTCTCGGGCGAAGGGAACCTGGCGATGGGCTGGTGGAGGGGGCGGGGGAGCGCCGAGGGCTACTTGCTCAGAAAAAGAGGTTGGATGACCCGAATCCCGCAACCCAATGCGCCGACGCCAGTTAGCAGAGGAAGCAAGGCGATCATCTGTGTTGTTGCATGCTCAGTAAACCAAGGCATGTCTGAGGAATGAGGAGAGATGGTATTTGAGCAAATATTCCCGGTTTAGCTATGCCGCTGCCTCAATATGTCGCGGTCTTTGGATACCGATCCAGGCAGAGATTCCTAACTATAACGAAATGTAATGTGCTTTTTTGGCCCAACGTGGCAAAATGCTGCTTTCGTCAAACGTAACTCGGGGATCATTTCGGATATGCAGGAAGCTCACAATAATTTAATCGATATTACGGTGGATATCGTCGCAGCTTACGTCGCCAATAATTCTATTCCGACGGACGGATTGCCATCTTTCATATCAATGGTTCACGACAGCCTGTCTAAGCTGCGGGAGCAGCCAGTAGTCGAAGAAGCCACCCCGTTGCGTCCAGCTGTACCAGTACGCAAGTCGGTTACGCCGGATTTCATCGTCTGCCTGGAAGATGGCCAGAAATTCAAATCGTTGAGGCGGCATCTGCGCAGCAAATACAATATGTCGCCGGAGGAATACCGTAGCAAATGGGGTCTTGCGGACGACTATCCCATGGTTGCGCCGAATTATGCTGCTGAACGCTCCCGCCTCGCCAAGGCCGCTGGCCTTGGGTCGCTGCGTTGGGGGCGCAGCACGCCGCCGGCCAAGACCGCCAAGGCTGGCTGAGGGGCTCGCCTTATCTCGAGTTGATGGCTGGAACGGTCCCGCGAGGGACCGTGCCGGCTTTTTTGCGTTTTACCGAAGAGATGATCGAAAGACGGGATGAGGCCCCGGCCTCATAGTCTTGCCGCAGCATGAGGACTTCGGACCTGCGGAAAAGAGCGGATACGATCGGGCTGAATTTACGAGAGCAAAGTGCGATTTCTCTGCACCGTACTTTTACTCCAACTCTTTGTTTCCCAGCCAATCCGACGGATTGGCTGGGGCCTTTTTGCGATTCCAGGTGATTTCATGAAATCGCAAAATGCTTTGGCGGTGCGATGAACCGCCGGGCTCACACGGTGAGCACGATCTTGCCGCTATGGCTGCTGCTCTCCATCAACGCATGGGCCTTGGCCGCTTCCGACAGGGGGAAGACGGCATGGATCAGCGGGCGGCAACGCCCTTGCGCCAGCAGGGGCCAGGCATGCTCTTCCACCGCGGCTGCGATGGCCGCTTTGGCTGCCACCGACTGGGCCCTCAAGGTGGAGCCCATATGGCTCAGGCGCTTGGTCATCAGCCGTACGAAATCGACCTCGACTTTCGAACCCTGCAGGAAGGCGATGTTGACGATGCGCCCTTCCATCGCCGCCACCTCGTAATTCTTGGCGATGTAGCTGCCTCCCACCATGTCGAGAATGACATCGGGGCCGCGCCCGCCCGTCGCCTGTTTGACGGCCGCGCTCCAGTCCTCGGCCTTGTAGTCGATGGCAACATCCGCGCCGAGCTTGCGGCAGGTCTCGCATTTCTCGGGAGAGCCGGCAGTGACGATGACGGTGGCGCCGAAGGCCTTGGCCAGCATGATGGCCGTGGTGCCGATGCCGGAGGAGCCGCCGTGAACGAGGAGGGTTTCGCCGCTCTGCAGGCGGCCGCGCTGGAACACATTGTGCCAGACGGTGAAGAAGGTTTCGGGGATGGCCGCCGCCTGGATCATGTCGAGGCCGGCAGGAACCGGCAGGGCATGGCCGGCATCCGTCACGGCATAGGGCGCATAGCCGCCGCCGGGCGTGAGGGCGGCCACCTTGTCGCCGATCTTCCAGCGAGCGGCCTTCGGTCCGACGGCGACGACCTCGCCCGCAACCTCGAGACCGGGCAGATCGGAGGCGCCCTTGGGCGGCGGATAGGCACCGGCGCGCTGCAGCACGTCCGGGCGATTGACGCCAGCGGCGGCGACGCGGATGAGGATCTCGCTCTCACCGGGCTGCGGCACCGGGCGCTCCTCGGGCACCAGCACTTCGGGGCCGCCCGGCCGGCTGATGGCGATGGCGGTCATGGTGGTGGGCAGGTCGGGCATGGTCGATTCCGATCATTTGAGGGGAGGGGACCGATCGCAAAAAAAGCTGCTTTTGATCGGCCTTTCCCAGAGCAAAGTGCGTTTTTAAAAAAAAAGCCCCTTTGTTCTCACTCCCTGTTTCGACGCGTCTTTGCGGTTCTCGCTCGCTACCTTACGGTCGCAGGGCGCTTTGGCCGGGACGTCAGTCGAAGATGCCTTCGCTATGCTTGGCGACATAATCGGCCAGGCCCAGCGTGTGGTCGCGGGCATAGGCCTCGGCCTTGGCGATATCGCGCTTTTCGAGGGCCTCGATGATGTTGAGGTGATCGACGATCGATTTGCTGGCGCGATCGTCGCGGCCGATGGTGATCTGCCGGATGCCACGCACATGCAGTACGAGGTTCTCGGTCATCTCGGCCAGGATCTGCGAGCCGGAGAGCTCGATGATGGTCTGATGGAAGCGGATATTGGCGGTCGAGTATTCGTGTGGATAGTCAGCCGGCTTATGAGCCTCGTTGAACTCGTGGAAGATCGTGCGCAGCCGCGCGATTTCCCGGTCGCTGGCGCGCTGGCAGATCAGGCGCACCGCCATGCTTTCAAGCGCTGCCCAAGCCTGGATCATCTCGATCACCTCGCGCTTGGTTTTTTTCAGCACGATGATGCCCCGCCGGGGCAGGGATTTGACGAAGCCCTGCTGCTCGAGCATTGCGATAGCCTCGCGCACCGGCGTCCGGCTGACACCAAGGCGTTCTGAGAGCTGGCGCTCGTCGATCCAGGTGGGGTCGGGCGAAGAGTAGATGTCCATATGGGCGATAGCATGCTTGAGCGCGGCATAGACTTTGGTCTTGTAGGTCTGTTCCGGAGAGAAACGTTCCAGCACCAGTTCGGGGGTGGATTCGTCGGCGATTGGCCAACGCGCTTGAATCTTGGGGGCCACGAACTCTTCCTCTCTCAAAACGCCTATATCGACCGGATAGTGCCATGCTCTTCATAGCGCATATACGCGATCCGGTCTTGCATTAGGTATACCTAAAACGGCCTATAAGTCGCCCTCGAGCCGATGACGCCTTCAGCAATTCGGTGAGCGTGGTACCGAGGCGAGCGGGGGATGGGGATACCCTGACGCCAGCGGCTTCGAGCGCGGCGATCTTGGAGCCGGCATCGCCCTTGCCGCCGGAGATGATGGCGCCGGCATGGCCCATGCGCCGTCCGGGCGGTGCGGTGCGGCCGGCCACGAAGCCGACGGTGGGCTTCTTGCGCCCGCGCTTGGCCTCGTCGATCAGGAACTGCGCCGCATCCTCCTCGGCCGAGCCGCCGATCTCCCCGATCATCACGATCGAATGGGTGTCGGGATCGCCCAGGAACATCTCCAGCATGTCGATGAACTCGGTGCCCTTCACCGGGTCGCCGCCAATGCCCACCGCCGTGGTCTGCCCCAACCCCTCATTGGAGGTYTGGAACACCGCCTCATAGGTCAGCGTGCCCGAGCGCGACACGATGCCCACCGAGCCCTTCTTGAAGATGTTGCCCGGCATGATGCCGATCTTGCACTCGTCCGCCGTCATCACMCCCGGGCAGTTCGGCCCGATCAGGCGCGACTTCGAACCCGACAGCGACCGCTTCACCTTGATCATGTCGGCGACCGGAATGCCCTCGGTGATGCACACGATCAGCGGGATCTCGGCATCGATGGCCTCGCAGATCGCATCGGCCGCCCCCGGCGGCGGCACATAGATCACGCTGGCATCGGCCTGCGTGACATGGCGCGCCTCGGCCACGGTGTCGAACACCGGCAGGCCCAGATGCTGCGAGCCGCCCTTGCCYGGCGAGGTGCCCCCCACCAGCTGCGTGCCATATTTGAGCGCCTGCTCGGAATGGAAGGTGCCGTTCTTGCCAGTGAAGCCCTGGCAGATCACTCGGGTTTGCTTGTTGATCAGGATCGACATTACTTGGCTTCCCGCACGGCTTTGACAATCTTCTGGGCGGCATCGTCGAGGTCGTCGGCAGCAATCACATTGAGGCCGGATTCACGGATGATCTGCTTGCCGAGTTCGACATTGGTGCCTTCGAGCCGCACCACCAGCGGGATCTTCAGGCCGACTTCCTGCACCGCGGCGATCACGCCCTCGGCGATCACGTCGCATTTCATGATGCCGCCGAAGATGTTGACCAGGATGCCCTTCACTTTCGGATCGGCCGTGATGATCTTGAAGGCCGCCGTCACCTTCTCCTTGGTGGCACCGCCGCCGACATCCAGGAAGTTGGCCGGCTCCTCGCCATAGAGCTTGATGATGTCGAGCGTGGCCATGGCCAAGCCAGCCCCGTTCACCATGCAGCCGATCGAGCCGTCGAGGGCGATGTAACTGAGATCGTAGCGCGAGGCCTCGATCTCCTTGGGATCCTCTTCCGACTCGTCGCGCAGCGCCACGATGTCGGGATGGCGGTAGAGGGCGTTGGCATCAAAGCCCATCTTGGCGTCCAGGCATTTGAGCTGGCCGTCCTTGGTGACGATCAGGGGATTGATCTCCAGCAGCGCCATGTCCTTGGCCACGAAGGCGGTGTAGAGCTTGGTGGTCAGGCTGACCGCCTGCTTGGCCAGGTCCCCGGAAAGCCCGAGCGCCTTGGCGACCGCCAGGCCGTGATGGTTCATCACCCCGGTGGCCGGATCGACCGAGAAGGTCACGATCTTCTCCGGCGTCTCATGGGCCACCTTCTCGATGTCCATGCCGCCCTCGGTGGAGACCACGAAGGCAACGCGGCTGGTCTCGCGGTCGACCAGCACCGAGAGGTAGAACTCCTTCTCGATGTCCGAGCCGTCCTCGATATAGAGCCGGTTGACCTGCTTGCCGGCCGGGCCGGTCTGCACCGTCACCAGCGTGTTGCCCAGCATCTCCTGCGCACTGGCACGCACATCCTCGATCGACTTGGCCAGGCGCACACCGCCCTTGGCATCGGCAGGCAGTTCCTTGAACTTGCCCTTGCCGCGCCCGCCCGCATGGATCTGCGACTTCACCACATAAAGCGGACCCGGAAGCTCCTTGGCCCCTTTCACCGCTTCCTCAACCGTCAGCGCAGGCACGCCCTTCGATATGGGCAGGCCGAATTCCTTCAG